>CAMBMS010000049.1 GCA_945868845.1 Asaia bogorensis | reverse complement strand
CCGGCCCCTGGGCGCCGTCCTCCCACCTGGCCGATCGTGCGTGATTCTTTTTCAGACGGTGCCATAGTGCGTTGTCCCTTCTCTTAGGATGCCTCGGTGCGACAGTCGAGCCATGACTCGACCACGTCCGCCGTGCTTGGAGGGTGACACGTCACACAAACGATCACCCCGTATAGGCTTTTCCAGAACTTGGTTCCCTGACACGCCCAACAGGATTCCCCGTGGGCGTGGTCAAGGGTGCCCCTCTCGTGGTGTTCCCCTACGCCAAGGGCTACGGCTGCGGCCTGTTCTCGAGGGGGTCCCTCCTCGAACATGGTGAGACCAGCATATGTGTCGACAGCGATGTGCCAGTCGCTGGACGACCATCCGTCGGGCCCGAGTCGGAGCAGGGCGACAATTTCGGCCTTGTGGCGGGATAGACCCTCGAGTACGAATGCCGACGGAGGGGCGGCGGCGTCGAGTGCCAGATCGTCGCCGTCAAGGAGGATGTGGATCCCCGCGGCCTGCGCGTCTATGATGGCCAGGGCGGCACTCATATCCGCCCTCCCCAGCCCATGCCAGTTTCTCTACCCGAGGGGTTGGAAGGCGGTAAAGGCGGTGAGGTAACCACTCCCACACGCCAAGCCGTGCGCCCGTCGGCTTCAGCCTGCTGAAACTCAAAGCCGCCGACGATCCGATTAGCATTCTTCTTCAGTAGCCAGCCAAATTTTGAGCGATTGATTTCGCCACGCTCCTCAACCGGGAACTCGCGCATCGCATCGAGCAGATTGGATTGGTCATAAAGTGCCGCCTCAACCGCTTTGCGCACCGTGGTCGGGGTCGAGCCAAATACGGCATGCCACTCGGCCATCAACCCGCTAAGCGCATCCCCATCGGGATCATGGCGGACCTGTTCCAGCAGTGCAGTCGCCGGGTCCGGGTGCCCGAGCCACATCAGCGGATACCGGCAATAGTCCGACCACGCCCCACCGAACGTGACAATGCTGTCCGCCGCCGCACGAGGCGAACCAGCCGCGCGCCATGCTTGAATGATCGTCAGTACCGCCGCCACATAAACACCGCGGTGCTGGCGCACCTTATCGACTGGAAAGCCTTTGTAGGTCATTGTTGCCGGCGTCGCACAGCGCGGGTCGATATAGATTGTCAGCACGCGTCGCAGCAGATCGCGTATCGGGCCGACGTTGTTTCCTGACCCCAGAAACAAGGTGCGGGTACTGACTGTCGCGGTCTTGCTCACCCCCAAAATCCGGTCTGTAATATGCTCCGCCGTCAGCATGCGCTTGATGGTGCCGTGCGGTATCCAGTCGGTATCCATATCGTCGAACTCAATGACTGCGGGGCTGGTCAGCAGCAAAGATAGAATCACCTTGGTGGCTTCCTCCGAAGTCGTCGGATAGCTCACCTTGGCATTGCCAGCTGGCCCGGCGAAGGCACCAATCAGTTCGCACAGATAGGTCTTGCCGCTGCCGAACACCGGCGCGCGGACATGAAACCCCGGTGCATGGGGCAGTGATGGGCGCACCACGGCGGTGAAGATCGCCGACAGCGCAGCGGCCTTATCGGTGGCTGCGACGAAATGGAACTCAGTGAGCAAGTTTTCCAGCAGAGCTAGTGCCGCCCGTGCTGCACCGGGTGTCGGGTTGGGAATGACAAACTGTCGCGCGTCGAACACGCCGAAACGCTGCGCCGTCTTGTCGTAACCGGCCTGCGTGATGAGGTTGCCGTCCGACTCGCGAAAATAGGGTTGCCGTACCACGCCCGCCAACGGTGGCAGATAGCGAAAGCTCTGCGCATCGTAGAGAATCGTCGCGTGGCGCGTCGGCGGATCGCAGCGCACCCAGTCTTCGGCCCGTCCATCGTACCTCTCCCAGGTCGCTGCAACCGACAGCTCCCGCGTCAGCGCCGGTGCGCTGGTTGGCACAATCGACGGATCGCCGCTGGTGGGGTCGGTTGAAATGGAAACAATCAAGCCACCAGCCTGATAATGCCGCCCACGGTTGGCTAACTCCTTTTCCGCCGCATCAACAACGCGATGCAAATCTCCGGCCACCACTCGGATGAGCGGCTTGTGCCGGGCCTCTGCGTTGCGCACGCCAAGGAATTCCAGCATCGCCCGAATGCGATACTTATTGCGATGGGAATGGTGGCAACAAAAGCCACCCACCGGATACAGTTCGTCGGGCTCAAAATAGGCCGCGCCGGTGTCCAGTTGGTCTGTGTGTTCCTGTACCCACGGGCAGGTCATGTCGTGCTTACCAGAACCCAACGGCGTCTTGTAGAGCCCACGCGCCGTGAGCGCCGTGACCACTGGATTCTCGGTCGCCTTGGGCGTCAACACATCGTCGACGTCATTGCCAATGCTGCACGAGTCTTCAGCAGAGCGTGCAGAGGGCTTGGCAGTTTTCTTGGGTCGCCCGGCCGGGGTGAGTTCCAATTGCAACCGATCCACGATTTCCTGCGACGTGTAGCGGCTATCGGGCCGCCATACGATCAGACGGCACTGAAACGGCGCTCCGTCTTCGTCGGCATATTTGGGCTTGCCGTTGATCGCCACCGGGAGTCGTGCCCAGCGGCTCAATGGCCCGGTCGCCCCCGCATCGCACAGCCCCGAGTCGATCACCGCGTTCAGCAATCGCACGGCCACCGCCCCGTCGGTGAGCGGTTCAGCAAGGATGATCCCGCCCTGATGATTGCCGGGGCTGGTCTCAATCAGCCAGGACAATTCAAACCCGGCCAGCCGTTCCAGTGACACCTTGGTGCCCAGATCATCGAGCATTAGGAAATGGCACGCGGCAAATTGGGCCTTTCGCGCCTTGAATGAACCGTCATCGCCGGGGTAGAAGCTCGAACAGCCGACGTAGTTATTCTTCGTGGCAGAAAGAGTGACGGCCACGTGATCGACGCGAGTGGCGACCCATCCTCCCCGAACAGGGTCGCCATGCTTCGAACAGACCCCCGCAAATGCGCCTTCGGGCAGATTCGGAAACACCGCCGCGAGGAATTCGGCATTTGTGCACGAAACAACACCGCCTTCACCGCCTTTACAGCCTTTCCTCGGGTCAGTGGGCAAAACTGTCGGCGCGTGGGCTTGACTGAATAGCACTGATATTTTCCCTTGAGTGTCCATGTCTTCTCCTCGTATTTGTAGCGCTTCATGCACGATCAATCTTGTATTTCGAATTCTATATGAAGCGGTACGCGGCCATCGATGGCATCGGGTAAATTGACGAGAGAAAATACGAATAAACCCGACGCAACCCGACGCATAAACCCTATGCGTTGTTCAGGGAGAGGTTGGGCTGACTGGAGAGGAGTTACTTCGGATTTTTACGTCGGGGGCGAGGAGGGCGTGCAGCCGCCACGTGTCGTGGGGCAGAGGGACGTGAGGGAGATGATTTCGGAAGAAGGTCGTCCGCGTTCACTGTATCCGCAAGCCCTGAGAGAATCGCCTTCCGCATGGCGGGGGT
>CAMBMS010000048.1 GCA_945868845.1 Asaia bogorensis | reverse complement strand
GCCAGATTTAACATGATCGTTTCGCCAAATCGATCGGGATTATAATTGCTCACCTTGGGAATGTCCTGATCTCTGTTGAAATTGGCCGATCGAGCGTCGCTGGTTGCGGACGTTAGGCTGCGTCGCTCTGCCGCTCAAGCACTGGCTTGATGGTGCGTCTGGCACCATGAGCGGCCAGTGCGGCCTTGAGGATCGGCAGTTGGCGATGGGCCTTGAGACGACGAAAGCCTTTGGCGGCCTGCGGCGCGGATGTGGTAATTCTCTTCATGGCGTTGCTCTCCTTTGAGGATTCGACACCCCGAGCCTAACGGCTCAAGGCGGGCAACGCCGACCAACCTATTTCAACATCGGGCGGGACATCCCCGGGCATGTCGGTCCCATGGGTTTATGGGCATTAAAAATTAGCCTAGATTATGCTATTGTTCTGTTAATAAAACATACTGAGTTAGGCCCATGTCAAAGCACAGCCTCGCACGACAATCCCCCCCTGATTTAGCCAGTCCCGAGCGGACTGTTGGGCGGCCGACGCTCTATCGCCCTGAGCTGTGCGGCCAGATAATTGCGGCTATGGGTGGGGGCCTGTCTGCTGATGCGGCAGCCGCCAAGATCGGCATCTCAGTCCGTTCCCTCTATATCTGGCAGCAGGAACATCCTGCCTTTATGCAGGCCATTCAGGAAGGCCGTACACGAGCGTTGCTGTGGTGGGAGGAACGCGCCCTAGCCATGGCCCAGGGTAAGCCCGGCAGCGCGCAAATCGTGTCCCTCGGCCTTCGTAATCGATCTAGGGCAGCGTCTGGCTGGGTAGATACCAACAAGGTCGAGTTGTCTGGGCCTAATGGTGGGCCGGTGCAGCAGCAAATCCTGGATGCCCTGGATCTCCGCTCTCTCACTGATAATGAGCTGGAGCTTCTCAGCCAGTTGCTGCGCGTCGCAGATGAGCGAGGGGTGACGACGTTGAAGGGCGACATAGACGCCGCCTGTGTCTCGGATATTTCCTCCAACCCGCTGCGAATTGCTTGAGGCCCCCCCCTGGCGGGGATTGAAACTAAACCCCCAAACAGGGTGGCTACAGGCCCAGCCAGTCCGGAAACCCCGCTGGGCGACCCAAAGGAGCGCGCCATCGGGCCACGGTAGCCATCGAGGCCCTGCTGGACGGGGGGGGTGTGCAGAAAAGCGGATGTTTCCGGGCACCGCAACCGCGCGCGCGACTGGTTTCCGACGAAGAGACGGCTATAGGTAAATCGGATTTTGTAGGCTTTAAATCGGGCGGTCGCCCAGTGGGTAGGATCATCACTCATGCGCCTCTTGTTCGTGATTGTTCGATACATGCCGCCACGTTCAGAGGGGACGTAGTAGGGGACAATTTTAGAACTTCTAATTAAACCATTGATATAATTGGTATCGAAGCGGACTCCCTCTCCGCCACAACTTCATTTAAATAACTGATTTTAATGTATTAATTATCGCCTGCGGTTCTCGGAACCCAAAATCCGTCCCCAAATCGAGCACGATCTGGCTTGGGGTAAAATGTAACCTATCAGACAGTTTTTGATAAAGAAGCCACTCGATCCTGCGCCCAACGCTATTCGAAGTCATGCGGCCTCATAGGTCGCGCCCATGCTGGGATAAATGTGCACGCTGGCCAACCCGTTCAGATTGCCATCCCGCGCCTGGTTGCATACGGTCGTCTCAATAAACGCCCGACTTACGCGGGCCGGGGAACCAGGGCATGAAACGACGCAATTTCATCGGCGCTACCTTGAGCACGACCTTGGGTGCGTCGCTCGCCGCGCCGGCCGTGGCGCAGAGGGCCAAGACCCTAGTCTTCGTGCCGCAGGCCAACCTAACCAGCCTGGACCCGGTTTGGACCACGGCCACCGTGACGCGAAACTTTGCCCTGATGGTCTACGAGACGCTTTACGGCCGGGACGAGACCTTCTCCCCCAGGCCGCAGATGGTCCAGGGCCACGTCATCGACGCCGACGGGCTGCGCTGGACCATGAAGCTGCGCGACGGCCTAATGTGGCATGACGGCACGCCGGTCCTGGCGAGGGACTGCACGGCCTCCCTCGCTCGATGGATGAAGCGCGACCCGATGGCAGCTGTCATCGAGGCCCGCGTCGACGCCATTGAGACCCCAGACGACAAGACCCTGGTCTGGCGCCTCAAGAAGCCATTCCCGCTACTGGCGCATTTCCTGTCGAAGGTGCAACCGACCCCGATCATGATGCCCGAGCGGATCGTCACCACGGCCGATCCATTCAAGCAGATCACCGACATTGTCGGCTCAGGCCCGTTCCGATTCCTGAAGGATGAATATGTCTCCGGCAGCTTCGCGGCTTACGCCCGCAATGACCGCTATGTGCCGCGGCAGGAGCCGGCCAACTATCTGGCCGGCGGGCGCAAGGTCCACCTGGACCGCGTCGAGTGGAAGATTATCCCCGACCCGGCCACCGCCGCCAACGCGCTGTCCTCGGGGGAAGTAGACTGGGTGGAGCTGCCCCAGCCCGACCTGATCCCGATGCTAAAGCGAAACGCCGGCGTCATGACGGGGCTGCTCGACCTGTTCGGCGTCATGGCGGTCCTGCGCCCCAACCACATCGTCGGGCCCACCGCCAACCCCGCCCTCCGACGCGCCATGCTAGCCGCGATCGACCAGAAGGAGTGCATGATCGCCGCTATGGGCGAGGACCCGTCGACCTGGCGCGCCCCAGTCGGGTTCTGCGTGCCGGGATCACCGTCCGCCTCCGACGCCGGGATGGAGGCGGTGCGGGTACGCCAGTCCAACGCCGCGCTGCGCCGGATGGTCGACGCGTCCGGCTACAAGGGGGAGCGCATCGTGGTAATGCACCCGACCGACCAGGTAGTCTACAACGCATTCATCACGGTGGCCGTTGACGCGCTAAGGAAGATTGGGCTGAACCTAGACGTGCAGGCGGTGGATTGGGGCACCATCGTGCAGCGGCGAAATTCGAAGGCCGAGCTGGACAAAGGTGGGTGGTCGCTGTTCCCGGCGGGGGCGCCGGCACCGGAATACTCGGACCCGTTGCTGGCCACCCTGCTACGCGCGAATGGTCCAAAGGCATGGATCGGCTGGCCGGATGATCCACGCATTGAGACGGCATACGCCACATGGATCGACGCCACGTCAGACACCCAGCGACGTACCCTCGAGGCCGACCTCCAACGCTCGGCGTTCGAGACCGTTCCCTATATCCCGTGTGGGCAATACTTGCCGCTCGCGGCGTGGCGAAAGAACGTGACCGGACTGGTGCGCGGATCGGCGCCCGTGTTCTGGGGGGCCGACAAGACCTGATGGGTTATCTGGCGCTCGGACGTATCGCGGCTTGAGTTGATCGGGGCAGTCTCAAGCAGCGATGTATGCCCGAGCCTGGGATATTTGGGTTCCGAATACGTTTCATCGCAAGTGTTCACTGTGTCGCGCATTAGCATCGAAACTCCGGCGGGTGGTGCCGCGGGCCCAAGGCGCGCTCCGGATCGCCGTATGTGCGGCCTATCGCGAATTGGACGACGCTCTCGGGCTGACCGATCTGGCGGGCGCGGCGCTATCGAAATGCCGTCGCGGCAAGAACACCCGGAATCTGCTGAGCGGGCTGTTGCGCCAGTCGGTGTTCGGCCGTCTCGCCGGCGGGACGTGACCCGCCGCTTCGGGCGTTTCCCCAATCGCAACGCTGTGCTGGGGAGGACCAACACGGCCGACGAAGACGCCTATCTCGCAGAACCGGGCGCGGGTTTCTGATCCCGTCGCCCGTCCGAACCACCCGATCAGACCGGCGGCGGCATGTAGCCTGCCGCCGACCATCCCCCATCCACCGGTAACGTGACCCCGGTGATGAAGCGCGCCGCGTCCGAAGCCAGGAACAGGCATGCCTCGGCGATATCCTCGGGCGTGCCGGGATGCCCCAACGGAGTTTGTGCCACCATCTGGTTTCGGAACGCCGCGTTGTTTGCCATGCGATCTGCGTTTATTGGCGTGACGATCAGGCCCGGAGCGATAGCGTTAACGCGGATGCTGTCGCGGCCATACTCGGTCGCCAATTGCTGTGTCATTCCAATCATCGCCGCCTTGGTCGGACCATAGGCCGAAGATGATGCCGCGCCCCGTATCCCATAGATCGAAGAGGTGTTGATTATCACGCCACCACGTCCGCGCATGACCCGCACGGCCTCTCGCGCCAAGCGGAACGGTGCGGCCAGGTTCACCGCCAGGAAACGCGCCAACATCGCGTCGTCGGTCTCCAGGATGGGGCGCGCGTTGCCGATCCCAGCATTGTTGAACAGGATATCGGGCGTGCCGAAAGCCTTGTCGCAGGCCTCGAACACGGCGCCGCCGGCGCCTTGCTCGGTCAGGTCGATTTGGATCCCACGGAAACCGGCCTGGGGGGTCAACTCTGCTGGAAACGCTTGGATATCGGCCCCTAGAACCCGTGCACCCTCGGCCAGAAACAGCACGGTGGTTGCTCGCCCGATCCCGGATGCCGCGCCGGTGATGATCGCGATCTTGCCCGCTAGTCGCATGGTCGCCTCCGCTCGGACTGGTTCGTTATTCGCCGCCTGAGTGTGCCATGATACGGTGCGGCAGCAAACACCGCGGCGTGCCAGTCCCTGCTGCCAGATACATACAGTGCCGCGCTTGGCAACCACGTCATGTGATCCGGAACGAAGCGGTATTTCTTCAACAGCTTGCGCATGAGCTTTAGCGCGGCATGCTTGTTGCGTTTGGTCTGCACCAGCACATCGAGGATCTCACCTTCGGCGTCGACGGCGCGCCACAGGTAGACTAGGCGACCGTCGATCTTCCGCCTCCATCATGATCGGCGAGAGATGCGCCGCGATGGTGTTGGGAGATGTGGTGGAAGGTGTCGCGGCATGAAATGCCTGCGGGTGAATCGCCACTAAGACCGAAACTTCCTTACTAGATGAATATTCGCTCAAGGGACTCTTCGATGAATTAAATAGGCTTCGAATGGTCTCTTTGACAGTAGCTATTAGAGTTACGATCATATTGTTGTAGTGTCAGATACCGCGATCCGGCGCACGGCGAAATATGGCACCGACTGGTAGGGTGGGCCGGAGACGCCGCGCGAGGTGGCGAGGTGGTAGCGAAAATAAAAATCGCGCTCGCAAACGCCGGGCCTCCACTGATCTGCCCCCTTCAGAGTGGTCCATCGACTATTTTAGTGTGGACCCTGAAGGAGAAGACAAATGGGCAAGAGACACGGGCCTGAGGAGATTATCGGCAAGCTGCGTGAGGCAGAGATCGTGCTGGCGCAGGGCGGAACGACGGG
>CAMBMS010000047.1 GCA_945868845.1 Asaia bogorensis | reverse complement strand
GCGCGCCTGATACCGAAGGCCTGAACTACTGGGCCCGTGAAATCGATACCGGTAGCGTCAGCAAGGATGTCTTCCTGCTTGCCATCGTCAACGGCGCCAAGGCATCAACCGGCAGTGCAACAGACCGCCAAACTCTCGCCAACAAGGTGGCCGTCGGAAATTACTTCGCTTTTGATGAAGGCCTGAACAACACTACCTGGGGTATCGATGTCATGGAATCGGTCACGTCTTTTTCCAGCACTGTCACTGTTGCTAATGCGCTAACCGATAGCTACTCAGACGTGATTTCCGCAGGCGCGTCCTCATCCGCTATGATGGTAGGCCTTACAGGTATCGACACCAGTCTTCTTTCGTCGGTCCTGATCTAGCCCAGACACTTCACTGCAACAGGGGAATGGTAATTGCCCCATTTCTAGCGCGGTGCGATCGTAGGATTCACGCAGCCATTTTTAGTGTCCGGGCAGGCGTGATGCCGCCCAAGCCCATGTTCGGGCGATCATTGTTGTAAGGCCAGAGCCATTGTGTGGACCAGTCCTGTGCCTCCTCGATGGTTCCAATGATGTGTCGGTCTAGACATTTCAATCACCTTCATTCGGCTGATCATCGACGCGCCCATCCCGCTAAATTTCGCCCGCGACTTGTAAAATAACGCTGTGCCCATGCCGTGTTCATGACACAGATCGGCCACCGACACACCGCCGTCCAGCTGACTGGCGAAGGATCAAAAGAATCTTCCGGTCGCTGTATCTGCAGGTCTTAATGGGGAATCTCCTCATGCATCGTGCCGAGAAAATGCTACTTATGCAGCCCCTTAGATTCGGAGGGAGGGATTACCGGCTCTGCCCCCCTTCGTCATCATCACCAAATGAAAGGGTTCTAGGAGCGCAGGCCCTTAGCTGGGTTCGGGGCAGAGCCTCGATCTTCCTTCCGATAGGTCACGCTAACCAAAACCTACTCTTAATCCTCGAATGGATCCTTCACCAGGATAGTATCATCGCGTTCCGGGCTGGTGGAGACGAGGGTCACGGGCGCCTCCACCAATTCCTCGATCCGGCGCACATACTTGATCGCCTGCGCCGGCAGCTCGGCCCATGATCGGGCACCGGCGGTGGAGCCGGGCCAGCCATCCATCGTTTCATACTCTGCCACCGCCCGGGCCTGCGCGCCCTGCGCCGCTGGTAGATGGCCGAACAGCACGCCGTCGATGCGATAGCCGGTACAGATTTTTAATTCCGCAAGTCCGTCCAGCACATCGAGCTTGGTCAGCGCTAGGCCATGGATGCCGCCTAGCTTCACGGCCTGGCGTACCATCACCGCATCGAACCAACCGCAGCGCCGCCGCCTTCCGGTGACGGTGCCGTATTCGTGACCTCGATCACCCAGGCCCTCGCCGATTTCGTCATGCAGTTCAGTGGGAAACGGCCCGGAACCAACGCGGGTGGAATAGGCCTTGGCAATACCCAGTACGTGCCCGACCGAGGATACCCCCATGCCGGAGCCGGAGGCCGCGGTAGCGGCGACAGTGTTGGACGAGGTGACGAACGGATAGGTGCCGTGATCGACATCCAGCATTACCGCCTGCGCCCCCTCGAACAAAATGCGCTTGCCGGCCCGGCGCGCCTCGTCCAGCCGCTGCCAGACGGGCTCGGCGTAGGGCAGGATTTGCGGCGCCAGCTCCAGAAGCCGCGCCAGCAACGCCTGCTTCTCAAACGTCTCGGCGCCCAGCCCCTTCAGCAAGGTGTTGTGGTGCAGCAGCAACTCGTCGAGCTTGTTGGAAAGCGTGTCAGGCTCCGCCAGGTCGCACACCCTGATCGCTCGGCGCGCCACCTTGTCCTCGTAGGCCGGACCGATGCCGCGCCCGGTGGTACCAATCTTTCTATCTCCCCGCGCCACCTCGCGCGCCCGGTCGATGGCGGCGTGCAGGGGAAGGATGAGAATGGCGTTTTCCGCGATGCGCAGCGTTTCCGGCGTCACCTTCAGCCCCTGCGCAAGCACTTTCGCGATTTCGCTCAACAGCGCCTCCGGGTCCACCACCACGCCATTGCCGATAATGCCCAGCTTGCCGCGCACCAGCCCGGACGGCAGCAGGGAAAGCTTGTAGGTCTCGCCCTCCACAACCAGGGTGTGGCCGGCATTATGGCCGCCCTGGAAGCGCACCACGATATCGGCGCGGCTGGCGAGCCAGTCCACCACCTTACCCTTGCCCTCGTCACCCCATTGGGCGCCGATCACGGCGACATTAGTCATTCACTTTCTCCAGCTCCAGATCGGGTCAGTCGAGGGCGACGAGGACGCTACCACGCAACATATGCTCGCAGCCCAGGCGGCGGGCTTCCGCCAGCGGGTCGGCGGCGTCTTCCAGGGCGGCGACGGTGGCATGGCCGCGCGCGCGCAGATCGGCGGCGACGGCGGGGTCTGCATCGCGGGCGACGAACACGCGCGGTCGAGCCACCCGTGCCGGCGCAGCGCGCAGCACCGCATCGGGGAACAGGGTCAGGCCCGTTGCCGGCTCGCCCTCTCCGCACAGATAGCGCCCACCACGGCCCAGCTCCTCATGACGCCCTGGAGCATAGATGGTGAGCGAGACCCCGGTATGATAGCGAAAGCCGCGAAACTCCACCGGATCGATCGTCAGGCGCAATGCCGGCGCCCGCGCCTGCAAAACCTTAGCGACAGCGGCCAGCCGCCGCGCCATGTCAGCGATGCTGCCCGGCAGATGCGCGCCATCCAGCGCGGCCAGGGCGCGCGCCGCCGGCCCGGCGGCGAGGAGCAGATCGGTGAGCGTCTCGGCCAGCGCCCCGCCATGGCGGGCTACGGCGGCGGCGTCCTTGCGATCCAGCCCGCGCGCCAGCGCGGCCCGTTGCTCACCGGCGATACCCACCGTATCCAGCAGGGCCGGCACCAGGTTGGGCAACGTAAGATCGAAGCTCAGACGGTTCAGCCCCACCGCGGCAAGCGCCTCGGCGCCTACCAGCACGATTTCGGCGTCCGCCTCCGGGCTGTCGCGGCCGATTAGCTCGATCCCGGCCTGCGCCACCTGGCGGTCCGGCGCTAGCTGGCTGCCGCGCACGCGCAGACATTGCCCGGCATAGGACAAGCGCAGCGGGCGCGGCGCATTGGCCAGCCGCGTCGCCGCGATGCGCGCGACCTGCGGCGTGGTATCCGCACGCAACCCCATCATGCGCTGGCTATCAGGATCCATCAGCCGAAATGTCTGCTCCGCCACCGCCGCACCGGAGCCGGCCAGGAGGGAGTCCTCGAATTCCAGCAAGGGCGGCTTCACCCGCTGATAGCCATGCGCGGCAAAGACATCCATCAACGCCTCCACCGCCGAGGCTTCCGTCTCGGCGTCGGGCGGCAGCAGGTCGCGTAGGCCAGCGGGCAACAGCGCCTTGTTGTTGGGAATGTCGTTGGTCATCTTTGTCCGGCGCAGGTGCCTCTCCGGATTCTTAGCACCGGGAGGCGGTGGAGGAAACTAATGGGTAAGGGGTCAGTCATACCAGCAACTCCCCCCCCCCACTACCAACTAATGCCCCCGCAATATCTGGCTGAGAAACAGCTTCAGCCGGTCGGTGCGCGGGTTTTCAAACATGGCGCTGGGCGAGCCGGATTCGACGATCTCCCCCTCGTCCATGAACACCACGCGATCCGCCACCTGCCGCGCGAAGCCCATCTCATGCGTCACCACCAGCATAGTCATGCCAGACTCCGCCAACTCGATCATCACGTCCAGCACTTCCTTGATCATCTCGGGATCGAGCGCCGATGTCGGTTCGTCGAACAACATGATTTTCGGACGCATGCTGAGCGCGCGCGCGATCGCCACGCGCTGCTGCTGGCCGCCGGAAAGCTGACCGGGATATTTCAGCGCCTGTTCCGGAATCTTTACCCTGACAAGCAAGCTCATCGCCAGCTCCTCGGCCGCCTGCTTTGGCATCCGGCGCACCCAGATCGGCGCCAGGGTGCAATTTTCCAGCGCCGTCAGATGCGGGAACAGATTGAAAGACTGGAACACCATGCCAACCTCGCTGCGGATCGCATCGAGAGCGCGTAGATCGTCGGTCAGCTCGGTCCCACCCACCAGGATGCGGCCCGCGTCATACGGCTCCAGTCGGTTGATGCAGCGGATCAAGGTAGACTTGCCGGAGCCCGACGGACCGCAGATCACCAACTTTTCCCCGGCCTGCACGGTCAGGTCCACGTCGCGCAGCACATGCAAGCTGCCGAACCATTTGTTGACGCCTTCCATAACAATGGCGGGCACGATGGCGGGTGGCGCGCCTTTTGTCATGTCGCTGCTCATCTCTTACGGTCGCGGTTGAATTCCGCCTCCAGGCCGCGCGAATAGCGCGACATTGCGAAGCAGAACAGGAAATACACCACGGCCAGGGCTAGATAGACCTCAGTGCCATAGGCCTGCCAGGCCGGCTCGCTGAGCGCGATCTTGCCCGCTGTCAACAGGTCGAAGATGCCGATGATCAGCACCAGAGAGGTATCCTTGAAGAAGCCGATGAAGGTGTTCACCAAAGGCGGGATCACCAGGCGCAGCGCCTGCGGCAGGATCACCAGACTAGTCTTACGCCAGTAGCTCAGCCCCAGCGCGTCGGCAGCCTCGTACTGGCCGCGCGGCAGCGCCTGCAAGCCGCCACGAACCACCTCCGCCAGATAGGCGGCGGCAAACAGGATGATGGCGATCTGCGCGCGCAGCAATTTGTCGATATTGATCCCTTCCGGCAGGAACAGCGGGAACATCACGCTGGCCATGAACAGCAGCGAGATCAGCGGCACGCCGCGGATCAGCTCCACATACAGCACGCAGAGCACGCGCACCGCCGGCAGGCCGGTAGAACGCCGCCCTAGCGCCACCAAGATGGAAAGCGGAAAGGCAAAGGCGAGGCCGAACGTGGCCAGGATCAGGGTGATTGGCAGCCCGCCCCAGATATCCTGCTCGACGAAGACCAAGCCGAACACGCCGCCCCACATCAGGATGCCGATCGCGGTCAGGATGGCGATCCAGAGCAGCGCCAGCTCCTGACGCCAGGCCCAGCGGCGTGAGGAAATCACGAACAGGGCGATGAACAGAGCGATGCAGATCGCGGGACGCCATTGCTCAACATAGGGATAGCGGCCGAACAGGATGAAGCGGTATTTCTCCGCGATCACCGCCCAGCAGGCGCCCTCACCATGCGCGGTGAGGCAAAGGGTGGGGTCGGGTGTCATGTCGGCCTTGGTCGGCACCGACCAGACGGCGTTCAGCACCCCCCAATGCGCCAGCTCCAGCCCGGCCTTCAGAATCAGATAGCCCAGCGCCAGGGTGACGGCAGTGGACCACCAGGAACTGAACAGATTCGCCCGCGCCCACCCCACGGGGCCACGCACGCTGGCCGGCGGCTGCATCCGCGCGGCGCTAGAAACAGGTTGGGTTGTCCTCATCGCCTTAACGTTCAGTCAGCGCGATGCGCGCATTATAGAAATTCATGAACAGGCTGATGGACAGGCTGATCGTCAGGTAGACCGCCATAATATAGGCGATGCCCTCGATCGCCTGCCCGGTCTGGTTGAGCGTGGTGTTGGCGATGGAGACCAGGTCCTGGTAGCCAATCGCCACCGCAAGCGACGAATTCTTGGTGATGTTCAGGTACTGGCTGGTCATCGGTGGGATGATCACGCGTAGTGCCTGCGGCAGCACGATCTTGCGCAGGATCAGGCCCCGGCGCAGGCCCTGCGCGGCCGCTGCCTCCCATTGCCCGTGTGGCACGGCGAGAATGCCGGAGCGCACGATCTCGGCGATAAAGCCAGCGGTGTAGATCACTAGGCCCAGGAGCAGCGCGGCGTATTCCGGGGTAAGCGTGGCGCCGCCCTCGAAGTTGAAGCCGCGCAGCACAGGGCGTTCCACCGCGTGGGGTGCGCCGAACCACAACCAAACCGCCAACGGCAAGAGCACCAGCAAGCCGAGCGCGGCCGGCCACAGGCGCGTGCGGATGCCGGTAACTTCCTGGCGGCGGCGCGCCATGCGGTTCAGTACGGCCATCGCTATTGCCCCAGCCAGCAGGGCCAGCAAGGACCAGCCAAAGGCGGCATCCCAATGCAGCACCGGGATGCCGATGCCACGATTGGAAAGTACCACCAAGTCACCGATGCGCAGCGCCTGACGCGGGCCGGGCAGCTTCTGCAATAGCGTGTACCAGAACAGCAGATGCAGCAGGAGCGGGATGTCGCGCATCACCTCGACATAGGCGGCGCAGAGGCGTGCGAGCAGCCAGTTGCGCGACAACCGGCCGATGCCGATCAGGGTGCCGATCACAGTCGCCAGGAGGATGCCGACGACGGAGATCCGCAGCGTGTTCAGGATGCCGATGAACAAAGCCCGGCCATAGGTATGGATCGCCGGGTCGTAGGGGATCAGGCTTTCGCCGATTGGAATACCGGCCACCCGGCCCAGGAAATCGAAACCGGTGGCAATGCGCCGGGTCGCAAGGTTACGGTTGGTATTGTCCACCAGGTACCAGATGGTACCGATGATCAAGCCGAGGACCAGCGCCTGCCAGACGATGCCGCGCAGCACCGGATCGGACCAGGACAGCCGCACTCGCCGGCGCGGCTGCGGTCGGGGGATGGCTTTAGTTACGCTCATTGCCAAGGCGGTAGGGAAGCATCGCCCTGGCCCTC
>CAMBMS010000046.1 GCA_945868845.1 Asaia bogorensis | reverse complement strand
TTCCCTTGGGCGTCACATCGAATTAGCGCGCGGGACTGGCGAAGCTGGGCCTGGTGGCACCTGGCGAAAACCGACTGCGATACCTTGGCGGTGGCCGCCCGACGCGTGCTGGATGCGGGGGGCATTGGCCGGGGTGGGCGTGCGCTATTTTTGAAAAACAGTGATGACTGAACGAAGGGTTCCACCCAATTGTCCTGTCAATGTCCTGTCAGACGGTTGAATGGTTATGGGTATTATTGTCGAAAGATGTATTTTATCGTGTTATTTTAATGGTTTATGTGGTGGGCGCACAAGGACTCGAACCTTGGACCCGCTGATTAAGAGTCAGCTGCTCTACCAACTGAGCTATGCGCCCGCGCGGGGAACCCGACAAGGAGGGGGGCTATAGCAGGGGGCACGGGGGGCTGCAATACGCTCTCGCGCCGGATGAAGCCGCCGCCAAGGATGCGGTTATCCTGGTAGAAAACGCAGGCCTGACCGGGGGTGGAGATGGCGGGTTGGTCGAGCGTGACCTGGGCGCCATCCAGGGTAGCCTCGACCTGGGCGGAGTGAAGGCGGTCCTGGGCGCGGAGTTTCACCGTGCAACGGAGCGGCGCCGATGGCAGGGGGATCAGCCAGTTTACCTCGCGCAGGGGGATGCTGGTGGTGCCGCCGCCTTGTGGGCCGACGATGACACGGCGGCTTGTGGCATCCAATGCCACCACGACCTGGCGCTGGCCGTTGTCTTGGCTGGCGGCGCCGAGGCGCTTGGCCTGGCCGATCGTATAGCGGGCGATGCCGTCATGTCGGGCAAGGGCACGGCCATCGGTGCTGACGATCTCCCCTTGCGCCAGCGCGTCCGGGCGGCGTTGGGCGATCACGCTGGCGTAGTGGCCAGTGGGGACGAAGCAGATGTCCTGGCTGTCGGGCTTGGCGAAGACAGGCACGCCGAGGCGAACGGCAAGGGCGCGGACTTCGGCCTTGCTGGCCATACCGCCCAGCGGGAACAACGCGAAGTCGAGCTGTTCGCGCGTGGTGGCAAACAGGAACCAGCTTTGGTCGCGCGCGGGGTCGGCGGCGCGGTGTAACTCCGGGCCTTCCGGGCCGTCAATGCGTTGCACGTAATGGCCGGTAGCAAGCCGCTCAGCGCCAAGATTGCGTGCCAGGGCCGTCAGGTCGGTAAACTTGACCGTCTGGTTGCAGCGCACGCAGGGCACCGGGGTTTCTCCGGCTGCGTAGCTGTCGGCGAAGTCGGCGATAACGGCATCGGCGAAGCGTTGCTCGGCGTCGATGACATAGTGCGGGATACCGAGGCGGTCGGCGACGCGTCTGGCGTCGTGGATATCGTCGCCGGCGCAGCAGGCGCCCTTTTTTTTGATGGCGGTGCCGTGATTGTAGAGTTGCAGGGTGACGCCGATCACCTCATGCCCGGCTTCGGCCAGTAGCGCAGCGACGGTGGAGGAGTCCACGCCGCCGGACATCGCAACAACGACGCGCATTCGCGCGCGGGCCACGACAGTTTGCATCACCCGTTCAACAGATTGCGGCTGCCGGTGGGGAGCTTCACGACCAAACCATCCAGTGCCGGGCTCATGACGACCTGGCAGCCGAGACGCGACGTTGCCTCCAGGCCGAAGGCGAGGTCGAGCATGTCTTCTTCATCTTCTGTCGCCGCCGCCAGTTTGCCGTACCAGGACGGATCCACGATCACATGGCAGGTGGAGCAGGCGAGCGAACCCTCGCAGGCGCCTTCGATCTCCACGCCATGCTTGTGGGCGATTTCCAGCACGGAGAGGCCCAGCGGGGCTTCCACGTCGCGGCGCGTATCGTCGCGCTCGATGAAGGTCATTTTGGGCATGGTCTCTCGTTTCGCGTTCAGGCCGCTGCGTTGGTGTGGGCCGCGATCAGGGCGGCGGCGGCATAGTCAATATCGGCGGGGGAGGTAAAGCGTCCCACCCCGATGCGCAAGGTCCGCGCGGCTTCCGCGTCGGCCAGGCCGAGGGCGCGCAGGACATAGGAGGGTTCCACCTCGGCCGAGGAACAGGCGGAGCCGGTGGAGACGCAGAGATCGGGGCAGGCGGCGAGCAGTTGCTGGGCGGTGGCGACGGGAAAGGTGAGGTTGAGGTTGCCGGGAATGCGGCTGGTTTCCGAGGCGTTCACGCGCAGGCCGGGGATGGCGGCGCGGAGGCGGTCGAGCAACAGGGCGCGGTGCTCGGCGATGCGGAATGCGTCCAATGCCATTTCGGCCGCCGCGAGACGGCAGGCCTCCCCCAGGCCGACGATCAGCGCAGTGGGCAAAGTGCCGGAGCGCAGGCCGCGTTCCTGGCCGCCGCCGGAGAATAACGGCGTGAGGCGGACGCGCGGGCGGCGGCGGACATAAAGCGCACCGACACCCTTCGGGCCGTACAGCTTGTGGCCGGAGATGGAGAGTAAATCGATTTTTTGCGCAGTGACATCGAGCGGGATCTTGCCGGTGGCCTGCGCTGCATCGGTATGAAACAGCGCGCCTTCTGCCTTGGCGATGGCGGCAACGGACGCAATATCCTGGATGACGCCGGTTTCGTTGTTCACTGCCATCACGGATACCAGCAGGGTGGGTTCAGCGAGGGCTGCGCGCAGGGTTTCCGGGTCCAACAGCCCATCGGGGCGGACGGGGAGGATGACGGGCTCAAAGCCTTCGGCGGCAAGGTCGGCCACGCATTCCAGGACGCATTTGTGCTCGGTGGCGAGGGTGATGATGCGCTTGCGATCTGTTTTCTGTCTGGCGGCGAACCGGGCGGCGCCCTTGATGGCGATATTGTTGGATTCGGTGGCGCCGGAGGTGAAGATCATCTCGCGCGGATCGGCGCCGATCAGCCCTGCCACCTGTTCGCGCGTCGCCTCCACTGCCGCCTCGGCGCGATGGCCCATGATGTGCTCGGCACTGTGCGGATTGCCGTATTCTTCGCAGAACCAGGGCAGCATGGCGGCGAGCACGCGCGGATCGCAGCGCGTTGTGGCCTGGTTGTCCAGATAGACGGGGCGGTTCGGAGGGGCCGGCATTTCCATGCGGTGAAATCTGGTCTCAGGCCGCCACGCCGGAAAGGGTTTTTCCTAGCGCGGCTGCCATGTTCGCGTAGGCGCGAGCAAATCCTTCCACATGCTCAGCGTGGGCGTTCCAGGGGAAGGAGACGCGGATGGCCTGCTCGGCCAGTTCGCCCAGGCCCATGGCTGCCAGGACGTGGCTGGAGGAGATTTTACCCGCCGCGCAGGCTGCGCCGGCGCTGACGCAGACCCCGGCGAGGTCCAGCGCGATGACCTGTGCATCCGCGCGCACGCCGGGCAAGGCGAGGCAGGTGGTATTGGGCAAGCGTGGCACGCGGCCACCGACGATGACGGCGCCGTGCGCGACCGCCGTGCGTTCGGCGGCATCGCGCAAGGGCGCGAGCGCGGATGCATCGCCGGCCACCAGGGCGGCTGCGGCGAACCCCGCGCAGATTGCCACCGCCGGGGTGCCGCCACGCCGTCCGCGTTCCTGCCCGCCGCCGCTGATGAGGGGAGAAAGTGCGGTATGGGTGGGGGCCAGCAGCAGCGCCCCCACGCCAGCGGGGCCGCCCATTTTATGCGACGAGATCGCCGCCGAATCGGCCCCCGACGCCGCCAGAGAAAATGCCATCCGCCCTGCCGCCTGCACCGCGTCAACATGCAGCAGCGCACCATGGCGATGGCAGATCGTGGCGGCTTCGGCGATGGGCTGGATGGCGCCGGTTTCGTTATTCGCCGCCATCAGACAAACCAAAGCTGGCGCGCCCGACGCCAGCAGCACCTCCAGGGCCGCCAGATCAGCGATGCCTTCATGATCCACGGGCAAAAGCGTAGCGCCCTTGCTGGAAGAGAGTGTGGCGGGAGACAGAACGGCATCGTGCTCGGTGGCCCCGACGATCAGGCGGCGGTTGGCGCCCAGTGCGTGCAAGGCCAGCGCATCGGCCTCCGTTGCGCCGGACGTGAACACCACATCCGCCGGGCGGGCGCCGAAACGGGCGGCCAGTTGCTCGCGGGCGTCTTCCAGAATGCGCCGCGCGGCGCGACCGGCGGCATGTACGGAATAGGGGTTGCCAAGCATGTTCCCGCCTGCGTCACCCCCTCCCCTCCCCAACGCCGCGATCAGCGCCGCACGCGCCGAGGGACGCAGCGGCTCGGTCGCATTCGCGTCGAGGTAAATCATTCCGCCGCGATCGAACGCGGTGCCAACGCCACGGCCCGGCCCGTGACCTTCCGCCCGATCACATCCGCCAGGCTGATGCCATCAAGGAAATAGCGGATTTGTTCTCCCAGCTCCGCCCATAATTCATGCGTTTGGCAGCGGCTGCGATCGGGCATGCAGCCACTGCCGCCAGCGAAGCAGCGTGTGGCCCGGAGCTCCTCATCCACCGCCGCCACGATTTCCGCGATCGGCACCGCCTGCGCCGGCCGCGCCAACCGATAGCCGCCGCCCGGCCCGCGCGCCGAGGCCACCAGCCCGGCGCGGCGCAGCTTGCCAAAAAGCTGCTCCAGATAGGACAGGCTGAGCTGCTGGCTGGCGGCGATTTCCGCCAGGGTGACTGGCCGGCGACCCGGCGCGGTGGCTTCGCGGTTGGCCAGGTCAACCAGCGCCATAACCGCATAACGGCCTTTGGTGGACAGATGCATGATCGCTCGTCCCTAATCCGCCGCCGCCGACCGCGTCGATGGCCAGCTGGCTTCCCCCGGCTGCATCCGGGCGACCCGCGCCTCTAGCTCCGCCAGTTCCTGGCGCAATCCTTCCAGATCGCGCAGCAGCGGGTCGATACTCTCGTCGCAGGGCATGCCATAGGGATCGAAATGCGGTTTGTCGCGCGGCAGCTGGCGATCCACCGGGCGGGCGGGAATACCCACCACCGTTGTATCCGCCGGCACCGCTTCCAGCACCACGGAATTGGAGCCGATGCGCGCGTTATCGCCGATCGTAATCGGGCCTAGCACCTTTGCCCCGGCGCCGATGATCACGTTGTTGCCCACGGTCGGGTGGCGTTTGCCGCCGCTGGTGCGGGCCACGCCGAGGGTGACCTGGTGATAAAGATAGCAATCATCGCCGATCTCGGCGGTCTCCCCAATCACAACTCCCATGCCGTGGTCGATGACGAGGCGGCGCCCCAGCCTGGCGGCCGGATGAATCTCGATACCCGTCAGCCAGCGCGCAAGATGTGAGGAGAAGCGGCCCAAAAATAGGAATCCTCTAAGCCACAACCATT
Source organism: Asaia bogorensis (assembly GCA_945868845.1). GTDB lineage: Bacteria > Pseudomonadota > Alphaproteobacteria > Acetobacterales > Acetobacteraceae > SHWF01. Next base: position 1,461 of record CAMBMS010000046.1, on the reverse strand, counting down.
GCGAGAGTTTATGCCAAATCACTGCATGCAGACCGGGATAACAGAACAGTACTTCAACCGAAGATCGCGCCGCCGGGTCGCGCTCTCGATAAGTTTGGACCATCTCCCGCAGAAACATGAAAGCCATGCAACAATTCCATTATGAAAGCTGGGCCCGCTTCCTCTATAGTCAAACCCACTCTGGGGTATGAAGCCACCCTGGGATGCGAACCTTGGTCTCGGCGTGAGCCGGAACCAGGGACAGAGGCAAAAGACCGAGGAAGCGGCCCCACGGCACTTTACGTGGCACCAGAATTAGTATTCCCGACTGGGTAAGTCAAGAATTAACCCATGCTGGGAACCGGCACGAGACATGCCGGGCAGGGATGCGGACGCGGGATTCGTACTGGCTACGGCAGGCTATCTGGCCACTCGCGACTGATCGACTTCAGGGAACGAAGAACCAGTTAGGCACGTATTTTTAGGACCGGCTGCGGCGGAATTTTCAAACCGCCGGGTGCTGCCGGATGCGACAGGAACGGATATAACTAAACCATGCCTGAAGTGATGTTTGCCGGCCCGGATGGCCGGCTTGAAGGTCGTTATCACCATTCCGGGGAACGAGGCGCCCCCGTGGCCTTGATCCTACATCCGCATCCACAGCATGGCGGGACGATGAATAATCGTGTCACCTATGCCATGTACCAGGCGTTCCAGCGCCTGGGTTGCTCCGTGATGCGGTTCAATTTTCGTGGTGTGGGTCGCAGCCAGGGCCGCTACGATGGCGGCATTGGCGAAATCAGCGACGCCGCCGGCGCGCTGGACTGGATGCAGGCGGTGAACCCGAACGCGGGCGGGCTGTGGATCGCTGGCTATTCGTTCGGTGCCTTTGTCGGCATGCAGTTGCTGATGCGGCGGCCGGAGATTTCGGGCTGGGTCAGCGTCGCGCCGCCCGCCAATCATTACGATTTCGGCTTTCTGGCACCTTGCCCCTGCGGTGGGCTCATGATTCATGGCGATCAGGACGAGCTGGTGCCGGAACCGGCAGTGCAGAAGCTGGTGGACAAGCTGAACACGCAGAAGAACGTCACTGTCGATTATCGCATCTTCCAGGGTGCCGACCATGTCTTCGCTAGCCATGCCGAGCAGGTGGCGATGGCGGTGGAGGACCATGTTGGCAATGCCATCGCGCGACGGACCATGGCGCTGGCGGCGGATTGATACGGCACGGGTGAACCCAAAAGAGCGGGCTACTTCCCGTTTTTTGTGTTCCATAGGTGTCAGAAGCGTAAAAAAGGCGCCGTGAGGCGCCTTTTTCCGTTCAGCCAATAATCCGTAAGATCAGCGGATGATAATCTCCACACGGCGGTTCTGTGGCTCACGCACTCCCGGGCCCGTGGGCACCAGAAGAACCGTGTCACCAAACGCCTTGATCGCGATCTCGCCCTTCGCCACGCCGTTGCGCACCAGTTCCGCCGCCAC
>CAMBMS010000045.1 GCA_945868845.1 Asaia bogorensis | reverse complement strand
AAATGCGCCGCCATGATGCTGGAAGATGCCGCCTGACCCGAATGCCTCCTCCTCCCGTCATACCCGCGAATACTTGCGTCCATGTCTTGCGCGCCGACAAGACATGGCACTCCCCGTCATTGCGCGTCCCAATACGCGCCATATAATGGTCGACGCTTCCGCAGATTCCACGCCAGTCATGGTGCCGATCCGCTCGGATAAATCGATTTTTTTGCGCGTCACCACGCCACTGGCCGGCGTTAACTTTCTCAATCAGGCTGCGCGCGCCCTGATTGCGACGATAGGACCATTGCTGGCGCTGGAATTCTCCCTTTCGGCGACGGCGCTCGGTCTGCTGGCAGCGGTGTTCTTCGCTTCCTACTGCGCTGCGCAATTGCCGGCTGGCCTGGCGATGGATCTTTTCGGCGTGCGCCGGGTGCAGATCGTGCTAGCCCTTATCGCAGGAATTGGCTTCGCCGTCTGCGCGTTGTCCACCGGCATCATCAGCTTTGCGATCGGCCGGCTGATCACCGGTGTCGGCATCAGCGTCGGCATGATCGCCATGCTCACTGCGCACGCCCAATGGGTGCCCCGCGCCAAGGTTCCTGCACTGACAGGCGTGGGCATCTTCCTCGCCTCCTTCGGCGGCCTGTTCGCCACTCTGCCATCGCAGGCCCTGCTGCCGCTGATCGGCTGGCGCGGCGTGTTCTGGCTGTTCGCCATTGTTGCGGTCATGGTTTCCGCCGCCATCTGGTATTTCGTTCCGGAACCCGCCCAGCCGCGCCGGCGTCCACGCAGCCTAGGTAATGAACTGGCCGAGTATGGCCGCATCTTTGTCCACCCGGTCTTTCTACGCTTCGCTCCGGCGCTGGTCGTGCTGACCGGCCTGAACTTCGCCTATGGCGGTCTCTGGGCCGGCCCCTGGCTGCGCGATGTGGGAGGTTTTGCCGACGCCGCGCGCGCCTGGCTGTTATTGGTTTACATGGCAGGCATGATGGCCGGCAGCCTCTGCGTCGGTCAGGCGGCGACTTTTTTTAATCATCGCGGCCATGATCCGATGCTCGCATCGTGGATCGGCATAGGCGGGTTGTTCCTGTGTCAGATTGCCCTGCTCGCGCATCCATTTGCGCATCCCGCCTGGGTGGGGCTGATCTGGTTTCTTTTTGCTTTCTTCACCTCGGCCGGGCCAACCGGCTATTCTGCCGTTGCCGGGCGCTTCCCGCCGGAAATTGCCGGGCGTGTCGGCACGGCCCTGAACGGCAGCATGCTGGCCTTTGTCTTCGTGTTGCAAAACGTTATCGGCTGGATCCTTGACCTCTGGCCGCGCAACGCAGCCGGCGGCTGGGACAGCGCCGGCTATGGCTGGGCCATGGGCGTGACCGTGATCCTGCAGATCGCGGTCACGCTCTGGATGGTCATCCCGCGCGGCCCCGCGCGTTAACGATCTATGACAGCCTCTCGAATAGTAGCATCGCAACATATCATTCTGCGAAGGACGGAATAAAGGTGGCAATCCGCTTGCCCGTCATTTCCGGCCGTGCCGTCAGCGCCGTGCCCTCCGATTATGCAGCTATGTATCCCGGTGCCACTCCTCGGTTATAAGTTGGTTAAGTGCGGCAACGGCCCGGCGCTCCACCCGGCCACCCACAGCATCCGATACTCTGTTTGTCGCCAGCTTTATCCATCCGCCCAATCGCGACGCCGTCCACTGGTTCATCAATGAAATGTTTCCCTGTATCCAGGTCACGCACCCAGCCGCACATCTGCGCATCGTCGGCTAGTACCCATTCTACGCCGGAGGCCCTGCGCATCACGCCGGCTTGACACAATCGCGCACGGCCCGGAACCTGCCTGAAGCACGGAGGATGACATGCCCACAACCCTGGTTCTGCTCACCTATGACGATCGCGGTGCGCAGGGCCGCGTGGCCACCGTTACGCTCAACAACCCCGCTAAGCTCAATACGATGAACCGTTCCCTGATGACCGCGTTCCTCGACGTCATGGCGACCATGCGCTCGGAGCAAGATCTGCGTGCCGTGATCCTGCGTGGCGCCGGCGACCGCGCTTTCGTGGGTGGGGCTGATTTGCGCGAACTCGCTGCGCTGAACTCTGCGGCAGCGGAAGAATTCATCACCCTCGTGCATCGCTGTTGCCACGCGGTGAGGGCCTTTCCGGTGCCGGTCATCGCGCGGATTCGCGGCCATGTACTGGGGGCGGGGCTTGAACTCGCCGCATCCTGCGACATCCGCGTCGCCAGCACTGATTCCTTTTTCGGCATGCCGGAAGTGCGCGTGGGCCTGCCCTCGGTCGTGGAGGCCGCACTACTTCCCGGCCTCATCGGCTGGGGCCGCACCCGCCAGCTTCTCCTGACAGGCGAGCCCATAGATGCCGTAAAGGCCGAACGGTGGGGCTTGGTAGAAGAATTGGTTGCACCGAAAGATCTGGATGAGGCGGTCGCGCGCATCATCGATCCGATCGTTGCAGCTGGACCGCGCGCGATCAAGCTGCAAAAGCAACTCATCACAGATTGGGAAGACCTTCCCCTGCGCGCCGCGATCCACAAAGGTATCGTCTGCCTCGCTGGCGCCTTCACCACCGATGAACCCACGCGCATGCTGGCGGAGACACTGGATCGCCTTGCCACGCGCAAACGCGCTTAACGACGAAAAGGGCATTCCATGACCAGTTACGACCTCGCCGGGCGCTGCGCCCTAGTGACGGGAGGTGCCTCGGGCATCGGTCTTGCCATCACCACGCAGATTGGTCGCAATGGGGGCACGGTGGCCGTTAACTTCCTGCCCGACGATCCGCGCGGCCCCGAAACCGTCGCTAGACTGAATGGGGACGGCATCAAATGCATCGAGGCTCCCGGAAATGTCGGCATCGCCGGTGAGGCTGAGCGTATGGTGGAGACAGCAATACAAAAACTTGGTCGACTTGACTTCCTGGCCGCCAATGCCGGGACGCCTAATTCGCGCCGCGCCATTCCGCCGCGCGAGCTGGATCTGATGACGGAAGAATTCTGGAACACGATCCTGCAAACCAATTTGCTCGGCGTATTCCGTTGCGCCCACGCCGCAGCCCCGGCGTTGGTGGCCGCGAAAGGAGCGATCGTCAACACAGCCTCCATCGCCGGTATCAACCGCGCTGGTTCCAGCCTTGCCTATGGCGCAAGTAAAGCCGGCGTGGTGAACATGACGCAAAACCTCGCCCGCGCCTTGGCGCCCGATGTGCGCGTCAACGCCGTCGCCCCCGGAGCGGTAGATTCCTCATGGATGGTCGAATGGACGAACGAGGAACGCGACCAGTCGATGGACCGTGCCTTGCTGAAGCGCCGTTGCACCCCCGACGACATCGCCGAGGTCGTTCTCTTCCTGGGCTTCGGTGCGGCTATGGTGACGGGTCAGACCATTACAGTCGATGGTGGCCTGACCCTGTAGCGCCGATCCTAAAATATTTACTTAGAGCCCGATTGCCAGGTCAACTGCGAGGGTCACCGCGTTGTTACGCCTGTTGAACGGTTGTTCGATGTCAACCTTTGTCCGTAACGGACTTCCGGGCGGGTCATCAAGACACCGATCTGCTCGGTGATTTTCAGCTTGCAGGTCGCGCCCAAGGTCAGCGTGCTACAGATGGTGTTGCGTCCCGGCGCGGCGATCACCGGCGCTTGGAAACCGCCCAGAAACTGGCCCGGCCCCGGATTGGTCGCGAAGGCGCCGGCGAAGAAATTTTGTTCAACGAAGAAAATTTCCGTCTTGCGATAAGTCTCCGCTCGGCCTTTCTGCTGGCTAAGTCTTTTGACCTGGATGGCAGTCAGCCCCTGCACACCCTGGGGGCGTGAGGGCCGCACGCACATCGTCGAGCTTGAAGGGTTTTATTACTAGCATGATCTACTTTAAGGGTCTTTCCTGTTCTCGTTTACTTCAAGCGTCACGCGACCGCTTCTGCGGCCATACCGAAAACTATTTTACAAGCATGCCAGGATAAACAGCCGCAGAAAAATAGGCATGTTTACGACTATTGTTGGTAGAGGCGCCGGCGATAATCGGATTTTTTACACATAAAATTGACCAAGAAAAAACGCGTGGTAGTGCCTTAGTTTGAAAACCGACCCCGGTCCGCACCCCCACCCAGCCACCCAAAGTAGTATACTTTCTCTGGATGGTCGGGTGAGGGTGCGGGCGGTGTCGGACTTTAAACTAAGAAACAGCCAAACGTCCCCCCATCTTGCGACAGCGGGGCGTCCTGGCCAGTCATCTGGGCGGCACAGTGCGGTCAGACGGAGTAGTACATCTCGAATTCCACCGGATGCGGGGTGTGCTCGAAGCGATACACTTCGCTCCATTTCAGCTCGATATAGCTCTCGATCTGATCCATGGAGAACACATCGCCAGCCAGCAGGAAGTCATGATCGGATTTCAGCGCGTCCAACGCCTCGCGCAGGCTGCCGCACACTGTCGGAATGCCCTTCAGCTCCTCGGGCGGTAGGTCATAGAGATCCTTGTCCATCGGATCGCCGGGATGGATTCTGTTCTTGATGCCATCGAGCCCCGCCATCAGCATGGCGGAGAAGGCCAGGTAAGGATTGGCGCCCGGATCGGGGAAGCGTACTTCCACCCGCTTCGCCTTCGGATTCGTTGCATACGGAATACGGCAGGACGCCGAACGGTTGCGCGCCGAATAGGCCAGCAGCACCGGCGCTTCGAAGCCCGGGATCAGGCGCTTGTAGCTGTTAGTCAGCGGATTGGTGAAGGCATTCAGCGCCTTCGCGTGCTTGATGATTCCGCCGATATAGTAAAGGCACATCTCTGACAGATCGGCATAGCCGTTGCCTGCGAACAGCGGCTTGCCGTTCTTCCAGATGGACTGATGCACATGCATACCTGATCCGTTATCCCCATAGATCGGCTTCGGCATGAAGGTGGCGGTCTTGCCATAGCTGTGGGCGACGTTGTGCACGCAGTATTTGTAAATCTGCATTTGGTCCGCGATCTTCACCAGCGGGCCGAACTTGATGCCCAGCTCATGCTGGCCCTGCGCAACTTCGTGATGGTGCTTTTCGATCTCCAGCCCCATCTCGCCCATGACAGACAGCATTTCTGCGCGGAGATCGCTTTCCGCATCTACCGGCGGAACCGGGAAATAGCCACCCTTCAGACCAGGGCGATGACCCATATTGCCTTCCGGATAATCCTTCACCGAGGCCTGCGGGCCTTCCTGGCTATCCAGCTGATAGGTGCCGTAGTTGCCGCCGGTGCCGAATTTGACACTGTCGAAAATAAAGAACTCGGCCTCCGGGCCGAAGAACGCCGTATCGCCGACGCCGGACGCTTTCACATAGGCCTCGGCCTTCTTAGCGGTCGAACGCGGATCGCGCGAATAAGCTTGCCCGGTGGCGGGTTCGATAATGTCGCAGAAGATGATCAGGGACGGCTTGGCCGAGAACGGATCCATCACCGCGCTATCGGGGTCCATCGCCAGGATCATGTCTGACTCGTTGATCGCCTTCCAGCCGGCAATGGAGGAGCCGTCGAACATAATGCCGTCGCGGAACACGTCCTCATCGATGGTGGAAACATGCTGCGCGGTGTGCTGCCACTTGCCGCGCGGGTCGGTGAACCGCAGATCCACGTATTCGACGCCATGTTCCTTGATCAGCTTCACCACTTTCGCAACACCGCCGCTGGCGGCCGCAGTTCTCTTTGCCATGTTCTCTATCCTTGCCCTTCTGAATATATGTGCCGTGGCCCCAGCGACGCCGGAATTTGGCGCCAATGGCAACACAGCGGGAAAGGGCCGCACCGCGCGGCCCCTAATGGGGTGGCTCCTCTACACGTTTCGGCCACCGGTCGGAAGCGGGGGCCGTAGCGGTTCCCCGCGTGGCCTGCGGAACTAGACCGCGCTCTCTCCTCGCTCGCCTGTCCGAATGCGGATCACTTCCTCGATGGTGGAGACAAAAATCTTGCCATCGCCAATGCGCCCGGTGCGGGCGGAATTGATGATCGCTTCCACCGCGCGATCCACCAGGTCATCGGAACAGATGATTTCCAGCTTCACCTTGGGTAGGAAATCGACGACATATTCGGCGCCGCGATACAGCTCCGTATGGCCCTTCTGACGGCCGAATCCCTTGGCTTCCAGCACGGTGATGCCCTGTAGCCCCACCTCGTGCAGCGCTTCCTTCACCTCATCCAGTTTGAACGGCTTGATTATCGCCTCGATTTTCTTCATGCGCTCTCATGAGCCCGGCAGCATCCGGGCACCCTTCTGTTAAACGCGTCCCGGTCATCGCGTCGGCCGGTCATGCAGCCTCAGATTTGCACGTGCCGTGCCAGCCCGCAATCCGGCCTTATCGCCTAGCGGCACAGGAAACCGCCACGGTTTCAGGCAAACTTTCTCATGACATGATGATTTTTTGAGCAATTTTGGTTTGGCCATTCGCGTCGTCACCGATCATTGACCTGCGGGAAAGCCAGGGGTAAACGCCCCGCGGTATGGCGGGCGTAGCTCAGTTGGTAGAGCGCCAGGTTGTGGTCTTGGATGTCGCGGGTTCGAGTCCCGTCGCTCGCCCCATCCGCATGCCTTTGGATACGCGACAATGACCGTGGTGGCGATCGTGCTGGCTGGCGGGGAGGGGCGCCGGCTGGGTGGGGCCGACAAGGCGCTGCTCGATCTTGGCAGACGCACCGTCCTGGCCCATCTCCTGGCGCGGCTGACCCCACAGGTGTCGTGCGTCGCGATCAGCGCCAACGGCGACCTGGCCCGCTTCACCCCCTATGGCCTGCCCGTTCTGCCCGATGGCGATTTCATGGGCCAAGGGCCCTTGGCCGGCCTGCTGGCCGGGCTGGACTGGGCGGCGGGGCAGGGGGCGGACGTGTTGCTCAGCGTGCCCTGCGACACACCATTCATTCCATCGAACCTTGTCGCGCGACTGGTTCCGGCACCCTCGTGTGCGGCCAGTTCGGGGCGCACGCATCACCTGGTGGCGTTTTGGCCGGTGGAGGCGCGTGGCAGGCTACGTCTCCTATTGGAACAACCCGGCCCGCGCGACGTTGGAAAATTCGCCGCCAGCCTGGGCGCACGCACGGTTGCTTTCTCTCCCCTGCCATGGGACGCGTTCCTGAACATCAATACGCCCGGCGCCGCGCGCCGCGCCGCGCGTATCGCCCGGAACGGGGAGGACATGGCATGACGATCCGGACAGTCGCGATCGGCGGGCTGGGCGCCATTGGGCTGAAACTGGCCCGCGCGCTGGATGCCGGCGTGGAGGGTTTGCGCCTGATTGCCGTCGCCGCGCACGACCATGATAAGGCTGCGGCCAATCTTGCCGATTTCCGCGTCCGGCCCCGTATCGTCGATCTAGCCATGCTGGCCGAGGCCGATATCGTCGTCGAGGCCGCGCCCGCCGCCATCTTCACCCAGATCGCGGAGACCGCCATCGCGCGCGGCAGGATCTTCGTGCCCAGCTCCGTCGGTGCCCTGCTGCCGCGTATGGAACTGGTGCGCGCGGCCCAGGCCAGCGGCGCGCGCATCGTCGTACCGACCGGCGCGCTGCTCGGGCTGGACGCGGTGCGGGCTGTCGCCGAGGGCGTGGTCGAGAGCATCACGATGGAAACGCGCAAACCCCCGCGCGGCCTGGAAGGCGCGCCCTATTTGGCGCAACACGGCATCGACGTGCTGGCGATCACCACGCCAACGTGCGTCTTCGCGGGCAACGCACTGGACGCCGCCGCCGGCTTTCCCGCCAATGTTAACGTGGCCGCCGCCCTCGCGCTGGCCGGCATCGGCCCGATCCGCACGCGAGTGGAAATTTGGGCCGATCCTGGCGTGGACCGCAACATCCACACCATCCGCGTGGAGGCTGAGGCAGCGCGGTTCACATTGCGGATCGAGAACGTCCCCAGCGACGAAAATCCGCGCACCGGCAAGATCACCGCTCTCTCGGTGCTGACCTGCCTGCGCGGGCTGGTCAGCACCCTGAAAGTTGGAAGTTAAAGCGTTTTCACGCAATCCGGCATCGGCCCTCTCCTCTACCCCATCTCCCCCTGAGCCACCCAACGAGCG
>CAMBMS010000044.1 GCA_945868845.1 Asaia bogorensis | reverse complement strand
CCCCGTCGTTCCGCCCTGCGCCAGCACGATCTCTGCCTCACGCAGCTTGCCGATAATCTCCTCAGGCCCGTGTCTCTTGCCCATTTGTCTTCTCCTTCAGGGTCCACACTAAAATAGTCGATGGACCACTCTGAAGGGGGCAGATCAGTTATAAAGGCTATTAGGCTTTACAACGCAGAAAATTTAGGGCTGGTTAGTGTGTGCCACTTTTAGAGGTTCAAAACCTGCACACCGAGTTTCGGACCGGTGCGGGAACAGTTAACGCCGTTGACGGGGTAACCTACTCCGTCGACGCAGGCGAAACAGTAGCCATTGTCGGGGAGAGTGGATCGGGCAAATCCGTCGGCGCTCTGTCCATCCTGCGACTGATTCCAAACCCACCCGGACGCATCACACAAGGCGCGGTCCTGTTCGCCGGACGCGACCTCATGAGCCTGACTGAGGAGCAGATGCGCCAGGTGCGCGGCAGCGAAATCGGCATGGTGTTCCAGGAACCGATGACGTCCCTGAACCCGGTGCTGACCGTCGGCCGTCAGATTACCGAAACCCTGGAGCAGCATCGTGGCGTCGATCCGGCCACAGCCCAAAAGCGCGCCGAGGAATTGTTGGGACTGGTCGGCATCGCCGATCCTATGCGCCGCCTGAAGCAATACCCGCATCAATTGTCGGGCGGCATGCGCCAGCGGATCATGATCGCCATCGCGCTAGCCTGCGATCCCAAGCTGATTATCGCCGATGAGCCGACCACCGCGCTGGACGTCACCATCCAGGCGCAGATCCTCGAATTGATGAAGGATCTGACCCACCGGCTTGGTATCGCGCTGATCATCATCACCCACAACCTGGGTGTCGTGGCGCGCTACGCCAATCGCGTGAACGTCATGTATGCGGGTCGTATCGTTGAATCCGGACCGGCAAAGGCGATCTACCACACGCCGCGCCACCCCTACACAATCGCCCTGCTCCGCTCCGTGCCTCGACTGGATCGGCCGCGTCAGGCTCGACTGGACCCAGTGGAGGGCCAGCCACCGGATCTCACACGCCTGGATGCTGGATGCTCCTTCCGGCCGCGATGCCGGTTCGCCATTGCCGCATGCGCCGCATCGCGCCCCAGACTGGAAGCGACTAGCAACCCCCGGCAATCCGCCGCCTGCTTCCGTGCCGATGAACTTGCATCCCTGACCGGAACCACCGGAGCCGAGGCCTCACTAGCCGGCGTCACGGCATGAACGCCGCCTCACCCGAGTCTCCCTTCCTCGAAGTTCGCGGTTTGCGCATGCATTTCCCCGTCTTCGAGGGTCTGCTCGGTCGCAAGGTCGGCGACGTCAAGGCCGTTGACGGCATCGACTTTACGGTCCGCCGCGGCGAAACCCTGGGACTGGTCGGCGAGAGTGGCTGCGGCAAGACCACGACGGGGCGCTGCGTGTTGCGGCTGGAAAAACCCACGGCCGGGCAGATCATCTTCGACGGCGTCGACATCTCTGGCCTCAGCGGCAAACAGTTGCAGGCGCTCCGTCAGCGTATCCAGGTGATCTTCCAGGACCCTTACAGCTCCCTGAATCCACGCATGACGGTCGGGCAGATTATCGCCGAACCGATGTTCGTGCATGGCATCGAGCCCAACGCCACGAAGCGTATGGAGCGGGTGCGCGAGCTGCTCTCAGTCTGCGGACTGAATGTCGGTTTTGCCGATCGCTATCCGCATGAAATGTCGGGCGGCCAACGTCAACGCGTCGGTATCGCCCGCGCCCTGGCAATGAATCCCGAGTTCATCGTGTGCGACGAACCGGTTTCGGCGCTGGACGTGTCGATCCAGGCGCAGGTGGTTAACCTGCTGGAGGATTTGCGCGAAAAATTCGGCTTGACCTATCTGTTCATCGCCCACGACCTCTCGGTCGTGCGCCATCTGTGCCAGCGGGTGGCGGTCATGTATCTGGGCCATATCGTCGAAATGGCCGACAGCGACGCGCTGTTCGACAATCCGCAGCATCCCTACACGCGGGCCTTGCTGGCCGCGGTGCCGGTTCCAGACCCGGATGTAGAACAGGGCCGTGATTTCCAGCCGGTCAAGGGGGAAGTGCCGAGCCCGATGAATCCGCCGTCGGGGTGTGTGTTTCATCCACGATGTCCGATAGCAGTGGAACGCTGCTCAAAGGAATCGCCGCAACCGCGGGAGATCAAGCCCGGCCATATGGTGGCCTGCAGCGAAGTAAAGATCGCCGGATGACCGGTGAACGATGTTTATTGGGGGATTGGTAAATGAAAATTGAGTGGCACATGAAAATGGGGCGGGTGGGATTGGTTGCGGCCTTGGGAGGCTGCCTCGCGTTCGGCGCCGTTTCGGCGCAGACGCCAAAGCGTGGAGGTGTGCTGACCTATATGATTCCGGCAGACGCGCCGCCGAGTCTCGATGCCCATCGGGAGACGACGTTCGCGACGGTGCATGCGACGGCGCCGTTCTATTCCGTTCTGATCCGGATCAATCCGGACAATCCAACCTCGCCGGATGACTTTGTGTGTGACCTGTGCACCGCGATGCCGACGCCCACGGATGATGGCAAGACCTGGGTATTCACGATCCGTGACGGCGTGAAGTGGCATGACGGGTCGGCGCTGACCGCGCGCGATGTCGCCGCGTCCTGGAACAAGATCGTGCATCCGGCGAAAGGCATCCTGAGTGCGCGAGAATCCTTCTTTAAGATGGTCGACACGATCAACGCACCGGATGATCGGACGGTGGTGTTCAAGCTGAAATTTTCTACCGGGGCCTTTTTGCCCGCGCTCGCCGATCCGTTCGCCTATGTCTACAAGAAGGAAACCCTCGATCGTGACCCGCGTTGGTACGAGAAGAACGTGATGGGGTCGGGACCTTTCAAGTTCGCCGAGTTCCAGATCGGCCAGGCCATTAAGGGTACGCGGAACCCCGACTACCACCATGCCGGCCTGCCCTACATGGACGGGTTCCACGCCATCTTCGCCGCCGCGCAGTCAATCCGGGTCGAGGCCATCCGGGCCGACCGGGCCGCGACCGAATTTCGCGGCATGCCGCCCGCCACGCGCGACAACCTGGTGCGGGAGCTTGGCGACAAGGTGACGGTGCAGACCGGCCCCTGGAACTGCGTCAACCTGCTGACCCCCAATCATGGCCGCAAGCCGTTCGATGACGTCCGTGTCCGTCGCGCGCTTGCGCTAGCCATCGACCAGTGGAAAGGGGCAGCGGCATTGTCCCGGATCGCCAATGTGCGCACCGTGGGAGGGATTGTGTTCCCCGGTTCGCCGCTTGCGGCGACGCAGGCCGAGCTTGAGGCGATCCCGGGATTCTGGCCGGATATCGAGAAGTCCCTGGCGGAAGCCCGTCGTCTGTTGAAGGAAGCCGGGGCCGAGGGGCTGAAGTTCGAATTACTAAATCGTAATATTGATCAGCCCTACCGGTATATCGCCACCTGGGCCATCGATGAATGGAGCAAGATCGGTCTCCAGGTCACCCAGAAGGTGCTACCAACGGGCCCGTTCTATGATGCGCTTCGGTCAGGCAATTTCGACGTGACCGTGGAATTCAACTGCCAAGGCTTGGTGAATCCTCTTCTTGATACGGGCAAGTTCCTGCCGCGCAGCGTCAACTCGGAGAATTACGGGAACTATGACGATCCCAAGCTGGTTACGTTGTATGACGCGATGATGCACGAGACTGACCCGGTCCAGCGGCGGCAGAAAATGCGTGCCTATGAAACCCATGTTTTGGTAACAGAAGCACACTCCGTCATGACCCCGTGGTGGGAGCGTATCCTGCCGCACCGGTCCTACATGAAGGGCTGGAAGATCAGTCCGAGCCATTACGTCAACCAGGATCTGGCGACGGTGTGGCTGGATAAATAGGACGACTAGGAGGTTTATCGCCACCGGGGACCTGGCGACTGGCCGAACTTTATGTTGGATCACAGAGTGTTGAACAACAGGAGTTTCATCCGCGCAGGGGTAAACGCCGAAAATAAGAAGGATAACACTATGCGAAATACATTTCTGGCAGCATGCCTCGGCCTCGGCCTGACCACGGGGATACTTCCGTCCGTGGCTGAAGGCCAGACGCCCAAGCGCGGTGGAACCTTGACCTTTATGATCCCCGCGGATGGCGGCCCCAGCCTGGATGGCCATCGGGAAACCACTTACGCGGTGCTGCATGCCACGGCGCCCTTCTACAGCGTGCTGATCCGGGTAAATCCCGACAACCCGTCATCTACCACCGACTTCAAGTGCGATATTTGCACGGAGATGCCAAAGCCGTCCGACGACGAGCGGACATGGACCTTCAAGATCCGAAAGGGCGTGCGGTTCCACGACGGGGAGCCATTAACCGCGAAAGATGTCCTGGCGAGCTGGCAGAAGATCATCAGCCCGCCTCCGGGGGTGGCCAGTGCGCGGCATGCCAGTTTCAACATGGTGGAATCGATTACATCACCAGATGACGAGACCATCATCTTCAAAGTAAAATTCAAAACGGTGTCGTTCCTGCCATCACTGGCCGACCCTTGGAATTTTATCTACTCGAAGAAAAAGCTCGAACAGGATATGCACTGGTACGAAAAGAACATTCTCGGATCGGGCCCGTTCAAACTCGAGTCGTTCACCATCGGGCAGTCCGTCAAGGGCTTACGCAACCCAGATTACTACTGGCCCGGGCAACCCTACCTGGACGGTTTCGTCGCAATCTTCACTCCCAAGCAGTCGGTTCGAGTGGAGGCGATCCGGGCCGATCGCGCGGCGATGGAGTTCCGCTCCATGCCACCGGCCGCGATTGAGCAGTTGACCAAGGAACTGGGCGATAAGGTCGTAACTCAGAACAGCGACTGGAATTGCGGCAACGTTCTGACACCGAACCACAAGGTAAAGCCTTTCGACGACGTGCGTGTTCGTAAGGCCCTTTTCCTGGCGATCGACCAGTGGAAGGGCGCGCAGGCGCTATCCAAGATCGCCATCGTCAAGACCGTAGGCAGTATAGTTTTCCCGGGGTCACCACTTGCGGCGACCAGAGAGGAATTAGAGCAACTTGCGGGTTACTGGCCCGACATCGAGAAATCCCGTGCCGAGGCCCGCCGCCTGTTGAAGGAGGCTGGCCAAGAGAACCTAACTTTTGAGCTACTCAACCGCAACGTCGACCAGCCCTACCTGATCGTTGGCACCTGGATCCTGGATGAATGGAGCAAGATCGGCGTCAAGGCCACGCAGAAGGTGGTCCCGACAGGCCCCTGGCTGGACTCCATGCGCAGCGGCAACTTCACCGTGGCGCTGGAAGCGAACTGCCAGAACATCGTGAACCCGGTCGCGGACGTGAGTCGCTGGATGCCCTATGACGTGAACCAGGAGAATTTCGGCGGCTTCCTTGATCCCACCATGATCGAAATCTACAAGAAGCTGGTGCCCGAGACAGATATGGCAAAGGCCCGTGTGCTAATGCGACAGTTGGAGAAGCGGATCAACGACGAAGCCCATCAGTTGATGGTCACATTCTGGTACCGCCAAGTGCCGATGCGGTCCTACGTGAAAGGCTGGAAGATCTCTCCGAGCCACTTTCTGAACCAGGATCTGAGCAATATTTGGCTGGACAAGTAACGCCGGCATAGGGCGGAACGCATGTATCTATACGTTATCAAGCGAGTCTTACTGGTCATCCCGACCCTGATCGGGGCGGCGGCACTCGTGTTCCTGTTGATGCGGCTGATCCCGGGCGATGTCTGCGTCATCCGCCTGGGATCGGGCGGCGGCACGTTCGATCCCAAAGCCGTGGCGTTGTGTCACCGGGAACTAGGGATGGATCGGCCGATCTGGATCCAGTTCTTCGAATTTATGTGGGGCATCGTCCGATTAGACTTCGGCACCTCCATGTGGTCCGCCAAGCCGGTGACGACGGAAATCTGGGCGCGTTTGCCGGTTTCCCTGGAAATTGCCGTCCTCGGTTCCGTCCTCGCCACTCTCATCGCCATTCCGCTCGGCACGCTCTCGGCCCTAAGGCAGAACAGTTGGCTCGACGTGTTCGTGCGTGTGGTCGCCATCGGCGGTATAGCCACACCGTCGTTCTGGCTGGGCATCATCTCCCTGCTGATCGTACTGGACCTGACCAGCTTTTTCCTAGGTTCTCCCTGGATGCCGCCGATCGACTACGTGCCGTTCTTTGAAGACCCGATCCGCAACCTAAGTATGGTGCTGCTACCAGCTATCACCATCGGCTACCGCTACTCCGCTATCACCATGCGGATGACGCGGTCAACGATGCTGGAAGTGATGCGAGAGGATTACATCCGTACCGCCCGCGCCAAGGGGCTAATCCACAAGCTGATCATCAATCGCCATGCACTGAAGAATGCAATGCTACCGGTGGTGACCCTCATAGGCATCGAGTTCGCGTTTCTGATCGGCGGCCTGGTCGTCACCGAGCAGGTGTTCAACCTGAATGGAGTCGGACGGCTGTTCGTGCAGGCGGTGCAGAACCAGGACTACACGCTGACGCAAGCCCTGGTGATGATGACCGTCGTCGTTTTCGTATTTTGCAACCTTGTGGTCGATCTGCTCTACGCATGGCTCGACCCGCGCATCCGCTACAGTTGAGCCGGGGTAAGGCGATGTCGACCACTGTTCCGCCCTTGGGTCTGCCGGCCGCGGTTGACGATACACTGGTGGTGCGCCCCACGATCTGGATGCGTTGTCTCCACTTCGTGCGGCGCGAACCCCTGGGGGCGTTTGGGCTAGCCCTGGTGATCGTGATGGCAGTAGTGGGTTCAATGGCTGAGTTCATCGCGCCGTACAACCCGACCGCCAACGATTTCACCGCGATGACGGAAGCGCCGAGCAAGGCACACTTGCTGGGGACGGATCAGTTCGGGCGGGATTTGCTGTCGCGGCTGATCTACGGCGCCCGGACCGCGATGATCGTCGGTCTGAGTTCGGCGTTTATCGGTGGCGTTATCGGATTGCTTCTGGGGGTGGGCAGTGCGTATTTCGGCGGGCTGATCGATCTAATACTGCAGCGAATATTCGACATCGTAATGGCTTTCCCACTGATCATCCTAGCGCTGGCCGTGGTGTCGATCTTCGGCACCGGCGTACAGAATGTGATCATTGCCATCACCATTCCGCTGATCCCGCGTTGCGCACGCGTGGTACGCTCATCGGCGCTGGCAATTCGGGAAATCCCTTACGTGGACGCGGCACGGGCGTGCGGGTTCAGCCACTCGCGGATCATTCTGCGGCACATGGTGCCGAATGTGATGGCACCGTTCCTCATCATGATCACCGCATCGGTCGGACAGGCGGTGCTGGCGGAAGCCTCATTGTCCTATCTGGGTCTGGGCGTGCAGGAACCGGTGCCGGCATGGGGGTTGATGTTGCAGGGCGGCGCCGAGGAATACGCCTCCACAGCGCCCTGGATCGCGATTTTTCCTGGGCTTGCGATTATGCTGTCGGTGCTGGGCGTCAACCTGTTTGGTGACGCGATGCGGGACATATTGGACCCAAAGATGCGGGACCGGTGATAGGAAACGAGCTTTGGTAGACCAGACGAGGCCCGATTGCGAGCAGACTTGCGGTGATAGCACTCAATGCCCAAGCTTGTTCCGCCGTGCCACCGATCGATAGTACCGTCACAGTATGCAGACCGCCTCGCTACGATCGCCGACGAGGGTTTGGGCGTCGCTTTCAGTAATGTCCAACCACCTCTCGCCTACCCGCGATCACAACCGGCGACCCGGAACCTAAGCATGGCGGGGCCGTCGCGGTTCTTAAAACCAAAATAGACCGAATTCGTCAGGCATAGGAGTTCCTGGGGCGCAGCCGACACTATCCCATCCATTACGCCGACCGCCGCCCAGAACACACAATGCCAACCATCCAGGTCCTGGGTCGGTCCAGACGACAAACTCGCTGACTGACATGGCCCCACATCCGGAACATACGGCTCCGCGATAAAAGAAACCCGCAGAACCACCCCGGTCTTCGCCCAGACGCGGGCGAGGTAGACAGAGCCTCACTCTCGTCACCGCAGAGCAGAACGATGTCGCCGGCTTCGGCCTGCTGTTTGCGCCACTGTAGACGCCGGTCGACCCGTTCAACCTCGGCCGCAACCTGGCGCCCCTTCAGCGTCTGTCTCGGCCGCCTCCAGCGGAATGTTTTGACGCGGGGCCCTGGATCATTGTGAGCGGCTGATGCGCACACCCACCCGAGCTTTAACGTCGCTGCCCAACCCGGGGGTCGTCCGGTTGAGACGAGCGGAGACACGCAACGCGGTCTCACTCTTTACCGGCGCCGGTTGCAACGGCGGCCTTCAGCGTCTCGACGCTGCCATTCATGTGATCACTGTGCGTCAGCCGAACCGTGTCTTCACGCACGCTGA
>CAMBMS010000043.1 GCA_945868845.1 Asaia bogorensis | reverse complement strand
CGGTCACGTCCCTTTCCAGCACCGTCACAGCCGCTAATGCGCTAACCGATCGCTATTCAGACATGATTTCCACAGGCACGTCTTCATCCGCTATGATGGTAGACCTTACAGGTGTCGACACCAGTCTTCTTTCGTCAGTCCTGATCTAGACCAGACACCCGCCACTGTAATTCTTATTTGTTATGCTTGCCGCCGCAAATTGGGCATTATACGTTAAACCCAGGTTGTACTGCGCACTCGCATTGCCCTGGTCAGCTGCCAGCCGGTACCACTTAACCGCCTGCGCATAATCCTGCGGCACGCCCTGGCCGTTGGCGTACATGAAACCCAGGTTGACCTGCGCTCTCGCAGTGCCCTGGTCAGCTGCCAGCCGGTACCACTTAACCGCCTGCGCATAATCCGGCCACACGCCCCGGCCGGTGCGGTACATGGTACCCAGGTTGGACTGCGCACTCGCATCGCCCTGGTCAGCTGCCAGCCGGTACCACTTAACCGCCTGCGCATAATCCGGCCACACGCCCCGGCCGTTGTCGTACATGACACCCAGGTTGACCTGCGCCTTGGCATTGCCCTGGTCAGCTGCCAGCCGGCTGCCCAGATTATTGCAGACCAAGGTAACCCAAAGGGCGCGAAAGGGCGCTGTGGCGAGCAGGGTTTTCCAGTCTTGCATACGGCCATGATGCTACACTGATCCACTGGCGCGGGCGATGACCTCTCCGCGGCGCGAGGAACACGCGACAACCGGCTTGACGAGACTGGCCGCTGCGCGTCCCCTGCCCGCGCAGCGGGAGGAAATGGCATGACATCACACTGGGTGGGCACCTGGGCCGCGACACCGGCGCCAGCAGACGGCGTCGCGTTGAGTAGCCCGACAATTCGTATGTTTCCCCGCATTAGCATCGGTGGCGAGATGATTCGCATCCGCCTGTCGAATGCCGCCGGCAAGGGGGATCTCGTGATTGCGGCAACCCAAGTCGCCCTGCGTGCGCCGGGGGCCGCTATCCAGCCCGGGTCAGACCGGGCGGTGACCTTCAACGGCTCAGGCGCCGTGAAAATTTCCGGCGGAGCTTTTGTCATCAGCGACCCGGTGGCGCTACGCGTAGCGCCACTCGATGATCTGGCGGTCAGTATCCATATCCCCAACGATATTCCCGCCAGCTTCGGCGTGACCGGCCGCTATTCCCGCCAACTTAATTATCTGTCGCCGCCCGGCGATTTCACCTCCCATGAGGTGATGCACACCAGCCGCATGGTGGATGACTGGTTTTTCCTGTGTGGCATCGATGTCGAGGCTAGCCCAGATGTGGGCGGCATCGTCGCCCTGGGTGATTCGATTACCGATGGAAATATCTCCACCTACGACGCATTCGCGCGCTGGCCCGATCAACTGGCGCGCCGGCTGGTGGCGCGCGGCGGAAAAAAATTTGGGGTGATGAACCAGGGCCTGGGCGGGAACCGGATCCTGCACGACATTCGCGGCGATTCAGGTGTAAAGCGCTTCGATCGCGATGTCCTGGCACAACCCGGCGTGACCCATGCAATCGTCGTACTCGGCATTAATGATATCCGGAACCGCCGTGGCCTAGCGGAAGAAGTCGTCACCGCGCCAGAAATGATTGCGGGGCTAAGGCAAATGGCGCTGCGCGCGCACGATCACGGCATCAAGATCTTCGGTGGCACACTAACCCCCTTTGAGAATGAAACTTTTATGCTGGGCGCCTACACGCTGGAAGGCGAGGCGAAGCGGCTCGCCGTCAATGAATGGATTCGGAGTTCCGGCGCATTTGACGCGGCGATAGATTTTGATGCCGGACTGCGCGATCCCGATCATCATGCACGGATGCTGCCGATCTACGACAATGGCGATCATCTGCATCCTGGCGATGTGGGGTATAACCGGATGGGCGATCTGATCGATTTATCGCTATTTGATTAACGCGTGCGTGTTCACGAGAGATCACCGATGACGGCCAGTGCCTTGCGGATCGAGATCACCGAGCGTCTGTCCCCCGTCTTCGCGGGCACCGAATTTGACGCGGTGGGTCCATATGAATGCCTCAGCGGAACCGTTTATGGCGCGCTGGACCCGGCACATCGGCTGAATGCCGGGATTATCAATCTGGATAAGGCGCCACGCAATCCGCAAGGTTGGGTGGACTACGCGTCCGATTTTTCACTGCTGAAACCGATCGATCTGGCACGTGGCAATGGCATGTTGATCTACGACGTGCCCAATCGCGGCAACAAGGTGATCCTGACGCGGGTCAATCGCGGCGCGGAGGGCAACCGCCCGATCAACGCCGCGCATGCCGGCGATGGATTGTTGATGCGGCATGGGTTTTCCATCGTCTGGAGCGCCTGGCAGACCGAGGTACCGGCGGGCAATGACCGGCTGAACGCACAATTTCCCATCGCCACCGACCATGGCACGCCAATCACCAAAATCATCCGCGACGAGTTCATTGCCGAAGGCGCTGGCGGGCCCGGTGATCTGTTTATTCAAGAAATTTCCGACAATGTATTTATAGCCACCCTTTCCTACGCCACCGCGGATCTCGATCCAGCCAAAGCCAGCCTGACGATCCGTGAACGCGAGCGCGATGCGCGCGCCATGCCGGCCGGGATGTCCTGGCGCTATGTCGATGCGCGGCATATTAAGATTACCCGTCCCGGTGGCGCTTATGACTGTGGCGCGATCTATGAATTTATTTATCGCGCGCGCGATCCTGCGGTGATGGGCATCGGCTTCGCGGCCATTCGCGATCTCACAGCGTTTCTGCGCCACGGCGTCGTCGATAGCGCTGGCACGCCAAACCCGTTGGCTGTGACTGGGCGGGCAACCATTCGTCACGCGCTGGGCTTCGGGATTTCGCAAAGCGGGCGCGTTCTGCGCGATTTCGTACATCTTGGATTTAACGAGGACACGGCGGAGCGCCAGGTATTCGATGGCATTTTTACCATCGTCTCTGGTTCCCGGCGAACATTCATCAATCAGGCATTCGCGCAGCCGGGGCGGTATTCCCGCCAGCACGAAGATCACTCATTTTTGGATGACCAATTCCCGTTTACTTATCCAACACTGACGGATCCAATCAGCCGGCAAACCGGTGGCATCTTGCAACGAGCAACGGACAAAAATATCTGCCCAAAACTGCTGCATCTGGATGCCGACTCAGATCTCTGGGCGGCGCGCGCCTCGCTCGTGGTTACCGATCCCAGTGGCAACGATATCGTATTACCAGACAATGTGCGGGCCTATTTGGCCGCCAGCGTGCAGCACGGCGTGCATCGCCCACCGGTGAAGCCCGCGACGCAACTGCCGAGTAATCCGCTCAGCTACGCGTGGAACATGCGCGCCTTACTATTGGCCTTGGCACAATGGGTGGCGGACGGGACATTACCGCCGCCCAGCCGGTTTCCATCGCGCGCCGCCGGCACATTGGTCACCTTGGCGGAGGCGACCGCACAATTCCCGAAAATACCCGGCATGGAATTTCCCGATGTGCTGAACGCCTTGCATTTACGCGATCACAGCGTAGAGCCGCCGCGGGATGCGCAAGAGTATCCGGTTTTTGTCTGTGCGACGGATGCGGATGGCAACAGCCTGGATGGCATTCGCCATCCGCTACTCAGCGCGCCCATCGCGACCCATACCGGGTGGTCCTTACGCGCGCCGGGCTTCGCGGCTGGGGATTTATTTTCCGTTCAGGGTTCAATTCTCCCCTTCCCCGCAACAGCAGGGGACGCGGCGCGCAGCGGTGATCCCCGTCCATCACTGGCAGAACGCTACCCGACCCATGATCACTGGCTCGCCTTGCTTCGCCAGGCCGCCGCGATATTGATCGCGGAACGGCATTTGCTACGAGAAGATGCTGATCGATTACTCGCGGCGGCGCAAACATCCCGAGATGTGCTGGACATTCTGTAACCGCCGCGACCGATCTTACGTTACAGCAAACCACGCTCTTCCATGATTTCCTTGGCTATCCGCGCGGCGGTCATCGATGCCGGCCAGCCTGAATAAAATGCCAGATGGGTAATCACTTCCGCGATCTCATCCTTCGTCACGCCATTATCGAGCGCGCGGTTGAGATGCCCGCGCAGCTGTTCCGGCCGATAGGTGGCGATCAACGAGGCAATCACGATCAGGCTGCGATCGCGCTTGGAAAGGCCAGGGCGTTCCCAAATATCGCCATAGATGACCTCCTCGGACAGTTCGATCATTTTGGGGACCATCGGGCGTACGGCGTCGCGCGGGCTGACGGATGGTGTGGCCATGCTATCCTCCTGTTTATCTACCGCGCCGACCCTAACGTAGGATGCGTGGCGATAGAAGCGTCCATGGTGCAACAGGAGACCATAGAAATGGCGTCCCGCGCGGCATGATCATCGGCACCGCCGGCCATGTTGATCACGGCAAAACCAGCCTGGTGCGCGCGCTTACCGGGGTCGAAACAGATCGTCTCCCGGAAGAAAAGGCGCGCGGTATCACCATCGATCTCGGCTTCGCCTATGTGCAGCTGGATCATGGCGGCGTGATGGGTTTTGTCGACGTGCCGGGGCATGAACGTCTGGTCCACACCATGATTGCTGGGGCGTCCAGCATTGGCATGGCGCTTCTGGTGGTCGCCGCCGATGACGGCGTGATGCCGCAGACGCGCGAACATGTGCAGATCCTTGCGTCACTCGGCATTGCGCGCGCCGTGGTGGCGCTGACCAAGACCGATCTGGTGGATGCCGATCGCGTGGCGGAGCTGGAGCTGGAAATCTCCCTGTTGCTGGAAGGCACGCCGCTCGCGGGCGCCGCGATATTTCCCGTCTCCGCCACGACAGGTGCAGGCGTGGGTCCATTGCGCGCCAGTTTGCTGGCCGAAGCCGCGCGGGATGTATCCGCCCACACCGCCGATGGCCGCGCCTTTCGTCTTGCGGTGGATCGCTGTTTTAGCCTCGCCGGCACGGGAACCGTGGTGACCGGTTCGGTCGTGGCCGGGCTGGTGCGCGTGGGGGAGAACGTGCTGGTGCAACCGCCCGGTTTACGCGCGCGCGTGCGTGGCATCCATGTCGCCAACCGCGCGGTGGAGCAAGCCCGCGCGGGGGAGCGCTGCGCGCTGAACCTGACCGGCCCCGGCATCAGCAAAGACGCAATCGGGCGTGGCGACTGGGTGCTAGATCCGGCGCGCGCCACCAGCACGCGGCGCTGCGATATCGCGCTGCGACTACTGGAGAGTGAGCGCGCGGCGATGAAGCAAATGACACAGGTGCTACTGCATCACGGCGCCGGGCAAATGGCGGCGCGGGTAATCTTGCTAGAACCAACAACACTGCGCCCCGGGCAGGCCGGTTTCGCACATCTGGTGCTGGATCGGCCCTTGCCGATGCGCCATGGCGACCGGCTGGTGCTTCGCGATATCAGTGCCACCCGCACCATCGCCGGCGGCCAGGCGCTGGACCCACGGCCACCGGAACGCCTACGCCGCGCACCCGCAAGAATCGCCGTGTTAAAAGCGCTGTCGGCACCCGATACCAACGCGGCGCTGCGTGGCTGGCTCGCACAACCGCCCTTCCTGATCGCCCACACCGCGCTGCTGGATGATTGGGGATTGATCGAGACAACACGACCGCCCGACATCGTTACATACGGCACGCATATCGCGACCGAAGCGGCGGTCGGGCAATTAACGGCGGAGACGGCGCGCGAACTATTAAAATTCCATACGGCGCAGCCCGGCCAGCCGGGCATGACGCCGGAGGCGTTGCGCATCGCGATGACAACACGGCTGCCGCGCGATGCTTTTACCGCGCTGCTGGCGCATCTCCTGGCCTCGGGCGCAGTGGCTGCGGATGGCGCCATACTACGCGCTCCCACCCATCGCCGCGGTTTGGCTGAGGAGGAGGCCCGGCTTTGGGACGCGCTGCGCCCGTTACTAAACGAAATGCCGTATCGTCCACCCTTGCTGCGCGAGGCCGCCGCGACACTCGGGGCACCAGAGGTCACATTGCGCCGCACCTGCAAGGCCTTCGCGCGCCAGGGTTTGATCCTCGAACTGGCGCCGGACCGCTTCTTCCTACGCGATGCGGTGATCGCCATGGCGCAAGCGGCGCATACGCTGGCTGCTGAAATCCGGGACGGTTTCACCGCCGCGCAATTCCGCGACCTTTTGGGCAATGGGCGGCAATTGGCGATCCAGGTGCTGGACGATTTCGACCGGCGCGGTATCACCGTCCGACGCAGCGATCTGCGCCGTGCGGGCAAGGACCCGGCCAAAATCTTTGGTCCAGGAACCTTAGGACAATAAGGACAAAGCGCATGGCAGCGTGGGATGTGGTGGTGATCGGCGGCGGCGCGGCCGGGCTGAGCGCAGCGGCTACGGCGGCAAGCGCGGGCCTATCCTGCCTGGTGCTGGACCGCATGGGCGGCGGCGGCGAATTGATGAATCTCGGCAAACTGGAGGAGGTGGATGGCGCGCCCACCGGCCCCGACATGGTGGCCCAATTACTGAAAGCAGCCATGACGACCGGCGCGGAACTGGCGGTCGCGGAAGTCACCGGCCTGGTCGTCGACGCAACCGGTTGGCAAATCACCACCGACGACGGAGCGCATGCGGCGCGCGCCGTCATCCTGGCTGTGGGCCTGGCACCGGGCCGCCTGGGCATCGCAGGAGAGGACACGTTCGAGGGTCGGGGCCTGTCCTATTGCGCCGCCTGCGATGGCCCGCTTTATCGCGGCCAGCCTATGTTGGTCGCTGGTACGGATCGTTGGGCAATCGCGGAGGCGCATGAGTTATCGACGATTGCCTCCCATGTCACCTTGGTCACGCAGGGCGGAATGCCGCCCGCCACCGCTGCGGGCTTCGCGGTGCTGCCCGGACGCATCACGGCGCTGCAGGGCGAATCCGGCCTCAAATCCGTCCTGGTGCAGCCCGAGGACGGTGGCGCGGAACAACGCCTGCACGGCCCCGTTCTATTCGTGCAAACCGGCCGGCGCCCAGCGCTCGATTTTGCCCCGACCACTCTCATTCGCGATCCAGACGGCAAGTTGGTGACGGATGCGACCGGGCAATGTCACCCGCCGGGCCTGTTCGCGGCCGGTGATGCCCGAGCTGGCACATCCCGGACCATTGCCGCCGCGATCGCCGATGGGAACCGCGCCGCGATCGCCGCACAGGGTATGTTCTCCCCCCTTGGCAAGCCCACCGGTTCGGAGTGAGATAAGCAAGGTTCGGAGGGGAAGCCACGCTATGCGCATTGTGAATCCCAGTTTCGGCATTGCGCCGCAGGGCGAGGGCACCGCCACGGCGGAGCCCGTCGATTGGATCAATGATCCGATCATTCTGTTTTCCAACAACAAGCCCAACGCCAAGGAATTGCTGCAGGGGCTGCGTGATCGCCTCTCCGCCGTCCGCCGCGTGGACAATATCGACTACATCGCCAAGGCCAGCGCCAGCCAGCCGGCGCCGCCCGAGATGATCAACGAAATCGCACGCAAGTATCGCATCGCGCTGCTTGCGCTGGGTGACTGAGGCTCCTGCTCATCGTGGAGTTTCCACGACAGCATCGAATTAAGGAAACGCGGCCTGGTCGGGGTGGTGATCGCCACGGAAACGTTTCGGCCATTGGTCCTGGCACAGGCGAAAGCCCGCAAGCTCGACCCACACCTGCTCGTGGTAAAGCACCCGGTCGGTGGGCTGAACGGGTCCGAGCTTGAGGAGCGGATCACCGCCGCAGTTGAGGGCCTGAAGCTGGAGATGCAGAGGTAGCTCTGCCCCCGCTGATCAAAAGCGGGCGATCAAGATCGGGGCCGCGGGCGACGTCCGCGGCCCTTTGCGTCAGAGGAGGGCTGCATGTCCGATACCGCCGAGGCCGAATTTCTCGACATTCCGGAAATGGATGAAGATGCCTGGGCCGACTATGTGGAGGCTCAGGGCTGGACCGATGGCCTGCCTTTGGTGGTGCCATCGGAGCCTGCGGTGGCACGCATGATGGACGGCGCGCGCGGCGATAACGAGCCGTTCGCGGCGATCACACCCCGCCAGATGGTCCCAACCCTCCGCGGCCTGGCCGCCAATGCGGTGATGGCCGGTTGTCGGCCGAGCTATTTTCCGGCGGTTCTGGCCGCACTGCGCGGCGTGCTAGTGGCCGATTACAATCTACACGGTTCCCTGGCGACGACGCATTCCTGCACGCCAATGGTGATGGTGAACGGACCGCTACGACAGGCCCTGAACATCAATTGCGGCACCAACTGCTTCGGCCAGGGCTGGCGAGCCAATGCCGCCATCGGCCGCGCGCTGCAACTGATCCTACTCAATATCGGCGGCGCGAAACCGGCGGTGATGGACCGTTCCACTTTCGGATCTTCCGCCAAATACACATTCTGCTTTGGCGAAAATGAGGAGGAGAATCCCTTCGCGCCTTATCATGTCCGCCAGGGTTTTAGCGCCGATGAAAGCGTGGTGACGGTGATGTCGGCGGAACCCAACCATAACCTGAATGACCATGGCAGCACGACAGGCGAAGGCCTACTAACCACCTTTGCCGGCGCCATCGCCTCCCCGGCTGCGAACACGGCCTCCGCCAAAGGGCCGTATTTCATCATCTTCGGGCCGGAGCACGCGGCCACCCTGGCGCGCGATAACTGGACGGTAGAAAAAATCCAGCAATTCCTGTTCGAAACCGCGCGGATCCCCGTGGCGCAGGTGTCGCGGGAAAATCAGGCGATCTATGCCACTGCCGGCCATGTTCCGGAAAACAACGCCTTCAAGACAGCCCCAACGGCCGAAGATATCCATGTTGCGGTCGCCGGCGGAGCGGGCAAGCATTCGGCCTGGATCCCGTCCTTCGGCGGCACGGCGGCGATTTCCATCCGCGTGAAGCCGCCAGCTGCCGGATGAGTATTCGCACCATCCAGGTCGGCGATCGCGAGGCGCCATTGTTTAGCGCCGATGCCGATTGGGATACCGCCCAGGCAAAGCTGCTCGACGCAGCGTTGGCGGACGGGCTACCAGTCGTGGTGCCGACCGAGGCGCGCCTGAGCACCATGCTGGCCGGGCGCGACCCGGATCTCGGGTACGGCTTCATGCCGCCCTTATTTGGGGAAATCACGGCAGCTTCCATCGCCTATTGCTGCGTCATCGCGGGCTGTCGTCCGAAAGAGTTTTCCGTGGTGCTGGAAGCCGCCATCGCCACGTTGGAGCCGGAATTCAATCTGCTGGGCATTCAAACCACCACCGGCACGCCCACCGCCGCCGTGCTGGTGCATGGCCCCGCCGTGGTCGCGCTGGGAATGAATGCGGGCACCAACTGCCTCGGCCCCGGCAATCGCGCCAATGCGTGCATTGGCCGCGCGCTGCGCCTGGTCCTCACCAATATCGGCGGCGCGCGGCCGCTGATCGGCGACATGGCGACGATGGGTCAGCCGGCCAAATACGGTCTCGCCTTTGCCGAGGGTGAGCATGCCCTCGTCCGCCCACTGCACGCACGGCGCGGCCTGGATGCAGGTGAAAGTGCCGTCACCGTCATCGGTCTCTCCGGCACGATCGAGGTGCTGCCCGAAGCCGGCGCCAGCACACCGGAAGCCGTGCTGCGCCCTGCGCTGGCCGCCATGCAAGGAGCGCGCGAAGCCGCATTCGGCGGTCGCCACCGCGACCTCGGCGAACAATTCCTGCTGCTGCCACCGGAAATGGCCGATATTTTCGTCGCAGCGGGCTGGACGTTGGAACAAGCGCAGGCATTTCTGCAACGTCAGTCCGGTACCGAACGACCAATCGCGCGCGCACCGGAAGATATTCATATTATCCTCACCGGCGGAGCTGGCGTAAAAATGACCTGCCTGGTTCCCTGGGGCGGTGGCACGATGTGCGCAACACGACGCCTACCGGGGATATCCGCCTAAGCCGCCATCGATTATCGCGCTGAGGCCCATCGCGACCCTAGTCCGTGCCGTTGGCACAGGTGGATGTTAGCCATCCTTGCCTCTACCAGGACGACACCTGGGGCGGCTTCTTCGCGCGGCTGCGCGCCGAGGATCCGGTGCATTTCGCGAACAACTCCATGTATGGCCCGTACTGGTCCGTGACGAAATATCACGACATTCTGCAGGTCGGTAATCGCACCAAATTTATTCCTCGGACGCATCTCTGGGGGGTATCGCGATCAAGGATGTGCCGCTCGCGTTCCGTAAGGAAAGTTTCATCGCCATGGTCCCTTCGGTGCATGACGAACGAAGAAAAACAGTCAACCCCATCGTCGCCCCACCCAATCTAATGAAACTTTCGGGCACGATCCGCAAACGTGCCTGCCGCATCCCCAATGACTTTCCGCACGGTAAAATATACGACTAGATCGATCGCGTGTTCGTGGAGCTCACCACGCGGATGCAGTCCACATTGTTTGATTTTCCGTTCGAGAAACGGCGCATCCTGACCCATTGGTCGAACGTCGCGACGGTGAATACCCGCGCCGAGACCGAGATCGACTCCGAAGCCAAGCGCGAGGCCGTGCTGCGACAGATAGTGGCCTATTTCATCGATATCTGGCGCATTCGCATCGCCCTGGTCAGCTGCCATCCGGTACCACTTAACCGCCTGCGCATAATCCTGCGCCACGCCCTGGCCTTTGTCGTATATCAAACCCAGGTAGAGCTGCGCACGCGCATTGCCCTGGTCAGCCAGTGGGCGCCACAGCCGCCGCGCGGTTGTGTAGTCGGATTTGTTATAAGCCGTCAGCCCGTCCTCAAACGGTCCCGCCAGCACAGGTGCCGACAGGCTGAGCGTCAGCAGCAGCGCGATTGCGTGGATGAACTTACGCATGGTGCCTCCTAGGAGAGCTTGAGCAGCGCTATTTTCACGGTTCGCTCCGTCTAAATCCAGCTCGAACCCAGGCCCGGGCGACATGTGTAGTAAGGCCGAACAATTTCATTCCAGGCCGCATTGCGCAACACCGTCTTGACCATCATCCGACGCTCAGGGCGAAAACCTGTCGAGGGATTCGAACATTTCGCCGAACACCGACAGGACGCATTGGACGCCGCCTTCGGACGGAGAACCGAATGACCCTGCCGGGGGGGCCATCACTGCGATACCTATTGAGGTCGTAGCCCCCAGAGGGGGGTATTCAAAGCCATCACGGGCGCCCCCACCGGGGTGCCATCCCCCCCCTTTTCCCAGGCGATAGGAGCCGCCTACCTATACCATTCCACACGAATGATCTTCTCAATGGCAACGCTGCCAGGGGGAGGCGCCCGGTCAATGCGCTATGATATGGATGTAGCCGTCGAGAGAGAGGAGGGGGGAATGCGAACATGGATCTTTCAGGGAAATCCTGAAATCTTCGATATCGACAGCTATATGGCGGCATCGACTGGTCTGATTACGTGGAGTGTCGCTCGATACGCCGATCAAATCTCCTCCGGCGACGCGGTCTATATTTGGCGGTCGCAAGGGTATGATCGCACAC
>CAMBMS010000042.1 GCA_945868845.1 Asaia bogorensis | reverse complement strand
CCTGCCCTGGTGAGGCGCGCTGCCCGGGCAGGACGACACTGGGCTGCCTGATTTCAATCGCAAGCACACGGCTCAACTTGGACGAAACGACCACGCCTCGATGCTCCAAATACCGAGCCACCCCCAGTCCCCATCGCAGTCTGTTATGGTGAGGTCCTCAGGAGTTTGATGATGCTGCACCGACTCAAGGCCATCTTTGCGCTGCGCTACGCCACGCTGGCTTGTTGCGTCTTAGTGCTGTTGCTGAGCCTGTTTTTGCTGCTGGTCTATGGCATGGGATGGGGCCTGCTCCTGGGTGCAGCCGGTTTGGTGGCGCTGGGTGTGCATGACCTGCTGCAAACCCACCACTCGATCCTGCGTAACTACCCGGTGATCGGTCATCTGCGTTTTGTGCTGGAGTTCGTTCGGCCAGAGATCCGGCAGTATTTCATCGAAAGCGACAACGAGGCAGCTCCGTTTTCACGCTCGCAGCGCTCGCTGGTTTACCAGCGCGCCAAGGGTGAATCCGACAAACGTCCGTTTGGTACCCAGCTTGATGTGCAGGCCCCTGGCTTCGAATGGATCAACCATTCAGTGGCGCCAAGCCAGCTGGCCACCCATGACTTTCGCATCACCATCGGCCCAGAAACGGCCCAGCCTTACAGCGCCAGTGTGTTCAATATTTCGGCCATGAGCTTTGGCGCATTGAGTGCCAATGCCATTTTGGCGCTCAACGCCGGCGCCAAGCGCGGCAGTTTTGCGCATGACACCGGCGAAGGCTCGATCTCGGCCTACCACCGAGTGCACGGCGGCGACCTGGTTTGGGAAATCGGCTCGGGCTACTTTGGCTGCCGCCATGCTGACGGCAGCTTTTACCCCGAGAAGTTTGCCCAAAGCGCCCGCGATCCGCAGGTGAAGCTCATTGAGATCAAGCTCAGCCAGGGTGCCAAGCCGGGCCACGGCGGCGTGCTGCCAGGGACCAAGGTCACGCCCGAAATCGCCGCTGCCCGGGGCGTGCCAATGGGGGTGGACTGTGTTTCACCAGCGTTCCACAGTGCTTTTAACACGCCGTTGGAGATGATGCAGTTCATCGTCCGTTTGCGCGAACTCTCGGGTGGCAAGCCCATCGGCTTCAAGCTGTGCATTGGCCATCCCTGGGAATGGTTTGCCATGGTCAAGGCCATGTTGGCCAGCGGCATCACGCCAGACTTCATTGTGGTTGACGGTTCCGAGGGCGGCACGGGTGCGGCGCCGGTAGAGTTCACTGACCATGTCGGCTCGCCGCTGCAGGAGGGTCTGCTGCTGGTGCACAACACCCTGCGCGGTGCCGGTTTGCGCGGGCGCATCCGCCTCGGCTGCGCCGGCAAGGTGGTGAGCGCCTTTGATATCGCCCGCATGATGGCTTTGGGCGCCGACTGGTGCAACAGCGCGCGCGGCTTCATGTTTGCGCTGGGCTGCATACAAGCCCAGAGCTGCCACACCGGCCAATGCCCGACCGGCGTCACCACCCAGGACCCTGTGCGACAGCGGTCCCTGGTGGTGCCCGACAAGGCGGTTCGGGTCTACAACTTTCATCAGCAAACCCTGCACGCGCTGCAAGAGCTGGTACAGGCCGCCGGCCTGCAGCACCCGAGCGATATCACCGCCCACCACATCGTGCGCCGGGGCAGCGACCACCGAGTCAGCTCGCTGGCGCAGCTTATGCCGAGCCAGCTGTCAGAAGGCGCACTGCTGAAAGCCGACTTAAGCGGTCTGCCGCTGATCTACAGCCAGCATTGGCCAGCGTCGGTGGCGGATAGTTTTGGCTTGCAGAAGATGGAGTTGTAGCCCGCGATTTTTGCCAACTGACTTGTACAATATCATTTTCGAAAAACAAATTTGTACATAATGCCGACTCCGATTGATTTGATTCCACGACAAGCCCACCATGCGCTTACCAGGATCAGTCAGGCTTTTCCGGTGCTCGCCCTGACTGGCCCGCGCCAGTCAGGCAAAACCACGCTGTCACGCAGCAGTTTTCCAGACAAACCCTATCGCACCCTGGAAGACCCGGAGACCCGGCAACTGGCGGCGGCTGATCCATAAGTGGTGATCCGGTCGGTATATGGCACCGGCGCACACCGTCTTGCGGCTTGAATTGGTAGCCGTGCCACGGGCACGTGATCAGCCCGTCGATGATGCACTCTTCGCTAAGCGGGCCGTTCTGGTGCGAGCATACATTCGTGACCGCGCATACCGTTCCGTTGTAGCGGAATACAGCGATGCGTTCGCCGTTAGGCGGCACGACGATCCTTGCCCGACCCTCGGGAATGTCATCGGCTAGGCCTGTGTCGATCCAGCTCCCTGGCACGGCGCCTCGGATAATCGGCCACAAGCGTTTGTCGATCCGCTTTTCCCGCGCGGTAGCACCTAAATGGATGGTAGCCAACGCTATGACGCAGGCTATTAATATGATGGAATCGAAATTCTCATCCATCCTGCTCTTGGATGACAGTTCGCCGAGGATAACATGCAGCACGATTAGGGCGTAGGCGGCATAGACCGCCATATGCAGTGCTTTCCAGACGCGCGGCGTAAAGCGGTGCAGCCAGTAATTATGGCTGGTAAACGCCATCACAGCGAAAATCAGCAGCGCGCTTATGCCCAACAACTCGAACGGAAACCTGACCGCGCCAGGATGTAAGGTGCTTACTCTAGTGAAGGAAGGCTGCGCGCGACCCTTGCCGGGGGAAGGTAGTTGGGCTAACTTTTCTGTAAAGTCAAAAAACCGGTAGGAAGAACATCCATGGCCGACGCCTATATATGTGATTTCACCCGCACCCCGATCGGACGTTATGGTGGAGTGCTGAAGGATGTCCGCACCGATGATCTGGGCGCGCATCCGCTGCGCGTGCTGAAGGACCGCAACCCGAATGTCGATTGGGATGCGGTGGACGACGTGCTGTATGGCTGCGCCAACCAGGCTGGCGAGGATAACCGCAATGTCGCGCGCATGGCGCTACTTCTTGCCGGCCTACCGGAGCGAATTCCCGGCGGGACGATCAATCGCCTGTGTGGCTCCGGCCTGGATGCCGTCGGCACCGCCGCGCGGGCCATCCGCGCCGGTGACGCGGAGCTGATGATCGCTGGCGGAGTGGAAAGCATGACGCGGGCACCCTTCGTGATGGGCAAGGCGACCGAGGCATTCTCGCGCAGCGCCGACGTCTATGACACCACCATCGGCTGGCGCTTCGTCAATCCCTTAATGAAGGCACAGTATGGCGTCGATGCGATGCCGGAGACTGCGGAGAACGTCGCCGAGGATTTTCAGATTAGCCGGCTGGATCAGGACGCGTTCGCATACCGCTCTCAGATGCGCACCAAGGCGGCGCAGGAGATGGGGTTCTTCGCTAGGGAGATTTCCGCCGTGGAAATCGTCGGGCGTAAGGGTGCCGTGGTGGTGGACAAGGATGAGCATCCGCGTGGGCAGACCACGATGGAGGAGCTGGCGAAGTTAAAGACCCCGTTCCGTAAGCAGGGTGGCACGGTGACGGCAGGCAATGCGTCGGGCGTGAATGATGGCGCGGCGGCGTTGATCATTGCGTCGGAAGATGCAGCGCGGCGCAACGGGCTGACCCCGCGCGCGCGCATCATCGCCATGGCGACAGCCGGCGTGCCGCCACGCATCATGGGGATCGGGCCGGCACCAGCGGTACAGAAATTATTGGAACGCGCCGGGTTGAAAATGTCCGATATCGATGTGATCGAACTGAACGAGGCATTTGCCGCGCAGGGCCTAGCCGTGACGCGCCAGCTCGGCCTGGCCGATGACGCGGAACATGTCAATCCGCATGGGGGCGCAATTTCGCTTGGCCATCCGCTGGGTATGTCCGGGGCGCGGCTAGCTTTGACGGCCGTGAGTGCGCTGGAGACCCGCGGGCAAAAGCGGGCGATTGTGACGATGTGCATCGGCGTGGGCCAGGGCATTGCGGCGCTGATCGAGCGGGTTTAATTCAAATTTCGGAGGCCGTGTGCTCCCCCGATCGGCCTCTGCCTCTACATGATCGACGGTAGCCATAGAGCCATGCTTGGCCAGATGGCTAGCAGCAGCAGTACGAACAACATAACGAATACAAACGGCACTGAACCGCGTACTATTTCGCTGAACGGTGCACCGCCTGATATGCCATGGATGGTGAATAGGTTAAGCCCCATGGGGGGTGTGATCTGGCCCATCTCGATCAGGATCGTCAGCACCACGCAGAACCAGATCGGATCGAAGCCGGCGGCTATTACCACGGGGAACAGTACCGGCAGGATGATATAGATCATCGATATGCCATCGACGAAGCAGCCCAGGAATAGGTATAGGATCACCAGTGCTAGCAACAGCATCCAGGGCGAGAGCCCCATGTCGACCAAGGCGCCGATCTTGCCATCGACTACCTCGAAGGGTTCCGCGACACGGTAAAGGAACTGACACGGGCGAAGGGGGTCGATATCGTCTACGACCCGATCGGCGCCAAGGTGTTCGAAGAATTGATGCGCTGCCTGAACTGGCGCGCGCGCATTCTCATCCTCGGCTTCTTTGGTGGCGCCCCGGCGCTGGCGAAAACCAACTATTTACTGATCAAGGGTGCCGAAGCCATCGGCGTGCGCATCGGCGGTCTGAACGAATTCCAGCCGGAGGTTTATGCAGAAGTGATGCGCGACATCATCCGTCTGGGCGGAGATGGCAAGCTGCGCCCGCACATCTCCCAACGCTTTCCCCTGGAACGCGCGGCTGACGCCATCCAGGCGATCATCGACCGCAAGGTGATTGGCAAGGCTGTACTTGTCGGCTGAATATCTGTCGCCCAAGATACCCTCAACCCACAGGAGGAACTCCATGGCGGAAGACCAACGCCCTCGGCCGCAACCCACGCCGGAGACCCAGAATTTCTGGGACGGCACCAAATCTGGAGAACTGCGCCTACAAAAATGCAATGACTGTGCGAAACCCTATTTCCCGCCACGCCCGTTTTGCCCCGCCTGTTCCTCGCGCAACGTCGCGGTGTTCAATGCCTCCGGCAAGGGTAAGCTGCTCAGCTACGTCATTCATCACCGCAAGGTGCCAGGCTTCACGCCGCCCTACGCCATCGCCGTGGTGGAACTGGACGAAGGCCCGCGCATGATGAGCAACATCGTCGATTGCCCGCAAACACCGGAAGCACTCGTCCTCGATATGCCTCTTGAAGTCACCTTCCACAAGATGGACGACGAGATTGCGCTCCCTCTGTTTCGTCCGGCCAAGGAATAAAAAAATGCGCCAGAAAGCAGTCGCCGTAGTCGGCGCGTCAGAGACCACCGGCCTTGGCACCATTTCCAACATGTCACAAATTCAGCTGCATGCGGACGCGGCGCTGAACGCGATGGCCGATTGCGGCCTCACTGCGAAGGATATCGATGGCGTCGCCTGCGCCACCGAAACTCCTGTGCAGATCGCGCATTACCTGGGCATCAAGCCCAGTTGGGTGGACGGCACCGCAGTGGGTGGCTGTTCGTTCATGATCCATGTCCGCCACGCGGCCGCCGCTATCCAATCCGGCCTGTGCAAAACGGTGCTTATAACCCATGGTGAGTCGGGAAAATCCCGTATCGCGCAAATCCCCCGCACCATCCCGGCGGGCTCCCTGAATGGCCAGTTCGAACAGCCCTTCGGCCCGATGGGCCCGCCCTCCTTGTTCCCTATCCCCGTGCTACGCTTCATGAAGACCTACGGCGTCACGCATGAGCAAATGGCGATGGTCAGCGTGGTGCAGCGCGAATGGGCGGCGAAAAATCCGCGCGCGACGTTCAAGGATCCGATCACCACCGATGACGTGCTGAATTCCCGAATGATCGCCTACCCGTTCCGCATCCTGCAATGCTGCCTGGTTAGCGATGGTGGCGGTGCTCTGATCTTGACCAGCGCTGAACGTGCGAAGGATTTTCCAACAAAACCCGTCTATATCCTCGGCACCGGGGAAAGCGTGGAAACGCCGATGGTTAGCCAGATGGAAAACTTTACGTCCTCGCGTGCCTTCAGCGTCGCCGGCCCCACCGCCTTCGGGGAAGCCGGCATCACGCATAAGGACGTGGACCATCTGATGATCTATGACGCCTTCGCGCATTTACCACTATACGGCCTGGAAGATCTCGGCTTCGTCGGCAGGGGGGAGGCTGCCGCCTTCGTCGCTGGCCGCAACACCGCGCCGGGTGGCAAGCTACCGCTGAACACCAATGGCGGCGGTCTGTCCTACGCGCATTCCGGTATGTATGGCATGTTCGCTCTGCAGGAGAGCGTGCGGCAGATGCGCGGCACTGCTCCGGCTCAGATCGACCGCCCGAAAATCTCCGTTTGCCACGGCGTGGGCGGGATGTTTGCCGCCTCCGGCACGATTATTTTCTCCAACCAGGCTCCGTAGTTGACCGGGTGGCGGTGTTATTGTGCCGCCACCGCCTTGTCGATGGTCACGCCCTTGCCGACGCCGATACGTTCGCGATAGGCCGATGTGTCGAGTTCCGGCAGATCGATCTCCCGGTTCAGCACTTTCTGCTTCCAGATCTGGTGTTCGTGTTCCATGGCGTGGAATTCCGGCATCACTTCCTTTGCAAACAGCTCCAGGCTTTCGCAAATATGCTGGTGTGTGTTTCGGCCGGCTTGGTTTAGCAGAATGATGCTATCGACGCGGGATTCCTTGAAGCGATGCAGCTTACGCCGAATGGTCTCTGGTGAGCCGATCAGCCCGCCACGCAGCGCCTGTTGCGCCTTTTCGGGATTATCACGTTTCCATTGTAGATATAGATCCCATAAATTTACCGTCCCCGGCGCTTCTCGCTCGCGGTTGCGCGAGCCACTATAGTAAGCGAGCGAAAACTGAAAGAACGTCACGCCGTCTGCGCGCTTGCGCGCCTCCTCATCAGTTTCGGCGCACATGAAATAGCTGACCATGGCGATATTGCAGTTGGCCTGATACTCGGCCAATTTCTTCTGCCGTTTTACGAACGAATTATAATAGGCGTGCACCCAGGCATGCGCCATTTCGGCGGACAGAAACTGAAAGCCTAGCGCGCCCATGCCGCAACGCCCCGCCATCTCGATCGTTTCTAGTTGTGAGCATGCCACCCATAGCGGTGGGTGCGGTTTTTGTACCGGCTTCGGCAGCACGTTGCGTAGCGGAAATTTGAAATAGGGACCATCGTATTCCCACCCTTCATGGGTGAACATCGGCATGATGCACCGCACGCCGTCTTCCCAAACCGCCTGCTTGTCTTCCATCTGACGGTCGAACGGGCCAAGCTCGGTGATCGATGCACCTTCGCCCATGCCAAACTCAACGCGACCATTGGAGACTAGGTCGAGAGTTGCCACTTTTTCCGCGACGCGGGCGGGATGATTCGTCGTCAGCTGGATGATGCCATGCCCCAGCCGGATATTTTTCGTTCGCTGGCTGGCCGCGGAAAGAAACACTTCTGGCTGCGGGGAATGCGAATATTCCTCCAGGAAGTGATGCTCCACCTGCCATGCATAGTCGTAGCCAAGCTTGTCAGCCAGTTCGACTTGCGAAAGTGCGTTTTGATAGAGTTGGCGCTCGTCATCGACACCCCAAGGGCGCGGCAATTGCATTTCATAAAAAATACCGAACTTCATAGTGCTTCTCCGTTCATTGTTCGGAAAATCCGCCTCTGCGAAAAAGGCCTGAAGCATGTCTGCTTCAGGCCCATGCGCTGGCGTTTCGTGACGCTGACGCTCAATGCAAAGAGGCAACCCCCAGCGCATGGCCAAAGCGGCGGCTGGCTTCCAGGACGTCGCCATATTTGCGGTGGCAGGCAGTGTGCTGGATACCGGCGAAAGCCACCATGTCGCGGCCGGTACCGTCATTCTTGGCGTAATCTTCCATGGTGAGCTGGCCAAGCTCCTGGTTATGCGGATCGTTGCCGATACGCGCGGCGGTCAGCGCTATGCATTGGCGCAGCGCCGCCTTGTCGCCGTCGGCGTCAAGATAGGCGCGGGCCCAATCCACGCCTTCCGGCCCCTTGAAGGCCAGCATAGCGTCCTCGATATGTTTCAGGATTTGTTCGTTGGATTTTTTCGCCGCGGCACGCGGGGCCTTGATGGTAAGCTTGGCGAGGTCCTTCGTGTCGTGCTGATGCCAGGCATCGCGGTTGACATAAGCGGCCGCGAGGAACAGCAGCTTCAGGCGACGAGGATGGTCGAACGTGTCGTAGAACCAGCCGAGCGTGTTGCAGTATTCATAGCAATGCTGCGGGATGGAAAAGTTATTACTGTCGTTCGTGCGTACCAGAACCTGTGCTGCGGCACGCTGGATCACATCTACCAGCTGGCGCGGCCCGCGGCCTGCCTTGATCAGTTTTGTCAGCACATAGATATGCGCGGGTTCGGCCTGGTTGATCAGCGCGTCGATCAGCTCTGCGGCTTCGGCTTCGGTCGGCGAGGTAGTGTTTTTCAGGTAGCTGCGTTCAAGTTCCGAGGTGCCGCTAAAGGCCGCGGCACCAATGCGCTCGCCGTCGATCATGGATTTGACGATGACACAGGCGCTTTCATAGGTGGAATACCAGCGTGGACCAACGGCAATATCGAGCGCGCCAGCATAGATCGCGTTATGTGCTTCCGGAGTGTCCCAACCCAGCGCGGCACCAATTTCGATGGTAGCGCGGGCGCGAAAGGATTTGTGGCCGGTCGTGTAGGATCGGTTGAACAGCACGCGGTCCTGTACGTCGATTAGGCCAGCGAAGGCGAGCTCGGCGAGTACTTCCTTGCGATGCGATTTTTCTTCTATCAGGCCCAGGAAGATGCGGTAGGCATTGATCACCTCGCCGCGTTCGACAAGTTGCAGCCAGGTGTTGAGGCGTTCACGGATCGAGCCTTTTTCACGCAACGGCTTTTGGTCTTCCCAATAGACCACCGGCTTCGGTGGATTTTTCGGCTGCACGGCTTCTCCGCGCGTGTAATGCCCGGGCGCCTTGTTGAGTTTCTGGTTCCAGATATCCAGGCCTGTGGGGATGTACCAAATCGTTTGCGCCAGTGGCAGCATCTTCGCTTCCCCAGGTACCATCTTGTGCAGGTTCAGCGCTGCGCGGGCTGAGAGCAGGCAATGGTCGTTGTTGACGAAGTTCGGATACCCATCGTCGATGCGCTGGTGGTAGGGCACATGGGTATAGGGCGCGTGGATGCGGACAGCCTGGCCCATGATTTCCTTGAACGGTCGCCTGGCTTTCACCAGATCGTAATAGACATCGCTCGCGCCTTTGGAGTCGCGCGCCATGATGCGCTCTTCCAGCCTGGCGTAGAGCCGGCCGGCTTGGTTATGGCCTTTGCCATTGGATCCGTGCGCCGCTACGGGCATCGAGCTTCCCCTTCGAGATAGCTAAAAGTTCCTGCCTGGGACTGTAGGCCTGAAAAATGGCGGCTTGCAACATGGGTTTGCTCTCGACCCGTTCCTGGTCGGCGGATATCGTGGAGCCTGGTGGGGCAGGAGGGTGGCATGGGTGCGAACTGGCGGATGGCGACGGTGGCGGGAACCGGGGTGTTGGGCCATGGCGGGGATGGGGGGCGGGCGGTGGACGCAGCGCTGAACAACCCGTTCGATGTTGCGTTCGATACGGCTGGGAACATGTTTTTCACCGACACGTTTAATCACACGGTGCGCCGGGTGGATGTGGGAACGGGGGTGATCAGCACGATCGCCGGTACGGGGGAGGCGGGATATTCCGGCGATGGCGGAAAGGCCGTGGCGGCGCAGATGAACCAGCCATATGGGATTACGCTGGATCGGGCTGGTAATATTTACGTCGCGGACCGGCTGAATGCCTGCATCCGCAAGATCACCGCACGCGGTGGCACGATCGAGACCTTTGCGGGGAATGGGCGCAAGGGGTTTGCCGGTGACGCGGGCCCCGCGACATCAGCCAGCTTCGTCGAACCCAACGGCGTGGCGCTAGATTGCGAGAAGAAATGGCTGTTTATCACCGACGTGGCGGATAACCGGGTGCGCAAGGTGGACCTGCGCACGGATATCATTACTACCTTCGCTGGTACCGGCGAAGCCGCACATACGGGCGATGGCGGGCTGGCGTCCCGCGCCGGAATTTTTGGCGCGCGCGCGGTGGCGGTAGCGGCGGATGGCACCGTGTATGTGCTGGAACGCCAGGGCAGCTCGTTGCGGCGGATCGATGCGGCAACGGGTGTGATCACCACCATTTCCGGTACTGGCGGGCATGGCTATGCCGGCGATGGGGGGCCGGCAAAGGATGCGGTTTTCGACCGGCCGAAAGAGATGTGCGTGGATATGGAAGGTAATATTTTCATCGTCGATACCGAGAACCAGGCGATAAGGCGGATCGATATGCGAACTGGGATTGTGGAAACAGTTGCGGGTAATGGGAAGCTCGGGCCGTACGGGGATGGAGGGCCGGCGGTGTTGGCGCAACTGGCGCGCCCGCACGGCATCGCACAGGGCTCGGACGGGGCGTTCTATATTGGCGATACGGAGAATAACCGGATCCGTCGGTTGAGTTTGGGATAACAGAGCCTCAAGGAACCGGCGAGAACATCATCCCGGACACCGGGGCGGATTTGGGTGGATTAGGCTTGGACTTGATCATTCCCGCCCACTGTACCGGCTGGCGTGCCGTGAACGCGCTGGAACGCGCTTATGGCGACACGATTGTGGTGCCAGCGGCGGTAGGAAATCCGTTCGGCCTATAGTCACGACTTTAGGAAAATCGCGAAAAATCTGGTTTGCGTTTTTCGGCGAAGGCGGCAAAAGCCTCTACGGCTTCGGGGGAAGCGACCCTTTGGGCGAATATTTTTAATTCGCCAGCCATGTGCGTTTGCAGATCGGCTGCGCCGGCGCGGATCAGAGCTTTGGTCTGGCGGACCGCTTCCGGCGGCAGGGCGACTAGGCGGGCGGCGAGGGCGCGCGCCGTTGGTAGGAGGTCGGTATCGTCGACGACCAGATTGATCAGCCCCCAGTCGGCGGCGGTCGCGGCGTCGATGCGATCGCCGAGGAGAAGCATCGCGTTGGCGCGGCGCAGGCCGATGGCTTGCGGCACGAGTAGGGAACTGCCGGCTTCCGGGACGAGGCCGAGGGCGGTGAAGGGCATCAGGAAGGACGCTGACCTGGCGGCGACAATCAGATCAGCGTGCATCAGCATGGTCGCGCCGATACCGATAGCGGCACCGTTGACGGCGGCGATCAGCGGCTTTTTCAAGGTGCTGATGGTGGGTAGGAAGCGGCCGGCGGGGCTTGCAGTGTTGGTGGCAGCCCGGGCCTGGAAATCGCGCACATCGTTGCCAGAGGTGAAGGCATCGCCTGTGCCGGTGAGGATGATCGCGCGTACACCGGGATCGGTGTTGGAGGCGTGCATGGCATCGGCTATGGCGGCATACATGTCACGGGTGAGGGCATTTTTTTTGTCCGGACGGTTGAGGCGGATTTCCATTACGCCGGCTTCGCGAGTGATGATGATGTGGTCGGACATGGGGGCCCCCGGTTGCTCCGGGCTATGTTGGCGTTGCGCGGGCGGATGGCGCAAGGCAGGCTGGACGTAGGATTATCTAGCAAGCGGGAGAAAAAAAATGAGTCGTCTCGATGGCAAGGTTGCATTGCTCTCCGGTGCCGCGCGCGGTATCGGCGGGGAAACTGCGCAATTGATGGCCAAGGCCGGAGCCAAGGTGGTCATCGGCGATATACTGGATGAGCGCGGGCGGCAGACGGTGGCCGCCATCAACGCCGGCGGTGGGCAAGCGGAGTATGTACATCTGGATGTGACGAAGGAGGAGGATTGGACCGCTGCGGTTAACACAGCCATGGCGAAATTCGGCAAGCTGGATATCCTGGTCAACAATGCCGGCGTGTTCATTGGCAAGGGGATCGAGGAGATTAGCTTGGCGGAATGGAACAAGCTGGTCGCGGTGAATATGACCGGTGTGTTCCTTGGCACCAAATTATGCGCGCCGGCATTGCGGGAGGCGGCAAAGAACAGCGAGCATGGCAGTGTGATCGTCAATCTGGCATCCATCGCCGGGATCGTAGGATCGCAGCTCGATCCGCTCTATTCGATGACGAAGGGCGGGGTGACGTTGTTTACTAAATCCACCGCTTTGGAATTCGGGCGCAAGGGGTATCGCATCCGTTGCAATTCGATTCATCCAGGAATTATTCAAACTGACATGGGCGAGCAGACCTTTATCTCCCGCGCGCAGCGGATGGGTAGCAATGACACGCAGGCGATACGTGATTTGGTGCTAGGTACGGTGCCGTGGGGCCGATTGGGGGTACCCTCGGATATCGCGAAGGGGATCGTGTTCCTAGCATCGGACGATGCGGGGTACATGAGCGGGGCGGGATTGGTCGTGGATGGCGGCATCACGGCGCAATAAAGGCTAACCGGATGAAGGCGAAGCCGCGCGCGGTAAAACCCGCGTTCGGCTGCTCCATTATGGTTCTATCGCTCTAACCG
>CAMBMS010000041.1 GCA_945868845.1 Asaia bogorensis | reverse complement strand
GGGGATGGTCGGCTTTAGGCCATAAGGGCCTGCCACCCGGCCATGGTGGCGGAGCGGTTTGTATTGTTGGTCTGTCAGCTGATCAGGTGACGCTGTTGGTCGAAGTGATGATGGATGGGGCCATGCACGGCGACGAATTTCTGCAGCGTCCCCATGCGCCGGAAGCACAGCATCGCCCGCTCGTGTCGCCGAAATGGCTGGTGCAGACATGGCGGGCTACGTTGGCGATCTCACGCAGGGCAGCGCCATAGCAAGCACACCTGTCGGTCACCACGGCCTGCGGCTGACTATAGCGCTTCATCCGTTTCTTGAGGCGTTTCAAGGCAGCACGGCGAGCGCACCGCTGCGTTGCAACGGGTTCCGGAACCCCGCCTTCATGATCGATGGCCCGTCACAGAGAGTGGACTCGGCCGTTGATGTGCACCAACACCTCTTGAGATGCCTCTGCCACTCCGGGCAGCCCTGGCGCAACCGAAGTCGGCGCTTTCTGAGCTCAGCGGCCAGCAGCGGTCAATTCCCGGTTACCCAGAAAGTGCCATCTTGCGCATCGGATTTTTGCCGATCTCGATGTTCTCGAGACGGCAATCCATTACGCTGTCGATGCACGCAATCAGCAGCGCGGAGCAGGGACGTTGGCCGAGATACGAATCTCTGCTTAGCACTCCTACCCAGCGTCGGACCCGCTCAGCATTTCCCGCAGCGCATCCACCGCCCGGTAGGTCATGCGGATTGCATCCCCATCCAGCGGCAGCGCCTGAGAAGAGAATTTAACCACCACAATCTTCCTCGCCCGATCAACGAACAGATGCTGTCCATGAATACCGAAACCGGACAGGATCGGATTTTTATCGCGCTCCACATACCATTTCGCTCGGTAATGCATTTCCCTTCCGGGGAAAAATTGCACGAAGGGGCCGGCGCGCCACGCACCTGGATCGCCCGCCGCCGCGATGTCGTCGATCCAGTCGTTCGGCACGATTTGCTTCTTCATTAGCCGACCGTCGCCAACCAGCAACTGACCAACTCGCGCCAGGTCCATCGCCGTCATGCACATCCCGCCGGCGCAACGCGGGGCGCCGAGGCGATCCACCGTGATGTAGCAGGGATATGCCGCGCCCAGCGGGCGCCAGATCCGCTCCGAAAACAGGTCCGCATAGCGCTGGCCAGCGGCGCGCTCGATAATCCAGCCGAGCAGGTCGGTGCAGGGGGAGACGTAGTTGAAGGCACCGCCATGCTGTCCGCTGGTCTCCACCAGCGTCCGCAGAAAGGCGCGCTGATCGGTCAACACATCCCCGGGCGAGAGCGGATTCCAGTTGGTGGCCTTCCGGTATTGAACGATCGGGCCACCCGTCGCCAGGTAGTTTTCGTCGAACGTCAATGCCGACCGCATGTCTAGTAGCTGGCGCAGCGTCGCGCCCTGGAATGCGCTGCCACGCAGTTCCGGCACGTAGTGCTCCGCTGGCGCGGCAGGGTCGATCACACCATGGGCAATGAGGTTGCCGGCGAGCAGGCCCAGCA
Organism: Asaia bogorensis; assembly: GCA_945868845.1. Classification (GTDB taxonomy): domain Bacteria; phylum Pseudomonadota; class Alphaproteobacteria; order Acetobacterales; family Acetobacteraceae; genus SHWF01. The sequence goes on along the minus strand of CAMBMS010000041.1, from coordinate 11,057 downwards.
TAGATTTGGAGACGGACATCAGAATATGCGGCGTCGCCGGCCCCATGCCGTTGGCGTAGTGTTCGCAAATCACCTGTCCGGAATGGACCACCACGAAGGCATCCGTCTGTGTTCGAGCCAGGAAGTCATTCAGGCCGATCCGCCCTCCCATACCATCGTCGATTGCTAGGGTGGAGAGATCCGCATTGGCCGATGGCAGGCGCCACGAATCGTCCGGATCATTCGGAATGTCGGCGGATGCCACGATTTCCCGCACGTGCTGGAAGCCCCATTTGTTGAATGGGCTGACGCGCCAGTTGGCGAGCGTTACCTGCGCCTCGGACGGTGGGGGGAAACTGTCTATCATGCTCGGCATCGCTTGGTGCACCTGTCCAGCTATAAGGCTTCGTGTTTCGAGTTTGGCTCCAGCTCAACGCCGTTCACTGTCATCGCCAGCATTGCGTAGTAGCCGATGCAGGTCGTCAGCTGCACATACTGGTCCGGCCCCAGCCTCGCCATCACGGTCTGCGCCAGCGGTTCATCGATGCGGTTCTTCCGCAGCAACTGGCGCGTGAAGTCGATGATCTGCAGGTCTTCGGGCGAGATGCCGTCAGAACGATCGTCGCGGATCGCGTCGATTGTGGTGCGGGGCACGTTCCGCTCCGCGCCGATCACGCCCTGAATGCCCCATACGTACTGGGCCTGGAAGTGCCGACCCACGACGAGAGCAGCGAGCGTACGCACGCGCAGGTCTAGCGTCCCTTCCCAGCGCACCAACGTACCAAGGTGGGCGACACGCTCAGCCCATTCCGGCGCATGCATCCAGACGGAGAAAGGACCTTCCAGCGATTTGCGCGTATCGACGATTTTCTCCGCGATCCGACGGGCCTCGCCGACCAGTTCGTCGGGGGATCTCAAGACGGGAACGCGTGCCATGCGATGTCCTCGGTTTGCGTTGCGGGTGGTCAGAGACTGAATGGCCCAAGGCCTGCCTCAAATCGTCTTGGCTGTCCCGTAGTCCCCGACAGGGGGACAGAAGTTGCTGAGGAGTTTCAAGGTAGCACAGCGAGCGCGCCACTTAGTTGGAACGGCTTCCAGCCCCTCGCCTTCATGATCGACGGTCCGCCACAGAGAGTGGGCTCGGCCGTTGATGTTCACCAACACCTCTTAAGATGCCACTACCACTCCGGGTAGCCCTGGCGCAACCGGAGCCGGCGCTTTCTGAGCTCAGCGGCCAATAGCAGGCCGAATCGGTTCCACTCTAGCCGCACAGTCTCATGGTAGATCTCGATCCCGCGCTCAGCCACTCAGTCCTCCACTTTACGCAGCAACAGCGGGTAACGGACATACAGCAACACCACCAGGCCGATCACCTCGAAGGGGTTGTCAAAATATTTGACCGGGTTCCGCATCGCAGATGACTAAAACCCGCCGGCGTCTACAGCGGCGTAAACAGCAGGCCGAAGCCGGCGACATCGTTCTGCTTTGCGGTGACGAGAGCGAGGCTCTGCCTACCTCGCCCGCGTCTGGGCGAAGACCGGGGCGGTTCTGCAGGTTCCCGCACCAGGACAGCCCATCAAACTGGTCGTCCTGGTGGAGGAGAATGGTCCGATACACACCACAAGCTACCCGCGGCCGCGCCGGCGGCACGTGCCCAATGGCGCACCGCCGAGTGGTTGCCAAAGCTTGCGCCATAACTGAACAACATCGAACGAGACAACGTCCAACGGGTCTGGCACGATCTCAAGCCACATCATCTTGCGCATCAGACGTTCGCCGATCTCGATGTTCTCAAAACGGCAATCTACTACGCCGTCCATGCACGCAATCAGCAGCACGGAGCAGAGACGTTGGTCAAGATACGAAGCCCGGCTTAGTGCCGTGGATCGATAACCAGATGCGCCTGGGCGCCCAAATACCGAGACTACAGGGCTCGGCCTATGGCATCATGCGGGAGGCGCGGGCAGCCATTTGCTATTTGGCAACTGATCTCGAGAGGTCGACTTGGCCCCTTAACGCTTTATGTCGTAAGGATGAGGGATAGACTCAGATGCGTAAGAGGAAAGCCACCGTTCAACCCCCAAGCTCTCATTGGAGGTATCATTGAAACTGCCATCGTTCCCCCAATCCGCTAGCTTCTTCGACGTTGAAGGCACTCCGGTGTCCGCATTTAAAGCGCCGGGTTTCCCAACTTGCTGAGCCTGGGACCAATCCGAGGCCCGCCCGTTCGACTGGACTTCGATAAAGCGTAACGAGATCGAAATATCCGAGGTCGATTTTAGATCCTTGGTCGCCAAGGTCCACGCGGCGTCATGTGAGCACACAAGAATGCCAGCCGACCCCTTCAATGCCTTCGTCGACAGCACCCGTATCGACGGCGCCCAAGGCGGCCCGCTTGTGGGCCTGACCTTCGCGGTGAAGGATTTATTCGACGTTGCTGGCCTGCCCACGCTTGGCAGCACGCCAGACTGGAACCCCACCCGCAGCGCGGCCAATGAACATGCCTGGGTCGTGGCACAGCTGCTGGCAGCTGGCGCCACGATGGTGGGCAAGACCGTCACAGACGAGGTTAGCCTGGGTATTTTTGGCGAGAACAAGCATCAAGGCCAAGTCATCAATCCCCGCGCACCAGCGTATGTGCCGGGTGGTTCCTCCTCCGGGTCTGCCGCGGCTGTGGCGGGCGGGTTGTGTGACTTCGCATTGGGGACGGACACCGGCGGCTCGGTCCGGGTGCCTAGTTCCTTCTGTGGCTTATTCGGTCTGCGCCCGACGCACGGCAAGATCTCCACCGCCGGTATGCTTCCTCAGGCCCCCAGCTTCGATACAGCTGGCTTCATGGCCGATTGTCCCAACGTGTTCATCCGTGTTGCTGGTGTTCTGCTAGGCGATATCCCCAGTGCAACGGCGCCTAGTAAGCTGCTGATTGGCGCCCAGGCGTTCGCCTCCGCCGATCCAATTGTGCAAGGTGCGCTGCAACCCGCCCTCGACGCGGCCCGCACTGTGATAGGTGTCTATGAAAATGTAGTCATCCATCCCCACGGCCTCGCCGTCGTGAATGATCACCACCAGGCGCTCCAGCCGACCGAGGCGATGCGAATCTTCGGCGATTGGCTGGACAAGGAGAACCCGCGTCTGTCCTGGGAGGTTGCACTCGGGCGCGCCCGGGCTCTTGCCATCGACCCAGCCCTGATCGCGCCGGCGGACGCATTCCGCGTGGCCTTTCGCGCCCGCATGCAAGTATTACTGGGTGCTGACGCGGTGTTGGCTATCCCTACCACGCCCTTTCCAGCCCCCCTGCAAGGGCAGCGCCGCTCCGTCATGTGGGACCTGCGCAGCCGCCTCGGCCGCCTTACAACAATTGCGGGACAGACGGGTCTACCGCAGGTGTCGCTGCCCCTCGGACTGGCCGAGGGGCGCCCGGTTGGCCTTTCCTTGATCGCTCCCGCTGGCCGCGAGGATCTGCTACTGCATCTTGTGCAAAAACTCGGGCACCTCGCCTTACCGGGCCGCAAGCAAAACGTAGCGTGAGGTCGGCGTACAAGGTGCGTCGCGTAGGCGGCTGCCTCTCAGTTCAAGGAGATCCGTTGCTGTGTACGACATCGAAAGCCTACCGCTCCAGATTTCGTCCGATCTGCTTGCCCTCCTTGTGCGCGCGGAACCCGCGACGATCGGCCATGTATTGCACGCCGGGTTCATGGATATCGGCATGCGCGGTTTGCTGCCCGACCGGCGTATCGCCGGCACGGCGGTCACCGTTCGTGCGCCGGGGGCGGACTGCACCATGGTCCATTACGCGTTGGGTCAGGTTCGGCCGGGCGACGTGTTAGTGATCGACCGATGCGGCGATCATCGCCACGCAGCGACGGGAGGTGCCGTGGCTTATGCCGCGCGCAAGGCCGGGGTAGCCGGCATTGTGTTGGACGGCGTGGTCTCCGATATCAGCGAACTCCGACAATACGGCGTCCCGGTCTGGGCGCGTGGGCTTTCCACAGTCACCACGAAGCACATGGATCTGGGTGGTGCGTTCTGCACGCCCATCTCTTGCGGCGGCGTCGGCGTCCGCCCTGGTGATGCTATTTTAGCTGACGAGAACGGCGTGCTAGTACTTGGCCCGCACCAGATCGAAACTGCCGCCCGCACCGCCATCGCCATGCAGGAAGCGGAAAAGGAACTGCTCGCCCGCCTCGATGCGGGTGAGAAACTGCCGGACATCAGCGGCGCCACCGCCCGAGTAAAGGCTGCCCTCGGCTTGGTTTGAACCTGAAACACCCTCGACGCGGTCCGGGTGAACATGGACACGTCACCAATATAGGTGCGCAGAAACGCTACCAACTTGTCTCGTGACTGCTTGGCGATCTGGTGTTCCGCGATGCCGACAATGCCCCCAACCGGCTCCCGAGGTCGTGTCGTAGCCGGCTGCACCAGCCTCGTCACCGGGAGCCCTCCGCCAGTCACATCAAACATGGTGCCACGACCAAGAATGAACTAACTTTCCAACTCGACCACTCCTCGGGGACAGATCAGCGGAGTTGCCGTGTCGATTACGCCGGCAGGGCTCCAGCCACCTTTCTGCGAGGCAAAGGTTGCCGAGCGTCCGATTCGATGGTTATCTTGCCTCCGCGATGGGCAAATTGGACGTTCATCGGGAAATCCTGGTTGTGGGAATGGAACCGCCGTGTCGACCGCGACCAAATCCCCCCCCCCTTCCGCTGCCCTCTTTGGCGTCACACCAGGCCTCGATCGTGGGGCTCAAAAAAATCTATTCCTGCTAACGGTCTGCCTGGCCTTCGGCCAGGCTGCCAACACGATGCTGTTTCTCTCCACCGCTTTGTCGGTGATCACCTTCATGCGCAATCGGGAACTGGCGACCTTGCCGATCACCTTGCAGCATTTCGGGGTTATGCTGGCGGCGTTTCCCGCCGGCATGCTCATGCAGCGCCATGGCCGACGCTTTGGGTTCCGCCTCGGTTCGCTAATAGGCATAGTGGGCGCCGCGCTAGGAGGGATCGGGCTTTACCTGCAGAATTTCCCTCTGATGTGCCTGGGTGGGTTCGTGCATGGCTACGCCGTCTGCAATGTGCAGATGTATCGCTTCGCTGCGGTGGAACTGGTGCCGGCTGCCTGGCGCGCTAAGTCGATCTCCTGGGTCACCAGCGGTGGGGTGGCGGCTGGCTTCATCGGTCCGGCGCTGGCGAGCTGGACGCATGATCTCATGCTGCCGCTGTTCGTCGCGTCCTATGTCGCCGCCATTGGGTTGCACATCGTCGTCATCGCGGTGATGTCGTTCATCCGTTTTCCGATGCTATATCAGGATACGCCAACTGCTGGCCCGGTAGGTCCAGTTCTGCCGGCGCGCCCGTTATGGGAGATCACAATCCAGCCGCGCTTCATGGCTGCCGTGATCAGCGCAATGGTGGCCTATGGCACCATGTCCTTCCTGATGAGTGCCTCGCCGCTCGCCATCGTCATGTGCGGCCTGCCGGCGACGGAAGCGAACTGGGTGATGTTCTTGCACGTGATGGGCATGTTCGTGCCGTCATTCTTCACCGGCCATCTGATCACCCGGTTCGGCGTGGTGAACATCATGTTCTGGGGTGCCGCGATCCTACTGACCGGCGTTATCGCCGCGCTGGCTGGGATCACGGAGTGGTATTTCCGCCTGTCGATGGCGTTGAACGGCGTCGGCTGGAATTTCCTATTTGTCGGCGCCACCACACTGGTGACGACCTGCTATCGCCCCTCCGAGCGTGGAAAGGCGCAGTCTTTGAACGATTTCCTGGTATTTGGCACCACCACCACGGCCAGTTTTCTGGCAGGATTCCTTATAGAACGGTTCGGTTGGGCGCCGCTGAACTGGGCGGCCATAGCACTGATCAGCGTCTCCCTGCTGGCGGTCGGCTGGTTGCGCGTGCAGCGCCAGCCCCTGCCAGCGTGAGCTATCCGGCGCGCGACCCGGACACCAGCCGCGCTGGTTCAATCCGCACTGGAGACACCTGCTTCCCGCAGGCTGGCCTGTTGGCGCGCCGACATCGTGTCCGTGTTAAAATCGGCCACGAGTTCCTGGAACAATGCATGCCAGTTCAACTCTGCACCCAGGCGGACGAAAACGCCGCCGAGGCCAATCGCCGATCGGTCCATCAGAACGAATTCTCGCGGCGGGCGAACCCCGCCGGCGGCCTTGAGGGCCGCGTGCACGCGTTCGGCTACGGCACGGCCGAATTGCGGATCGTCATTTTCCTGTATGCGGCGCACGCGATCCTGTAGCAGCGGTTCATACAGAAATTCCGCCCAGAGATTCAGGGCAGCCATCTGTTCCAATGACAGATCGGTAAAACCCCAAGTTGTGTAGGCGTGGCGGGCCTTGCCCATGTCATTGTCGCGTATCGCTTCGTATAGTGCGATAACACCGCCGACGAAAGACGGGGGGAAGACGCGAATGGCGCCATAATCCAGCAGATTGACGGAACCGTCGGGACGCACCTGATAATTGCCCAGATGCGGATCACCATGGATCACGCCATATCGGTAAAAGGGCACATACCAGGCCCGAAACAGCGCCCGCGCGATCCCGTTGCGTTCCTCCTGCGAGGGGTTTTCCGCCAGCCGATCCATCAGCCTCCGCCCGTCTAGCCAAGTCATGGTCAGCAGCCGGTTCGTACAATAATCGGGAATCGGTTCAGGCACGTGCACGCTGGTTTCATCGCGCAACATGTGGCGATAAAGCCGCATCTGCGCGGCCTCGCGCGTGTAATCCAATTCCTCGCGCAGGCGCTCAGAAAGCTCCTTGTAAATTTCGTCATGCTGGATGGCGCTATCCATACGGTGATAGACGGCCATGGCCAGGCGCAGCTGACGCAGATCTGCGTCCACGATAGCCGGCATGTCGGGGTATTGCAGCTTGCACGCAACGTCCGAGCCATCATGCAACCGTGCCCGGTGCACTTGCCCAAGGCTCGCAGCCGCGCTGGCTTCATGGCCGAATGTCAAAAATTTACTTTGCCAGTTAGCGCCCAGCTCACCCGCCATGCGCCGGCGCACGAACGCCCAGCCCATGGCAGGCGCATTGGCCTGAAGTTCCGAAAGCTCGGCGGCATATTCGGCCGGCAAGGCATTCGGCACGGTAGAAAGAAACTGCGCCACCTTCATCAATGGCCCTTTAAGGCCGCCGAGCACCGCGCGCAGATCCTCCGCATGCGCCACGCGATCGGTCTTGATACCGAAGACACGTTCACCCGCGACGCGCGCGGCGATGCCGCCCACGGCGCCGGACGTGCGGGCAAAGCGCCGTAATTCGCCGAAAAAAGACGATTCGTCGGCCATCAACCGGTGGCCTCCAGCTCATCGACAAAACCGGAAATCACATCTAGCCCGCGTTTCCAGAAACCAGGATCGGATGCGTCGAGGCCGAAGGGCGCCAGCAATTCTTTGTGTCGTTTCGCCCCACCTGCACGCAGCAGGTCCAGATATTTCTGCTGAAATCCAGGATGCCCGGCGCGGAAAGTATCATAGAGCGCATTGACCAGGCAATCGCCGAACGCATAGGCATAGACATAGAAGGGCGAATGGATGAAATGCGGAATATAGGCCCAGAAATTTCGATACTCCGGTGTGAAGTCGAACACCGGCCCAAGGCTTTCCATTTGCACATCCTGCCAGATTTCGCCGAGGCGTTCGGGTAGGATTTCTCCAGTGCGACGCTCATGATGCACGCGCGTCTCGAAGTTATAGAAGGCAACCTGGCGGATTACGGTGTTGATCATGTCCTCCACCTTGCCCGCCAGCATGATGCGTCGCCGCCGCGCATCCGTTTCCACGTCCAGAAGCGCCCGGAAGGTCAGCATCTCGCCAAAGACGGAGGCGGTCTCCGCCAGGGTCAGCGGCGTATTGGAAAGCAGATAACCCTGCTCGCCGGCCAAAATCTGATGCACGCCATGCCCCAATTCGTGCGCGAGCGTCATTACATCGCGCGCGCGGCCGTGATAGTTCATCAGAATATAGGGATGCGCGGCGGGCACCGTAGGATGCGAAAACGCCCCGCCCGACTTGCCGGGTTGCGTAGTGGCATCGATCCAGGGCTTATCGAAGAAACGCTGGCCCAGAGCGGCCAGATCGGGGCTAAAGGTGCCATAGGCCGAAATCACCCGCTCACGCGCTTCGTGCCAAGAGATGCGCTGGTCATCGTCTTCAGGTAGCGGCGCGTTGCGGTCCCAGTGCTTTAACTTGTCCAGCCCAAGCCATTTCGCCTTCATCATGTAATAGCGATGCGAAATGCGCGGATAACTGTCCCGGACGGCGGTGGTCAACGCCTCCACTACCTCGTCCTCCACCATGTTGGAGAGGTTGCGATAGCTGGTGGGACTCGCGTAATGGCGCCAGTTGTCGATGGTCTCCTTGTCCTTCGCCAGAGTGTTGGTAATCAGCGAAAATAACCGGATATTTTCGTCGAATATTTTTCCAACCGCGGCACCGGCCGCGGCGCGCACATCGCGATCGGCATCCGAAAGTTTGTTCAGTGCGGCCGAAACGGTCAGGTTCTCACCCAGCAAGGGAATCCGCATCCCCGCGACGGTTTCATCGAACAGGCGTGACCAGGCGGAATGGCCGGTGACTTCCTTTTCGTGCAGCAGTTTTTCCAGCTCGTCGGAAAGCTGGTGCGGACGGAAGACGCGCAGATCGCGCAGCCAGGGCGCCCAGCGCGCGCAGGCCGGATCAGCTAGTTTCTTGTTCAGCTCCACGTCGTCAATCCGGTTCAATTCCAGGCCGAAGAAAATAAGATGACTGCTGATCGTCGTCACCCGCTCGGTGGTGGTTTGGTAGAATTTTCCGATCACCGCGTTAGTGGAATCACCTGAAAACAGCAGCTGGGCATAGGAGACGATGCGGCCGAGAATTTCCTCGATGCGTTCGAACCCGGCGATAGCCTCGCCTAGGGCGGCGCCAGACTGGGCGGCAAGTTTGCCCTCATACCGCACGGCAAAGGCTTTCGCTCCCGCTTCTGCGCGGACAAAAGCGGCGGCCAGTTCCGGGCTGTCCGGCCCTGGATAGAGATCAGTCAAATCCCAACTGGGAAGATCGGCCGCCCCGGCGGCGGTATCCGGGGCGCGAACGGGGGCGGGGCGACGAAAGGGCATACCTTGCGGATCCTGTGACTGCGATGGATCCTGGATGTAAGCTAGCCTGGTCTGCGCTCCAAGGGGCGGCTAGTCAGGGAGGGGACGTGGAGAGCTATCCGCGCTGGCAAAATCTGGCGACGATGATGTTCGCCCGCGCAGAAGCGTGGCCGGAGCGACCGATGCTGCGGGTCTGGCGCGATGGCGCGTGGCACACTATCGCCTGGGGAGAATTCGCCCGCCAGGCCGCCAGCGTGGCGCGCGGCCTGCGCGCCGCCGGGGTATGCCCGGGTGACCGCGTGCTGATCGTGGCGGAAAATCGTTCGGAATACCCGATCGCGGAAACCGCCCTACTGGCAATCCGCGCCGTGCCGGTACCCGCCTACACGACGAACACCGTGGCCGATCATGCGCATGTGCTGCGCGACGCAGGCGTCCGGGCGGCCATTGTCTCCACCGCCGCGCTGGCGAGGCGGGTGCAAGCGGCGGCAGAGCAAACTGGCGGGCTCGACCTGCTGATCACGATGGAGGCCGTCCCGGAAGCCGTGTCGTGGGACAGCCTGACCCAAAACGACAGCACACCCGATGATATCGCCGCCGAGGCGGCCGGGATCGACGGCGAGACGCTCGCCTGCTTGATCTACACTTCCGGCACCGGCGGGGCACCAAAGGGCGTGATGTTGCCCCACCGCGCCATCCTGTCCAATTGCCGGGGGGCCGCTAAATTGCTGCGACCGCTTGGTCTGGAGAACGAAGTCTATCTGTCGTTCCTGCCGCTGTCGCATTCCTACGAACATACGTGTGGGCAATTCTTTCTCCTCAGCCTAGGCACGGAAATCGTCTATGCTCGCGGGCTGGAACATCTGGCCGCCGATCTGGCCACGGTGCGTCCGACCATCATCACCGTAGTGCCACGCATCCTGGAGATTTTCCACGACCGGGTGCGTACGGAAATTGCCCGCAAAAAACCCTTGCAGCAGCATTTGTTCTTTTCCGCCGTGCACAGCGGCCTGCGCCATGTCACCGGTAAGCCACGTGTCTTGGATCGGTTGCTCAACCCGCTGCTGGACCGCCTGGTGCTCGCCAAGATTCGCGCCCGCTTCGGTGGTAGGCTGAAGGCCCTGGTCTCCGGCGGTGCCCGGCTCGACCCGGATGTCGGAAAATTTTTCCTCGCCTGCGGCCTGAAGGTGATCCAGGGCTATGGCCAGACCGAAGCCGGCCCGGTTATTTCCGCCAACCCCCCCGATGCGATTCGCGTTGAAACCGTGGGCCATGTGCTGGACGGCGTGGAACTGCGCATTGCCGCGGATGGGGAAATCCTAGTGCGCGGCGATCTCGTGATGCAGGGCTATTGGGGTCAGCCAGAGGCCACGGCTTCCGTGATCCGCGATGGCTGGCTGCATACCGGTGATATCGGCGAAATGGACGTTGACGGTTATCTCCGCATCACCGATCGCAAGAAGGACATTATCGTCCTGTCCGGCGGCGACAATGTTTCCCCCGCGCGCGTGGAGGCCATGCTGACCGCCGAGGGCCAGATCGCGCAGGCGGTGGTGGCCGGTGAGGGGCAAGCCGGGATCTGCGCCCTGCTGGTAGCGGCCGAGGGGGCGGATGCTGCGGTTGTTGCGGCGGCGGTGGCGCGGGTGAACGCGCGGCTTTCGGTGATCGAACGGGTCCGCAGGCATGCGTTGGTGGAACCATTCACGGTGGAAAACGGTTTTCTGACGGCAACGCAAAAGATACGTCGGAGCCTGGTGATACGCGCGTATGCGGAGCTGCTGGCCCGGTTATACGCATAAGAAGCCGCGCCGAAACCGCGTTTAATCCGGATTCCCGGGATGAGTGCGAGTTTTCTTGTACGCCTCGGCCGAATTTACCTTGAATCTCAGTGTGTATGGGCATTCGGGACATGTTTCTATGACACGTCCGGTGGGTACATCAGATGACGGTGCCTTGCGGATTTAATTC
>CAMBMS010000040.1 GCA_945868845.1 Asaia bogorensis | reverse complement strand
CCCCCGTCGTTCCGCCCTGCGCCAGCACGATCTCTGCCTCACGCAGCTTGCCGATAATCTCCTCAGGCCCGTGTCTCTTGCCCATTTGTCTTCTCCTTCAGGGTCCACACTAAAATAGTCGATGGACCACTCTGAAGGGGGCAGATCAGAAAGCGATGCACCCCGGACCTCGTTCCTATAGTGACGAAAGAGTTCCGGGGGGCGGCGCCCCAACCTTACTTACGGCCGCACGATGACCATGACGACGATGATGACCGCGAGGACCGTCGGAACTTCGTTAGCGATGCGGTAGAAGCGTTGGGATTTTCGATTTCGGTCTTCAAGGAACGCTCGGCACCAGGCGGAAAGTGCGCCGTGGAAGCCGGACATGGCGAGGACAGCGGCTAACTTTATCCCCCACCAGGGCGCGGTCCAGTCAATGATGCCAGGGGTGGCTGCAAGAACAAGACCACAAAACCATGTGGCAATCATAGCCGGATTACTAATTTGTCTAAGAAGCCTGCGTTCCATGACTTTGAAACGCTCGCTTTCTGCAGAACCGCGGCTGGTTTCGCAATGATAAACGTAGAGGCGCGGTAGATAGAACAACCCAGCCATCCAGGCGATGACGCTCATAATATGGAGGGCTTTGATCCAGGGATAGAAATGGAGGAGGAGGTTAGATGTCATGACGTCGCCCGGCTTAAATGATGCGGGCACTGCGTGTGTGCGAGCGGACAGATTTTTCCCGGGGTTGCGGCGCAGAGACCGGGGCCATGCGCTACGGCTTGGCGGGCAAGAGCCGCAAGGGCGGCAATGAATGGGGGGAAATCATTTGGCACGGGCACCCGATAGTAGGCGGGAACACCAGATTGTTGTGCTAGATGAAAGTATTCGATATCAAGCTCAACCAGGGTTTCTGAGTGGTCGGAGACGAAGGCAATCGGTACAACGATGACACCAGCGCCCCCTTGGCCAGCACGGCGAATTTCGTCCTCGGTGCTGGGGGTGAGCCATTTTACTCTGGTAACGCGCGATTGATAGCAAACAGTCCAGTCTACGTCTTCGCCCAAAATGGCAAGGATGGATTGCGCGGTGCGGCTGATTTGATGCTGATAGGGGTCACCGCTCTTGATAATGGATTCGGGCAGGCCGTGAGCAGAAAACAGGATTTTCCAATTTTCCTGCTCCGAATGGGCGACTCGGGCATCCTGAAGCGTTTGCCGCAGTAGCGTGGCGACGGCAGTAATGTAGTTGGGGTCGTCGGGATAGCAGCAGACAGTGGTGGTGCGGATGGCCAGCCCAGCGCGCGCCGCATACTTGCGCCAAGCTGTCAGAGAGCTAGCAGTGGTGGTGGTGGAATAATGCGGATAGAGGGGAAGGAGAAGAATTTCGTCGGGCTGATATTCCTTTACCGCATCGACCGCCGCATCAGTAAACGGGTGCCAATAACGCATAGCAATAATGCATTTAGTGTCGAATTCGGGAAGCGCCGCCGCTAGGGCCTCGGCCTGATGCGTGGAGAAATCCAGTAACGGGGACTTTCCGCCGATCAGAGCATAATTGGCGGTTGAGGCAGCGAGCCGATTGCGGGTAATCCAGCGCGCAAGGGGGCGGCGAATAAAGAAGGGTACGCGCAGAATTGCCGGATCGCGAAAGAGGTTTAGTAAAAATGGTCTAATTGATTCTAATCGGTCAGGGCCACCTAGATTAAAAAGGACGATGGCAAGTTTTTTTCGCGCATTCATGATCTGAGTGGTCATCAGCCGGCTCGAACGATAGATAGAAGCTCTGTTACATGTTCGGGCGGTGTTTGTGGAACGATCCCGTGTCCAAGATTGAAGATAAAGGGGTGGCCATGCATCCCGTCAAGAATCGTCTTCGTTTCCAGTTGAAGAGCTTTTCCGCCAGCAAGAAGGGCCATTGGATCGAGATTGCCTTGTAGGACGGTATGTGGAGAGACTTGAGCCGCAAGTTCTGTTGGATCAGTGGCTGTATCCATGCCAATCGCATTAACTCCGGTAATGGTCGCATATTCACTAAGAAGTAAACCAGCGAGACGGGGAAAACCGATAATTTTAATCTTAGGGAAGCGCTGTTGTAACTCGGTCACAATTCTGCGTGTGGGGGAAATGACATAAGTGCGAAATTGGGTAGGAGAAAGTACGCCGGCCCAACTGTCGAATAACATGATAGCCTCGGCACCGGCTTGAATTTGAAGGGCTAAAAAATCAATGGTTGCTTCGGTTAGCAAGTCTATGAGGCGGGCAAAGAAATTAGGGCATGTATAAGCCAGCTCACGAGTCTTAGAAAAATCACGGGAGCCGCCACCCTCAATCATATAACAGGCAACAGTAAAAGGAGCACCCGCGAAGCCAATTAGCGCAGTTCGGGGATCAAGTTTTTCGTGTACTCGACGCAGAGTTTCCAAAACGGGCGATATTTTTTCGGCCATGCGTGCTGGATGCAATCCCGCAAAACCAGCTTCGTCGCGCACAGGGGATAGGATGGGCCCTTCCCCCTCGGCAAACCGCAATTTCTGTCCTAGGGCCCATGGAACGAGAAGAATATCACTAAACAGAATAGCTGCGTCGAAGCCGAAGCGGCGAATAGGTTGTAGAGTAATCTCAGCGGCTAGAACTGGATTCGTGACAAGCGATAAAAAATCGCCCGCTTGAGCGCGCAGAACGCGATATTCGGGCAAATACCGACCGGCCTGGCGCATTAGCCAAATAGGAGGTGGCCAGACGGCTTCGCCGGCCAGAGCCTGGAGTAACGGTTTTGACATAATCTTTCTCTTCATCTTTCCGTAATGTCTTTAAAGAATAAGATAAAAAGAATGTGATGTAGTGGTAGTAGGGGTTGTGGAAATCTGGGTACCCCGATGAGGTTTTTTTATTGGTTGGTAGCCCACATATGGAGGAGAAACCAAGAGATTGAAATCCACGGTTTTTCCAGAGTTATACACAGGGGAGGATTTATTGGGGATGAATGCTCTAGCGTACATGGAATTAGGATAATATCCCCGGGTTACGATTTTCAGATGAAAAATAGGCTGGCAAGCTGACTTATCCCAGCTATTCTGGGGACATGACTGTCAACCATCTTAATTTGCATCTCCTTTCCGACGCTACTGGCGAAACGTTGAACGCCGTCGCACGTGCCACGACGGTGCAGTTCGAGCATGTGCAAATAAATTACCATCGTTGGAATCTGATCCGAACACGTTTTCAGCTACAGCCGGTACTACAAGGGATTGAAGCAGATCCCGGTCCAGTACTATCCACTTTGGTGGATAAAGCACTGCGTACAGATCTAGAACTGGCCTGTCAGCGGATGAATGTGGCGGTAGTAAACGTTCTTGATCCAGTAATTCTCATGTTGCAAGAAAAGATCGGTGAGCAAGCTGGGGCACGGCCAGGACGACAGTATGTGCTAGATGCAAATTATTTCCGCCGTATTGATGCTATGCATTATGTTCTAGCTCATGATGATGGCCAGCAACAGCCCGGGATCGTGGAGGCAGACGTACTTCTCGTTGGTGTCTCACGCAGCTCAAAGACACCAACTTGTTTCTATTTAGCCAATCGGGGGATTAAGGCAGCAAATATCCCGCTGGTACCAGGGCTGGATTTGCCAGCGGGGCTGGATAATCCGCCTTGCCCAGTGATCGGGTTAACTCTCGACGCAGCCGCCCTGATTGATATTCGGCGGCACCGGCTGCGGTTGATTGCAGGGGGCATGCCGATGGGGACAGGAAGGCAGGACAGTAGCGGGTACGTGGATGAAGAGGCGGTGAAGGCCGAATTGCTGTGGGCGCGCCGACTCTGTACCCGGCGGGGCTGGCCGGTGATCGATGTAACCCGGCGCTCGATCGAAGAAACCGCTGCAACAATGTTGCAGCTGATCGATGCCTGGCATGAGCGGCGACGAAAGGCGGGGTCTTGAGGGATCCAAGGCTAACTCTGGTCAGCACATCGGTAACAAAACGATGAATGCTGGAGGCCGCGGGGCTGGTATTCGTAGTGATTCCATCCGGCGTGGATAAGGTCTGGGTAACACGGTCAATGCTCGCCAAGGACGGCAGGCGCAGCTTTTCGATGCTACAGAAGGCGACTTTTTCTCTATTCTGGGTCTGCTTTTGCTGGCGTATTTGCGTTGCGCGCGGATGTTAGGCGGGCATCGGGAACACTGGCGCGCCCGAAGAGACTCGAACTCCTAACCCCCAGATTCGTAGTCTGGTGCTCTATCCAATTGAGCTACGGGCGCAGGCCAGGGGCGGCGTGTAGCCGATGAGGTGCCGACGGGCAAGGGCGAAAACTAACCTGCTATCACAGTATGCACTAAACCTTGACTCATCGGTCCCACCCCCCGATAAGCCATCCATCCGGGCCTGAACCCCCCCCGGTCCCCACACATATGGTGGGGGCTCCACCGCTCCGCGAAGGCTCGCGCAGCGGTGCGAAACTATTTGGAGACTCCCCAGTGTTTGAAACGCTGTCGGAAAAATTCTCGACCGTCTTTGATCGGCTGCGCCGTCGCGGGGCGTTGAGCGAGAACGATGTGACCGAGGCACTGCGGGAAATCCGCCTGGCGCTGCTGGATGCCGACGTCGCGCTGGAAGTGGTCCGTGATTTTACCGCCAAGGTGCATGAACGCGCCATCGGCGCCGAGGTAACAAAATCTGTCACCCCCGGCCAGCAGGTCGTGAAGATCGTGCATGACGTGCTGGTGGATGCGCTGGGTGGGGAGGGCGCGGTCGGGCTCGACCTGAACGCGCCGGCACCGATCCCCATCCTGATGGTTGGCTTGCAGGGTTCCGGCAAGACCACGACATCAGGCAAAATCGCGCTGCGGCTGAAGGATAAGCAGCGGAAGAAGGTTCTTCTCGCGAGTCTGGATACCCAGCGTCCCGCCGCGCAGCTCCAGCTGCAGCAACTGGCGGAACGCGCCGGCGTGGCCTGTCTGCCTATCATCATGGGCCAGACCCCGGTGGAGATCGCGCGCCGCGCCATGGAAACTGGGCGGCGAGAGGTTTTTGACGTTGTCATCCTCGACACGGCCGGGCGGCTGGCCATCGATCAAGTGTTGATGGACGAGGTGAAGGCGATCCGCGATGTGACGCGTCCCGCCGAAACCCTTCTCGTTGTCGACGCCATGACCGGGCAGGACGCAGTCAACACGGCCCGTGAGTTTAACCAGCAAATCAGCGTCACTGGCATCGTGCTCACCCGCCTGGATGGCGATGCGCGCGGCGGCGCGGCGCTGTCGATGCGTGCCATTACCGGTGCGCCGATAAAGCTAGTGGGTGCTGGCGAAAAGCTGGACGCACTGGAGGATTTCTACCCGGAGCGTATCGCTAGCCGCATTCTCGGCATGGCCGATATTGTTTCCCTTGTCGAACGCGCCGCGGAAGTCATCGATCAGGAAGAGGCCGAAAAACTTGCGGCTAAGATGGCCAAGGGCAAATTCGATCTGTCAGATTACGCCAGCCAGCTGAAGCAAATTTCTAAAATGGGCAGCCTGTCCGGCATACTCGGCATGCTGCCTGGCGCCGCTAAGCTGAAAGCGCAAATGGCGGGCGCCAAACTGGATACCGCCATACTGAAGCGTCAGGCCGCGATCATTTCGTCGATGACGCTAAAGGAGCGCTGCCAGCCGGACATCTTGAAGGCCAGCCGCAAGAAGCGCATCGCAGCGGGGTCGGGCGCAAGTGTTCAAGATGTGAATCGATTACTCAAGCAGTTCGACGACATGTCGACGATGATGAAGCGCATGCAGAAGATGGGGCAGAGGGGCCTGCTGCGTCAAGGACTGGGGGCTCTGATGCCCAAGGGCATGCTCCAGGGGACCTCCGGCAGACGCCCGGTATGATTTCACGCATTTTAAGTTAAGTTAAGGAGCAACAGACCGATGGGTCTTAAGATTCGCCTCACTCGTGCCGGCGCCAAGAAGCGTCCCTATTACCATATCGTGGTGGCCGATAGCCGCTCGCCACGTGATGGCCGCTTCATCGAGCGCGTGGGCAGCTATAACCCGATGTTGCCGGCCGAGCATGAGGACCGCGTCCGCTTGCAGGGTGAGCGCATCATGCACTGGATTGCGCAGGGCGCCCTGGCCACTGATCGGGTCGCACGTTTCCTCGGCAAGGCCGGGCTGATGCCGATGCCCGCCTATCGCGAACAGCCGATTCAGGCGGCGCCGAAGAAAAAGGCGCAGGAACGCGCCAAGGCTGCGGCGGGCTAAATGGTTCCGCGTCGCATCCTGTTGGGTGTGATCGGGCGACCGCACGGTTTGCGGGGGCTGGTGCATGTCCACAGCTATACGGCTGATCCCGTTGATCTGATCGCGTATGGAGATCTCTCCGACGCGCAGGGGCGGCGTTTTGTCCTGCGCTGGCGTGGCGCCGGCATCGCGGAAATTTCCCTCCGCATCGACGCATCAGAAATGAAGATTTCCGATCGCGACGGGGCGGCGAAACTGGCGCGCACAGAGCTTTTTATCGAGCGTGACCGGCTGCCAGCGGCGGACGAAGACGAATTCTACCTCGTCGATCTGATTGGGCTTGATGCGTTTGATGTGGCCGGTGCGTTGCTGGGCAAGATAGCGTCCGTGCATGACTATGGTGCCGGCGCTAGCCTGGAAATTGCCTGCGATGGCACGCCCCTGGTCATCCCCTTCACCCGCGCCGCCGTGCCCGAAGTGGATATCGCGGCAGGGCGTCTCGTGGTCGATCCGCCTGTGGAAACGATCATTCAGGAACCAGACAGTCTGGGGGAAGCAGCATGAGTTGGCGCGCCTCCATTCTGACCTTGTTTCCGCAAATGTTTCCTGGTCCACTCGGTCATTCGCTGGCGGGGCGCGCGCTGGCCAGCGGTGTCTGGTCGCTGGACGCGCAGAACATCCGCGATTACGCGACCGACAAACATCGCTCCGTGGATGACACACCCTGCGGCGGCGGCGCCGGTATGGTGCTGCGCGCCGATATCGTCGACGCCACGCTGGCGGCTGTTACCGATAACCGGCCAGTGATCGTGCTGACCCCGCGCGGGCTTCCGTTAACGCAATGCCGTATTCAAAATCTTGCGGCTGGACCCGGCGTGATCCTGCTCTGCGGTCGCTTTGAAGGCATTGATCAGAGGGTCATCGACGCCTACGAAATGGAAGAAATTTCGGTCGGCGACTACGTGCTTGCCGGCGGTGAACTACCCGCCATGCTGCTGCTGGACGCCGCCGTCCGCCTGCTGCCAGGCGTGATGGGCGCTGCCTGTAGCGCCGAGGACGAAAGTTTTTCCGCCGGCCTGCTCGAATATCCGCACTACACAAGGCCTACGGACTGGCGCGGTCGCCGCGTCCCTGAAATATTGCTCTCTGGCAATCACGCGGCCATCGCCGCATGGCGCCGCGCCCAAGCCGAAGAAATCACCCGCGAACGCCGTCCTGATCTCTGGGCCACTTACGCTCAGCCTAAGGCAGCGCAACAAAACGCACGGGCAGTTGCCGCCCCGGCAACCGGGCCATAGTCGGATCACGATAAAAGGACCATCACATGAACATCATTCAGCAATTCGAGGCCGAGCAGATCGCCAAGCTCTCAAGTGCGCGCCCCGTGCCCGCCTTTGCCGCTGGTGATACGGTGCGCGTCTCCGTCAAGGTCGTGGAAGGCGAGCGCACCCGCGTCCAAGCTTTTGAGGGCGTTTGCATCGCGCGCTCCAACAAAGGCCTGAACAGTAACTTTACCGTGCGCAAGATCAGTTATGGCGAAGGTGTCGAACGCGTCTTCCCGCTCTACGCCCCCACCATCGCCGAAATCGCCGTCGTCCGCCGCGGCGACGTCCGCCGCGCCAAACTCTATTACTTGCGCGGCCGCTCCGGAAAATCCGCTCGCATCGCCGAAAAAGCTCGTATTGTCGTGCCCTCCACCGGTACCGCTGCGACCGAGTGATGGCCGGGATAGGGCGGGCTCCAGGGGCAGCGCTCCGGGCCAGCCTTGCTTACTAACCACGCCCATTACGGGCACGACTTGATTGCAGGAGGCGCAGGATGAGTGACACGAAGCCACGGACGTTGTTCGACAAGGTTTGGGACAGCCATGTCGTGGAGACGTTGGAGGACGGCACCTGCATTCTTTTTATCGACCGTCATCTGGTGCATGAGGTCACCAGCCCGCAGGCGTTTGAGGGATTGCGGCTAGCGGGGCGTCGCCTACGCCGGCCGGATCTGACAATTGCGGTGGCGGATCATAATATTCCGACCATCGACCGCGCCAAGGGTATCAAGGAAGAGGAAAGCCGCATCCAGGTGGAAACCTTGGAAGCGAATGTGAAAGCGTTCGGCGTGCCCTATATTCCGATCCTCGATGAGCGTCAGGGCATCGTGCATATCATCGGCCCGGAACTGGGGATTTCGCTGCCTGGCCAGACCTTGGTGTGCGGCGATTCGCATACCGCGACGCATGGCGCGCTGGGCGCACTGGCCTTCGGCATAGGCACGTCGGAAGTCGAGCATGTGATGGCGACGCAGACCTTGTTGCAGAAGCCGGCGAAGAACATGCGCGTCGATGTCTCGGGGGGGCTGCCGTTCGGAACCAGCGCGAAGGATGTGGTGCTGGCAATTATCGGAAAAATCGGCACCGCCGGTGGCAATGGCCATGTGATCGAATATACCGGCGATACCATTCGCGGCCTGGACATGGCCGGGCGCATGACGGTGTCCAACATGACGATTGAGGCCGGTGCCCGCGCCGGCATGATCGCGCCGGATCAGACCGCGTTCGACTATGTGACGGGTCGGCCTTATGCGCCGAAGGGCGCGGCCCTGGACCAGGCTATAGCCTATTGGAAAACCCTACCGAGCGATCCCGGCGCCCATTTCGACAAGACGGCGTTTCTCATCGCCGCCGAAATCGCGCCGATGGTCACCTGGGGGACCACCCCGGAAGCCGTCGTGCCCATCACCGGCGTGGTGCCGAACCCGGCCGACATTGCCGATGAAAGCAGCCGCGCGCAACGGCAGCGGATGTTGGATTATATGGGCCTGACGCCGGGGCAGAAGATGACCGATCTGAAGGTTGATGTGGTGTTCATCGGTTCCTGCACCAATGGCCGGATCGAGGATTTGCGTGCTGCCGCGGCCGTCGCGAAAGGCCGCAAGGTGGCAGAAGGCGTACGCGCGCTGGTGGTGCCGGGCTCCGGGCTGGTGAAGAAGCAGGCGGAGCAGGAGGGCATCGACCGCATCCTGCTCGAAGCCGGCTTCGAATGGCGCGAGCCGTGCTGTTCCATGTGCCTCGGTATGAACCCGGACAAGATCACTGCGGGGCAACGCTGCGCGAGTACGTCCAACCGCAATTTCGAGGGCCGCCAGGGCATTGGCGGGCGCACGCATCTGGTATCGCCGTCCATGGCCGCCGCTGCCGCCGTCATGGGTCGCTTCGCCGATGTTCGAGACCTGAGCTGAGGGGTGCAAGAAAAATGGAAAAATTCACCAAACTGACCGGCCGCGCCGCGCCGCTACCGCTCGCCAATGTCGATACCGATAAAATTATCCCGGCGAGGTTCTTGAAAACCATCAAGCGCTCTGGCCTCGGCGTACATCTCTTTGATCCTCTGCGCTATGACAAGGACGGCAAGGAACGCCCCGATTTTGTTCTCAACCAGCCGCAATACCGCAAGGCCGAGATTATCATCGCACACGAAAATTTTGGGTGTGGCTCCTCGCGCGAACACGCGCCGTGGGCGCTGCTCGATTTCGGCATTCGCTGCGTTATAGCGCCTGACTTCGCCGACATCTTCCATAACAACTGCTTCAAGAATGGCATTCTGCCTGTGCGCTTGCCGCGCGAGATTTGCGACCAGTTGATCGAGGACGCGAAACTCGGCGGGAATGCGCGGATCACCGTCGATCTGGAACGCGAGGTCGTCGTGCGTCCCAGCGGGGAAGAAATTTCCTTCAAGATCGATCCATTCCGGCGCCATCTGCTGCTGAATGGTCTCGACGATATCAGCCAGACACTGCAGCATGCGGGCGCGCTCGATACTTATGAAGCCAAACGCCAGGCTCAGCAGCCCTGGCAACCCACCATCACCACCTGATCCGCACCGGGACAAGAACATGGGCGCCAACAAAAAACTCCTCATTCTCCCTGGCGATGGCATCGGCCCGGAAGTCATACGAGAGGTTCGCCGCGTCATCGATTGGATGGACCACCGTCGCATGGTCTCCTTCGACATAACCGAGGACATTGTCGGCGGCGCCTCGATCGACGCGCGGGGTACCCCGATTACCGACAGCGTGATGGCCAAGGCACGCGAAGCCGACGCCATCCTGTTCGGCTCCGTGGGCGGCCCGCAATGGGATAAGCTTGGCTTTGACATGCGCCCGGAAATAGCCATCCTGCGCTTGCGGAAGGAACTCGATCTGTTTGCCAATTTACGTCCGGCCATTGTGCTGGACTCTCTGGTGGAAGCCTCCACGTTGAAGTCCGATGTTATCCGCGGCCTCGATATCCTGATCGTGCGGGAAAGCACGGGCGGCATTTATTTCGGTGCGCCGCGCGGCATCGAAACCCTGCCCGACGGCCAGCAACGCGGCTTCGATACCGAAACCTACACCACCCACGAAATCGAACGCGTCGCCCGCGTCTCCTTCGATCTCTCCCGCAAGCGGAAAAATCACGTCACCAGCGTGGAAAAGGCCAACGTCATGCAATCGGGCCTGTTCTGGCGCCAAGTCGTCACGGCCTTGCATCAGCGCGAATATCCCGATGTTACATTGTCGCACATGTATGCCGATAACTGCGCCATGCAGCTGATACGCAATCCGCATCAGTTCGATGTTATCGTCACATCGAACATCTTCGGCGACTTACTGTCCGATCTGGCCTCTATGCTCACCGGCAGCCTCGGCATGCTGCCCTCGGCCACGCTCGGCGCACCGGATGCTTCGGGTAAGCGCACGGCGCTATATGAACCGATCCATGGCAGCGCGCCGGATATCGCCGGCAAGGGCCTGGCCAACCCGCTAGCGCAGCTGCTCAGCTTCGCTATGCTGCTTCGCTTTTCCTTCGGCATGGACGAAGACGCCGCGCTGATCGAAAAAGCAGTGAACAACGTCCTCGCCTCCGGTCTGCGCACAGCCGACATTATGGGCCCCGGTACCGCCCGCGTCGGCACCGCGGTCATGGGCGAATCTATCCTGCGCGAACTGGATAAGCTGGCGGCGTGAGCCGCCGCGAGCGATCTTGCCCCACGGCATATCAGGGTCAGCTCCATCCATCCCGGGCCCCTCGACATCGACATGCTGAAAGTCCGTACACAAGAATAAAATGCCCGCCGCGTAAAATCCGTGCCCATGAAACGCATGGGTGCTGCCCAGGAAGTTGCCGACCTCGAGCTGTTCCTGCTGTTGGACGAAAGCGGATAGATCACTTGTGCCGAAATTGTGATCGACGGCGGCGCGACGTTGTAATGGGATAGCCGGGCCAGAAGGCAGGTCGGGGCAGCGCCCCGACCTTATCTTGTGCCGGGCTATCCCAAACTCTCGCCGTGCAAGGCTTCGTCGAGGCCCCGGCGCTCTTCGTCGGGGCTGACGCGCAGGCCTACAACGAGGTCGGTGATTTTCAGAAGGATTGCGCTGCCGATGGCCACGAAGACGATGGTGGCCAGGCTGGCGGTCAGTTGCACGATGAACAGTTTCTCGCCGCCGATGTAGACGCCTTGCGGAGCGGCTTCGGTCGCGGAGAGCGGGCCATAGGCGAAGATTCCGGTGAATAGCATGCCGATGAAGCCGCCCACAGCGTGTACACCGAACACATCCAAGCTGTCATCGTAGCGCAGCTTGAATTTCAGCCAGGTCGCCGCCCACATACAGACCAGCCCGGCGATGATACCCAGCAGCAGCGCCGGCCCCGGCAAAAGGAAGCCCGCCGCGGGGGTCACCGCCACCAGCCCGGACACCGCGCCGGAGATTGCCCCCAGCACGGTCGGCTTGCCGCGCCAGATCCATTCGCCCACCGCCCAGCTCAACGTCGCCCCGGCTGCGGCCATTTGCGTGGCCAGCAGGGCCATGCCCGCGCGTCCCCCGGCGGTCAGCGCGCCGCCGGCATTGAAACCGAACCAGCCCACCCACAGGATAGCCGCCCCGGCCACCGCGAGCGTCAGGTTGAACGGCGCCATATTATCCTGCCCATAGCCCAGGCGCCGGCCGAGGATGATGGCACAGACGAGACCGGTGACGCCGGAATTGAGTTCTACCACCGTCCCGCCGGCGAAGTCGGCTACCCCCATGGCGTTTAGCCAGCCCAGCGGGCTCCATACCCAATGCGCCAGCGGCGCATAGATTAGCAAGGACCACAGTACGAAGAAGAAGAGGAGCGCAGTGTATTTCATCCGATCCACCATCGCCCCCGTGACGATGGCCGGGGTGATGATGGCGAAGGCCATTTGGTAGAGCAGAAAAACCGATTCCGGGATCGTCGTCGCCACCGCCGCCTCGGTGCCAGCGCCGAGAGTGAAGGGCTTGTCGAAACCCTCCTCCAGCCCGGCCAGGAAGAGCCGCGATATATCGCCGATCCAGGGATTTCCTGTCCCGAACGCCAGCGAATAGCCGGCGACGAACCACACCACGGTGACCAGCGCGCAGAGCGAGAAAGACTGCATCACGGTGGCCAGAATGTTCTTCTTACGCACCATGCCGCAGTAGAACAGTGCCAGGCCGGGAATGGTCATGAAGATAACCAGCGCGGTGCAGAGCAGCATCCAGGCGGTATCGCCCGAATCGACCTTTATGGCGTCGGCCGCGATCGCCGGGGACGCACCCAGCAACAAACCCGTCAGTGCTGGCGCGGACAAAATCTTCATGAGGGTCAGTCTTCTTGCGTTGCGTCCCCCCCGCGCAACGACGCCGGGAAACGGCAGGAGGAAACAGATGCATCACTTTTCGGCATTTTGCTTTCCGTGTCTAGGAAAAGGCCGAAAAAACTCGAGGAATTTTTATCTTGCCTAAATTTTACACAAATATTCTGGGGTGTTGGCAGAGCTTGGGCAGGGTTTGGTTAAAATTTAGGCGAACCTAAAGTTCTGCCGATGCTCCGGGCGGCACTCGGCGGGGGTGGAGCAGCTTAATACCCAGGTCTCTGGGATATGACCTGCCGAAAGTAAGATTGGGGCGCTGTCCCGAACCCCGCTAAAGGGCGAGGCGCCTTAGGGCGTGATGTTTTTACGTTGGGGCATAACCAGAGTTCTGGAGATAATTATGGCATTCGTCTGGGGTGAAGGCTCTGAGTAATTGGCT
>CAMBMS010000039.1 GCA_945868845.1 Asaia bogorensis | reverse complement strand
CCAGACATCAGTGGCGTTGAGATTCTCTGAAAAGGGCCCGAAGCTGTTTGGAGCAGTGCAAACACCCCTTGAAAATCCCCCACCAGCAAATCGTCCATGCCATCGCTGTTGATATCTCCCACCGCCATGGAGTGGGCATCCACAGCCGTTGGTCGTCCACTGTTCTGTGCCGCCCTCGTTTGAGTATTTGACACCAGCTCAGTGGTCACCACCTTGAATGGGTCGACAAGGGTCATCGTGAGATCGCCGTAACGCCAAGGTATGTCATATCGAATTTCGGTTTCAATCGCCGTATCGTGATTCACAGTAATCAACAGCTCTTTTTGACTACGCTCTAGAAACAGTGTGTCTGAGCGACGTGAGCACGCCACAAATGGCGCTTTTGTTGTCAGTTCGGCGCTGTAAGTCAGTTGACCGTTAATATTCTCGAAAACCTGAAAGGCAAACCGTGTATCGATACCCATGCGGTAACCACGGCTCATAGGAATGACGGCATCCAGATCGCCGTCAGCCCCAATATCTATCGATAAGCCACCCTGCGGATAAATATGGACCAGCTGCGGTGGATTGAAGACCCCCGCGTACCACCAGCCCGGCGATTGCTCCGACTCCGTAAAGCTGTACAGCGGCGCATTACTGATCAAGGACATTGTCTTATCTCCCTGGTGAACCGTTGAACTACCGGGGCTTGCTTGTAGAGATTTGGTTTAAGTCAGGCAGGCATGGGAGGCGGTTCCTCATGCCATTCTCACGGGCATAAATATCAAGCTCCACCACAACTGGCCTTGGGGAAATTGACGGAAAGACGTCGGCATCATGCCGTTACTTCGGGGTGAGATCGCGTGCCTCCCGTCTAGGCCCCCACATCAGTAGCCAAATGGAACAGGCAATCACCGCGCTGCGTGCGTCCGGGGATGCGTTGGCATAGCACGAATCCGTCGCGCAGGAACCGATGTTCCACCGGCGCCGACCAGGGCGTTTCCGGTCGATGCACGCGCGCCGCAAGTTGCCCTGCAAGCACCATTTCTCCTAACTTCACCACCGGCTCGAACAGCCCCCCGTCCTGCGCATAGACGAAATAATCCGGCCCACGCACTTCTAGGATACGGGTGGGGCCAGGCGGTTCTAAACGATCTTTCGCCGGCAGGATGCCCATATGCACCAGGATATTATTCACACCGCGTTCCATGATCGCTAGCGCCTCTGGCGTTACGGTCCCCCCTCCCCCCATCTCCGTGCCCAAGGACAGCACGCCAGCGCGATCCGCCCCGCCGGAGGTCGTTTGGTCCGCTCCCTGACCCGGTGGAGAGTGCGCGATATAGGCGTGGGAGCTACCAAACGCTTCTAACGCGGCCCGCTGTTTAGCGAAGCGAGCATCATCCGCCACGTGCTTGGTAAGCACCGATGGCACATACATCAGCGACGATCCACCAGAATGCAGATCGCAAACGATATCTGCCAGCGGGATCAGATTATGCTCCACGTAATAGGCGATCTGGCGTGTCACCGTACCTTCCGGATCGCCGGGATAGACGCGATTGAGATTGAGATCGTCTATGGCGGAGACGCGTCGCCCGGTGATCGTGGCGGAGAAATTTGCCGCCGGTAGGATAATCACCCGGCCCTGAATGCGCTCCGGCGTTAGCGACTTGGTGAGATTGCACAGCGCCACCTGGCCTTCGTACTCATCGCCATGCGTGCCGGAAATTAGCAGCGCGGTGGAGCCGACGCCGTTCTTGATCACCACGATGGGGATCGGGATAAAGCCATAGGCGCTTTCATGCGTGGAATGGAAAAGCCGCAGGAAGCCATGCTGCCTGCCGTCCTTTTCGAAATCGACCTCGGCCTGAATGCGGCTACGCGATGGGGGACGCATGTGGTTCTCCGGCATAAAGATGGCACGCGACAATGTGGCCCGGTGCTATCGTGATTGCAGGTGGTGCGGTGATGCGGCAGACATCCATGGCGCGCAGGCAGCGTGTGTGGAAGCGGCAGCCGGGCGGCGGGTTCATCGCGCTGGGGATGTCACCCGCCAGTCCGCGCCGTGCCAGGCGGCGTTCGGCGCGACCATCCGGATGCGTCGCCGGCACGGTGGCGATCAGAGCCTGCGTGTAGGGATGCTTCGGTGCGGCATAGATGGCGTGCTTCCCCGCCAGCTCCACCACCTTGCCAAGATACATCACCGCCACTCGGTCCGAAATATGCTTCACCACCGAAAGATCATGCGCGATGAATAGGTATGTGAGGCCCAGTTCCTTTTGCAAATCCTGCAAGAGATTGACGATCTGCGCCTGCACCGAAACATCCAAGGCGGAAACCGGCTCGTCGCACACCACGAAGCGCGGGCGCAGCACTAGGGCACGCGCGATGCCGATGCGCTGGCGCTGACCGCCGGAGAATTCATGCGGAAAACGGTCGCGAAAGCGCGCCGGCAGGCTGACCATTGCCAGCATCGCGTCGATACGCCGCTCCATCGCCGCATCGGTGCGCGCGCCATGAATCACCAGCGGCTCGGCGATGATATCGCGCACCGTCATACGCGGGTTGAGCGCGCCATAGGGATCCTGGAAGATGATCTGCATGGCGTGCCGCTTCTCT
The DNA here is from genome assembly GCA_945868845.1 of Asaia bogorensis. GTDB lineage: Bacteria > Pseudomonadota > Alphaproteobacteria > Acetobacterales > Acetobacteraceae > SHWF01. The sequence continues at coordinate 10,683 of CAMBMS010000039.1, read as the reverse complement.
CGCATCGGTTTGTGGCCGAGGCCAGTGATCTCGGCGCCATCGAAGGTTATTTTACCCGACGTCGGCTCGATCAGCCGGATCAGGAGGCGGCCGAGCGTGGTCTTGCCGCAGCCGGATTCGCCGACAAGGCCGAGTGTCTCGCTGCTTTCGATGGCTAGGGAGACATCGTCTACTGCGCGGAGCACGCCAGTCTGCCGACGTAGGATTCCGCCGCCGCGTACCGGAAAGTGCTTGGCGAGGTTTGTCGCCTCGATCAACGTATTCATGATGCGGGCAGTTCCCGTGCGCGGAAGCACGCGGCGAAATGCTCTTGCGCTAGCGCTTCCATCGGTGGCAGGCCGTTGGCGCATGCCGCCTGTGCGGCGGCGCAGCGTGGAGCGAAGCGGCAGCCGGGTGTGCGGCGCGTGGGTTCCGGCAGGTTGCCCGGAATGGCGAGCAGCCGATCCAGGTCCTGTTCCAGAGCCGGCACGCAGGAGAGTAAGCCGCGCGTATAGGGATGACGCGGGCGGGAGAATATCTCGCGCACCGGGGCCTGTTCCACTACGCGGCCGGCATACATCACCAGTACGCGGTCCGCGGTTTCTGCCACCACGCCCATGTTGTGGGTGATGATCATGATCGCCATACGGTACTCGTCACGCAGGTCGAGCAGAAGATCGAGGATCTGTGCTTGGATCGTTACATCCAGCGCCGTAGTGGGTTCATCGGCGATCAGCAGTTTTGGTCGGCAGGCCAGCGCCATGGCGATCATCACCCGCTGACGCTGACCGCCGGAAAGCTGGTGCGGATAATCATCCAGCCGCCTAGTGGCGGAGGGGATGCCGACGCGTTCCAGCATTTCCAATGCGCGCGCGCGCTGCTGCGTGGGGCGCAGACGTTCATGCGCGCGGAGCGCCTCCATGATCTGTTCGCCGATGGTAAACACTGGATTCAGACTGGTCATCGGCTCCTGAAAGATCATTGCCATGCCGGGGCCGCGGATTTTTTGCATGCGCGAGGCCGGCGCGTTGGTGATGTTCTCGCCCGCGAAGCGCACGCTACCTTGCACCACGCGCGCCGGCGGGCGTGGTAGCAAGCCCATGATGGTGAGCGCGGTGACCGATTTGCCGGAACCGGATTCACCGACAATGCCGAGGATTTCGCCTTCCTCCAGCGTGAAACTGACATCCTCGACGGCAGTAATCTCACCGTGCTCGGTGGCGAAGGCAGTGGTAAGACCAGAAACCTCCAGTAGCCTCATTGTTGGATTCTGAGGCGGGGATCGAGCACGTCGCGCAGTCCGTCGCCGAGCAGGTTCAGGCCCATGACGGTGATCATTAGCGCCACGCCGGGGATTGTGATGATCCAGGTGGCCTCGCGCATGTATTGTCGGCCTTCGGCCATAATATTACCCCAGGTGGGGGTAGGCGGCACAGCGCCGAGGCCTAGGAAACTTAACGTCGCCTCGCTAAGCACGGCATAGGCAAACAGGAAGGAAAGCTGTACGATCAGTGGCGCCATGGCGTTGGGCAGGATGTGGCGGCACAGTACCCGCCAATGCCCGGCCCCGGCGGCGATGGCGGCTTGCACATATTCCATCTCGCGCAGCACAATCACACTGGCGCGCACAATGCGCGCGGTGCGCGGAATATATACGATCGCCAGTGCCAGAATGACGTTGACGGTGGATGGCCCCAAGACGGCGGTGATGCCGATCGCCAACAGGATGGCCGGAAACGCCATCAGCGCGTCGTTCACCCGCATCATCGCATTGTCCAAGCGGCGGAAATACCCGGCGATGGCGCCGAGCAAGGTTCCGAACACCGCGTTTATCGCCACCACGGACACACCGATGATGATAGAAAGCTGCGCCCCCCATACGGTGCGCGACCACAGGCTGCGGCCGAGATTATCGGTGCCGAAGATAAAATCCGGCCCCGGCGGCACGAAGCGCGTGCGCATGCCAAGCTTGGTCGGATCGACATTGGTGATCCAAGGCGCAGCCAGGCCGGCCACCAGGATGATGCTGAACAGCGCCAGGCCCGAGAGGAACAGCCGGTGGCGGAACAGCCGGCGAAGCGCCGCGCGCGCCGGGTGCTGGCGCGCTGGGCCGCGCGCGTCCTCCGCTTCCAGAAGCGCAGTTTCGATGGTGTTACTCATAACGAACCCTGGGATCGAGCATTGCGTAGCAGACATCAACGGCGATGTTGATTAGTACCAAGAAGGCGGTGACGAGTAGCAACCCGCCCTGCACCATCGGATAATCACGGTTCAGCACCGCGGAGGTGAGCAACTGTCCCATGCCGGGGATGGAGAACAGCGTCTCCGTCACGACCGCGCCGGAGACCAACTGGGAGACGATGATACCCACCACGGTGGTGATTGGGATCAGCGCGTTGGCCAGCGCGTGCTTGAAGATTACGGTGCGCTCTGGCAATCCCTTGGCGCGCGCGGTGCGCACATAATCCTGGCGCAGAACTTCCAACATGGTAGAGCGTGTGATTCGCGCCAGCAGCCCCATTTGCAACAACGCTAGAGAAATCGCCGGCATGGTGGAGGTGCGGAACCACTGCCATGGATCATCCGTGAAGGCTACATAGCCACCGGTGGGCAGCCAGCCGAGATGCACGGAAAACAAGATGATCATCAGTAGGCCGAGAAAGAAATTCGGCACCGAGATCCCAAGCATAGAAAACATCATCGCAGCCTGATCCGCCCAGCTATTCTGGCGCAGCGCCGCGGCGATGCCGCTGAGCAGGCCGAATAGCAAGGTCAACACCATCGCATAGGCGGACAGCGCGAGCGTGATCGGTAGGCGCTCCATCGTGGTGGCCACCACACCCTTTCCGAGCAGGATGGAACGACCAAGATCGCCTTGCAGCAACCCGGCATACCAACGTACCAATTGCGTCAGGATCGGCTGGTCCAGCCCAAGGTCTTTGCGGATTGCCTCGATCTGCTGCGCCGTCGCGGCCAGCCCGGCGATCGCCGCAGAGGGGTCGCCGGGGATGAAGCGCATCAGCCCGAAGGTGATCAGGCTGACCAGGAACAGTACAGGCACCGCCCCAATCAGCCCGCGTACGATAACACCTAGCACGTCCTACTCTTTCGCGGATCCTTAATTCGCAAACCAGACATTGGACATGCGTGGAATACGGAACGGCGTGTAGCCAGAGACATTCGCGCGCGTGCCCTGTACCTTGGTCAAGGCGCCGAAAGGAATGACGTAGGCGCGTTCCAGCACCAGCTTCTGCATGCGCGCGAAAGCTTCCTGGCGCTCCGCCTCGGTGAGCTTGTTGTTCATGTCGTCCCAGGCGGCGAGGACGTCGGGGTCATCCTTACCAGGGGCGGGCTTGTATACCGCATTCGGTGGGGCGAAGAAATTCATCGTCGCCAACGCGCCCAACGCGGGCTGCGTTCCCCAGCCGGTGTTGAAGTAGTTCCAGCCTTCCGTGGTTTTTTGATAGGTCTGTACGGAGGTTGGCCAGTCCGTCACCTTCAGCTGCGCGTTGATGCCCACGGCCTTCAGCTGCTCGGCCACCACCAGCGCGGTGTTGTACATGCTTGGATAGTCCTTGTTGGTCAGCAGGATCAGCGGCTCACCCTTGTAACCGGCCTGGGCTAGCAGCGCCTTCGCCTTCGCTGGGTTGCGCTGGTTGTAGGTTTCCTTGCCGGCATCGGTGTAGCTGGGCTGGTTCGGATACTGGAAGCCGACATTTAGCTTGTAATTACCGTCCGTCGCTGCGTCCATGATCTCATCCATGTTCAGCACGGCCTGCACGGCCTGCCGGAAATACAGGTTGTCCGTCGGCGGGGCGGAGGTATTGGCGTAGTTGATCTGGATCCACCAGTTGTTCAGCGGGATCACCTTCACATTGGCGTTTTTCCGCAATGCCTCTAGCGACTTGGTCGGTAGATCCTCCACCCCGTGCAATTCGCCGGTTTCAAGCCCGGCGACGCGTGCGCCGGGTTCGGTGACGATGCGGAAGGTGACCGTGTCAAAGCAGGCCTGCTTGTAGCCGCCAAAACCGGTGCGCTGTTCAAATTTAGTGTTCGGCTTATAATCGGCGTAGCGCTTCAATTTGACAAAGCTACCGGGCACGAATTCCTGCAACTGCCAGGGCCCGGTGCCCACGGTGCGCAGCTGCATGGACTGATCGTCCTTGTGCTCTGCCGGGATGATCACGATCGGCTGGCTGAAGGAGGATAGCACGGTGATGAAGGTAGGCTGTACCTTCTTCACGCGAATGATGAAGGTGGCGGCATCGGGTGTATCCCAGCCATCCACATTGTCCAGATTATTACGTTCTGTAGCGACCTTTTTGAACCGGTCGAACGAGGCGGCGACATCGGCCGAGGTCATCGGTTTGCCGTTATGGAATTTTACGCCCTGACGTAATTTGAAGGTGTAGGTTAGCCGGTCAGCGGACTCGGTCATTGATTCCGCTAGGTCGACGATCGGATTGTTGTTTTCATCCCGCGTCATTAGCGCCTCGAAGATATTCATGGCGATGTTGCGGGTGGAAATAGTCTGCGAGGTCATCTGGTCCAGACTATTGACATTCGCCTCCTGACCGAAGACGAAATTACCTCCGACCTTCGGACATTTGAAGGGCTCTGCCGCAGCGGGCAGGGCCGAAATGGCTGCAGCCGAAAAAGCGGCAACCGCCGTCAGAATGTTACGTTGCATGTGGCTGCTCTTTCCCGCTTACGATGTCTTGTTAAGTATGGCCTTATTGGATGGACGGTCGGATTGTGGATCCGCGATCGATATTATCCATCAATCCCCATGCCTGGCAAATCTAGAATTTCCGCTAGCCGGATCAAGGCCAACCGAGCGATCTGCGAGAGCGGTCATACCGGAAGAATGCTGTCTATAGAGGAATCCGGTCATTCTGGCTCATAGCCAGTGGTGGTGAAGTAGTTTTCGTATTTTGCTGGGGAATATTGGAAACGTATCGCCGATCACCTCCCAGAGGTCACCGATGGTACGTGCTGCGGCTTTGCGCGGGATCGATTTGAGTTTGGGGAAGGTGTTCTCAGTCGGGCTGAAGTCTGGCGAGTATGGCGGGAGGTAGCGCAGTTCGGCGCCCGGCGCCTCTATGGAATCGTCGGCAGCGGTGCGCCGGCGGATTGTCGATGATGACGAAACCGCCTGGTACGGGCGTGCGACGTTTTGCCGGTCATGGCGTGGCGACTGAGGAAGCTCCACACCGCGCTGGGCGCAAATTCGGCCCCATGGTCACGACGAGGCATCTCGGCTGACTCAACAAGGGTAATGTCCACCTGCGCGTCAATCGCACCCAGGACGATATCCCGATACGCCTCGATCCGATGTGATCGTTGATCACCATCCTGTGGCTTGGTACGCGTGTTAACTGTTGCGTGCCATTTCCAAACCTAGCGGCTCGCGCTCGCGGCGCCAACTCGAAATCTCTCCGCGGCAGAGTGCCGGGACAGTCCAGCCTCCACTGCCGAGATCACACGAGCACGAAGGTCACCGGATAAATATTCCCCCATCCATGTGGGCTCCCTGATCCAGCAGGAAGTGAGAATTAAATTTTCTGCCGCGCCCGAATCCCTATCGATCCATACCCGCCGGATTTCGCTCTGGCTGCAGGCTGATTTAGATCATAGAGGCATGCAAACGCCAGGAGCTCAATACACCGGAGAAAGTTTGGCCTTTGTCTGTATCTCCCCAGGAATAGTTCGCGAGCGTGGGATTTTGCAACCCGCATTCATAGGGATATACCCCGTTGTCAGGGTGGAGAGACGCTTAGGCAGGGAGGAAGCTGGAGCGGGTGAAGGGAATCGAACCCTCGTGTGCAGCTTGGGAAGCTGCCGTTCTACCATTGAACTACACCCGCGTTTGGCGATGGGAGTATTATAGGAAACCCGCCTTGACGGCGCAATCCGCCCAGCCCTAGGGTCGGCCATGCGGGTCTGTCACCTCTCGTGATTTGTCCGGCAGGATTGTGGCGAGGTGAAATAAGCGGGCTAAAGAAGCTAGTTGGGCGCCCTTTTTGGGCGACCGCTGCTCAACGGTCGGGCTTTCACACCATCGAAAGGCCCAGAAACTATGCCCCATAAGTTATCTTTTCATCCTGCCACCCTGCTTGTGCATGGCGGCGTCAATCGTAGTGGCTTCAGCGAGACGGCGGAGGCGCTCTATCTCACTTCCGGCTTTATTTATGACGATGCGGAGCAGGCCGAAGCCACCTTCGCCGGTACGATCGAGCACTACCAGTATTCCCGCTTCAGTAATCCCACCGTCGCGATGCTGGAGGAACGCCTGGCGTTGATCGAGGGCGGTGTGGGCGCGGATATCGTCTGTCGCGCCACCGCCACAGGCATGGCCGCGGTGAACGCGGCCATGATGGCGCATCTGAAGACCGGAGACCGGGTGGTCGCGTCCCGCGCCCTGTTTGGATCGTGCCACTGGATCGTCTCCATCTTACTGCCGCGATTCGGCATCGCTACGGAATTCGTGGATGGCGGCGACCTGGATCAGTGGCGGACCGCGCTCTCGCGCCCCGCCCAGCTGGTGTTGCTTGAAACGCCATCCAACCCGATGCTGGATATCGTCGACCTGCCTGCGGTGGCGGAGTTGGCTCACGCGGCGGGGGCAATCGTGGTGGTGGACAATGTCTTCGCTACGCCCTTGTTGCAAAAACCGCTGCAACTGGGTGCCGACGTGGTGGTCTATTCCTGCACCAAGCATATCGACGGCCAGGGCCGTGTGCTGGGCGGCGCGGTTCTGGGGCGGCGCAAATGGGTGGAGGAGGTGCTGCAACCCTTCACCCGCAACACCGGCCCCAGCATGTCCCCCTTTACCGCCTGGGTGTTGCTGAAGGGGTTGGAGACGTTACCCCTGCGCGTCGATGCCGCCTCTCGATCGGCGGCCGTGATCGCTGATTTTCTGGCGGCGCGGCCAGAAATCACGCGGGTGTGGTACCCGGCTCGACCGGACCATCTACAACACGAATTGGCGATGTCGTTGATGAGCGGGGGCGGCACGGTGGTGACCTGTGAACTGGCCGGCGGCAAGGAGGCCGCGTTTCGGGCGATGAACGCGCTGCGTCTGATAGCGATTTCCAATAATCTGGGTGATTCCAAATCATTAGCGACCCATCCCGCGACGACGACGCATATGCGGATCGGCGCCGAGGAGCGCGCGCGGCTGGGCATCACTGATGGGGTGATCCGGTTTTCCATCGGATTGGAGGATGTGCGGGATCTGCAAGCCGATCTGGCCACGGCCCTGGACCAATGTGGGTAGCCGGTCGGTGCTGGAGTAACTGATTTAGTGCAAGCGACTTGAATCCTGTGCCGGCTTCGCCCAAAACTAACCATATCATGACCCAGGGTTACGCAAAAACCACGCGCGGCATCCGTGTCAGCGTCCTTTCCTTCTATCTGGAAGACCAGTCGAAGCCGGAGGAGGGGCAGTTTATCTGGGCCTATCGGGTGAAGATCGAGAATACCGGCCCTACCACCGTGCAACTGCTGCGGCGCACCTGGCATATCACTGATGGCCGCGGGCGCACCCAGCATGTGCACGGCGCCGGCGTGATCGGCGAGCAGCCGGCGCTGGAGCCGGGAGAGACTTTTGAATATACCTCCGGCACCCCGCTGGAGACACCGTCGGGTTTTATGGTCGGCGCCTATCACATGATCCTTACCGCCTCCGGGGAGGCCTTCGACGTGGCAATCCCGGCTTTCAGTCTGGACAGCCCACACCAGGTTGGCAGAGTGCATTAATTGGGTCTGTCTAAAACGTTCGGAAGGAGCCAACGCGGTGAACAAGCTTACGCCCATCCCCCGCCCTCTCAAAAGCGGTGCCACGCCGCGCCCCTCGCGGCAGGAGGCGGAGGCCGCGGTGCGGACCTTGCTGCGCTGGGCTGGCGATGATCCGATGCGCGAAGGATTGATCGATACGCCCTCGCGCGTGGCGCGGGCCTATGAAGAATTCTTTGCAGGCTATGATGTAGACCCGGTCGCACTTCTAGAACGCACGTTCGAGGAAACCGATGGCTATGACGAGATCGTGCTGCTGCGCGATATTCGCCTAGAAAGCCATTGCGAGCATCACATGGTGCCGATCATCGGGCGGGCGCATGTCGCTTATTTGCCGCACCGCCGAGTGGTGGGAATTTCCAAGTTAGCGCGGGTGGTGGAAGCCTATGCCAAGCGGCTGCAGATCCAGGAGAAATTAACCGCGCAGATTGCTAACACCTTGCAGGACGTGTTGCAGCCGAAGGGCGTGGCGGTGGTGATCGAGGCGGCGCATCAATGCATGACCACGCGCGGCATCCACAAGCCGGGTGTGACCATGGTAACTAGCCGCATGTTGGGCACGTTCCGTGACAATCCGGCGACGCGGCGAGAGCTTTTGGCTATGATCGGTAATCGCGCGCCCGGCGGATCGTACGACGATTGAGAACGCGGGTCACGCGCCCCGGCCCGTGAAATAAATAAAAGGATGTTGCATAGGTGCGTAAACTAGAGGTTTTTTTCGACTGTTCCAGTCCGTGGTCGTATCTCGCCTTCCACAACATTCAGCCGGTGGCCGCTGAATGTGGTGTGGACATCACCTGGCGGCCGATCCTGGTGGGCGGGGTGTTCAATACGGTCAATCCTTCGGTCTATAACTCCCGCGATGAACCTGTGCCGGCCAAGCAGGCCTATTCGAAGAAAGATCTGCAGGACTGGGCGCGCTATTCCGGCCTGAAGATCATTCGTCCTTCCGTGTTTCCGGTGAACAGCGTGAAGGCTATGCGCATCTGCGTAGCGCTGGAGGGTGACGCTAAGCTGGAACCTTTCGCGCGTGCCACCTTCGTGGCGTATTGGGGCGACGATCAAGATATTTCTCAGGTTCCGGTATTGCAGGCGATCTGTGCGCGGGTGGGGCTGGATGCGGAGAAAATATTAACGGCGACCGACCAGCAACCCGTGAAGGACAGGCTGCGGACGAATACGCAGGAACTGATGGATCGTGGCGGCTATGGTAGCCCGACGATGTTCGTGAACACGACGGATATGTATTTTGGCAATGATCGTATCCCGCTGATCCGTACCGCGCTGTTGGTAAAAAACTGACGGCGCGCGACAAGAATTCGTTGATACCGCCCGGTAAGCCGGGCATTCTACGCTCAAGGCCAATCCAAGGTCGGCAAGAAGATGCAATGAACAGGCAGAAACCTACGGAAGGAATGTACAATGAGTGAGGCCGTCGCGATCAATCCGCCCAATCTCTGGCGCCTGGAAACACCCGGCCATGAAGGCTGGGGCCGCACCGCGCGGGCGGGCGATCCGGATAAATATTTTATGGTCTCCACTGATAGCCACGCGAATGAACCGCCAGATCTGTGGGAAAAGCGCATCGACGAAAAATATAGGCATCGCGTGCCCCGCATCATTACCGACGAGAAGGGCGTACAATGGCGCTACACAGAGGGCTATCGCCCCGATCGCGTACGGGTCAGCAGCTTTGAGGGCGAGGACTGGCTGCGCGCCCAGGCCGGAGCGAAGGTCGAGGAACGCATCCGCGACAACCGCAAGGATGGCATCGACGTCGAGATTATCTACCCCAACAAGGGCTTGGCGATGTGGGCCACCCCCGATCCGGTGTTTGTCAACGCGCAATGCCGGGTATGGAACGACTGGGCGTGGGAGCAATTCGGCCAGTATCCCGAATCAATGCTGCCGGTCTGCAACGTCGGTACCGGCGATCTGGAAGGCACGCTGGCTGAGATAGAGCGCTGCGCCAAGATCGGTTTCCGTGCCCTTTCACTCCCGTGCAAGCCGCATTGGGGGGCGCATGACATCGACCATGTGAACTACAACCTGCCGCATTTTGACCCGATGTGGGCGTTGATCGAGGAATGCAACCTGCCGATCACCTTCCATATCTCCACCGGGCGCGATCCGCGCGCCGCGCGCGGCAATGGCGGGGCGGTAATTAACTATGTCACCCACTCGCTCAGCCCGACGATCGAGCCGGTGGCAAATATGTGCGCCTCCGGCGTACTGGAACGTTTCAAGGGGTTGCGCTTTGCTACCATAGAGGCCGGCATTGGCTGGGTGCCTTGGCTGCTGGATGCGATGGATGAAGGCTACAAGAAGCACCACATGTGGGCGCGTCCGAAGCTACAGGGGCTACCGAGCGATTATTACCGTGCGCATGGCCATGCCACCTTCCAGGAGGATCCGTCCGGCCTGACCTTGATGGCGCAGTACGGGCTGACCAACAACTTCATGTGGGCGAACGATTATCCGCATCATGAAGGCACCTGGCCACATTCGGCGGAGGCGATTGAACGCACTATGCCGAGGCTGGACGATGCTAACCGCGCCAAGGTGCTTGGCCTGAATGCGGCGAAGTTCTTCAACATCGAAGTCCCCGTGCACCAGAAGGTTTAGAGTAGTATCCTTTCGAATAGGATCATTCGAACGGATAAAGCTTCTCGCTCAAACAAAGAGATAAAGCCCTTTCTGTGCTTCTATCAGCACGGAAAGGGCTTTAGAATTTGATTGTATCTACGTGAACTGTATTTGGCGTGGCGAAGTTAGGTAACACACTCGGTTGAGGTGAACTGGTTGAGCAATGATCCAGCGCGCTGCCAGACGGCTGCGATGGATTATTCGCCGGCTTTTTGAAGCAGTGTTTTCAGTTTGGCGAAGACTTGGTCGATTGGGTTCAGG
>CAMBMS010000038.1 GCA_945868845.1 Asaia bogorensis | reverse complement strand
GGAGAAGTGAATATTTTCAATTGAGGTAAGTGCATCAGTCCCTAGGATCGTGAAATTTCCGCGGACCGTAAAAATACTATTTGATAACGTGGTTGTAGTATCTAACGCAGCTACATCGAAAGTGGTTCTATCTACGCCGAGGCCTCCGTGAATAGTGTCATTTCCTTGGCCTGCCGTGATGAAGTCGTTGCCAGACCCGCCATTGAGATAGTCATTTCCTGTGCCTCCAACTAAAGAGTCATGCCCTGCATCGCCAAATAAAACATCGTTCCCGCCCAAACCTGACAGGCTATCAGAGGAAGTGCCGCCTATTAGTGCATCTGCCGTTTCGTATCCAAGTTTAATGGAGGCGGCTTCTCTTTGTTGATAGAGGCCCCAGACCTCGTTGCCCGTGCTGTTATCGAAATACCGACGACTGATAAAATCGCTTTTCCCGTCTTCGTTGAAGTCGCCCGGTATTATCAAATCATAATCAGATGTTACACCGGTGAAATTCTCAGTTCCACCAGTCGTATTTTTGGGTAATCGAACAAAAAAACCATCGCCGTCATTCAAAAGTATTGGAAGAAAATTGGAGTTTACAGTTCCTTGCGGCGCATACTGTACAATGTCTATATGCCCGTCCGCATTTACGTCGATAAACTTATTTCTCGTCGCCCAATTGGCGTAATAAGGATCACTAACAAGGAGGTTAGTCTGGTCAATGTACTGTCCGCCACCTTGATTGGTGAATATTGAAATTCGGCCATCGTTTGTTGCGTAATGGCTAAGTGCAATCGAAAAAATGATATCTAACCGGCCGTCATTGTTGATGTCATAAATTTGTGTGTCGACGGCATTGTCGTGCACCCCTACAGGAGAGATGGAAAAACTGACTTCAGACCGTGCGAAATTCCCATCACCTGAGTTTACCAAAATCCTTACCTGTTGTTCGTCAGTCGAGTAAGGGGCAATAAGCAAATCCTGCGTGCCGTTACCGTCATAATCGATGAATGCGCAAGAAGATGTGAAGTGATTTTTCGTCAATAGATTATTTGGAATATTATTGTTCCTTGAAAACACGCCGCTCCCGTTATTAATTAGGAGGTAGGGTGCAGCTCCAGAAGGGCCCATATTATTCACATATAGATCAATATCTCCATCATTATCGATGTCTGCGGCGCTTGCGGAGTGACTGTAATCTATAACCTGCGGGAGATTGGCTGTGGCATTAAGAAGGCCACCAGCAGAGTTGGATAGGAGCAATGTATTCTGAGCACCGGCATATGGCGACGCGTCATAACCATGGTCAGCAATGAAGATGTCATTTTTTGAATCACCATTAAAATCAGCAACAACTATTTGTCTGCCCCAAGTATTTTGCACCATCCCGCCTGTAATTTGCGCATCAGTCGCTTGGGTGAACCCTCCCGCGCCATCGCCCCAAAGAATATTCGTTCGGGTTGGAAGGTCTTGGATAGGCCAATAAAAATATGTCACTATAACATCGAGGTGGGAGTCACTGTTAAAGTCAGCCACGTAGTAATCCATTGTTCCCAAGTTGGCTGTCCCCGGAAATCGGTATGTCCCGAGGGTAAAATTGGCATTCGCTGTCATGGTTAATTCTAACCCCTCTGATCATTAAGGGAAAAACGCTCTTCAACTTAAATAAAAATTACCCGATGTGTGTCCGTCGTCGAGTGATTTGAGACTAATTGGTTCGGCGTTGCACCGGACGGCGAGCCCACCTACCGTCGCCTTCCGGCGGCCGGTCCGGTCGGCCATCTGGGGACTGTCGGTTCATAGAGGAGAAAATTCATGGCCGAGCCGCAATGGGTACTGCTGGTCACCGCCTATGTCGATCCGTCGGTCGAGGCCGATTGGAACCGCTGGTACGACGCGGTGCACGTGCCGGAGATCCTGGCCTGCCCCGGCGTACATCGGGCGATCCGCTGTGAGACCGGCGAGGCCACAAGCGTGCGCGGCTTCGCGCCCAGGCCGGAGGAGGCGCAGCGCGGCTACATCGCGATCTACGACATCGACGGGCCGCAGGTGCTGGAAACGCCGGAATTCGCCAAGGCGCGCGGCTGGCGCCAGTTCAGCGACCAGGTGAAGTCAACCACCCGAGTCTATCGCAAGCGCGGTTCGTTCTCGAAACCCGCCTGAGCCGGTACCACTCGAGTTGAACAAGATGCTGCTGCTGCAGCGCAGGGCAAGATCATTGCGAAGGCTTGGCGTGATCCTGCCTCGATCGCCTTCTGCTAGGGGATCGGCCGATGCTCTACTAAATTACGCTACGATCAGCGCCAAATGTTCTGACGACGGACAGTTGTTCCCCGTCAGCACCTATGGCCCAGATTTGAGGTTGTGATTTAAGGAGGATTTGGGTGCGAGGCGGAGCACTACCTCGCCGACTTCGGCTTCCATTCCCGGGATAGACGCTGCGCCTCAGCTATCTGGGATAGCAGCCCCGCTAACACCGCCAGCCAGCCTTAGAATCCGCTGTGATCGCGTAAGCCGTTCGCGTACCAAAGCCGGGGCGATCCCTTGGAAGAGATGGGCCAATTCAGGGGCAATCTCCCAATCCGCAGGACCTTCGTAAATGCCGGCTAGGGTGATTGTCACCCCCTCAAGCATTTCCGCCAGCGGCTGGTCAGTCGCGCCTGCCTCAAGAAGTGCCACGGCTTCCCTCAGGTCAGAAAGGCTCTGTCCATCCATCGTCATTTCCTTGATAGGCCTCATGAATAAAGAGCTAGCGTGCTATTGGTTCAAGAAGAAGGCTTGCTGGATTAAAACAAGTAACCGGCATGATCCGTCACCGGCGAGGAGGCCGCGATGCAGCTTCATGTCCGCAAGAATGGGCAGGTGCTCTCGGGCGTGCCCGCCTTCATCGCGCTCTGGCACGGGATGCCCCGCTACAGCTGCCTCGCGCGCACCATCAGCCTCCCCAGGATCAGGCAGGTGGCGACGGTTATCTACGACCGCCTCCTCGCCCCCGCCCTATGCCTTATTGCTCCTCGGGCGGCTTAATATGCCGGAGGGTCAAGAGCAAAGCGAGGTCGTAAAGAATTTTTAAAACCCCACAAATGATCAGGGGCCAGATCTCATAGCCGGCGGCAAACAATGCGCCACCAAAAGCCGGGCTGATCGCGGCGGCGAGGCTTTTGGACACGGAGGTGATGCTGGCCGCCGCCGGGCGCTCCGCCGCGGTGACGACGGCCATGACATAGGAAGACCGCGTCGGCACATCCATTTGCGACAAAGCGGCACGCAACAGCAGCAGAGCCAGCGCGATCTCCAAATTGGGTGCCAGGGCAGCGAAGATCAGACAGAAGCTGGACGGGATATGCGTATAGACCATGGTGTTGACGAGGCCGATGCGCCCCGCCAGCCAGGCGGCGACGGGAAAGGAAAACGCGGACGCCACGCCACTCCAGAAAAAGAACAATCCGGCAGCCGCGAGCGAGAGCTCGAAGGAATGCAACAGCCACAGCACGATCAACGATTGCACGGCAAAGCCGCTCGCCAGCGAATCGATGCTGAACAAAGCCGCCATCTTGATCACCATACGCCGTGACGGGCCAAGCGCGGCGACGCGTTTGGTCTCGCGCGGTGGGGCTTGCGGGGCGATAAAGGCATACATCGCCCCGCCCGCCAGACCGATAATCGCGTAGGCGACGAACATGATTTGCAGCGCCGCAATCTGTGCCAAGCCGAACGCGGCCAGTATTTCCGGCACGCCAGCGGCCAGTGCGCCGACCGCCCCGGCGAGCGCACCAATCAGGCTATAGCGAGCAAAAATCCGTGTCCGCTGTTGATCCGCGACGGCGCGGGACAGAATCGACTGCTCCAGCGACGTAAAGACATTGCTGCTGCCAGACGAAGGATTGATGGTGCCCATGAAAGAGATAAGCAGTACCACCGCATAGGTGCTGGATCCCGCGAACGCGAACCCGGTGGCAACCATCAGACCGGCAGCGGCGATTAGTAACTTCCGTTGGTCGATGCGCGCACCCAGTGCCCCAAAGATCAACGTCATTAGCGCCGAGCCGAGCAGGGCCAGGGTAGCGATGATGCCAATCTCGAAGGCACCCAAGCCCAGAATGGTCAGGTAAACTGGCAGCAACACGGCGACGAAGCCATCGCAGAAGTCGCGCAGGGCACGGGCCAGATAAATGAACATGACCGGGCTAGCGCGGGTAGAACGATCACGTTGCATCGTTGCTTGCCCGATTAGCATGGCGCTGACGCTGCCAAATGGTGCGTCACTGTCCTGGATAGGTGGATCGTCGACAATCGATGTTTTCTCGGCCATGGTTGGCTTTTTCTAATGATCCGGCGGTTTTTCAAAATCCTGCGGGCAAACGGCGCGGCCCGCCCCGACCAAGGATGCCCGCGCGGATCATTCAGCAGCCATTGGCGGCCGCATCAGCCGCGGCGGATGTTCCAGAAATAGGGCGCGGTGCCCTCCACCATGCCAACGAGGTCCTTGCGGTAGGCTTTACGAATCTGGAACGAGCCGATCGGCACATAGGGCACCTGGTCGAAGGCGCGCTTTTGGATTGCCAGCACGGTCGCGTCCTGTTCTTTCGGGTCCGTCGTTTCCACGAAGCGGCGGGTTAGCGCCTCCATCTCCTCGTCCTTATACCAACCAAACCAGGCGGTGGCGCCGAGGCCCCTGATCTGGCTGTGCTCCATCGGCGTGTAACCAATGGTCGATGGCCGCCAGGTATGCATGACGGACCAGCCGCCTTTCTCCACTGGCTCCTTACTGGTGCGCCGCTGCACGACCGAGCCCCAATCGGTTGCCACCATCTCCACATTCATGCCGATCTTCTTCAGCAGGTCGAAGGTAACATCGCCAAACGGACCGACTGTGGTGAGGTCCGTGGGGCTAATCAGCACTGCCTTTTCGCCTTTGTAGCCCGAGGCGGCCAGCATCTCCTTCGCCTTGGCGATATTGCCCTGCATCGCCGCGCCACCGATCTCCACGGCGTAGCGGCTGCCGCAGGGGAAGACCGATTTGCACACGGTATAGGCACTGGCATCCCCGGCAGTGACGGAAGCCATGTAGTCATCCTGGTTGACCGCCATCATCACCGCCCGGCGCACCGCGACATTGTTGAAGGGCGGGTTAAGATGGTTGAAGCGCAGAACGCCGTTATAGCCAGTGGGGTTGTGGTTGCCGATGACGATAGCGGCGTTCTTCTTTAGCAGGGGGACCAGATCAGGTTGCACCTGTTCATACCAATCCACTTCCCCATTTTGCAGCGCGGCAGCGGCGGTGGCGGAATCGGGGATAACGTTCCATTCGATACGATCGAAATGTGCGACCTTGCCGCCGGCCATCCATTCCGCCTTTTCCTGGCGCGGCACATAGCCATCGAAGCGGGCATAGGCTGCTTGGGCGCCGGAATTATATTCGTTAGGTAGGAATTTATAGGGGCCGGAGCCGATATACTCGGAAATCTGCTTAAACGGGTCGGTCTTAGCGATGTGCTCGGGCATCATGAAGGCGACGGACGCTCCACCGCGGGCGATGGCTTCCATGAAGATCGCGATCGGCTGCTTGAGGGTAATCTTGATGGTGCGGTCGTCCTGCGCAGTGCAGCTATCGACATATTGCCAGATCGTCTGGCCAATGGTTTCCCGCCTGGCCCAGCGCACCAGGCTGGGGGCACAATCCTGAGCGCGCACCGGCTCCCCATTGTGAAATTTCAAACCATCGCGCAGCTTGATGATGTAGGTGCGCCCATCGTCGGAGACGGTGAAACCGTCCGCCATCTGCGGTCGGATTTCCAATTTGGCAGTTACGGCAAAAAGCAGATCATAGACCGCCCAGCCATGATGGACGGTGGGTTGGGCGGTGGTGAAAATCGGGTCCAGCAAGGTGAGGTTGGCCTGCGGGACAAAACGCAGCGTTCGGGCATTAGCCGGCTGGGCAATGGCGAACCGGGTAGAGATCAACGTAGCCGTGGCGGCAGCTTGCAGAAATGTCCGGCGTTGCATCATGACGTCTCCCTGACGACTTTATGGCTGGACCCACGTGGTGGCGGGCCCTTTTAGCCTATCTGGCCCTATAACAGGAATTGTAGAAAACTGGCATGAGCGATGCGATGTCAATGCCCCACAAGGCGCAACACCACGATGAAAAGGCAGGCCACCATACAACCAAAAGTTGATTTTAAACGGCATGCCCTCGGCGGCCGAGATGGCGGCGTATCGTCACGGGCGCCCCCACCGGGGTGCCATCCCCCAGAACGAAAGAACTTTATTAATTACGTGTTCCCCGCACGCGCGGGCATTCCAGCCTGATTGGCGCGGCGGATGCGGTTATCAAGGTGGTGAAAGCAGCAGATGGAAGCTCACACGGCCAGGATTGATTTGGAAATCAGCAAAATGACAGCGGTGCGTGTTGCGGCTGTTAAGACCACGGGACTTTCGTCGAATTCAAGCACAGAGATGTCAGCCGATGATCATCGCCGCGCGCCAAATCGGGGCCATATGCAATCGCCCTTTACGGCGCGTCGATTTTAGATGAAAGCAACCGGCCTAATATGCTTGACTATCGGGGTCTGACGCCACGGGAGCCGGACCAAAGAATCACATCAGACGGACGGGGAGGCCACTATAATGCCGAAAATCCGGCGACGGATGCTGCTGGCTGGGGGTGCTGCGATGCTCGCAGCCCCGGCGGTCTTGCGGGCACAAACCGATTATCCCAACCGCCCGGTACGCATCATCATCCCCTACGCTGCGGGCGGCGGCACGGATTTCCCTGCGCGGGGCACCGCAGAGAAATTATCCCGCCAGACCGGCCAGCAATTCGTGATCGAACATCGCGCGGGCGCGGCTGGCGCCCTGGGCACCGAATCCGTGGTGCGGTCCACGCCCGATGGCTACACCTTGATGTTCACGCCGCAGGGGCCGGTGCAGCTGCTGCCGCATCTGCGGAAACTCCCCTATGACGCGATGAAGGATCTGATCCCGGTGGGCCGGGTGGCGGAGCAGATTGCCGGGATGGCGGTGCACCCGTCACTCGGCGTGAAGACCCTGGCCGAGTTCATAGTGCTGCTGAAAAAGAATCCGGGCAAATACACCTACGCCACCGCCGGTGTCGGATCCGTGAACCATCTGCGCGCGGAAACGTTCAAGCTGATGGTCGGGGTGGACATGATGCATGTCCCGTACAAAGGCGTGGGGGAGGCGCTGCCAGACCTGCTGGCAGGGGTGGTGGATTGCATGTTCGACGCGAACATCTTCCCGCACGCCAAGGCTGGCAAACTGACCATGATGACGATGCTGGGCGCCGAACGCTTTTCCGAATTTCCCGATGTGCCGACCATGAAAGAGCACGGCTTTCCCGACTACGACGTACCGGTCTGGTTTGGCCTGTATGCCCCGGCCGGGGTTCCGCAGCCCGTCCTGGAACGGCTGCATGCGGAAATTGCCAAACTGGCCACTGACGAGGATTTCCGTGGCAAGCAATTTACCGCGGGAGCGACGGTGTATCGCGAGGTGCTGAGCCTGCCGGCCTTGGGCGCACGGGTGGCCCAGCAGTCCGATCAATTCGCCGTCCTGATGAGGCGCGCCAATATCAAGCTGGAGTAGTAGCGACAGCGTTGCCGGCCCGCGCGCTGCCAGATCCGCTCGACCCGCTTAGGCGTTGGCAAATCCGAAGCCGTGCGGCACCAGATAGCCATGCAGCTGATCGCCATCCGTAAGAACGGCGACAAGCGCACCATAGTGATCGCCGTGCCCACGCACGCGCGCGGCAACTGCATCGTTGATATCGCGAAGTCCTCCGAGAATGCGTCCGTAGAGCATTGTCGTGAGGCGGATATCAGGACACAGCCACTGCAAGATTGCCTATCCTATTACAACGGCGACGGGAACGCGGAGCCTGGCAGCCTTGCCTATTACGGCGGGCCACAAAATGGGCACGAGATCCGCTTGGCTGCCCAGGAATCGCTTGAGCCCTATGTCTTTGAGGCGGCACCCGCATAGGGTGCCGGTCTGATCCAACACCGCTACGACCCTTGGATGGCGCGCGCCACCGGGCCAATCCTCAATTGCAACGGCCGTTAGTCGGCGCGGATTTTCAGATCACGGGTGAGTTTGCCGTAGCGGTCAAAATCCCTGCGCAAAATGGCGGCTAGGTCCTCGGGGCTTCCGGTATGGGTGAAGAACCCGGCTTTCTGCAGAATCGCGGCAATCTCCGGGCGTCCGGCGATGTCGTTCATCGCCTGGTTCATTTTGCGCACGATTGGCTCGGGTGTGCCCGCCGGGGCAAACACGCCATTCCAGCCGATGAAATCCACGTCCGGGTACGATTCCCGGAAGCTTGGGACATCCGGGAAGTCGGGGTGGCGCGGTCCCGTGACAGCGAGCAGACGTGCTTTACCGGCCTTGACGTGAGGGGCGGTAACCGGATCGGCGTAGATTTGTACGATGCCGGCCAGGAAATCGCTCAATGCTTCGGCGCTGCCACGATAGGGCACATGCAGGATGGAAAGGCCAGCGGCGACGTTCAGGGCCTCGACCACCAGATGGCCTGTGCTGGCTATGCCGGAGGAGGCAAGGCTGAGTTTGGTCGGGTTGGCCTTACCATAGACGACCAATTCTTGCAGCGTGGTCACCGGCAAGGAAGGGTGCACGGCCAGCAGCATCGGATACCAGGAAAAATAGCTGACCGGGGCCAGATCCTTGAACGGGTCGTAGGGCGGATTACGCACATTGGGAACGATGGCGACTGATACTGCCGGGGTGACGACGAAGGTGTAGCCGTTCGGCGCGGATTTAGCCCCTGCCTCTACCCCGATCGCCCCGGTCGCACCACCACGATTTTCGATGACGAAGGGTTGACCGAGGGCGCGCTGCAACGGTTCCAGAAACGGGCGCATCGCATTGTCGGTGCCGCCGCCGGGGGCGAAGTTAACGATGATCCTGACTGGCTTATCGGGCCAGGTCGCGGCGGGGTCGGAGGACGGCTGCGCGAGCGCGGAACAGCCGAAAGTTACAATGGCGATAAACGCCGCTAAATTTTTCAGGACATGACCAAGAAACATAACTACTCCGTAAGTTGATCGGTGATCGGACGACACCGTCCCGTTGGAGAACTTGAAATCGACGTATTCAGGCGCGCTTTATGTTCCGGAAATAGGGGGCCGTACCTGTCCGTCATCAGGATACTTGAGACAGGAAAGATTGCTCGGGAAGTGAAGCTGTCCCGTTTCGGTGGACCGTTTGCGTCCTAGGTTGTTTCGTTTTGCAAGGCTTGTTTTTCCTCGTATGCGACAGGGGACAGATAGCCGATCCCCGAGAGACGACAGGCGGGGTTGTGCCAGCCCTCTATGAAGCTGAAGGCCACCATTCCGGCGTCATATTGGGAGGTAAACCGTCGGCGGTCTAGTAAATAGCATTTCAGCGTGGCGAAGAAACTCTCACACATGGCATTGTCATACGCGTCGCCCACCGACGCCATTGAGGGTCTCACCCCCGGCCTCACGGCAGCGCCCACCGAAGGCCAGGGAGGTATATAGGGTGGCCTGGTCGGAGTGGTGCACCACGTCCGGGGGTTTGCGCTGCTCGAGCGCCTTGCCTAAGCTTGAGCCTTTTGCGCGGCGATCCAGGACGTGACCTGGTCATAGTAGTTGGCGATATAATACTCGGCGATGTCATCGGCGGTGGTGTTCCAGACGCCTTCGTGACCCAGGATATACCGCAGCGCCTCGTCGAGGTATTTCGCCGCGTTCGGGCGCCCAATGTTGTGCGGATGCAGCGAGAGGCACATCACACGCCCACTTTCCGCGCCTTCGCGGTAGAGCGTGTCGAACTGGTCCTTAATCATCTGCAGAAAGTAATCCGCTTCACGGTTCCAGGCCAACATGCCCGCATCATTTGTTTGGCCGGTATAGGGAACATAGATGAATTTCTGGCCGCCTCGTACATTGATCGGCCACGGCTGGTCATCGATGATCCAGGAGGTGTGATAGAGGCACCCCGCCTCAGCCATAAGATCATCCGTTCTGACGGTGTAGCCCGCACCTCCGCCAAGCCGTCCTTTCAGGCGTTTGCCGGTCATCTCCTGCAGATGCGCAATGAAGTCCTGCCAATACGCCCGTTCCTGCTCTTCGGTATAGTCGTAGATTGGCCGGCTATTATACAGGCCGTGCGCCATGTAATCCCAATTGGCAGCGAGCATGGCATCTTTGATTTCCGGAAAGTGATCAAGAATTTCCAGATTCAAACAGCAACACGCGCGGACCTTATGTCTGTTCAGCACGTCGAGCATGCGCCAGAAGCCAACGCGATTGCCGTAGTCCATGCGGGCGTAGAGAGGAATGTCTGGCTGGGTCGGCCTGGCCTCCGGCATGTATTCGAAGAACTCCATGTTTGGCGCCACCCAGAGCGCGACGCGCGCGTTGCCGGGCCATTTGATGATGGGACGCTCGGTGATCGGTGCGTAATAGAACCGGCCAGGTGCGAGTGTCATGTCGTGTCCTCCGTTCGCCTGCGAAGCATATCGGACCGTGAATGAAAAGAACGGGATCTATCCTGACCGCGCCTTGAACCAGTCGATGATCTCGCCACCGGTCGCCTTCCAGACGCCCTGGTGGGCGCAGATGTGGCCAAGCACTTCGTCGAGGTGCCGGATGCGCCACGGTTGGCCCATGATCCACGGGTGCAGATGCAGCACCATCAGGCGACCGGTAGCCGCGCCATCTGCGTAAAGACCATCGAACCAGTCCCGCCACAGCAGGTTGACCTCGTTAATGGTCCGGCGGCCGTGCAGGTGGATATAATTGTCGTCGAGGTACTGGTTCACCCCGAGCGAGTAGAGTTCCCCGGTCCTGGGCGTCATTTTGTAGGGCTGCTCATCGTTGCCCCAGTCGCAGACGTAGCGGATGCCCTCGGCGGCAAGGAGATTAGGTGTGTTCAGAGTCTCCTGGAAGTCAGGCCCAGACCAACCGATCGGCCGCTTACCTGTCGCCTTCTCGACAGCCTCGATCGAGGTGCGGATGTATTCTCGCTCCTCATCTTCAGACATGCCGATGTGGATGATGCGCCGGCGCGAGAGACCGTGCGCGATGAACTCCGCATCGCGCTTCTGGCCCTCCTTGATCAAAAATGGGTAGTGGTCGGCGATGGCCTTATCGAGAGCCAGAGTGGGTTTGATGCCGTACTTGTCCAGCACTGCGAGAACCCGGAAAATTCCGACCCGGTTGCCATATTCGTGATTGCCGTAGCCGCCAATATCCGGAAAGGCCGGCTGGTTGCCGGTCCACAGGCCCTCGGGGCCACCCATCGGGCTCACGGGCAGGGGCGTGCCGGGTGGGACCTCCCAGTCCCAGTGCTCAAGGTTTACAATGACGGCGAGGGCGACGCGGGCGCTGTCCGGCCATCTAAGGACCGGGCGCGTGACAATGGGGGACCAGGGATAAAAGTCCTGGTCCATGCCGTGGGTACGTGTTGCGGGCACAGCTCCACTCCCTGTCGCTTTTACCGACGATCCGGTACCTCACTATGACAGACAAGAAGATCGCTACAAGTTTGTGGCTGGCGCCGAGCCGAAGGCCAGATGCCACTAACGCAAGGTGTGGCCGTTCCGGTGGCACCGCCCGGGTCATTCAGCCTTTGGATCATCTGGCACTAGATCGTTTCGTCCGGCGAGCCGGCTCCGGTTACTTCCGCTTTTGCTATTCGGGCCGGAGTGGTGACACGCGCGGCTCGCAGGCATGCCATTTCTGCCCTCGAAGAGGCAGGCCTTGGAGAGCCCGCTGAGGGTCTCCGCGAGCACGACCTGGTCATGCGACCCTGTGCAGCAAATCTTCCCTCGCCGCCGGCCGCCGGCAGTTTTCGGCAGCGATGGAAAAGCTGCGCGCGAAAGTGCCGCTGGTGAGCCAGCCAATATGCGGGGTCAGCACCACATTCTCCAGCGCATAAATGGGGTCTGCTGGGTCAGGCGGTTCCTGCGCGAACACATCCAACCCCGCCGCTGCCAGATGGCCAGAGCGCAAGGCAGCAACGAGTGCCAACTGATCCACCAGCCCACCCCGCGCGGTATTGATCAGAATGGAACCCCGCTTCATCCGCGCCAGCGCGCGCGCATCGATCATGCCCGTGGCCTCCGGTGTTTGCGGAAGATGCAGCGACAGAATATCGGCCTCGGCCAATAGATCGGGCAGCGTCACGCACGCCGCATCCACGCGCGGGCGCAAGGCGGTGTAGATCACCCGGCAACCCAACGCCCGCAACACCGGGGCAAGAATTTGCGGAATGGCGCCATACCCCACCAACCCCACCGTGCGGCCAGACAATTCTCCCAATCCATCCTGCGTCGCCAGCGGCAAGGACCAACCCGCGCCAGCATGCATCGCAGTGTCGTAGCGCGTTAACTTCCGTAAACAGGCGAGCATCAACAGTAACGTCAACTCTGCCACTGCCTGCGCATTGGTTCCAGGCAGATTACACATCGGAATCCCGCGCGCGCGCGCCGCATCCAGATCGATCGTGTTCACGCCAACACCGATCTTCTGGATCAGTTTTAAAGTACATATCCCCAATCAGCAGTTAAAGCGGGCTTTCCCACCCCATCTCGCAAAATCGAGTTATGGTCCGAGACATTCCGCGCGGCGGGTTATACCGCCTTGCCCGATTTCGTCGAACCGAGGAATGGTCCGGTGGCGCAACCGGCCTTATCGGTGCGCTATCCATTGGTGTTGACCTGCGCCAAGCCGACATTATTTTGCCAAACACAGCACCGTTCGCTGCCCAGCCTGCGCAAGCGGGCCATGCATCCCGAGATTGAAATCCATCCGCTAACCGCCGCCGCGCGGGGCATCGCTGCGGGGGATTGGGTAGCGCTGGAGACCAAATCGGGTGGGATGCGAGCGCGGGCGCGGCTGAATGTCAATCTCGATCCGCGCGTTGTCGTGGGTGAGCATGGCTGGTGGCAGGCCTGCACGGAGCTGGGGGCTCCCGGCTACGACCCGTTCAGCCCCACGGGCTCGAATTTTAATGCAACAGTTGACACGACAGATCGCGACCCGATCAGTGGCACCCCCGCGCATCGGGCCAATTTGTGCGAAATCCGCCGCGTGCCGGCCTAATCACAACCCGCACGCGGAGGGGGTTTACTTCGCCAGCCAGATATCTTCCATGCGCCAGCCGTTATAGATGCTGTTCACCATGATATCGAGATTGCGTACCCGTGGATTCCAGCAGGTGGCGGTTCGGCTGTGGAAAATAATCGGCCGCGCGCTGTCTTCCTGTAGCTTGCGATCGATTTCCCACACAATCTTCTTGCGTTTCACCTGATCAACTTCCGCCGATTGCCGCGCGATCAGAGCCTCGACCTCTGGATTACAATAAGCGGTGTAATTGCGCTGTGCCCCGCAGGCATAATTTTCATAGAATTGCTGATCCGGATCATCGACGCCGCTCCCGGTTAGATTCAATCCCACTATGAACTCCTTCCGCGCCACCCTAGCATGCCAGATGGCGGTATCCACCACATCCAACTCGCCGTCGATATAAGCGTGCTTTAACTGATCGATCAGCAGTACCGCTGGATCGCGGTAAAGCGGGATGTTACGCGTCGAAACCTTAATCGCAAGCCGGTTCGCCGGCCCATAGCCGAGCTTCTTCATAATTTGCTGCGCCTCGGCACGGTTCTGTTCCAGATTGAGGCCATAACCCGGCAGGCTGCGCAGCATCTCCTCTGGCATACCCCACACCCCTTCCGGTGGCGGCAGCATGGCGCCACCCAAATTATAATGGCCCTCAGACAGAATATCGATAAAGGATTTCCGATCCAGAACCAATGCCATCGCCCGGCGCATTTCAGCATTATCGAAAGGCGGGCGGGTGCTGTTTACCATGAGGTTAGTGCTAACATTACTTGATGCCACTTCACACACCGCATTCGGTGCACCGGTCTTAACGTCTCGGACTAACGGGATGGTCAGTTCGAAGGGAAACGTCATATCGAATTTATCGGCGGTAAACGCCAGGATCGCGGTCGATCGGCTGGGGATTATCGTATATTCGATTCCATCCAGATAGGGCAGGCCCGGCTTCCAGTAGTCGGGATTGCGGGTCAACTTGATCGATTCGTTGGTCTTGAATTCTGTAAATTTGAACGGCCCTGTACCGATCGGTTTCGTGCGCATCGTGGCCGGCGGCACATGACAGGGATAAACCGGGGAATAGCCCGATGCCAGAAGTGCAATAAACGCGGGCTGCGGATTGATCAGATGGAACATCACCTCATTATTTCCCGATAAGGTGATGTCTTTCAGGTTTTTGTACCAGCCTTCACGGAAATTCAGTCGAAGTTTGGGTTCTGCCTTGCCGATCAACAAGTCCCAGGTGCATTTCACATCCTTCGCGGAGAAGGGTTGACCATCGTGCCAGCGCACACCCTCGCGTAGTTTGAAAGTCAATTCGGTATAGGTCGCGTTCCAGCTCCAGCTCGTCGCCAGTTCTGGCACGATAGATTTCAGGCTATTTTGCTTCACATGCTGGTCATACATCACCAGATTATTAAACACCGACATCATCGGCGTGAGCACCGAATTGGTGCCTTCCTCGTGGATCGACAGGCTGGCCGGACTATCGCGATGCGTCACGCGCAGAATTCCGCCCGCTTGCTGGGTCCCCGCGGGTTGGGCCGCCGCCTGTTGGCCAATCGTGGGCGTGGCCACAGCGAGCAGAAGCAGTATAAATATGAGAATTCCGCGCATTAAAACCTCCCTTCGCGCCTAGTTTTGGCGCGTATGCCATTGAGCCAGGATTCCTCTGATGAACGGCCACCTTGGCCGCCACGGATGCACGATAGGCTCCAAGCTGGACGTTCAGCAACGGTGCCACGCCGGGAAGACACCTGGAGCCTTGTTGACTGCGTTCCTTCGTCACTACGACGAGACCCAAATCCTCCTTGAATCACAATCTTAAATCTGGGCCATGGGTGTTGACGGGGAATAAGCCCGCATAGTCTGATGCAGTTCCGCTCGCAGGAAGGCTACCGCCCATGACTGAACCGAACCATTTCACAAGCGGAGCCGTCAGCAGGGATTCGGCTTTACAGACGCTGCTGGACTCGTTTTTGGCCGGCCTGACCGCAAAGGTCGTGCCTGGCAGTGACGCGGAGGCGGCGCTTAACCGCGTGAAGCGTGCGCTTTCGACTTGCGGCCACGTTGTCGCCGGGCGCAGCGGCGGCGTGGACCTTCCTGCTTTTGCCCAATTGCAACCGGCGCTAGAGTCTGCGAAAGCCAGCGGTGGCAGCGCTGGGGCAACAGCCGCGGCGCTGGATACTCTGGCGCCCAAAATAACTTGGTACCGCCGCGAAGGATTGACCTCGCCATTACCAGATTTTGCGGACCGCCATGCGCTGGCTAGCCTGATTGGCCCAGCTGACCGGCAGGGAACCCTGGAAATACGGGATGATGTCCGGGTTGGAATTAGCCTGGTTGCGCCCGAAACGCCCTACCCAGATCATCGCCACCCGCCGGAAGAGCTTTATCTAGCGCTGACACCAGGCGAGTGGCGGCAGGACCTAGGGCCTTGGTTTGAACCCGGACCGGGTGGTATCGTGTTCAACACGTCCAATATCCTGCACGGCATGCGCGCCAGTAGTGGGCCACAGCTGGCCCTATGGTGTCTGCCAATCGACTAAAAACCAGAGAGTTTCATTGATGGCCCGTAGTGATTTGCGGTTGTCCATCGTCAGAACATTTGGCGCAGATCGTAGCGTAATTTACTAGAGCATCGGCCTCGTCTGGGGTTGATATTAGGCGGCCAGTTTTCGGTGCTGCAAGCGTCGGTGTTCGACGCTAAGTCTAGACCGCGGCGCCGGTCACGTGATGATGGCCATTTGCTTCGGGTCGAACTCCACCCAGACCGGCTGGCCGACGCCGTAGATGGAGATCGGCGCGGTCGAGACACGCAGCTTCAGGCCGCTTCCGACGGGCGCCACAAGATAGTCCCAATGCTCCCCGAGGAAGGCACGTTCGACCACCTTTCCTTCGACCACGCACCGGTCGCCGGGGCTATTCGGCTGTTCGGCGTAGAGCGTGAGGCTCTGCGGCCGGACGGAGAACAGCACATCCCGGTCTCCCGCCGCGACATCGGATCCGAAGCGGCCGGCGTCGATGCCGAAGCCGTCGAACGTCACCGTCCCGTTCGCCCGCCGCCCTTCGAGGAAGTTGGTGCGGCCGATGAATCCGGCGACGAAGCGCGTCTTCGGCCGGCTGTACAAGGTGTACGGGTCGTCGACCTGCTCGATCCGACCGGCGTTCATGACCGCGATCCGGTCCGACGTCACCATCGCCTCGCCCTGGTCGTGCGTGACGTAGACGGTGGTGATGTGGAACTCGTCGTGCAGCCGCCGGATTTCGAAACGCATCTCCTCCCGCAGGTTCGCGTCGAGGTTCGACAACGGCTCGTCGAGCAGGAGGACCGACGGCTTGACCACGATCGAGCGTGCCAGCGCCACACGCTGCTGCTGCCCCCCGCTGAGTTCGGCGGGGTAGCGCTCGGCGAGGTGGCTCATCTGGATGACTTCCAGAATCTCGCCGGTGCGATCCCGGACTTCCTTCGCCGGCAGCCGGCGCAGCTTGAGCCCGAAGCCGACATTCTCCGCCACGGTCATGTTCGGCCAGATGGCGTAGCTCTGGAAAATCATCGACATCTGCCGACGCTCGGGCGGCATGACGGCGTTCGGCGACGACAGGATGTTGCCGTCCATCTCGATGACGCCCGCGGTCGGGGCGATAAACCCGGCGATCATGCGTAGGGTCGTCGTCTTGCCGCAGCCGGACGGGCCGAGCAGCGAGACGAATTCGCCCTCGGCGATTTCCAGGTCGACACGGTCGACGGCGGTGACGTCGCCGTACTTCTTAACCAGTTCGCGCAATGCGAGCTTTAACATCTAGCGCTCCCGAATCATGAAGTCGCGGCCCACCAGCTTAAAGCCGAGCCAGACGAAGAAGGACGTGGTGATCAGGATGACGCCGCCGAGGGCCGAGACCATTTCGAAATTGCCCTCCTCGGTGAGGTCGTAGATCAGCACCGACATGACGCGCGTGTTCGGCCCCACCAGGAAGATGGCGCAGCTCAGTTCGCGGGTCGCCGGAATGAACACCAGCAGCCAGCCGCCCAACAGCGACCGTTTCAGCAGCGGCGCGACGACGGACGAGATGGCCTTGAGGCGGCCGCCGCCGAGGATGCGCACCGCCTCCTCCATCTCGGGATTGATGGCGCGCAGACCGGCGGCGCTGGTCGCATAGGCGATCGGCAGGAAGCGGGCCGCGAAGGCCAGGATCATCAGGGCCGCGGTGCCGTAGAGCGCCACCGGCGGCGCCGCGTAGGCCGCATAGAAGCCGATCGCCAGGATGATGCCCGGGATGACGAACGGCGCCATGCAGAGAAAGGCGAGGACGTTGGCCCAGGGCACCAGTTTGCGCGCCACCAGATAGGCGATGCAGAGTGCGAGGCCGAGCGCCACGAACGCGGCCCCGCCGGCGAACAGGAAGCTGTTGGCGATCGCCTTCTGGGTCAACCCCTGCTCGAACAGCACCTGGTCGTAATGGAACAGGGTGAGATTGTCCCAGCTGAAGCCGCGTCCCCAAGCCTTCGCGAAGGAGGCCTGGAAGATGACCAGCGCGGGCGCGACGACCGCGAGCAGGCCAACGGCCACGCAGTGTGTGAGCAGCGCCCAGCGCCACCGCCCGACGTCGACGGGCCGACGCTCGCCGCCCTTGCCCGTCTGCGAGACATAGCCTTTGCGGGCGAGCAGCAGCCGCTGGACCCAGATCAGCAGCAGCGTGACCAGGAGCAGCGGCATGGAATAGGCGGCAGCCACCTCGATGCGCAACGGGTGGCCGAAGAACTCCCAGAGCTGTGTGGTTACGAAGTTGATCCGGGCGGGGATGCCGAGCAGTGCCGGCACGCCGAACAGCGAGATGGCCTCCAGGAAAACGATCATGATGCTGCCGAGGATCGACGGCCACACCAGCGGCAGCGTGATCTTCCGCATAGCCGTCCAGGTGTTGGCACCGAGAATGTTGGCAGCCTCTTCCATTTCGGTCGAGACGAGGTCCAGTGCCGACTTGGTCAGCAGGAAGACGAACGGGAACGCGTTGAGCGCGATCACCAACACGATCCCGCTGAATGTGTAGATGTCCAAAATCCCGGA
Source organism: Asaia bogorensis (assembly GCA_945868845.1). Lineage (GTDB taxonomy): Bacteria > Pseudomonadota > Alphaproteobacteria > Acetobacterales > Acetobacteraceae > SHWF01. Next base: position 3,978 of record CAMBMS010000038.1, on the reverse strand, counting down.
CTCGGCGCCGGTGAGGCCCATCCAGACCCGGTTCAGCCAGCCGGCATTGGGGCCCGCGAGGAGGATCCAGCCGATCGCGGTGAGGTAGGGCGGCAGGATGAACGCGCCGAGCACCGCGCCCCACACCAGCCATTTGCACGGCATGTTGGTGCGCGACACGGCCCACGCCATCGGCAGTGCAATCGCGACGCACAGAGCGGCGGTCGCGAGGCCGAGCGCCAGCGAATTGACGAAGCCGTTGATGTAGCGAGGCCGGCTGAAGGCGCTGATGTAGTTCGCGATGGTGAAGCCGTCGCCGGTCGTCTTTTCGAAACTCACCAGGAAAAGGTGGGCGAAGGGACTGGCGACGAGGAAAAGCAGGAACAGGATCAGGACCAGCCAGAGCAGGCTGGCCGGCTCCAGGACGCGCAGCCGTCTGACGGCCTCGGACCCAAAGCCCCGGCGCTCGAGGGGCCGCGGCGCGGCCATTTCAAGTGGACTCGACATGACGTTCACTCCACCGGAGGGAAGCGCGGAAACCGACACCCGGGCGATGGTCCGGCCCCGCCCGCACCGAAGGCGAGCGACATCGGGCGCAGGCCGGGAAGAAGCAGGCGGATCACGTGACGATCGTCAGTTGCCGAACACATCGCGCCAGGTCTCGATCACGTCGGGGACACCGGCCGCCACTTCTTTTTCCGTCAGCGGCGCCACCTTCATGTCGTCGATGGCAAGCACGCCCGCCGGCGGATCGACTTCCGGGCGTAGCGGCTGACCACCCTGCTTCACGAAAGTGCGGGAGTTCTCCACGCTGAGCAGATACTCGGCGAACAGCTTGGACGCGTTGGGCGTCGGTGCGTTGGCGAGGATGCCGGTGGCGCTAAGGGTCAGCTTCACGCCGTCGGTCGGATAGACGATTTCGATCGGGTTGCCCTTGAGCTTGAGTTCGGTCGCCGTCGTCAGCGATGAGATGCCGACCGCTCGCTCACCGGCGTTCAAGGTGTTGGGCGGGTCGAGCAGGGATCGCCCGATCAGCGGGTTGAGCTTCTTCAGCTTCTCGAAGAAGTCTTTGCCGTAGAGCTTCTGCATCAGCAGGGCCCAGGAGCCGGTCGATCCGCTGAAGCCCGGATGCGACAAGGCGAGCTTGTTGGTCCATTTCGGGTCGGTCAGATCCGGCCAGTTCTTCGGCGCATTGGCTGCCTGGACCAGTTTCGTGTTGTAGATAATGACGGTCGGGTTGGCGGACGACGTGAAGTAGTAGCCGTCCGGGTCGAGATCGAGATAGGGCTTACGCAGCTTCGCCGCGTTCTCCGGCTTGTATTGCAAGAGCTTTCCGTTGGCCTTGAGCGCGAAGTAGTGGCCGATGTCGGTGCCTGTGAAAACGCCGCATTCGGCGACGCCCGCCTTCAGATCCTGGAGCAGCCGCGCATACGCGACCTGGCCCGTCGTGCGGATGACGTTGGCGGAGACCCCTGGATAGCGCGCCGAGAAGCTCTGCGCGATCTTCTCGGAATCCTTCGTGCTGTACTGGGCGACGTACCAGGTGAGCTTGCCCTCCTTCTTCGCCGCCTCGTAAAGCGCCGCCTCGTGGGGCGTCATGTCCGCCGCCGTCGCGCCCGTGAGCGGCAGGAAGCCGAGCAGGGCGCCCAAGCCGATACGGATGATCGTCGATCTCATCTCGGTGTCTCTCCCGTCACAATTGTCCGTCGTCAGAATATTTGGTGAAGATCGTAGCGTAAATTAGCGGAGCCTGCGAACGGGTGTTCCAGCCCAGTCTCATTGGTCGACCGATCGTCGTACTCTCCAACAACGATGGCTGCGTAGTTGCACGGTCGCAGGAGGCGAAGGCGGGTCAACCGGTCCCAGAGGCCACACGGGACGACAGTGCCTGTCACCCAGGCAGGTCTATCGGACCACCTCGCGGCGGTCCGATAGACCTGTTCAGGCGCGACGCACGCCCCAGAACAAGGCTCCGAATGCTTCCACCACCCCGGTCAGGTTCTTCCGATAGGCGTTGTAAAGCTGAAACTGACCCAGCGGCACGATCGGCACCTGAGCAAAGGCCTCGGCCTGCATGATATCGACAAGCCGGTCCTTCTCCGCCTCACTCGATGCGAACAGCCACTGGTCGGTGAGGTCCTCGATCTTCTGGTTCTTGAACCAGCCGAACCAGCCGGTGTCACCCAGCCCGCGCATGTAGTGATTACCGATGGGCGTGCTCATGGTGATCGAGGGCGTTAAAGTGTGCAGGATGGACCACCCGCCCTTCTCCAACGGTTCGCGGTTGGAACGGCGCTTGGTGACCGTGCCCCAGTCCGACGCCGCGAGTTCCACGTTCATGCCCAGCCGCTTGAGCAGATCGAACGTGACGTCACCCATGGGACCGATCGGGGGAAGGTCGGTCGGGTTGATAATGACGACCTTCTCGCCATTGTAGCCTGCCGCCGCCAGGGCCGCCTTAGCCTTGGCCAGATCACCAGGCATCGCCTCCTTGCCCGGTTCCTTTCCCGTTAGGCTGCATGGCACCAGCGCGCGACAGATGCGGTTACCGTCGGGATCGTCGCCGCTGATCGCCGCCAGATAATCGCTCTGATCCACCGCCATCATCACCGCGCGCTTGATGGCGACGTTGTTGAACGGCGGGTGCAGATGGTTGAACCGCAGGATGCCATTGATCCCGTAACGATGCGCGGTACCAATTCGGATTTCGTTGTTCCGCCGCAGCATGGGTACTAGATCGGCCTGCACCCATTCATACCAATCAACTTCGCCTGATTGCAGCGCCGCGCTGGCGGTCGCGGCATCGGGGATGATCTTCCACTCGATCCGGTCGAAATGCGTCACCTTGCCGCCCGAGGTCCAGTCCGCCGGCTCCTGCCGCGGCACATAGGCAGCATTGCGTTCATAAGCGACCGAGGCGCCAGGAACGAACGCGTCTTTGACGAAACGGAACGGTCCCGAGCCAATCGTCTCGGTGATCTGCTTGAACGGGTCGGTGTTGGCAATGTGCTCGGGCATGACGAAAGCCACTGTTGAGCCGCCGCGCGCCAGCAGGGGAATGAAGCTTGCCAGCGGCCGCTTCAGCCGGATGCGGACGGTGCGGTCATCCTGCACGCCCCATTCATCGACGAAACGACCCACCGACTGGCCGATCGTTTCCCGCGCCGCCCAGCGCCGCAGGCTGGGCGCGCAATCCTGCGCGCGAACCGGCTCTCCGTTATGGAACTTCAGTCCTTCTCGCAGCCGGATCAGATAGGTTCGTCCATCATCCGAAACGGTATAGCCCTCGGCCATCTGCGGCTTTGGCTGGAACTGGCTGTCGATGCCGAACAATGCGTCATAGATCGCCCAACCGTGATTCACGGTAACCGTCGCGGTGGTGAAGATCGGGTCCAGCAGCGTCAGATTGGCATGCGGCACGAAACGCAAAACGCGCGGTGCCTGGGCGATCGCGAAACGCGATGGCATTGCGGCGGCGGCGGCCGCCGCGAGTAGGGTCCTGCGTCGCATGGGTGTCCTCTCCCTTTTGTCTTGTTCTGCCCGAGTGTGGCGTCGGACTAGCAAACGGTGCAACCGGAAGCCACTACCTGGCCCCGGGGACCAAAGCCGCGGTCGGCGAGGTCCATTCTCTACTTGGACGTTCGCCCCCTTCTCCTTCACCGCGCTAATGATCGCGCAAACGATAGCGCTGTTCCCCGTCAGCACCTATGGCCCAGATTTGGGGTTGTGATTTAAGGAGGATTTCGGTCTCGTCTTGGTTGCGAAGGAACGAAGATGAGAAGCAACTCCACAAATACCAAGAAGCCTGCCGAGCAGGTGGTGAAGGACAGCCGTCGGGCGACCCGGCGGCATTTTTAAGTAGGGCCGAGGCCGGATGCGCTCTACGCCCCGACAACCTCTTTGAAACGCCGCAATAAATCGATCTGTGCGTCCAGGTCGACCAAGTCATAGGTTGGATACAGCATTGCGATGCTGGCCCCCAGGCGGCGCCAGGCCGAT
>CAMBMS010000037.1 GCA_945868845.1 Asaia bogorensis | reverse complement strand
CTCAGCCAGTCAGCCCTCCACGTTACGCAGCAGCAGCGGGTAACGGACATACAGCAGCACCGCCAGGCCGATCACCTCGAAGAAGTTGTCAAAATATTTCACCAAGCCGCGCAGCGCGGACGCCTACAACCCGCCAGCGGTCAATGCCTGGTCGCCAAGAAAGTGCCGAACCAACCGAACTGGCGTATGCTACCTGCCGAATCACAAGCACCGGATCACCGCGACATGAATATCGGCTTCGAACTCGTCGTCATCATCCTACTGATTCTATTGAACGGCGTCTTCGCCATGAGCGAACTGGCCCTCGTCTCCGCCCGCCGCGCCCGCCTCGCGGTGCTGGAGCGTAAGGGCGTGACCGGCGCGGCTACAGCGCGCCGGCTGGCCGAGGATCCGCAGCGCTTCCTGCCTACCGTGCAGGTGGGTATCACCTTGGTCAACGTCCTAGCCGGCGTGTTCGGCGGCGCTCGTGTCGCCTCGGAATTTGCGCAATGGCTGGCAATATTTCCTATTCTCCAACCGTTTTCCGAAGCCCTGGCGCTGGGGCTCGTCGTCGTCATGATCAGCTACCTGACCCTGGTGGTAGGGGAACTGGTGCCGAAGCAATTGGCGCTACGCCGGCCGGAGGCCATCGCCAGTGCCATGGCCGACCCAATTGTCCTACTGGCCCGTATCGCCCGACCAGCGGAGTGGCTACTGAGTGTCTCCTCCGGACTTATCCTGCGTCTGCTCCGCCTGAATCGTGCGCCGGCGCAAACCGTGACGGAAGAAGAGCTGAAAGCCCTGCTGGCCGAGGGCGCGCAGACCGGCGTCCTGGAACATGAGGAACGCAACATGATCGAGCGCGTGCTCCGGCTGGCCAACAAGCCGGTGCGCGCCATCATGACCCCGCGCACCGACCTTGCCTGGATCGACCGCACTGACAGCGCGGCGGAGATCATCGCCTCCCTGAAAGCCGCCTCGCATTCGCGCTTTGTGGTGTGCGATAGCACGATCGATAACGTGGTCGGTGTCGTACAGGCCAAGACCCTGCTCGACACCATACTGAACGGCGGCAATCTGGATATGGCCATCGCGACGCGCCAGGCCATGGTGGTACCAGATACCGTCACCGCGCTGGATGCGCTGCAACGGCTGAAATCGGATCCGCTCGGCATCGCGCTGGTGATGGATGAATATGGCAGTTTTGAGGGTGTGATCACGGCGTCTGACCTGCTCGCTGCGATCGTCGGGGAACCGCTAGACGCGACGATGGAGCCCGGTGACAGTGAAACCAACGCGGAAACGCTGCTTCTGCTGGACGGTATGATGCCGGTCGATGAATTGAAAGCTCGCCTCAATCTGCCCACGCTGCCCGCCGAAGGCAGCTACCATACGCTTGCCGGCTTGCTACTTGCTCTGCTGCGCCGCCTGCCGCGCACAGGCGATAAGACCGTCTTCGCCGGCTGGCGGTTCGAGGTTACGGACATGGAAGGCCGCCGCGTCGCCAATGTGCGCGCTAGCCGCGAAATCAGGGGTGAATAATAGTCGCGGTCAAGCTCGTCTTTACCACCACCCAAATCTTCCAGGCCATCCGGGTGCTGCCGGTGATCGCTTGCATTGCCTCCGCGATGTTCGCCTTCGTGGGCGACACCGTCACCGTGATGCTGGGGTAGCACTACAACGAGACGCAGCGTGTAGCACTGGTCGCCCAGCCGGGTCGGCTAGTCCTTTTTCGTCCAGTAAGACAACTTCATCTAGGCCGCCATACACGGCGAATTCGGCACCAGCTACCGCCTCGCGTGCCCGGTCGCGACGGCTGTCAGGCGGTGCGCGAAGGCGACAACACCGCGTGACAGGGCTTGGCATAACTGGGCGTGATCAAAAGCCTTCAATGAAGTGGATATCGCGCTCCACCGCGTCGGTACTGGGTACCGCCAGAACTTACTGGTAGCCGGCGCTGTTATAGGCCGCTTCTGCCTACTGCACACTGTCGAATTCAATCAGCATGGTGCGCTGCGCTAGACCCTGTTCCTTCGTCAGCGCCGGCGTGCCGCGCGCCAGGAACCGTCCACCCGCAACCACGACCGCCGGGTGCGCCAACTTCGCATAGGTAGCCAGCGCATCCAGATTGGAAATGGAACAATAGGTAGAGATTTAATAGGCCTTGGGCATGGCCCTACCCTATCGTGTATCGCGCGGTCGATTTTTAGCCCACCCGGCGTGATTTGAAGCCCCCGCTTCTTCATGACATGCTGCCTGCCGCAAGTCGCATCAGCGCGAGAGGAACCGTCCACATGACCGAGAACACCGAAGACGTCGATTTCCTGCAAGGTATCCGTGTCGTCGATTTCACCCAGTTCGAGGCCGGGCCGTCCTGCACCGAAACCCTCGCCTGGCTGGGCGCGGAAGTGGTGAAGATCGAAAATCCCGGCCTCGGTGATCCCGGTCGCCGCCTGCGTAAAGGCCAGCCGGATGACGATCCATGGTATTTCCAGCTCTTCAATGCCAATAAGAAATCGATCACACTGAACTTGAAATCGCCGCGCGGGCAGGAAATCATCCGCGACCTGCTGGCCAAGGCCGATGTCTGCGTAGAAAATTTCGCCCCCGGCACGATCGAACGCCTCGGCCTCGATTATGAGACGGTTAAGGCAATCAATCCGCGTATCATTTACTGCCAGGTTAAAGGTTTTGGCGAGGGCAGCCCGTTCGAAAAAAATCTAGCCTTCGACATGATCGCGCAAGCCTGCGGCGGCACCATGAGCGTGACCGGCGAGGCCGACCGCCCGCCCTCCAAGCCCGGCATCTCGCTCGGCGATACCGGCACCGGCATGCTGATGGCGAGTTCCATCATCGCCGCCCTGTTCCGCCGGCAGGTGACTGGCCAGGGCAAGCGGCTACAAGTGGCAATGCAGGACGCGATGCTGCATTACATGCGCACCAATTTCGCCTCCCAGGCGCGCTGGGGTAAAGCGGTGCCGCGTGACGGCGCGAAAGTGCCGGGCGTCGGCAACGCTCCGCTCGGCATCTATCCATGCAAGCCCGGTGGGCCGAATGATTACGTCTATATCATGACCAGCCGCGCCAATCCGGAACACTGGACACGCCTGCTGAAACTGATCGGCCGCGAAGACCTGACCAACGATGCCCGCTACGCCACCCCCGCCGATCGCGTAGCGCGCGAAGCCGAAGTGGATGAGATCATCGCCAGCTGGACGCGCAACTACACTAAGTATGAGGCGATGGAACAGGTGGGCGGGGTCGGCGTACCGGCGGGCGCGGTACTAGATACAATGGAATTGCAGAACGACGAAAGTTTCGTCCGTCGCGGGATCATGCAGACCATGAACCATCCGGAGCATGGTGCCTTCAAAATGCCCGCCTGGCCAGTGCGCGTGCAGGGCAAGCCGCCGCGCATCAAGCCATCACCCATTCTGGGGCAGCACAATACGGACGTGCTGACCTCCTGGCTCGGCCTTGGTACGGACGATGTCGAAAAGTTAAAATTCGACGGCGTTCTGTAACAAAATTCCCTACGCCGCTCGCGCAGTTAGCCTTTTGAATGATCTCGCCCAGCGCCGGCTTAACCTAATTCTGGAGCAGATTAAGATATTCGATTATAACATCGTCTGACGTCTGCGGGTAACGGTTAATCAGGGTGATGTATTCCGCCGGGAAGACGGACAATTACTTCAGAAATTCGGCGCGAATGGCATCCAGGACACTATTCATTAGCTTTACCTCGGCCCGAACGAATGCCTTTGCTGTGCGGCGAATTTACGGAAACAATTCGCCTGCGGCACCATGGATTGGATATTGGTAAAATAGGTCGCCACGAAGCCATGCTTGCCGGCAAACGCGATCGTGGCGGAGCTTCACGAGCCTGACAGGAGCCCCAGCAGATGCCGCCGCGTAAACGGCGCTGGAGCCGCAGGCACGCGCCGCGTATCGCCCTGTTGATCTAATTCCCCCAGCGCCGTTTGCGGGGGCGGGGGAAGCAATTCGCAGACGCAAAACGATGTCAGCGGTACAACCGTCGCTCGCAAATACGCCACCAGCCTCCCGGACCCTTCCGCCAAGGGCACCGGATCATGGAGTCGCACCTGCTGGATTTGATAGTCGGGTAAGTTCCCTTGCCCCGGCAGAATATTGAAACACACCGGCCATGAAGGCGAAGCCGCCCGCCAGAAAATCGATACTGCTCATGCGCCCTGGCCCAGAAATTCCCGCACCACCTCAATCTGCCTCGCCACATTCAACGCCGGAGCATGGCCGCAACCGAGGATCTCCACTCGTTTCGCCTTCGGTCCACGCCTCTCCATCTCGGCCGCCACATCGGCAAACACCAGGTCGGAAGCCGCCCCACGCAGCAACAAGGTGGGCACGCGCAGACTATCATATTTATCCCACTGCTCGAAATCGCGCGGATGCAGATGGAATTGCTTCACGATCGCCGGATCGTAATGCGTTGTAATGCGTCCGTTTGCCAGCCGCCGATAGCCGGTCTCCGCCATGTGCCGCCATTGTGCATCGGTATGTGCGCCGAACGGCGCGTAGATCGTGCGGAAATAATCCTCCAATTCGGTCAAAGTCGTAAAATCCGGTGGCGTGCCGATATAGGTGGAAATCCGCCCATGCGCCGCCGCTGGCATGGTGGGCGCAATATCGTTCAGCACCAGCTGGGAAATACGGTCGCGCAACGTCGTCGCCGCTGCCGCAATCCCCAACGCCCCGCCCATCGATGTGCCCACCCAGCCAAACCGGCGCAACCCCAGTGTATCCGCCAGTGCGAGGGCTTGCCTGGCATAAATTGCGAAGCAGTATTCGCTGTCAGGCACTGTGCTCCAGGACGACAGCCCGCGCCCCGGCGTATCCGGGCAGATCAGGCGGAACTGGTCGGCTAGAGCCGCAGCGATCGTATCGAAATCGCGGCCCGTGCGGGCCAGCCCATGCCACAGAATCACCGCCGGCGCGTCCGCCCGGCCCCATTGCATGTAATGCAGTTGCCGACCCTCGATACCCCGGCCCTGGATATCAACGTAATGCGACGATACCGGATGCACGTGCTTGTCCTCCTGGAAAACTTTCGGGCGGCATGCCCTGCTCCCGCTTGCCAAATTCCTTAAACAATGGCGGTATTCCTCATAAGAAGCTAAATCTACCGTCGAATACCGTCTGGGCATTCTATTAGGACGCGCCCCATCGCGGGCGCAATGAGGGGAAACAATGACATCTGCGGTCTCATGGACAGACAGTTCGGCAACCGTCGCCGGCGTCCGGCTGAATTATTTCCGTGCGGGTAAGGGCGCCCCGGTCGTGGTCCTGCATCACGATATCGGCTCGGTGGACCGCCTCCCGTTCTATGACGCGCTGACCGCCACCAACGATACGGTCGTGATCCATTTGCCGGGCTACGGCAAATCCGAGCGTCCTGACTGGATGCGCCATCCGCGCGATATCGCCGCCATGGTGCAATGGCTGCTGGATGATCTAAATATAAAGAACACTTCGGTCGTCGGCCTCGGCTTCGGTGGCTGGATCGCAGCCGAAATGGCCAGCCAGGGCCCCAGCAATTTTTCCAAACTCGTTCTGGTGGGCGCTATGGGCGTCAAGCCGCCACAGGGCGACATTATGGATCAGGCGCTGGTCAACTACATCGAATATGCCCGCGCCGGGTTCCATACCGATGCAGCTTTCAAAAGCGTTTATGGTGATGTCTCCATCGACCAGCTCGAAATTTTCGACCTTTGCCGGGAAATGAGTTTCCGCATAGCCTGGAAACCTTACATGTACAGCCAGACCCTGCCGCATCTTCTGGGTGGCGTGCGCGCCTCGGCCCTGGTGGTGGTCGGCGAGCATGACAAAATTGTGCCGCACAGCGCGGCGGGCGTTTACGTGCAAGCCTTGCGCAGCGCGCGCAGGGAAGTGGTCGCAGGTTCGGGCCACTGCGTGGATATGGAAAAGCCGGCAGAGCTGGCCGGTCTCGTCACCAAGTTTATCAACGGCTGAAACGCACACACAAGGGTAAGGGAGCAACGAAATGCATCTGATGTATTTCACCGAACAGCCGATGTCGGCTTACTCGGAAAAGGCCGGGAAGGATTTTGGCGCGACGGCGCTGATGTTCTCCAACGCGCATTATGACCCGGTGGAGGGTAGCCGCCTCTATAACCAGTATTTGGAGGAATATATCTACGCCGAGGAATGTGGCGTCGATGGCATCATGCTGAACGAGCATCACAACGCACCGTTCTGCATGCAATCACAGACCAATGTGTTTGCCTCCATCCTCGCCGCCGTTACCAAGCGGGTAAAGATCGTCATTCTCGGCAATCCGCTGCCGCTATCGGAAAACCCCGTGCAGCTAGCGGAAACGCTAGGCATGATCGACATGGTCTCTAAGGGCCGCCTTGTCTCCGGCTTCGTGCGCGGCGGCGGGCAGGAGCAACTGGCGAACGGCGTAAACCCCGCCTTCAACCGCGAACGCTTTATTGAGGCGCATGACTTGATCGCCAAGACCTGGACGCAACCCGGCCCGTTCCGCTGGGAAGGCACGCATTACCAGAATCGCGTGGTGAACCCGTGGGTGGTGCCGCTGCAGAAACCCTATCCGCGCGTGTGGATCCCCGGTGTGCTGTCGAAGGAAACTATCATCTGGACCGCGCAACAGCGCTATCCCTATATCTGTCTCAACACCTCAATCGAGGCAACAAAGGCGATCTGGGAAACCTATGACGCCGCCGCCAACGAAGTCGGCTACACGCCGGGGCCAGAAAACCGCGGTTACCTGATCCGCGTGCATTGCCAGATGGATGAGGAAAAGGCGCTGGAAAATGGCAGGCAGTTCATGTGGATGCAGGGCGAGTTCACGGGCCTCGCGCATCCCGTCTGGTCGTCGCCATCGGGCTATTTTTCGCCCTCGCAGCGGCGGAATTTCGTGCAGTTCGCCACCGGGCGCGCTATCAACCCGCGTGGCGAGCCGACCTATCGCGACCAGCTCGACAGCATGCTGATCATCGCCGGCACGCCCAAGCAATGCATCGAGAAGCTGCGCTTCATCATGCGTGAAACCCGCCCCGGCATCATGGCGCTATGGGGTAACGATGGCTTCGTCAGCCCACAGGATTCGAAGGAGTGCATTCGTCTCCTCGGTCAGGAAGTCATGCCGGCGCTGCGCGAAACCGCCAAGGAACTCGGCCTGACGGACCCATGGGAAGCTAACGCGCCCGTACATCTGAAATACTCCACCGACCTCCGCCAACCGGCCCGCGCCGCCGAATAGGCGCAGCTCACCGAGACCTAATGTAAATAAACGGGCCATCGCTGGAAACGGCGATGGCCCGTTTACTTTGGCGGCGCGATCATGTGTCGAGAAACGCCCGCGTCTCCTCCGCCGCCTGTTGCAGTCCGACCCGTCGCACCACAACCCCGGCGGGAAAGGCGGAGAGCAAGCGCGTCGGCGTCTGCCGATCCAACACCACGAATACGCCACGATCGGAGGCGCGGCGGATCAGCCGCCCGAACGCCTGGCGCAGTCGCAACCGCACGATGCGGTCGTCATAGGATTTCGGCGCGCCGGCCGACAGATGCACCCGGCGTTCACGATGCAGGATATCGGGGCGCGGCCAGGGCATCTTCTCGAACACCACCAGGCGCAGCGCCCGGCCCGGCACATCCACGCCATCGCGCATTGCATCGGTGCCGAGCAGGCAGCTTTCTTCCTCGGTGCGGAAAATATCCACCAGGGTGGCATTGTCCATCGCGTCCACATGCTGGGCGTAAAGCGGAATTCCGGCAGCTTCCAGCTCTGGCGTGATGTGCGCATGTACGGCGCGCAGGCGCTGGATGGCGGTAAACAGACCCAGCGCGCCGCCACCGGAGGCCGCGAACAAGGCGCGATAGGCAGCCGCCAGTGACCCAATCTGCGGCATCACGTCCGTGACGATAAAGGCGCGGGTCTGCGCGGCATAGTCGAACGGGCTGGCCGTCGCGACGCGAATGGCCGGCGAGGGTAAATGCAGCGCACCCACCCGCGCCTCAGCGGCTTCCCAGGCCACTTCCGGATCGCCATCTTCGGAATCGCGCAAGGTGGCGGAGGTAAATAGCATTCCCTGCGCCGGCTGCATTAGCGCCATGGAGAACGGGATCGTCGGGTCGAGCCAATGCTGGTGCAGGCCGACATCGCGGTCCCCCGCCTCCTCACGGTTCAGTCGCAGGAACAAGATATGTTGCGCCCGGGTGCCTGGTTCCGGCGGCGCGTCATACACCGCACGCAGCATCGCCTGCCAAGCGTTCAGCGGATCGAGCGCGCGCCGTTGCAGGGACCGCGAGATCGCTTCGATGCGATTGCGGGTGACCGCGTCCATTTCGTCGGCCTCACCCTCCAGTCGCTCCAGCAGCCGGGTGCGCAGGGTGGCCAACGGTTCGGCGATGCGCGCAAGGGCACGGCCCAACTGCCTGGCTGCGTTCCCGAGATCCGGCGTGGCGGGGTAGAGATCGCATTCATGCACGCCGGGGCCGGGTGCGTGCTCGCCCGGTAAACGCGCCAGAACCTGGCGGCGGAGCAGGACGAGAAACGCCTCGGTCGGGTTGGGCCGCCGGGTCTCCAGGCTGCTCAGCCCCGCCATGGCCTCGCCCAGCCGGCCGACCCAACCGGGCGCAGGCAAGGCATGGCTGGCCTGCAGTGCCGCATCCAGCGGGGCTTCCAGGGCCGGACGAGCGGCCACCAGCTCTTCGATTCGTCGTCGCAGGCCGCGCGCACGTGATCGCCCACCCTCGGCGCCCAGCAGCCAACGGCGCAATTCCGTAGCCTCCGTGGCCGAGAGGGTAGCGGAAAACGCGCTGTCGGCAGCGTCGAAAATATGATGGGCTTCATCGAACACGTAGCGCACCGGCACCGCGCCATCATCTAACCCCCCCCAGGCGGCCTGCGCCATCACCAGGGCATGGTTGGCGACGACGAGTTCGGCGCCACGTGCTCGGCGGATCGTGTGTTCAACGAAGCAGCGCCGCCAATGCGGGCAAGCGGCATGGATGCATTCGCCGCGTCGATCCGCCAGGCTATATAATGTCGTACCGCCGAACAGTTCTGCGAACCAGCCGGGAAGGTCGCCGCCCTGGATATCGCCGTCCTGGGTCGCCAGCGCCCAACGCGCGATCAGCCCCAGCGGGATGACCTGATCGTTTTGCCCGACGCCAGTTGTGGCGGCATTCACCGCATCCTCCAGATTCAGCAGGCATAGGTAATTTTCCCGCCCCTTGCGCACCACCACGCGTCGGCGCCGTTCGGCCGGGTCAGGGAACAAGTGGGAAAGCTCCGCTTCGATCTGGCGCTGCAAATGGCGGGTAAACGTGCTGAGCCACACCGCGCCCTTGTTGCGTTCCGCCCACAGGCTGGCCGGGGCGATATAGCCCAGGGTTTTTCCGGTGCCGGTGCCGGCTTCCGCCAGCACTACCACGGGATCGCCACGACATTCGCGTGGGGCGAAGGCGGCGGCGGCGGCGGCGGCATAATCGGCCTGGTCCGGCCGCTGTTCCGCCATCGCGCCCAACATGTGCGCCAGTCGCTGACGGGCCTCCGTCTCCCCCACCGGATGGGCGGATGGGGCAGGGGGCGGTGCCGCTTCCTCCCATTCCGGCAGGCGGCGCCACACGCGCAGCGGCTCGTTACAGCCCGCGGCCGCCAAGCCGCCGAGGGCGGCGATGACGGAAGGCGCCCAGACCCAGCCGGCCCCGCCACTGCCTTGCCCCATGCGTGTGGCGAGGGTGGCGGCGTCGCGGTTGCGCGGCGTATCGCGCCCCGCGGACAGGCGTTGTAGGAGAAGGCTGGCGATCGTGGGCAGCAGCGCCGCCTGCGCTATCAGATCGCCGGCGGGCGCGGGAATGTCCAGCGCCAGCGCCAGGCCGCGCGGGGTGGGGGTCGCGCCATGGGCAGGGTAGGCGAAGGCAAAAAGCTCCAGTAAGTCGAAGGCCGGCATACTGATCCCAAGGCGGCGCAACGTGGCGGGCGCATGAACGAGCAAGGGCGGCGGCCCGGCGCGTAACCGTTTCGCGGCCGCCGCTATGTCCAGCAACAGGATCTCCCCATCTTCGGTTAGAATGGCGGCCTGGCCATGCATGGCCACCACCGCCGGGATATGTGGCAGCGACACGGTCACGGGTTGTGGGGCGGCTTGTAGGGGCATCGCATATGGGACTCGCTGGAACGCACAGTGTGAGCCCGCGCACGAGGCGCCTCAAGTCTGTGCGCGGGCTGTGACCAGATTGCCAGGGGTTATGCGTCGTTGTGATAAAACCGGATCATTCGGTAAAACCATTTTTCACATATAAATGATTATGACTTTTAAGGGCCTGGCGGACAATTTTCTCCTCGATGCCGCGCGCCATGCCAATCTTGCAGCCGCCCTGCCGTGCCAGGGGCTGGGCTGCGTGGCTCCCATTCCCACCGCCGCGCAGGTAATGACCGCGCGGGACAGATTTGCCTGATACAGGCGATAGGGGCACACTTCCGCTCAGTTTTTTGCAGGAGACCCAGATGCCCGCCCAGCACGACCTTGTCATCCGCCATGGCAGCATCATCGATGGTACCGGCGCCGCGCCCTTCGCGGGTGATATCGCAGTCAGTGGCGGGCGCATTACCGGCATCGGCGTGATCGCTGGCACCGGCACCGAGGAAATCGATGCTACGGGACAAATCGTTACGCCCGGCTTTGTCGATATTCATACCCATTACGATGGGCAGGCCGTATGGGATTCGCATCTCGCACCCTCCGCCTGGCATGGCGTGACCACCGTGGTAATGGGCAATTGCGGCGTTGGCTTCGCGCCCTGCAAGCCCGCCGATCGGCTGAAGTTGGTGGAGCTGATGGAAGGAGTGGAAGACATTCCCGGCCCCGTGCTGCATGAGGGCCTGGACTGGCAGTGGGAGAGTTTTCCGCAATATCTCGATACCTTGGAGAATAAGCACCGCGACGTGGATGTTTGCGCGTTGCTGCCACATGCCGCCGTGCGCGTATTTGTCATGGGTGACCGCGCCATCGCGCTGGAGAACGCCAATCAGAGCGATATCGCGCAGATGCGAACCATTGTCGCTGAGGCGATGCGGGCCGGAGCGTTCGGCATTTCCACCTCGCGCTCCACCAGCCACAAGACGTTGAAGGGCGATCCCACCCCCACCCTGCGCGCGCTGGAGGAAGAACTCACCGGACTTGGTATGGGCATGCACGACGCGGGGTCCGGCGTGATGGAGGTAGTCAGCGAATGGTATAACCCAGATCCCGCGACCGAATTTGCCCTACTGCGCCGCGTGGCGGAAAAATCTGGACGGCCGATGGTGTTTTCATTGTCGCAGCGTAATACGCAGCCCTCCGCGTGGCGCGATCTGCTGGGCTACGCCGACAAGGCGATTGCCGACGGGGTTTCTATGCGCCCGGTGGTGGCGCCGCGCGCTATCGGCATGCTGCTGGGGTTAGAAGGCAGCCAGAATCCATTCTCCGGCTGTAAGTCCTATCGCGAAATCTCCCATCTGCCGCTGGCGGATCGCGTGCGCGTCATGCGCGATCCTGCGCTGCGGGCCCGAATCTTGGCGGAGGATCCGAAGGAGTTTTCCACTTTTCCGCTATTCCACCGCATGTCGTACGCGCAGATGTTCCGCTTCGGCCATCCGCCGAACTACGCGCCGCGCAAAGACGATTCCATCGCCGCCATCGCCGCTCGTGAAGGGCGGACCCCGGCGGAGGTCGCCTATGACATCTTGCTGGAAGACGACGGGCGGGATTTTATCTACGGGCCGCTTTCCAACTATGTCAGCTACGATCTATCGGTCAGTGAGACGTTGCTTTCCAACCGTAACACCATTATGGGCCTGGGCGATGCAGGCGCGCATGTGGGCTTTATCCTGGATGCCGGCTATCCAACCTGGCTGATCGCGCATTGGCATAAGGAACGCCAGAAATTCGACCTACCAGAAGTGATCCGCCGGCTGACGTCAGATACCGCCGGCGCCATGGGGCTCCATGATCGCGGCCGTATCGCGATAGGCAAGAAAGCCGATATCAACGTGATCGATTACGACAAAATCGGCTTCGCACGGCCCTATGTCACCCACGATCTGCCCGCCGCCGGCAAACGCCTTCTGCAAAAAGGCTTAGGGTACACCGCTACCATCGTCGCCGGACAGATCACCTACCGCAACGGCGAAACCACCGGAAACTTGCCCGGTCGCCTGGTCCGCGGGCCGCAGATGGGGTAGGGCGGCCACACTAAGCGCTGAGGCAACGAGAAAGCTTGATCACCCCTAAAAGAGTTAGTGCGCTATGACCGCACGTTCTGATTTGATCCAGAAAATCTACACTGTTTATTTCGGCCAGGCCGGGGACTTCGCAGGTTTGCAATATTGGCCGAACCAAATCATGGGGGAGGCATGAGCAATTTCGCAATTGCGCAAAGCTTCTCGGTGCAGGCGGTCCCGATGGATATTTTGACCATATCACTGCGGACTTAGACCGGGAGTTGCGGAGAATAACAGCCCGAAGAGAGCGGAATGTGCGCAAAATTACGGTCGAGACACAAACCTAAAGTCCTCAGGCGCCCATGCTGACGCAAGTGAACATGCGACGGTAAGTAAAAAATACCAACCGGAGAATTGGTTGATATCTTCAAGTGGTGGTGATTGGGGGAATAATAAATAAGTCCAGGAGCTTCGCCCCTGGACTTTGTGTATCCCGCCCAATCACCCCTTTTTTTTGCCGTAGGAGCCGCCGGCGGCACGAACTTCTGCGGCGGTTTTGGCTTTGCGTAGGTGGGCGAGGTGGGTGGCTTCTTGGGCCAACATGGCTTTGGCGTTTGCCAGGACTTGTTCGGCTTTATCGAGGGGAAATTTGACGGCGCCGTTTTCGTCCATATGAATGAGATCGCCGGGGGCAACATCCATGCCGCCGACGGAAACTGGGACGTTGACCGCGTGGATAGCCATTTCGCCATGGCCGGCGGTGACGCCACCGAGCAGCAACTGGAAATTAAGTTTTCGGACGGCGTCCACATCACGCGACGGACCGTTGGAGAGCATGCCGACGCAGCCGACGGCCTTCATGGATGTGACCATGATTTCACCCGCGAGCCCGGCCTTGGACATGAGTGCTTCAGGCCATTTCTGCTGAATGATGAGGATGGTGGGTTTGTTCATTGCATCCAGCGCGTCCACCACATCCATGAAGCTGAGGCGGCCAGTGTAATTGGGATCGGGCAGGCCGTAGACGCAGGTGACGGCGTGGCCAATGACGGGCGCCATGTTCGGGTAGATACAGCGGATGGAGGTGTCTGTGTACCAATTTTCTGTCCACGGGTTATAGAGGCCCAGACATAAAGGATTTTTCGGATAGGTAGCAACGACATTAGTAATCGTAGGTGTGTCAATTTTGCACAGTTCAGCAAAGAGTTTATCAGTTTTGGCCATCAGGAGATTCCTTTTAATTTGCGAAAGCGACCAGAATTTCATTCACGGCTTTCATTTGGTTGCCAGTGGCAGATGACGGGACGAGGGTGGGCGTTTTAATACCGGCGGCGCGCATTGCGGCGATACCATCGCGAATTTTCGTGGGCGGGCCAAACAGAGTGGTATCGGCCAGCCAGCGGTCGGTCAAATATTTTGGTACATCGGATTCACGGTGTTCAGCGATAGCCTTTTCCACCGCCTGCATTTCCTCGGTGTAGCCGCATTCCTTCCAATAATTACGGTAATTGGGGCGCATGGCATAGCCGATAAGGGTGCGACGGTTCACGGCTTTCGCGGCTTCAATGTCGTCGGAGATGCAGGTGGGGACCATATTACCGATAAAGAAATTTTTATCGGCGCGCTTGTCGGTCGGGATCTTCTCGAGTTGCGTGGGGGCCGAGGAAACGCAGCCATTGGCGTAGACAAGACCATCGGCAATTTCCGCGGAGAGGGCGACCATCTTACCGCGCAGGGCAGCGAGGATGATGGGGGGCAATGGCCCCTGCCCTTCCACGGCACGCAGTTTGGTCACAAAATCGCGGATATCGGCAATCGGGCGACCAGCATGGGTAACGCCGAGGCGAACTAAGCTGGGGGCGTGCGCGATGCCGATGCCGAAGACGAAGCGGCCATGGGAGATTTCATGCAGAAAGCTTGCATGTTCGGCGAAATCCACCACGGTACGGGCATAAATCGGCTGGATTCCGGTGATGACTTTTATCTGCTTCGTTGCGGCGGCGATAGAATGGCAAAGCGCCATACCGGCGAAGGGGCTGGGTACCAGTAAGGCGGGGAAACCACGGCGATCGAATTCCTCTGCCGCCTCGATAATCGCAGCGCGACGGCCGGGCGGCGCGATCAGGCTGATCGCGGGGAGTTCGTTCGGCATCTGCTTGCCCCGTTAAATTGAGATGAAAGGCCAGAGTTCGTCCCCGCCGCGCGCAGCGACGATGCGGCCAAGCCGCATAGCCCAAACGGATTCATTGCCGAACTCCTCCCGCCAGGACCACATGCGGCGGGTGGAATGGTGCAGGGAGTGTTCGTAAGTAAAGCCCATGGCGCCATGCGCCTGGTGCGCAATCAGGGAACCGGTGCTAACAGCTTCACCCACACGGACCTTGGCGGTGGCGATGACGGCGATAGTATCTTCGTTCCCAGGGCTACCGATGGCGAGTGCATACGCGGCGGCATCGGCGGCCACGGCAGCGGCGGCGGTTTCGCCAGCGAGCTGGGCAAGGTTGTGCTGTACGGCCTGAAATTTCCCGATAGGCCGACCAAACTGCACGCGTTCCTGTGCATATTGTACGGATTGGTCGAGGATACGCTGCATCGCGCCTGCCATCTGCACGCAGCGGATAGTGGCGCCGATGGCGCAGGCGCCGTCCTCATCAAGGTCAGCTGGAGCCGCGGCAACGCTGATGGGACGTACATTATTAAAACTGACGGTATCGCGGGCTTCTCCTGACAGCCCCTTCGCTTCGGTGACATGGCACGCCGCGCGATCCACCAAGGCGATCACGGGCTGGTTGTCGCGTCTGGCTATGACGGCGATATGCTTTGCCTGCCGGGCGAAGGGGATGTCTCGTGCGCTGCCTTGCAAAACGCCATCCGCGCCCAGGGTGATGCGCACGGCTGGGTGCACGGGGGCCACCGTCATCGGACCGAGCGGCGACTTGATGTTGGCGCGGGAAAGAATAAGACCAGCGAACATGGTTTCTGCCACCGGCACGGGTGCCGTGTACTGCCCGGCGACTTTCAGGACGGTGAAGCCATCCGACATGTCCGCACCTGCGCCGCCGAGGTTGTCCGGGACCCAGGTAAGAGTAAGGCCAGATTCTTCAAGGGTGTCCCAGAGTTGTGCCGGCCAGATACCCTGCTCGGCATCGTTGACGATGCGCGGTTCACAGAGATCCGTGAAGATGCGCGTCGCGGCTTCCTGGATGATGTTATCGTCTCTGCCACTCATGGCGCGCGCTCCTTCACCGTAGGCCTAGGCCGCGAGCGATGATGCCGCGCAGCACCTCCCGCGTACCGCCCTGGATCGTCAACTTGGGCGCGATCAAGGTGTTGAATTTCAGCACGTCCTCGAAGCTGACATCGTTGGCCCGTTCCGGACTGGCCGCGCTGGGCGCGAGCAGGCGCACACGGTTGGGTAGCGCCTGCTCGAAGTTGGTACCCAGGTCCTTGACGATGGCAGATTCGTCGTTTGGCAGCTTACCGGCTTGCAACATGCCGGCGATGGAAAGCGACATACGGCGCAGGGTCGCCATGTTTGCGATCTCGCGGCCGATGCCTTCAGCGACACGGTCATCCGGCGTTCTGCCGACGATGCGCATGAAGGCGTTCAGGACAGAAAAAGTTTCCAGCCAGCGTTCCGGACCGGAGCGTTCATAGGCGAGTTCCGCCGTGGCCTGGCGCCAAGCCATGTCTTTTTCGCCGATCAGATGGTCGTCGGGGAGGAAAGCGTCGTTATAGACGACCTCATTGAATTCGTGACTGCCAGTCAGATTGATGATGGGACGGATATCGATACCCTTCGTCGTCTTCAGCGGCACTAAAAACTGCGATAACCCATGCCGGCGATTTTCCGGCGTGGCCGCGGAAGTGCGCAGCAGCGCGATGCAGTAGTCAGATTCATGCGCATTCGATGTCCAGATTTTTGTGCCGTTGATAAGCCACCCGCCATCCACCTTGGTAGCGCGCGTCGAGGCGGCGAACACGTCCGATCCCGAATTGGGTTCCGAAAGCCCGATGCAAAAGGTAAGGTCGCCGGAGATGATACCGGGTAGAATTTTCTGCTTAATATGTTCCTGCGCGTAGCGGATCAACACCGGGCCGGACTGGCGGTCGGCGGTGAAATGCCCGCGCGTGGGGGCGCCGTAGGCGCGCATTTCCTCAGTGACGACATAGCGCTCCATATAGGAGCGGTCACCGCCGCCATATTTTTTCGGCCAGGCCATGCCGATCCAGCCGCGTGCGCCAACGCGGCGGGAGAAGTCCTTGTTGAAGCCGCGTGCCTCTCCGCCATCGGGGGAGAAGGTATCTGCCTTGATCTCGTCCATCAGAAAGCCGCGCACTTCCGCGCGCAGTTCCTTCAGTTCCGGTGTCTCGGTGGCGAGGTCGAACTGGAAGTTGGTGGACATCGTGTTTCCCTGGCTCTTGTAGTCGTATCGTCAGGCCGACCCGAGCCTCTGTCAACGAAAGTGGCGGATAATTTCATTCTACCAGAAATCAGCGCGTTACTGACTTTGCAGACGGCGGTGCTGGTGCCAGAAGGGATTCAACAGAACCTCACGGATATCGCACAGGCAGCGGAGCAGATGGCATGACGATGGATGCAACAGCGGGTAGCGAAGCGGCGCGTAGGGCGGCAGGGTTGGGGGTATTTGAGCGCTATCTGTCGCTGTGGGTGGCGCTGTGCATCGTCGCCGGGGTCGGGTTGGGTTCGGTTGTGCCGGAGCCGTTTCGCTGGTTGGGAGATATGAACCTGACGCGGGTCAATCTACCGGTGGCAGGGCTGATCTGGCTGATGATCATTCCGATGTTGCTGCGGGTGAATTTTGCCGCACTCGGCCAGGTCCGGCGGCACTGGCGGGGGATTGCCGTCACCGTGGGGGTAAACTGGCTGGTCAAACCGTTCAGCATGGCGATGCTGGGATGGATTTTCGTGGGCTGGCTGTTTCGGCCCTATCTGCCGGCGGAGCAGATCGATTCCTACATAGCGGGACTTATCCTCCTCGCAGCAGCGCCGTGCACAGCGATGGTGTTCGTGTGGTCAAATTTATCAGGTGGGGAGCCCAATTTTACTCTGTCGCAGGTGGCATTAAACGACACAATCATGGTGGTAGCGTTCGCGCCGATTGTGGCATTTCTGCTCGGCCTGTCGGCGATCGTGGTGCCGTGGGATACTCTGCTGCTGTCGGTGGTGCTCTATATTGTGGTGCCGGTGATCGTGTCGCAGCTTTGGCGGAGGAGCCTCGACGCGGCGCAACTGGCGGCGACGTTGGCGCGGCTGGGGCCGGTTTCCTTGGTGGCGTTGTTGGTGACGTTGGTGCTGCTGTTCGGGTTCCAAGGGCCACAGATTTTGGCGCAGCCGCTGGTGATCGCGCTACTTGCAGTGCCGATCGTGATCCAGGTCTATATGAACGCAGGGGTAGCGTATTGGCTGAACCGGCAATGCGGCGAGGCGCATAACGTAGCGGGGCCGTCGGCCCTGATCGGGGCGAGCAATTTCTTCGAACTCGCAGTAGCGGCGGCGATTTCACTGTTCGGGTTCGAGTCCGGTGCAGCGCTGGCCACCGTGGTGGGAGTACTGGTGGAGGTGCCCATTATGCTGTCCGTGGTGGCAATCGTGGGGCGGAGCCGGGGGTGGTACGAGGCTAAGTGGTCACGATAGTATTAGCCGTGCCGATGAGGCTGGAACGCACCCCACGATGTCGCCGGGCTGCGGGCGGGCGAAGCTGGAGCGGTTACCCGACATGACAATATCGCCGTCCTTTAGGGTGGGTCCGCGCGAGCCTGGCTGATTGGCCAGCCAGGCCAAAACGTTCATCGGATGGCCCATCAGCCGCGAGGCGGTGTTGGTGCCGAGCTCGACAAAATTGCCACGCGCGGCCCTGTCGTCATTGGCAAAAACGGCGGAACAGAGCGGCCCTTAGACAGGCTCCGTCACGACCAGAACGGCTGACTGATGGGGACGGTGGCGACGAATTTCCAGCCGGCGGGGCCTAGCCACCTCGGCCTAACTCGGCGGTCAGCGCGTCCCGAATAACGTAGGTGTAGTCAGGGGTCAGGGCGTCTACGGTGGCCGAAAGCGAGGCCAGGTGGGGGGGGGTGTTTCACGTGCAAAAATCCACAGGCGGACGGCGATAATGTGGATAGCTTCCCGGCCGGGCCGACCCGGCCGAGGCGCATCGAATCAGGCGCTCTTCGCCATTATTTCATCCGCGATGTTGCGCGGCACCGGGTCGTAGTGGTGGAACTGCATGGTGAAGGACGCGCGCCCCTTGGTCATGGAGCGCAAATCGGAGATATAGCCAAACATCTCCTTCAGCGGCACATGCGCACGCACGATCACGGTGGAGCCGGAGCTTTCCTGGTTTTGAATCATGCCGCGTCGGCGGTTGATGTCACCCACCACGTCGCCGACGTGATCCTGTGGGGTGGTGACCTCCACGTCCATGATCGGCTCCAGGATGATAGGGCTGGCCTTCTTCATGCCTTCGCGAAAGCAGGCTTTCGCCGCGATCTCGAACGCCAAAGCGGAGCTGTCCACATCGTGGTACTTGCCATCCACCAGGGTGTATTTGAAATCCACCGTCTGGAAGCCTGCCAGCACGCCGGTATCGGCCTGCACACGAATGCCTTTTTCGACCGCCGGGATATATTCCTTCGGCACGGAGCCACCGACGACCTTGTTCTGGAACACCACGCCGCCGT
The DNA here is from genome assembly GCA_945868845.1 of Asaia bogorensis. Lineage (GTDB taxonomy): Bacteria > Pseudomonadota > Alphaproteobacteria > Acetobacterales > Acetobacteraceae > SHWF01. The sequence continues at coordinate 7,199 of CAMBMS010000037.1, read as the reverse complement.
TGCGCTCCAGCGGCTCGAACACCACCTTCACTTCGGCGTACTGGCCGGAGCCACCGGACTGCTTCTTGTGGGTGTAGGTTTCGGTGTGCGGCTTACTGATGGTTTCGCGGTAGGCGACCTGCGGCGCGCCGATATTGGCGTCCACGCCGTATTCGCGGCGCAGCCGGTCGATGATGATTTCCAGATGCAGCTCGCCCATGCCGGAGAGGATGGTCTGGCCAGTTTCCTGGTCGGTCTTAAGGCGCAGGCTGGGGTCTTCGCTGGCCAGCTTCTGCAGGCCGAGCGTCATCTTCTCCACGCCTTCCTTGGTCTTCGGTTCCACCGAGATATCGATGACCGGCACCGGGAAGGCCATACGTTCCAGCACCACCGGGTCCTCGGCAGCGGCGAGCGTGTCGCCAGTGCCGGTATCCTTCAGGCCGACGAAGGCGACGATGTCGCCGGCAGAGACTTCCTTAACCTCCTGGCGCTTGTCGGCGTGCATCTGGAACATCCGCCCGATGCGTTCCTTATGGTCCTTGGTGGTATTCAGCACCGTATCGCCAGACTTCAACGTGCCAGCATAGACACGCACGAAGGTCAGCGCCCCGTATTTGTCATTGATAATCTTGAACGCCAGGCCCGCGAACGGCGCCTTCGGATCGGCCGGGATGACGCGGCGGACGGTGTCCTCATCCTCGTCTTCTTGCTTTGCGACCTTGATGCCAGGCACGTCGATCGGGGACGGCAGGTAATCCAGCACCGCGTCCAGCAGCGGCTGCACGCCCTTGTTCTTGAACGCCGTGCCGCACAGCACCGGGCGAAAGGCGCCCGAAATCGCGCCGGTCTTGATGGCGCGCTTTAACGTCTCGACCGCCACATCGCCCTTTTCAAAATATTCCTCCATGCCCGCGTCATCGACCGAGAGCGCGGTATCCAGCAGTAGCTGGCGATATTCCTTCACCTGCTCCAGCAGGTCTTCCGGGATCGGCTCGTCGTGGAATTTCGCGCCCAGCTCACCGCCTTCCCAGATGATCGCCTTCATCTCCACCAGGTCGACCACGCCGAGGAACTTGTCCTCAATGCCAATCGGCAGTTGCAAGGGCAACGCGATGATGTCGAGCTTTTCCTTCAAGGTGGCGAAGGCGCGGAAGAAATCGGCACCCGTGCGGTCCAACTTGTTGATGAAGATGACGCGCGGCACATTATAGCGATCGGCCAGCCGCCAGTTAGTCTCGGACTGCGGCTGCACTCCGGCCACGCCCTCAATGATGAACACCGCACCATCCAGGACGCGAAGCGACCGGTTCACCTCGATGTTGAAATCGATATGGCCGGGCGTATCGATGATGTTGATCTGGTGGTCTTTCCACTCGCAGGTCACGGCGGCGGAGGTGATGGTGATGCCGCGCTCGCGCTCCTGGTCCATGTAGTCGGTGGTGGTATTGCCATCATGCACCTCCCCGATCCGGTGGGAAACGCCAGTATAGTACAAGATGCGCTCGGTCACCGTGGTCTTGCCCGCGTCGATGTGCGCGGTGATGCCGATATTACGAATCTTGCCAAGCGCGGTCGTCGTCACGGAAAGCCTCCACACAAGTAAAGGCGCAGCAAACCCCTCCGTCTAAGCAGGGGTCCAGCGCGCCCGGTTCCGTGCCGGCTGAATCCAGCCAGCGGTCATGGCCGTCATGTGCGACAGCGCCAGCCGTTTTGCAAGCGGCGATTTGGTGACAGACCACCGCGTGGGGCGCAACCTGGCTATGCGCCGGATCCTACACCGCCAGAAACACAGTCTCCCCCTCGCCCTGCAGCCGGATATCGAGCCGCCAGACCTCCCCCCCCTCCGGCTGGGCAATCATGGTGGCGCGCCGCGCCGGATCGTCGATCAGCCCCAGCACCGGATCAGTCGCGTTCCGCGCCTCGCCGGCGAAATAGGCGCGGGTGCACAACGCCGCCATCAGCCCGCGCGCCTGGATGGCAATGACAATATGCGGCGCTATCTGCGCATTGCCGCGCTCCGCCATCGGGCCGGGCCGGATCGTGGTGAAGCGAAATTCCCCACCCGCATCCGGCTGCGCCCGACCAAAGCCCGGAAATTTTTCGTCCGCCGGCGGGTCGGTCTGCCAGATTTCCACACAGGCATCCGGGATCGACGCGCCCGCCCCATCGGTGATTCGCCCAACTAGGATGATCCTATCCCCCGCCGCACCGAAGCGGGTCAGGTCGGCCCATTCGGGATGCGCGATAAAATGCCAGAATGGGCCGATCGTCTGGCTGGCCGTGGCGACCAGGGGAGCCTCCAGGGGTTTCATAACTCAACCCTCCATCGGCGTGGCATTGCGCCCGCGCAACACGATATCGAACCGATATCCCAGCGCCCATTCCGGCTTTGTCACGTCCAGATCGAACCGCACCACTAGTCGCTCCCGCGCCGCTTGGTCCGGCACGCCGAGATAGATCGGATCGAGCGCCAGCAGCGGATCGCCGGGAAAGTACATCTGCGTCACCAGCCGCGCGGCAAAGCCCGGCCCGAACAGGGAAAAATGGATATGGTTCGGCCGCCAGGCATTCGCATGGTTGTGCCAAGGATAGGCGCCGGGCTTAATGGAGGTAAATTCGTACCAGCCCAGATCATCGGTAAAGACGCGCCCCTCTCCACGAAAATGCGGATCGAGCGGCGCGTCATGCGCATCGCCAGGATGGTCATAGCGGCCGGCGGCGTTCGCCTGCCAAAGTTCAATCATGGAACGCGCCACCGGGCGGGCATTCTCATCCAGCACAAGCCCGCGCACGATGATCCGCTCGCCCTGAGCGGCGCCACCCGCATGGACGGACATATCCCGCATCGGCGCGAACAGCGCCGGGTTGAATGACGGACCGTTCGCCTCGGTGATGGTGGTGGAAATGCGCAACGGCGCGCACATCGGGTGACGCAGCTTCGTACTGCCATAACCGGGCGTATCATGCACCGGCTGCGACCCCGCAGCGGGTGGGCGGAACGGGGCTAGATCGCTCATCGGACGGCTCCTACTAAAAACTTGGTGCCGCGCCCCCGAAACCACGCCGCGTGGGGCAATTCAAATACCCGACCATTACAGCGGACTTCGGAAGCCCCGCGCGACCGCCTTACTTCGACTGTCAACACTGAATCGATAATACCATCGCATTTAAAGAATGGTGGGTGCGACAGGGATTGAACCTGTGACCCCCGCCGTGTGAAGGCGATGCTCTACCGCTGAGCTACGCACCCATCCCGCTATGCGACCGGGTTATGAGCGGCGGCTGCGGGCAGTGTCAAGCAGCCGGCAGTAGGTGATTCACGATGTTGGGAAGCGCTGCGAAACCCTCCACGATGACGGTCGCGCCAGCGGCCATGGCGGGCGGGCCATAGCCCCAGGCGGCAAAGACGCAGGGTAGGCCGGCCCCGATCGCGGCGGCCACGTCGTTGGCATGATCGCCCACCATCACCGCCCGTGCAGGATCGCCACCGGCCAGGGCGATGGTGGACAGCAAATGCCGCGGATCGGGCTTTTTCATCGCAAAACTGTCCCCCGCGCCAATGGCCGCGAAAAACTGCTCCAGCCCCAGCGCGCGCAGCAAGACGCGTGCCGGAATTTCCGGCTTGTTAGTGCACACGGCCAACCGCCAACCCTGCCCCGCCAGATCTCTCAACGCCGCCTCCGTGCCGGGAAACGGACAGGTCGCGACCGCTGCGTTGGCGCTATAATCAACCAGAAAACTGGCCTGCGCGCTTTCATCCGCCACCAACCCACGCCGGGTAAAGGCACGCTCCACCAGAGCGCGCGCCCCATCGCCCACCATGGCGGCGGTCGCGGGATGATCGAACGGCGCCAGCCCCCGCGCCACCATTAGCCGGTTCAGCGCGCTGGCAAGGTCGGGGACGGAATCAACCAGGGTACCGTCCAAATCAAGGATCAGGGTGCGGGTCATGATGTCGCAATTCACGGTGTTACATTCGGAAACACGAATTCATCCCATAAGCCAGAGCAAGGCTTTGACATGGCATGCGGCCGGGGGCTACCCCTCCTAGCGGAGACAGCACGCAAGATGAGCCAGCCCACCACCGCGATTATTCTCGCCGCCGGCCTGGGCACGCGCATGAAATCCGCCCTTCCCAAAGCCGCGCATCCGATCGCCGGCCGGCCGATGCTGGCGCACCTGATCGCCGCCTGCCAGGGGGTATTCGACCGGATCGTGGTCGTCATCGGCCCGGACATACCTGTGCTGGCAGCCATCGCCGCCCCGCATCCGGTGGTGGTGCAGGCTGAGCGCCGCGGCACCGCGCACGCGGCCTTGCAGGCGGTGGCCCATTTTGGCGCTGGCAATGTTGCCGTGCTCTATGCCGATAATCCGTTGGTCCGCCCGGAAACCTTGCGCGCCCTGCTGACCCGCCACCGCGCAGGCGATGCCGGGCTGGTGTTGCTTGCCATGCGTCCGCCCAACCCGGGCCGCTATGGCCGCGTCATAGCGCGCAACGGGGTCGTGGAAAAAATCGTTGAATACGCCGATGCCTCGGAAAACGAACGTTCCGCCGATCTGTGCAACGCCGGAGTGCTCTGTGGCGCCGCGCCGGACATGGCCGCTTGGCTACGCGCGGTGCGCAACGACAATGCGCGGGGCGAATACTACCTCACGGATCTGGTCGCGCTCGCCAACGCGACGGGCAAACGCGTCGTCGCCATGGAAGCGCCGTACGAAGAACTGCGCGGCATCAATTCCCGCGCCGAACTAGCCGAGGCGGAGGCCGTGGTTCAGCACCGCCTACGCGCCGCCGCGATGGCGGCCGGCGTGTCCCTGACCGATCCCGCGAGCGTCTTCCTCAGCGCCGACACAGAGATCGCGCCAGATGTAATCGTCGAACCGCACGTAATCTTCGGCCCCGGCGTGCGTGTGGCCACCGGCGCGCGCATCCTTGCTTTCAGCCACCTGGAAGGCTGCATCGTTGGCGAGGGAGCCATCGTCGGCCCCTTCGCACGCCTGCGCCCGGGCGCGGTGCTGGAACGCGATGTCCATGTTGGCAACTTCGTCGAAGTCAAGGAAGCCATCCTGGGCGAAGGCGTGAAGGCCAGCCATCTTTCCTACCTCGGCGATACGACGATCGGGGCGCGCACGAATATCGGCGCCGGCACCATCACCTGCAATTATGATGGCGAAAACAAGCATCGCACAACGATCGGCGCCGATGTGTTCATCGGATCGGACACGGCGCTGGTAGCTCCGGTTTCGGTAGGCGACGGCGCGATCGTCGGCGCGGGCAGTGTGATCACGCGCGATGTCGCGCCCGATTCGCTGGTCATCGCGCGCGGCCAGCAGGTAGAAAAGCCTGGCCGCGCGCGCGCAATCCGCGCAGCACGGAAGCAGCAGGAGAAAACCTGATGTGCGGCATCATGGGCGTGATCAGCGCGCGGCCGGCGACACCGTTGCTGATGGATGGACTGCGCCGGCTGGAATATCGCGGCTATGACAGCGCCGGCATCTCCACGCTCGTCAACGGCCACATCGAACGCCGCCGCGCCGAGGGAAAACTGCACAACCTCGCCACCGCGCTAGAGCGCATGCCACTCTCCGGCACCACCGGCATCGGCCATACGCGCTGGGCGACGCACGGCGCGCCCACCGAATCCAACGCCCATCCGCATGGCACTGACCGCGTCTCCGTCGTGCATAACGGTATCATCGAAAACCATGCCGAATTACGCACCGAGATGGAAGCGGCGGGGCAGGTTTTCTCCAGCGAGACCGATACCGAAACTGTCGCGCAACTAGTCGATCTTAACCTAAAACGCGGCATGGCCCCGGTAGCCGCCGCGAGCGCGGCGTTTGCCCGCTTGCACGGCGCCTATGCGCTGGCGATGATCTTCGCCGGCTATCCCGAACTCATTGTCGGCGCCCAGCAAGGCGCGCCGCTCGCCGTCGGCTTCGGCGACGATGAAATGTTCGTCGGCTCCGACGCCCTGGCCCTGGCCCCACTCACCCGCCGCATCGCCTATTTGCGGGATGGCGACTGGACCGTGGTAGACCGCACCGGCGCACGCTTCTTCACCACCGATGGCACGGAAGTTTTCCGCGACATCAAGCAAACTCGCCTGACCGGCGCGGCCATCGGCAAGGGTAATTACCGCCATTTCATGGAAAAGGAATTGCATGAACACCCGGCGGTGATCGGCGATACCTTGCACCGCATGGTCAGCCCCGCGACGCGCGAAGTCGTGCTGCCGGACCTTCCCTTCGACCTGGCCACCATCCCGCGCGTCACCATCAGCGCCTGCGGCAGCGCCTTCTACGCCGGCATGGTCGGACGCTGGTGGTTCGAGGCCGTTGCGCGCATCCCCACGGATGCCGATGTCGCCAGCGAATTTCGCTACCGCGCACCGCCGCTCACACAAGGTGGCCTCGGCCTGCTGGTCAGCCAGTCGGGGGAAACTGCCGATACCTTGGCCGCCTTGCGCTACATGAAGGACAATGCGCAACACATCCTCTCCGTGGTAAATGTGCCGGACAGTTCGCTGGCCCGCGAATCCGACGCAGTGTTGGAAACTGTGGCCGGCCCTGAAATCGGCGTGGCCAGCACGAAAGCCTTCACCGCGCAGCTTTCCGTGCTTGCCTGCCTCGCGCTGGCCGCTGGCCGCGCGCGCGGCGCCATCGACGCGCACGCTGAAGCCGCCATGACCGGCGCCTTACTGGAAGTACCCGCGCGCGCGGCGGAAATTCTGGCAATGGGCGATGCAATCCAACACATCGCCCAGATGGTCGCCGAAGCGCGCGACGTGCTCTATCTCGGTCGCGGCAATTGTTTTCCCATCGCCATGGAAGGCGCGCTGAAGCTGAAGGAAATAAGTTACATCCACGCCGAAGGCTACGCCGCTGGCGAAATGAAACACGGCCCCATCGCGCTAATCGACCGAGACGTGCCGGTGATCGCTATCGCCCCCTCGGGCCCACTGTTCGAGAAAACCGCTGCCAACGTGCAGGAAGCCGCGGCGCGCGGCGGGCGGGTGATCGTGTTCTCGGACGCAGCCGGCGCGGCGAAACTGCAAGGCATCGCCACGGCAACCATTATACTGCCAGCGGCGGACCCGTTCGTCGTGCCGATCCTCTATGCCATTCCGGTGCAGCTGCTCGCCTATCACGTGGCGGTGCTCAAGGGCACGGACGTGGACCAGCCGCGCAACCTAGCGAAATCGGTGACGGTGGAGTAA
>CAMBMS010000036.1 GCA_945868845.1 Asaia bogorensis | reverse complement strand
CTCAGCCAGTCAGCCCTCCACGTTACGCAGCAGCAGCGGGTAACGGACATACAGCAGCACCGCCAGGCCGATCACCTCGAAGAAGTTGTCAAAATATTTCACCAAGCCGCGCAGCGCGGACGCCTACAACCCGCCAGCGGTCAATGCCTAGTTGCCCGGACAGTGCCATACAGTTAATCCATCGATATCTTGAAATCCCGGATCAGTTTACCATACCGTTCATAATCCCGCCGCATCACGGCCGCGAGTTGCTCCGGCGTTCCTGGATAGGGCCGGATCGCAAGCTTCAGCAGATGCGCTTGCATTTCCGGCATGCGACCGATTTTGGACATTGCCTCGCTCATCTTGCGAATAATCGGTTCCGGTGTACCGGCTGGAGCGTACATCCCGAACCAGCCGACAAAATCCATCTCCGGAAAAGACTCAGTGATCAACGGCACATTAGGGAAATGAGGATGGCGCACCCTGTCGATCACCGCAATTAACTTTGCATTTCCGGCTGCGACATGCGGCAGTGCGTTCGGGTCTAGATACGCCTGCACGGCGCCGGATAGGAAATCTGGCAACGCCTCCCCAGCACCCTTGTAAGGGATGTAAACCATATCGGTGCCGGCTACCTGGTTCAGCATCACGACGATCAACTGAGTCAGTGTACCTAACCCTACGCCGCCGAAATTCATGCTGTTCGGTTTAGATTTCGATAGTGCTGCCAGTTCCTTGATGTTGTTCGCCGTGATTGAAGGGTGTACCGTTAAGATAATCGTGTAATCACAGAACTGTGAGACCGGTGCGAGGTCTTTGAATGGATCGTACGGCACTTTACGCGCCTGTGGGAGGATCGTCACAGCGGAAACCGGCGTTGTGACGAACGTGTACCCGTCCGGTGCGGATTTAGCTGTCGCTTCTAGCCCAATAGCACCCGCTGCACCACCACGATTTTCGATTACAAATTGCTGGCCCAAGGCGGCGGACAGATGCGGCAGATACGGCCGTGTGGCGTTATCTGTAGAGCCACCTGGCTGGTAATTAACAACAATTCTCACTGGCCTGCTGGGCCACGTCGATGCGTCCTGTGCCTGTACGCCAGCCCCAAACAGACCTGCGAACATTCCTGCCATGATGCCGCGCCATATTGCTGTGATGAACATGCAAGCTCCCCTAATTTGCCTTAACCATGATTTCTTCGTTAATCCGAGATTTCCCGTAGGGCAACCGATTTGGCTGCCGCAGGTTAAGAGTTCTTATGTAACGCTCTAGCTCAGCCTGCCCCGCCCGTACCTACATCGCCCATCGTCGTGGCCTCCTACGCCAGTCCCGTTACCGGGCGCTCCGCCGGCCACATCAAATATGGCGCGACGGCCAAGAGTAAACTAACTTTCCAACCGTACTAATCATTAAGGGCAGGCTAGCAATCGGCCAATTACTCAGAGCCTTTACCCAGACGAAGGGAATAATCATATCCGGAACTCTGGTTATGCCCCAACGTAAAAAAATTACGCTCTAGCGGAATTCGAAGCGGCGCCTCGGCCGTTTTTACTAACACGAACCCCCTGCTCTTACTAATGCGCACCTCCTGCCCTCCGCTCTTACTCCGCCGCCCTCATCTCGAACTGGCGTGCCCGCGCAGTGAACTGATTTTCATAGATAGATCCTTGGCGCGGTGCAGGCGGTAAGGGTAGGCGGATCGGGGCAGCGACGATGCGTGGCACGTTGGTTGGGTTGCCGGTGGTCAGGCGGGAATTGAATTCGTCGTAATCCTTGATGCCCATTAGCGGATACGCATCGGCGGCGGTGAATTCATAAAGCAGGAAGCCGCGCGCGCGATCCGACAGGTTTTGCGCTGATCCGTGTACCAGTCGGACGTGATGGAAACTGACCGACCCAGCCGGGCCGCAGAGCGGAACGGAATCTTCATAGCGTAAACCGCACCCCGGCAGATCCATCGCACCACAGAATGCGCCGTTGGCATGATGATCATGGGTCGGGCCTTTGTGGCTACCGGGAATCACGCGCATCGCGCCGTTTTCCTCTGTCGCCGCATCCAGCATCACGCCGGCGGCTAGCACATCGTCATTGGTATGCGGATAGAACGCCCAATCCTGGTGCCATTCCACCGGCGAGCCATAGCGCGGCGATTTAAGATTTATCTTCGATCCGTAAAGTCGCACGCCGGACGGACCGAGAAGTTGAGTACAAATCGCCACCATTTCGGGCGAGCGAGCGGCGCGCATGAAGATTTCGTGGTGCTTATGCGGGGTTTTGATGCGGCGCAAGCGCGGATTTTTCCGCGTGTGTCCCGGTTCCAGATCGTAGATATCGTTATGTGTATCGACTTGCGCGGCGCCTTCGGTGATTTCCGCCACGATCTGGCGGATTTCGGAAAACAGTTCGGGACGGAAGACGTTCTCCACCACTAGGTAGCCGGTTTCGTGGTACTCTTCTACTTGCTGCTGGCTGAGCATGCTGTCCTCCGTTAATCGAGATTGCTGCCGTTGATAGCATCGATCACCGCGCGGGTTACTTCTTTCGTTGTCGCCTTGCCGCCTAGGTCTTGTGTTAGAATGCCGGCCGCGCACACGCTTTCCACCGCGCGCATCAGCGTCCGGGCCGCTTTCGTCTCGCCCAGGTGTTCTAGCATCATTGACGCGGTCCAGAAACTGGCCACCGGGTTGGCGATGCCTTTGCCGGTAATATCAAAGGCGGAGCCATGTATCGGTTCGAACATCGAGGGCGAGCGGCGTTCCGGATCGACATTTCCGGTGGGCGCGATGCCGAGTGAACCGGCCAGAGCGGCGGCGAGATCGGAAAGGATATCGGCGTGCAGATTGGTCGCCACCACCGTGTCGATCGATTGCGGCTTCTTCACCATGCGCATCGTCATGGCATCCACCAGTTCCTTGTCCCAGGTGACATCGGGGAAGTCGTGGGAGACGAGGGCGGCAATTTCGTCCCAAAATACCAACCCGTGGCGTTGGGCGTTAGATTTGGTCACTATGGTCAGGTGCTTACGCGGGCGCTTTTGCGCCTCAGCGAAGGCGCAGCGCATGATCCGTTCGACGCCGGTGCGGGTGAAGATGGCGACTTCCGTGGCGACTTCGATCGGCTTACCCTGGTGAGCGCGCCCGCCGACGCCGGCATATTCGCCTTCGGAATTCTCCCGCACGATCAGCCAGTCTAGATCCCCAGGACCGACATCGCGAAGAGGAGAAATAATGCCGGGCAGGATGCGGGTGGGGCGAATGTTGGCGTATTGGTCCAGCCCCTGGCAGATCGGCAGGCGTAGGCCCCAGAGCGTGACATGGTCGGGCAGGTTGGGATCTCCCACCGCCCCGAAATAGATCGCATCGGCTACCCGCAGCCAGGCCAGCGCGTCCGCCGGCATGAAGCGGCCATGGCGGCGGTAATAGTCGGAACCCCAATCGTATCGGGCGATTTTCAGCTGAAACCCGCCATCGCGGGCGGCCAGTGCCTCCAGCACCTCCAGCCCGGCATCGATGACCTCCGGGCCGATGCCGTCGCCGGGGATGGCGGCGAGGGAGTAGGTGCGCATATAGGGTTCTCGATCGTGGTTCGAGAATACAGACTGCCCTGCCCGCAACCCTAGGTCCAGCGTATCATTGATCCGCGGTGGCTGCCTGGACACTATGATGCGTGCGCGGACGTGCCGGTGGAGGCTCCTTTGGAGATGACGGAATGCGTGGATTGAGCGTCCTGTGGGCCGCTTGCCTTTCGGTGCTGCTGGGGCTGGCCCTGTTGCCTGTGCCCGTTTGGGGCCAGCAGGACGCGCAAGGGACGGATTTTTATATCGTCAATAATGGGCCGCGCGGGATCGAGCAGGTCTTTGTCAGCCCCACCGGCGATCGCAAGTGGGACCGCGACCGGCTGAGCGGGCACGTCATCACGGCGGGGGAGAGCCAGTTGCTGCGTGAGACGGTGCGCGATGGCTGCCAGGGCGATGTGCGCGTGGTCTTTGAAGGCGGCGGGCAGATGGAGCGGCGGAACCAGAATCTGTGCCGGATCAATAAGATGTTTTTCAACAGCCCGGCGCCCGCCAATCGCCGCCGGCAGTCACCCGACCTCACCATTCGCAACGATGGCGATAGTCGGATTGAGAAAATCTATATCACCCGCGCCGGTGATAGGAACTGGGGCCATAGCTGGGTCGACGAGGATGTGCCGGTACAGGGAAAATCGCGCCGTCTGTTGCGCATCGGCATGGAGCTGGGATGTCAGATCGATGCGCGTGCCACTTTTCCCGGCGAACAGCACGTCGAATATTATAACGAAAATATCTGCGTTGAACCCGTGCTGGTTTTCTTCACCCCGCAACTGGACCCGGGGCGTGTGCTTCCGGGGCCACAGGTGGAACGGCGTGATACCGATCTGACGGACGATCCACGCAATGCCGACTCCCGCTTTAGTGAACGCTCTGGCGGTGGCCAGACGGGTGGGTCCGGGAATGTCATCATGACGAATTTTTATCGGGTACCGTTGCGGGAATTGTATATCGCGCCCGCCAGCGTGCTTGGATCCAGCACGCGTGAATGGGGGCGTGATTTTCTGCCCGAGCGCGTGCTGGTGGCGCCGCAGGATCGCTATGCCGTGCGTATTGATACCGGGCGGGATTGTGAGTTCGACATCAAGGCGGTGTGGGATAGCGACGCGGAGCAGATTTTGCGCAATCAGAATCTATGCAACCCGCGCACGATTATGCTGCGGGGGCCGCCACCGGGTGAGAAATTATGGACCGGCACCGGCTTTTATGTCAGCCGGGTGGGGCACGTTCTAACCAATAAGCATGTGATTTATGGGTGCGCGTCGGTTGTCATCTCGCGCCCTGGCGGCGGCAACGTGCCGTTACGCGTGCTGGCGCGCGATCCCGATCATGACCTGGCGCTGTTGCAGGAAACCAGTCCAACCACGCCGCCAGTCAGGTTCCGCGCGCCGGCCAGCCCGCTGCGCGCGGGTGAGCCGTCGATTTCGCTAGGCTATCCCATTCGCGAATTACTGGGCTCGCTGATCGTCACATCGGGGATTATTTCCTCACTGTCCGGTCGACGTGGCGATGAGGCGCAGTTCCAGATGCAAACCCCGATCCAGCCGGGCAATTCAGGTGGCCCGATCTTTGATGAGGCGGGGCTGCTGATCGGTGTGTCGACCGCGCAGATCACCCGGGCCGGCAATCGCGCCGTGCAGAACGTGAATTTCGCCATCAAGTCTGAGGTGGCACGGCAGTTTTTGGGTGGCCAGAATGTCAAGCCGGAAACGATGCGCCTGACGGCCAAGCTGAGCCCCGCCGATATCACCGAGCAGCAGCAGAAAAGCGTGCTGCCATTGACCTGTTACAATTGAAGAGGGCCGCATATGAGGGACATTTTATGAGCGACCTCTTTGCCCCTGATGGTGGCTGGTGCGTGCGAATTCTCGATCTGTCAGGTGGGGCGGAAGATAATATCGTTGAGGAGGTGGTAGGCTTTCCCACCTTGATGCAGGCAAATGCCTTCGCGCGCGCCTATGTGCGCGATTCGGTGGAGCGTTGCCGGGTATCGGGGATGAACTCCAAGGAGGTGCTGGATGCCTGGTTCGCCTTTGGTGAGGATGCCGAGGTGGTGAATGCTGGGGAGGGCGGCTGGCGCAGCGCGACCGAACTTTCGGATTTTGTCGCCCGGACCGCGGCACGGGAGGATCGGGACTGGCGATCGCTCGATCCGCGTCGGTATGATTTGGAACCGGACGAAGAATGAGGTTTTTATCGCGTTTTGCTGTCCCGCCCGTTGGATTTCTAACGGTAGCGCAGGCGCGTTTGGCGTTGGCCAATCGTGATCTGGCGCGCCAGGCGGGTGGCACCTACGCAGTGCGCTTCGACGATATCGACCACGATGATGCAGGGTCGGCAGAAAGAATCCGGCAGCATTTGCGTTGGCTGGGCATTGATTGGGATGCCGAATTTCATCAGTCCGAACGGGCGGCGTTGTACGCGCATGCGATCGGTAAACTAAAAGAGGCGCGCCGGCTTTATCCGTGCTTTGAGAACGAGGATGAATTGCGCACCAAGCGCGAGCGGCGGGTTCGGGTCGGAAAATCACCTATTTATGATCGTGCGATGCTGAAACTGACTCCCGCGCAACGCGCCGCCGCGGAGGGGAATGGCAAACTTCCCTACTGGCGGTTCTTACTTTCGGGTGGTGAGGTAAGTTGGAAAGAAGCCAGCGGCGAACGTCAGCAGTTGAAGCTTTCCACTCTGTCCGATCCGGTTCTGCTGTGGGCGGATGGCGGTGTGCATCCGACTTTGGCATCGGCCATTGACGACATCGAGCTAGGGATTTCCCTGCTGGCGCGCGGGGCTGATGAAGTGGCGAACAGCGCCATCCAATACGATATCCGAGCCGCGCTGGGCGCCAATCCGGGTGCCATCGCGTTATCGCATCTGCCCGCGTTGGTGGATGCGACGCGAGGTAAGCGGGCGCGTACGTTGGAAAAATTGACGATCCGGCAGTTGCGCCATGATGGAATCGAGGCAGAGGCGCTAGCGGCGTATTTACGCGGGTTGGGTGCGGACCCGCGTTTCGATAGCGCAGTATTGCTGGAACGGAACCGGAAGATCCTGGCGGATTGTCCGTTCGATGACGTGAAAGATCGTCTGCCGGAGGGCGCGGACGCTGCCTTCTGGCAGGCGGTGCGCGGCCATATCGATCTGTTGCCGGAAGCCTGGCAATGGTGGGCCATCGCGCGCGGCGAGATCGTGCCGCCGATCCTGGATGGCGCGGCGATAATTTTGTCGACGTCGTATGCGACGATGCCGGAGGAACCCTGGCATGACGGCACATGGTCCGTATGGCTAGCGGTGCTGGGGACGCAAACGGATCAGCCGGACGCGATACTGTTGCGCCTAGCCTTAACCGGCGAGGAGGCTGGGCCGCCGATGGACCAGATCCTTCCGCTGATCGGACGTGCCCGCGTCGAACGGCGGTTGCGCGGCGTCATGCGCGTGGGATGATCACGCGCTCGTCTATCTGATAACTTTTGATCGTGCCGATGAACAGGGCGCCGTCGGCATGTAGGGCCTTCAGCTCGGGGGAATTGCGCGCAGCCAGCATTGCCGCTTCGCTTTTCCACCAGATTTCCGCGATTCCGTCGACGGCGATTTGGTGATCAGGGATGTCCGGACGGCTCGGTTCGCCCACGATGTCGTTCTGCACATAGCGCTTGATCCCCGGCACGGCATAGGCGAGCGGGCCGTGGATGTCCTTCCAGTGCTTGACGAACTGCGCATGTGTTAGTTCCGGTTTGCGGGTCAGCAGGCCGATGGATTTGATCATTGTTGGGTTCCGTCAGGCAGGGATGTCACCGGCGAGAGTGATGCGGTGCATGATGCGGCGATAGCCGTGATAATCATTTAGCGGATAATGCTGCGCGCAGCGATTATCCCATAAGGCGAGCGAGCCGACACGCCAGGAAAACCGGCAGGTGAATTCCGGACGAATCTGGTGCTCGTGCAGGAAATCGAGCAGCGGCTTACTTTCTTCCTCCGTCCAGCCGTCGAAATGGGTGGTATGGGCGGTGTTGACGAACAGCGCCTTGCGTCCGGTTTCAGGATGGGTGCGTACGGCGGGGTGCCTGGCGATTAGGTTTTTCTGAGCCTTCTGTGTGCCGTCGGACTTGATGCGGTCTTCGCGCGTACGGGTCACGTCGGCCTTGGCAGAATTGGAAACGCCGATGAGCGGGTCTAAAGTTTTTTTTAGCCCGTCCGAAAGCGTTTCATAGGCGAGATATTGGCTCGCGAATAGAGTGTCTCCGCCGCGTGGGGGAATTTCGCGCGCGACTAGCATCGAGGCCATGGGCGGACGTTCCAGATAAGTGGTGTCGGAATGCCAGACCCCGCCGAAATTCACCGTCTCGTTCTCCAGCTTAGCGACGGTGATGATGTCGGGGAACCCTTCGATGCCCTTGACGAAAGGATATTCCTGGGTTTCCCCGAAGTATTTGGCGAAGGCGTGGAAGCGGGAGGGAGGGAGGTCTTGGTCGCGGAAGAAAATGACCAGATTTTCCAGCCAGGCTTTCCGCAGCGCGGCCACGGTTTCGGCCGACAGGTCCTGGGATAGGTCGATGCCCAGGATTTCCGCGCCGATATTGCCGGCGAGTTTGCGGATTTCAAAGGGTTCGTTGCGCATTTTGAACACTCCAGAGGCGTTGGCGGAAGATAGAGTGTTTTTCGTGCTGATAGAAGCACGGAAAACACTCTATCTCTTTGTTTCAGCGAGCAACTTTACCCGACCATGTGCTTCCATCTGGTCGGACGTTGCTTTAGCGCGAAATTCCCAGACGGCAAAGTGGAGGGGATTTTGGGCGGGTGATTCCCGGTTCCGCCGAAGCCGCCCTCGCCGATCCCATGCAAACCGTTGATTTGCCGGCCGTGATGGCGGAAAACCCGGCGAGGAGCCCCGAGCCATGCCCATGCTGAGCCTGCATAACTCGCTGACGCGGCGGAAGGAAGCATTCCAGCCGATCAATCCCGACCATGTGCGGATGTATGTGTGCGGGCCGACGGTTTACGACCTCTCGCATCTGGGCAATGCGCGCCCGGTGGTGGTGTTCGATGTGCTGGCGCGCCTGCTGAGGGTAATGCACCCGCGAGTGACGTATGTGCGCAACATCACCGACATCGACGACAAGATCAATAACCGGGCGCGGGAAAGCGGCGAGCCGATCGGGTCTATCACCGCGCGGACCACAGCGGATTTTCATGCCGACATGGTGGCGCTAGGCGCGCTGCCGCCGGATGTGGAGCCGACCGCGACAGGCCACGTGAAGGAGATGATTTTTCTCATCGAGCGCCTGATTACCTCCGGCCACGCCTATGCGGCCGAGGGGCATGTGTTGTTCGCGGTGAAGACCGATCCGAAATATGGCCATCTGTCGGGGCGGACACAGGATGAATTGCTAGCCGGGGCGCGCATCGATGTGGCGCCCTATAAGGCGGATGCGGGGGATTTCGTGTTGTGGAAACCGTCCGGGCCGGATTTGCCGGGATGGGATAGTCCGTGGGGACGGGGGCGACCGGGGTGGCATATCGAATGCTCGGCGATGTCGTGGAAATATCTGGGAGAGAGCTTCGATATTCATGGCGGCGGGCAGGACCTAATTTTTCCGCATCATGAAAACGAGTTAGCACAGAGTGTGTGCGCGTTTCCGGGTAGTACGTTCGCACGTGTTTGGATGCATAATGGCATGCTGCTGGTGAACGGGCAGAAGATGTCGAAAAGTTTAAATAATTTCTTTACTGTGCGGGATGTTCTGGGGAAAGCTCCCGGGGAGGCAATTCGTTTGCTGCTGTTGCGCTCACATTATCGCGCGGCGCTGGATTTTACCGATGCGGCATTGGCAGAATCACGGCGCGAAGTGGACCGGTTTTATCGGGCATTAGAACGATTTTCAAATATTCACACCGTTGATCCGCCAGCGTCTATCATGGATGCGCTATGCGACGATCTCAATACGCCGCTGGCACTTTCGGCGTTGCATGCACTTGCCGATGAGGCCTTCGCGGGAAATCTCGAGGCTGCATGCGGATTGCGTGCGGGCGGGGCGTTGCTAGGATTGGTGCAGCAGGAAACCGCCGCATGGTTTCGTGGCGGGGACGATGCGGCCGCTATCGAGTTGGCAATCGCGGAACGGATTTCTGCGCGGAAGGTAAAGGACTTCGCGCGCGCCGATGCGATCCGTCAACAATTGGCCGAAGCGGGTATTGTGTTGGAGGATGGACCCAACGGGACTATCTGGCGCCGCGCGTCATGAGCTTCATTTCCTTCACATGACCGGACGCGATGGTGGCGCCGACCTTTCTCCCATCGGTAATAGCCCGGTGGTTATTCTTGTGCGTCCGCAATTAGGAGAAAACATCGGTGCGGTGGCGCGAGCGATGGCGAATGGCGGGCTTTTCCATCTTCGTCTTGTCGCGCCGCGCGATGGGTGGCCGCAGGAAAAAGCGTGGCGGATGGCATCCGGCGCCGATCGCATCCTGGATGCGTTGACGGTGCATACGACGGTGAAGGAGGCGGTGGCGGATTTGCACCATGTCTTTGCCACCTGCCCGCGCCCGCGCCATATCATTAAGCCGGTGCTGACGGCGCGTGGCGCGGCGGCGGAATTGCGAGAAATTTGTAGGAGATCTTTGCGTGCCGGCATTTTATTTGGGCCTGAGCGCGCCGGGTTGGATAATGACGACATGGCGGAATCCGATGCGTTGATTCGCTATCCGTTGAACCCGGCATTTATGTCACTAAACCTCGCGCAGGCGGTGATGGTGATGGCGTATGAATGGTGGACAGCAGCCGAGGCGACCCAAGTGCGACAGATGATGACAAACGAGACGAGCATTGCACCCAAGGCCGATCTAGATGATTTTTTGACGCATCTTGTGACGGAACTGGATGAATGCGGGTTCCTGCGGAACGCACAAAAACGCCCGGGCATGGTGCGCAACATCCGACATCTGTTCCAGCGCGGCGAAGTGACCCAGCAGGAATTGCGGACCCTGCACGGCATTGTTACGGAATTGGCGCTGGGGCGGCGCCAGCGTGGGCGGACCGGGGAAAGTTAAGCGCGTTTTTCTTGTGCACGCAAATAGCCATCGCGGGTTTGTGGCAGTTTCCAGCCTAACACGCGCCCGGCGACGAAATTACGCAGTACCTGCGCGGTGCCGCCGCCGATAGTGAACATGCGGGCATCACGGACCATGCGTTCCATGGGAAGGTCTCGGCCATAGCCGCGTGCACCGAAAACCTGCAACGCGTCGTTGGTGACCTTGACCGCCATCTCGGAAGTAAACACCTTCGCCTGGGCAGCCATCATCGGGTCGGGGAACGGATCGGCGCTGGTGGCGGCGCGGTGGATCATCAGACGGGCGGCGTCAATCTGGATGGACATGTCTGCCAGCATCCATTGCAGACCCTGGAATTCGCCGATCGGGCGACCAAATTGTTCTCGGGTTTGCGCGAAGGTAACGGCGGCTTCGAACGCGCCTTGCGCGAGGCCCAGAGCCACCGAGGCGGCGCCGACGCGCTGAGTGTTGTAGGCGTTCATGAGCTCCGCGAAGCTGCAGAGGCGGCCATCGGCCTGGTGCAGGGCCATGTCGGCGGGAATGAACACATCCTCCATGATGATTTCGGTTTCAGGGATGCCGCGCAGGCCCATGGTGGGGGCACGGCTGCCGATCTTCAGCCCGTCAGCCTCCCCGCGCACGACGAGGAAGCCGCCGATGCCTTGCGGATTGTTGGCTGCGTCGAACACGCGGGCGAAGATCAGGTGTAGGCGAGAGACGCCGCCGCCGGTGATCCAGTGTTTTCGTCCGTTCAGTACATAGCCGTTGCCGCGTATGTCGGCACGGGTGGTCATTTCGGTGGCAGCGGATCCGGCCTCCGGTTCGGTGATGCAGATGGCGGGTTTGTCGCCGTCCAGTACCAATTTGGCGGCGAGTTGCTTCTGAGCCGCGCTGCCGTGGCGCATTACCGCGGAGATGGCACCCATGTTGGTTTCCACTGCGATACGGCCGGTGACGCCGCAGACGCGGGCCATTTCCTCCACGATGATGGCGGCGTCGAGGAAGTCGCCGCCCGCGCCGCCCCAATCGCGCGGCATGGTGTAGCCGAGCAGGCCGGCCTCGCGCAGGGCGGCGACATTGTCCCACGGATATTCTTCCGCCCGGTCCACCGCGGCGGCGCGCGGGGCGATTTTCTCCTCCGCCACGCGGCGAGCGAGGGCGCGCAGCCGCCGGCGATCCGGTGTTGTGTCAAAGCCCATTGTCTTCCCCTCTGGCCAAGTGACTTGCCGTCACTTGTATGCTGTCACACACTCTGCGGCAGGACAAAGGAACATGCCATGGCGATTGAATTACATACCTGGGGCACCCCTAATGGGCGTAAGATCAGTGCGGCGTTGGAGGAGATGGGGCTGGCATACAGCATCCATCCGGTAAATATATCAAAGGGTGAACAATTTGACCCGGTCTTCCTGAAAATCGCCCCAAATAACAAGATTCCTGCGATCGTCGATACTGATGGGCCGGGGGGTAGGCCGGTGAGTGTGTTCGAGTCCGGTGCGATTCTGTTGTATCTCGGTGAGAAGACCGGAAAATTCTATCCGCGAGATTTGGCAGGGCGCATTCCGGTGTGCGAATGGCTGATGTGGCAGATGGGCGGGTTCGGCCCGGCACCGGGGCAGGTGCATCATTTCATCGAACTACAAAACGAGGAAGATCGTCGGTACGGCCTGGCCCGTTTCGATAAGGAAACGCGGCGGCTTTACGCGGTGGCGGACAAGAGGCTGGCCGAGGTGGAGTTTTTTGGCGGACCGATTTCCGTCGCCGATTTCGCTATCCTGGGCTGGGCGTGGCGGCATCCACGCCACAAGGTGGATTTGGCGGAATATCCGAACGTGCGGCGCTGGTACGAAACGATGATGGCGCGCCCGGCGACGAAGCGTGGGTTTGAGGTGGATTTGAGCGTGGCGCGGGCGGCGTAGGGGCGCGTGGCGGGTCAGGCCGGGGTGGTGGCGCGGGCGATTTGCGTGCCCGCCAATGCCATGTCGGCGATCAGGGCCGCATGGGTATCCTGGGCCGCTTTTTAGACATTCCTTCACCTACAGAAGATATCGGGTCGATCCTGTCGTTTATTGTGGCCTTTGTATCTTAAATTAACGGTTCGTCGGCTCGAAACGGTGAATGCTCCATCAAGGCGGTCATTTCGGCGCGGACGTCCTGTTGTTCGTCACGCAAAAAATTTTCTACCGCGCGGCGGAAGCCGCTGTGGCGAATCCAGTGTGCGGAATAGGTGATTTGGGGGAGGTAGCCGCGTTGGATCTTGTGATGGCCCTGAGCACCGGCTTCGACGCGTTTGAGGCGGTTGGCGATGGCGAAGTCGATGGCGCGGTAATAGCAGAGTTCGAAATGCAGGAAGGGAAAATCGCCCTGGCAGCCCCAATTGCGGCCGTAGAGTGTGTCGGCACTTTTTAGATTTAATGCGCCCGCGACGGGTTTGCCGCCGTGGGTGGCCAGCATGAGGACGACGGCGTCGCCCAGGCGTTCGCCAAGGTGGGAAAAGAATGTACGGGTCAGGTAAGCACTGCCCCATTTACGATCGACGGTGGACTGGTAGAAACGGTAAAAAGCATCCCAATGTGCCTCGGTGATTTCGGCGCCTTGCAATGTCAGAAAATCTAATCCGCAATTCTGTGCGTCGCGGCGTTCCCGGCGGAGGATTTTGCGCTTGCGGGAACTCAGCGCGGCGAGGAAATCGTCAAAGCTGGAAAATTCGTGATTATCCCAATGGAACTGCATGCCGATTCGTTGCAGCCAGCCGGCGTCGCCGAGCGCGGTCCATTCGGCTTCGGTGCAGAAGGTGACATGGACGGAGGAAAGATCGAGGCCCTCGCAAGCCTGCACCAGGGCGCTGGCCATGGCGGAGACGGTAATACCGCAGTTGGGGCGCAATAACAGACGCGGGCCGGGGACGGGGCTGAACGGGGTGGAGACCTGGAGTTTCGGATAATATTTACCGCCGGCGCGCTCAAACGCATGCGCCCAGCCATGGTCGAAGACGTATTCGCCATAACTGTGTGATTTCGCATACATCGGCGCGGCGGCCATGATCTGGCCATCGGGGCCGCGCAGCACGGCGTGCTGGGGTAGCCAGCCAGTGCGGGCGTTGGTGGAGCCGCTGTCTTCCATGGCGCTAAAGAAGGCGTGACTGACGAACGGATTTCTATCTGTGGCACAGAGATCCCACTCGGCGGCTGGGATTTCACCGATACTACGATGGAGGGTGAGGGAAAGCTGCTCGGGTCCGTCTGGCATGGGGCCAGCCTAGGCGATTTCGAACATGCCTTCCACTTCCACCGCGGCGTCGAGTGGAAGGCTGGGGACGCCGATGGTGGTGCGGGCGTGACGGCCGGCGTCGCCGAAGATGGCGACAGCTAGGTCCGATGCACCGTTCATGACCGTCGCGTGCTGGGTGAAGTCGGCCGGGCAGGCGACGAAGCCGCCGAGGCGGATGATGCGGCGGACGCGGTCCAGGTCGCCGTTGCAGGCGGCTTTCAGATGTACAAGCACGTTGATGAAGCTTTGGCGGGTGGCGGCGGCGCCTTGCGCTATGGTCAGATCGGTCGGGACTTTGCCGGTGAAGGCGAGCTTGCCGTCGATGGCGGGAAGCTGGCCGGAGACGACGACGAGGTTGCCCGTGGTGACAGTGGGGACGTAGTTGGCGATGGGGGCCATCGGGGTAGGCAGATGGATGCCCAGTTCGCGGAGTTTGGCGTCGATTTGGCCGGCCATGTCAGCCTCCCTTGGTTGGGTTATTTCGCGACCACGTGAAAGCCGCGCCGTCGGGCTCGTGGGGAGGCTTCGGTAGGCAATTCCAGCGGTAACAGGGGCGCGCGATCGCGGATGCCGTTGCCCACCGTGTCGACGCCTTCCGGTTCGGGCTTCGCGATATCCATCCGGCTCAGGTAATTGGCTGCGAGGTGGCGGAACACGTAGTCCAGTAAGGAGGTCGCCTGGGGCACCGCCGGATCGCCTTCTACCGTGCCGGTGGGGCCGAAGCGCGTGAAGGTGAAGGCTTTCACGAATTCTTCCAAAGGTACCCCGTGTTGTAGGCCCATGGAGATGGCGACGGCGAAATTATCCATCAGGCCTTTGAACGCCGCACCCTCCTTATGCAGGCCCAAGAAGATCTCTCCCAACGTGCCGTCGACGTATTCGCCGGTGCGGAGAAATATCTTATGCCCGCCTACGGAGGCTTTCTGGGTATAGCCGGTGCGGCGTGCTGGCAGGTCGTGGCGGTGCGCGGGGGCGCGGGGTGCAACCGTCACGGCGGTTTCCGGACGTGATGGCATCCTGTGCAGGAAGTCTGTCACCGCGTCATGCATGGCGGCATGGGCCTCGGCGCCGACGGTCGGAAATGGTGCGTTACCGGCCAGGGTGGCGGCCAGGGCGGCCTCGGCGGTGATGCCGCGCGCGGCGAGCCCGTCGCGTGCTTGCCGGCTGAGCGTTCCATCGGCATCAAGCGGAGAAAAGGTCGGCGTGATGCCGCCGGTTGTCACGCCGAGCAGGGCGGCTTCGGGCCCGGGGGCAGTGATGGCGGTGGTCGCGGTGTGGCGCATGCCGGCGTTGGCGTTGGAGTTGGCGGCGGCGGCGCGGGCGGCTTCGGCTAGGCCGGCTACCGGTGTGTTCGTAGGCGGCGCGGCGTGGTCGCGTGCGTGCGTGTCAATGGCGCCGAAATGCCGTGCCAGCATGGCCGAGGCGGTATCGGCGCGGAACCGCAGGATCACAGCCAGCGCCCGGGCGATATCGCGGGCGTCGTCGCTGTCGTAATCCAGCCCGAATGCGGCGAGCAGACCGGCGAGGTCGGCCATGCCGACGGCGAGCTGCGTGGCGGAAGGGGCGGCGAGGCTGAGCGCGACGATGGCGGTTTCCACCGCTTCGGCAAAGCCTTCGGCATCAAAGCCAGTGGTGCCGTCCAGAAAGCCGGTGAGGTTGAGGGTGAAGCCGGGGATCTCGCTCGGTGTATTGTGCCAGATCGAGGCATCCGGCGTACCCCGACGGAGCAGCAGCAGCCGATGCAGGCGGTCCGGGAGCGAAAACTCAAGGCCGGCGCGCTGTGCGCGTTGGTCGATCGGGTGGATCCAGGCTTCGGCGCAGGTCGCCAGATGCGCGGGTCCGTCGCCGGGGGCCAGGCTGGCAAGAGCCTCGGCGGCGGCGTCCTCCCAGGCGGCTGGGAGGGTCAGGAGGCGAGGGGCGGCATCCGGATCGACGCCAACGGCGATGCGGCGCATCCGCACACCATGCCAAGTTTTGTGGAGCTTGCTCATGCGATGGATCGTATGCCGAGAGAGGGCGACTCGGAAAGTAGATTTTGTGGCATCAGCCGAGTTTATCCACAACATCCTGTGTACTAGTGAATTTTTGGGAGGTGGTGGACCCGGTGCGGCGTCGTGCCTAGTATGGTGGCATGAATCTCGGGACGAAACTGTTCACCATGCTCAAAGGCGTCCGCGTCGGCCAGGATGACGGGGGCAATATCTATTATCAGGAGCGCCGCGCGCGCCCCGGCCATCGCCGGCGCCGCTGGGTGGATTTCGCTGGGCCGGTGGAGGCCTCGACCGTGCCGCCGGAATGGCATGCATGGCTGCACTACACCACCGATGCGCCGCTGGACCCGGCGGGGCGCAAGGCGTGGCAGAAGCCGCATGTGGCCAATCTGACTGGCACGCCAGCCAGCTATCGCCCGCCGGGGCACGATTACGCTGGGGGCCAGCGCGCGGCGGCGACGGGCGATTACGAAGCCTGGGCGCCGGACCCCTGAAGGGCAAGGAACGATGGCACGCCGCAACGTCGCCGAGGTCATAACCGGAGCCGTGGTGCTTCTTGTTGCCGCTGGTTTTCTAGCTTACGCGGTCTCGCATTCCGGGCGCAGCGGCGTGGCGGGATATCCGCTGCGGGCAAAATTTGATCGTATCGATGGCTTGAATGTCGGCGCCGATGTGCGGATGGCTGGAGTGAAGGTGGGTGCCGTGATCAGCGCGCGGATCGATCCGAAATCCTTCCTGGCAGAAGTTAATTTCACGGTGCAGAGTGGTATTGAACTGCCCAAGGACAGCAGCGCGGAAATCAGCAGCGACGGCTTGCTCGGTGGTAAATATCTCGCCCTCGTGCCCGGTGGCGATAATGTGATGTTGCAGCCCGGGCAGGTGGTGACAATCACGCAATCGGCGTTCAGCCTGGAGCAATTATTGGGAAAATTCATCTTCAGTGCGTCGGAGATGAAGAACAACCAGCAGCAAATCGCGCCGGCGCCTGGGAAATGAGCCCGTCCAAACCTCCTTCGGTCTGGCCGCAGGCCGATGGTACGCCGGTGTCGTGTCGGGACAAGCTGAAGGTGTTGGCGGAAAACCATACCGAGTTGGCGCAAACCATGCAGGATGCGTTCGAGGACGCCGTGCTGATGGGGGTGGATGAAGACGCAATGCGCGATCTGCTGTGGGCCATGGTGGATGCGCTGGACAGCCCGAAAATCTCTTCGCGCCCCGGGTGATCCGGCTGTGCTGCGTGGCGCCTGGCCGCTGGTTCTGTTGTGGTTGATCGGGGGGGGGGCCTGGGCGCAGCAGGCTTTCCCCGGTCCCGCGCCTGTCCTGGTTCCCCCACCGTTCGCATCGCCGCCCAGCTGGGTCATGAGTGGTGCTGCGGAATTGCAGGTGCTTGACAAGATTTATGCGCGCGCGGCCGTGCTGATGGTCAGGCGTGGCGAGTCCATGTCGTATGGGGACATCGATATAGCCGTGCTGGCGTGCCATACGCGCCCGCCGGATCAGGCGCCGGACGCAGCGGTATTCCTGGTGATAACAGAGCGAGACACCGGTGTGGTGCCGTTTCGTGGCTGGATGTTTGCCAATAATCCGGCCATCGCCATGCTCGAGCATCCGATCTACGACATCCGGGTGTTGCGTTGCGCTCCCTGATTATCTCCTGATCGCAAGCGTTGGTTAATGTTTCCTGTCGCGGGATGGCGGCATGAAACCTCCATGGGTGATGTATCGGGCCGGAAGTGCGCGAACCGCTGCGATCGCCTTGGCGGTTCTGCTCCTCTCCGTTTGGCCCGTCGCGGTGCGTCCACAGCGGGATTTCTTGCTGGAATGCGAAATACGCTGGCAGCTGTTCCTGGTATTCGCGGGATCGTTTTCCCGGCTAGCTATAAGTATCCTGACCTCCGCGCCTAAATCGTACGCAGTTCCGGAATAACCCAGAGCGGTTTTTCGCCGCGGGCCACGCGCTGGACATTGTCGAAGGCGTTGCGAAAACGGGTGTGCTGGTTGTCTGCCGTTGGGCCGGCGAGATGCGCCGTTAGCACCACGTTTTGCAGGTTGAATAGCAGATTGTCGGTGGGTGGCGGTTCTTGGTCGAACACATCGAGCCCGGCGCCGGCAATCTTTCCGGCGGAGAGGGTGGCGATCAGCGCCGTCTCATCGATGACCGGGCCGCGGCAGGTATTCACCAGGATAGCGGTGGGCTTCATCATCCCCAGCTCGCGCGTCCCGATCATGTGCTTGGTTGAGGGGATCAGCGGCACATGCAGCGACAACACGTCGGCCATGCGAATGACTTCATGCATCAGGCGGAAACGCACGCCGAGCGCGTCTTCCTGGTCTTCTGTCAGGCGCACCGTATCGTAGTAGAATACGTGCATGTTGAAAGCCTTGGCGAAGCGGGCAACCTTTTTTCCGATGGTGCCGAGGCCAATAATGCCGAGGGTCTTGCCGTGTAATTCCAGCAGCCCGGCGGAGAACGGGTCATTGCCGCGCCAGCGCCCGGCGGCGACGTTGTTGTGCTGCCAGATCAGCCGGCGCGAAACCGCCATCATCAGCAGCATCGCATGCTCGGCCACTGCGATGGCATTGGCGCCGCCATTGTTGGCAATCGGCACACGCGCGCGTCGCGCGGCGTCGACATCGCAGCGGTCATAGCCGGCGCTCATCAGCTGGATCAGCTTGAGTTTGGGGGCCGTCTTGAAGAAGTCGTCGTTCATCGCCGGATCGGCAAAGCCGATCACGTAATCGGCCGTGCACAGGGCGGCGCGATATTCCGGGCTACCGAATTGGGCGATGGTGACATCGAGGCCGGCTGGGGAAAGGTCCCGGACAAGATCCAGCGGATCGGAGGGCTGGGTGGCGACGACGAGTTTGGGGGCCATGGCGCGTGCTCCTTCCGCCGAGGTGCATTTGTGTTCATGGGGCGGTGAGGGATGCTATCGCTGGTGGTTTTTTCCGGCAATCCCACGGTAATGGAAAAATTCTCGTCTAATCTAAATCTTTCGCCTGAAAATGTTTAATCAGCGAAAAGATGAAATTTAGGTTGGATGCTTCCGGAGGAAAATGATAATCGCATACCCGCCTGCTCTACGGTTTACGCTGTGTTCTGCGTTGGAAGCCTTGTTGGGACTGTCACTGGGCTCAGGCGCAGCGGCACGGGACGCACCGAAGGGCGCGCGGGTGCTCGCTTTCGTGCCTGTCCAGTTGGCACAGGCTACTCCACCTGCGGCGCC
The DNA here is from genome assembly GCA_945868845.1 of Asaia bogorensis. Classification (GTDB taxonomy): domain Bacteria; phylum Pseudomonadota; class Alphaproteobacteria; order Acetobacterales; family Acetobacteraceae; genus SHWF01. The sequence goes on along the minus strand of CAMBMS010000036.1, from coordinate 8,686 downwards.
TGGTCAGATTCCTTCGGCAGCGCCTCGTCTGGCGCGTGCCCCGGCGGCAGCCGAGGCCGTAATCCAACCGGTGGACTTGTCCCCCTATAGTTGGCAGGACCTGATGACCGGTATGCTGAACAAGCAGATGGAACGGATCGGCATGACCGTGGCCAGCAGCTGGGACCTCGCGCGCGCCAAGGAGGACCTGACCAATGCGTTGCTGGATTTTGCCCATATCAAGCCACTGAACGAAGCGATGTGAAAGAATTGCGCTTTTGGCGATCGCGCCCGGCATGTCCGGTATGTAGTAGCCGATGAGATAAAATTGGTTCGTTCTGCAAGTTGATCGGACGCGGCGTTTTAGGCCCGGCGTCGTCCGAATTGGTTGGGCGGGCGCATTGGCCATTACCGAATTTTTCAAACCGGCCATCAGGCCAATGCGAGTAATACGACTCCGGCCGAGATCAGCGCGATCGCGCTGATTTGCATCAGTCCCAGTGGCTCCGCGAACATATAATGCCCGATCAGTGCCGCCGCGACATAGGAGATGGCGGTGCTGGGCAGCGCGACCGAGAGCGGAATGCGGCGCAACGCGATGATGTAGAGAAATGCGGCCCCGCCATAGAGGCCCAGGCCGATCAGCGTGTGCCAATCCAGCAATTGCCCCATCAGGCTGGGTTGCCCCGCGCCGGATTTCAGCAAGGTCTGGCCGACCATGCTGGTCAGGATCGCCGCCGCCAGTGTGGCCCAGTAAAGGCTCATGCGGCGTTTCGCCCGTCGGGAATGGCTCGGCGCAGCGCGTCGCTGCGTTCGACTTTGCGGATCGTGCCCTGTGGCTTGCCATTGATGGAGAGAAAGGTGCGCCCGACATATTCACCCAGCACACCCAGGATCATCGACTGTACGCCTGCCACCAGCAGCACCACGGTCATCGTCGAGGCCCAGCCATCCGGGATGTCGCGCGTAATCAGGGCTTCGGCGATGGTGAGGATGGCGCCGATCATGCCCAGGGTTGCCATGCTGAGGCCTGCGAAGATCGCCAGCCGCAAGGGCACCAGCGAGAAACTGGTGGCAAGATTCAGCCAAAGTAGCACCAAGCGTTTCAGGGTGTAGCTGGAACGTCCGTGCATGCGGGGCAGGTGCATCACCTCGATGCTATCGATGTGCTGCGTCGCCTGCATGATCAGCCCGTCAACATACGGATAAGGGCCATGATAGCGGGTGATCGCCTGCACCACCATAGCCGACATGCAGCGGAAGGAGGAAAGGTAGAGGCTCGGCGGCTTGTCCAGCAACCAATCCGCCACCTTGTTGGCAAACCGACTGCCGAGATTGCGCCAACCGGCATGTTCCTTCACCGCGTAGCGTGTGTAGACAACATCCCATTCGCCTTCACGGGCGTGGTCGTAGAGGTGGACGATTTCTTCCGGTGGGTTCTGCAAATCGTCGTCCATAGTGATGACGTATTGTCCGCGCGCATAACGCAACCCGGTCATAACTGCGCTATGTTCCCCGTAATTGCGGGCATGCTCCACGTAGGTGACAGGGATGGCGGCGTCACGTACCAGGCCGCGGCAGATATCGGCGGAATTGTCTGGACTGCCGTCGTTGACCAGCACGACTTCCAGCCCGCCTTCGGGGTGAAGGCTGGATAGGGCTTCCACCAGTAGCCCGACCGTGTTCGCGCCACGATAGATCGGTATCACAATGGACAGCCCGATTGGGGACAGCTCAGCGGAGGACAATCCGACGGGGCCGGTTGGTGTGGCCGCATTGGGGAAAGGGGTGGGCATGGCGGTTGTGTCCTCGTGGGAATCGATCATGGGCGGATTGCCGTGACCAGGATCGAGCTGCCCATGGGGAGACGAAATGGGCGTTCGAGCTGGGTGACGGCATGTAATGTGGCATCCAGCCATGGCGGAAAAGCGGCAACGTCCGAGGTTGCGGCGTGGCGCCGCAACTTCCGGCTGGCCACCATTAGGGGCAAGAGCAGCCCATTCCAGTAGCGCGCGCGGATCGTGCCGAAACCGGCATCGGAAAGCATGGCGCGTGCTTCTCGCGCGGTATGGCGGCGGGCATTGTGCACCCGCCGGTCATGCGCGGACATCAACCAGGCATAGGCGGGCAGATTGATCACCAGCCGCCCGCTGGGGCGCAGCACGCGGTGTAGTTCCGCCAGGGCCAGGCCGGGCTGGACCGCTTGGTGGCATAGCACATCGGCACTGACGGCGGCATCAAAGCTGCGATTAGCGAAGGGCAGCATGTTCACACTGCCGCAGACGATCGAGGCCGGAGATTTCCGGTTCGCGCGCGCTGCCGCCGCTGGCATGAACTCCAGCCCGATGGCATGCAGGTCGCGCCGATGCGCATGCAACGCCGCCAGGAAGCCGCCCGTGCCGCAACCGGCATCCAACAGCGTGCCCCGCGTGCCCGCCAGCGCGCTCAGCAGGCGGGCATGCAAGGCGCGGTACCACCACATGTGCTTCTCCTGCGCGTCCATCAGATCGTATTCAGCCGACTCCATGCGTCCGTTTGACACGATTTCTGGCCTGGGAGGCAATGCGTGATGTCGGCGGGCGACACATCTTGCGCGGGTCGGCGTTGGCGGGCATGCAGGACTGGCAATGATGGCAGGATCACCAGCCAGCGCATCGGATGCGGCGGCCGGCGCGGGCCCGGTGGTGGGCATGGGCGGACGGCGCGGCCTAATGGGTGCATTGCTGCCCGCATTGTTGATCTTGCCCATGGTGCTGGCGCTGCGGGCGCCTCAGCGCGACGTGGAGGGGATGGTTGAACGTGCCGTTCTGGACGTGTCGCCGGTGCTGTTACTGCTCGCGGCGGGTTATGATTTCCCGCAGCGTGAGCTCCTGATGGTGGTGGGCGCCCTACCCTAATGTGTTATGCGCGGCGCGGCCCGCCGATGGGAAGTGACCGCGCAACTGGTTGGCGGCGAGCGTGCTGGCAGCGCTGGTGGGATCGGGCCGGCGGGCCAGCGGCATCGCATAGGGCGCCCCGCCGGGCGCCGCAGCTAACTGCGCTGTGCGTGCTGTAATTCATCGCCAATGGCGAGGCGCCATGGAAGCAGTTCGCCTATCCCCGCAGCGAGGTCCCGGGGATTTGACCCATCTATTCGGCGGTGAAACATGCCGATGTGGGGAACACCTTGCGCTCGATGAACATGTGGCTGCTGCAAGGGGTCAACGAGCGCTCCCTCCCGGATGGAAAGCGGTACCAGGATATTTAGGAAATGGGCCGGACGGAATTCTTTGTCCATCGTGCCTTGGCCGACAATTTTGCCCGCGCCCCGTCTGCTGTCGTGGTGGTGGATCACTAACCCGGCATACCCTGCTGCGGCGAGGAATTTGATTGCATCGCCTATTTCAGCCGCCATCCGCTATTCGCGGAGGTCGGATCGCATTATCAGTTCTCCGCCGAGTGGGACCGCTAGCGCGTCTATACCCGCAAGGATTGAGCCATGAGGATCCAAGCATGCGTTACGCCAACTATATCGGCCGCGTCGAGACACGCGATGATCATGTGCACCCCGTGTTGATACGCGGGTTGGCCGCGACATTGGATATGCCGGAGGCGGACGTGGCGCCGGAGGGTGTGCTGCCGCCGTTATGGCATTGGATGCTGTTTCAGGATTGGGTTCCTGCCAGCGGATTGGGGGCCGACGGGCATCCGAAACGCGGCGGGTTCCTGCCGCCGGTGCATGACCTGCCACGGCGGATGTGGGCCGGGGGACGCGTGCGCTTCATCTCGCCGCTGCATGCAGGGGAACCCATCACCCGGGTCAGCACGATCCTGTCGGTAGACGAAAAATCCGGCGACTCCGGTCGGTTGGTGTTCGTGACGGTGCGGCACGCGATTGCCGGGCCATCCGGGCCAGCGATCGAGGAGGAGCATAACATCGTCTATCGCGGCACCGAGGGCACGGCGGTAAAGGCCGCCGAATCCGCGCCGGCACCGCCAGAGGGCGCGTTTGTCGCCGTTGTGCATCCTAATCCCTTGCTGCTGTTCCGCTATTCGGCGCTGACCGCGAATGGCCATCGCATCCATTATGACCTGGATTATGTGACGAAGGAGGAAGGCTATCCGGGCCTTGTCATTCACGGCCCGCTGCAGGCGACCTGGATGGCTGATATTGTGCGCCAGTACCGGCCGGGCGCGCGGATTCTTACTTTTTCCTATCGTGGTCGCCGACCAGCCTTTCATCAGAACCCGATGACGTTGCTGGGCTGGGAAGTGGGTGGCAAATTGCGCCTGGAAACGCGCGACCATGAAGGGGCTGTCTGTATGTCCGCCGAAGCGGTGCTCGCCTGAGATGACCATCGTTCCCCGTGCGTTGTTGCGTGATGACGCACAGGAGACGCTGCGTGGTATCCTGTTCGTCAATATTGCCTATCTGGCGATGACGTTGGGCGATGTCGCCGGTAAATACGCGCTGTTTCATATCGGCGTGGCGGAATTGATGATCTGGCGCGGCGTGTTCGGGAGCGGCGCGATCCTGAGCCTGGCGAGCGCACAGCGTGGGCGGATGGGTTGGCGCATGGTCATTCCGGTGCGCCGGGGCATGGTGTTCGCGCGGGCCTTGTTGTCCTGTTTTGTTTCTATGACCTGGTTCGCAGCCTGGACGACGATGAGCCTCGCGGATACTTATGCCATTGGTTTTACCGCGCCCTTGATTATGACGGTGATGGCCATTCCGTTGCTGGCGGAAAAAATTTACTGGCAGCGCTTAGTGGCCACGGTGGTGGGATTCGGCGGCGTACTGGTGATGCTGCATCCCGAGGGCGAGCTGTGGCAGCCAGGGGTTCCGTTATTGCTGCTGGGCATTGTAGGCATGGCCTATTCGCGCATCATGACGCGGCAGCTGGCGGCGACGGAAACACCGGCTTGCCAGGCATTCTGGATCACGGCGGTGCATATTCCGTTCGGGATCGCGATCTGGCCGCTTTATCCGAGCCTGGGCACATTTAATATTTTGGCGCTGGCGGCGGTGGTGTTCCTGGGCGTGATTAACAGCATGGGGCATTGGATTTTTGCCCGGGGCTATGCCTTGGCGCCGGTTTCGGCCCTGGCGCCCTATGAATATACGATGCTGCTTTGGGGCGGCGTGCTGGGTTATTTGATCTGGGGCGATGCGCCAGCCTGGACAACCTTGGTGGGTGCGGTCGTCATCGTGGCGGCGGGGCTTTACACGCTTCGTTATGAACATCGTCGGCGGCCGGTCGCGTAATCAGCAGTGATTTTGCCGTCGGCGCGGTCGCGGGCGATGGCAGCGTGATCGCGTTTCGCGGGGTCGCCATAGCCGGCCCCGCCGGCGGTCTGCACCACCACGCGATCGCCCTTGTTCAGCCTAGTGACGATTTTTGACGGGATTGGTTCCACGCTGCCATCGGCGCGGTAAATGTCTGATGCCGCGCTGGCGCCATCGCTGCCTCCGGCGACGCCCCGCGCAGCCGAGTAATGGCGTTCGCCGCGATGGGAGAAGCTAATGCCATCGGCGAGCATTTCATATTCGCGAATGGTGCCAAGGCCGCCGCGATGCGTGCCGGCGCCGCCGGAATCGGGGCGCAGGGCGACGCGGTTGAGGCGGATGGGAGTTTCCATTTCGATCGCCTCGGCGGGCAGATTCATGCAATTGGTGGCATCGGTCTCGATCACATCGACACCATCGGACTCGCGCGCGGCGCCGGAGCCGCCGGCGATGAGGTCGCCGGTGACGAAGGGTTGATTGTTGAAGCCGAGCCCGCCGAAGGCGACGATTAGCATTTGCCCCGCCGAGCCCGCCGGCAAGCGATCTCCCATCACGGGGGCCAGCGAGGCCAAGATGGTGCCGGTGATACGTTTGATGGTGGAGGTGCGCGCGTTGACGGGCGCCGGTTCCAATGGGTTGACTAGGCTGCCTTGCGGTAGATGCAGGCTGATCGGGCGGAAGCAGCCGGCATTGGTGGGGATGGACGGATCGGTCAGGGCGCGGATGGCGAAGCAGGCGGCGGCAAGGGAGCCAGATGGCACGCAATTCAACGGCCCACGCACTTGCGCGCTGGTGCCGGTGAAATCGATATGCATGGCGCAATTGCGCACCGTGACGGCGACCTCGATGCGGATTGGCTTGTCCAGTTCGATGCCGTCATTGTCGAGGTAATCGACGGCGTGGTAGGTGCCTTCGGGAATTTTCTCAAGCGCCTGGCGGGTCATGGTTTCTGAGCGCGATAAAAGTTCGTTGAAGATGGCGGTGAGTTCGTTGTGGCCGTGGGTTTGTGCCACTTCCCCTAGCCGGCGCGCGCCGATCAGGCAGGCGGCGAGCTGGGCATGGATGTCGCCCATCACCGTGTCGGGGATGCGGACATTCTGGCGGATTATCGCCACCAGGGTTTCGTTCAGTTTTCCCTTGTCGCGAAATTTCAGTGGCGGGATGCGCAGGCCTTCCTGGAAAATCTCTGTTGCGTTGGTGGGGACGGAACCGGCGGAAAGCCCACCCATGTCCTGGTGATGCGTCATCGCGGCGCTGAAGGCGATCAGCCTGTCCCCGGCGAAGATTGGCTGGATCAGCGCGATATCGGGCAGGTGCGTCCCGCCCGTGTAGGGATCGTTCAGCAGGTAAGTATCGTCCGCATGCATCGTATCGGGCGGAAAGGTCTCGATCATCTTGCGCACAACGGGGATCAACGTGGCGAGATGGATCGGAATGGCGCAGGCCTGGGCCAGTGTCTGGCCATCGGCGGTAAAGAGGCCGGAGGAGGCGTCCAGGCCTTCCTTGACGATCGGTGAGAAGGAACTACGCAGCAAGGTTGATTGCATCTCATTGGCGATGCCCTCGAATTTATGACGCAGCACTTCCATGGTGATGGGATCGAGATTGGCGGTGGTGAACATGTTTTGCCTCATACGACGGGCTTTCGCGTGATCAGCAGGGTGCCGTCAGCGGTGGCGCGGGCGGTCCAGCCGGGTTCGACCAGGATGGTGGTGTCGAGTTGCTCGATGATGGCGGGGCCGGGGATATCGGTATTGGGGGGTAAGGCGCCCCGCTGCCAGATTGCCGCCGGCACCGGTATGGCGGACTGGCGGACGCGGATCATGCGGGTGGTGGGTGGCGTGGTGGTACGGTGATGCGTGGCGCCGGTGGCGGCATTGTCGGTCTGCGCGCTGTGGACTGTTCTCAGGTTGACGATCTTCGTCGGATTCTGCGTCGCATGGCCATAGACGCGTTCATGCGCGATGTGGAAATCGCGGATCATCGCCGCGATCGGGTCTGGCGTGGAAAAATTGATCGGTACCTCGAGGTGATAGGACTGGCCAATATAACAAATATCGGCGCTGTGGCGGATGCAGACCTGTTCTGGCGGGATGTTTTCGTCGCGCATCAACGCCGCGCAGGCCTGGTCCAGCGCGGCTAGTGGGGCGGTCAGGGAGTGGGCGCCTAGGCCGGCCACGGGATGGGGGAAGGCGTTGGCAACTTCATGCTCCACCGGAGCGCCGAGCAGGCCAGCTGCGGCCAGCACGCCCGGATGCGGCGGCACCACGATGGCGACGATGCCGAGATCGTCGGCCAGTGCGCAGCCATGCATCGGGCCACCACCGCCGAGGGGTAGCAGCGCATAGCCGCGCGGATCGATGCCACGGCCGACGGAGATCAGACGCATTGCCTCGCCCATCTGTGCATTCAATACGCGATGGATACCGAGCGCGGCCTGTTCCACATCCAGACCCATCGGTCGGGCGATGATATTTTCCAATGCCGAGCGCGCGGAATCCGGGTTCAGCGTGATGGAACCGCCGGCGAAATTTTTCGGGTCGATGTAGCCGAGGACGACGGACGCATCCGTCACCGTGGGTTGCGTGCCGCCGCGGCCATAGCAGGCGGGGCCAGGATCGGCACCGGCGGAATGAGGGCCGACGCGCAAGCTGCCGGCGCCATCCATCCAGGCAATCGAACCACCGCCCGCGCCGATGGCGGTGACATCGACCATGGGGACACGGACGGGAAAGCCGTCGATCACGCCCTCGCTGCGAATAAGCGGGGCGCCGCCGCTGATCAGCGCGATATCGCAGGAGGTACCGCCGATATCGACGGTGATCAGATTATCGAATCCGGCCATCGCCCCGGCTGCCATGCCGCCGACCACGCCGCCGGCGGGGCCGGAGAGAAACAGTCGCACCGGGCGGCGCCGCGCGATGGAGGAGGACATCAGACCGCCACGCGACTGCATCACCTGTAATGGTGCGCGGACGGTGGCGCGGACTAGGCCAGATTCTAGATTTTTCAGATAGCGCGCGACGATTGGCTTGATATAGGCATCGAAGGCGGTGACGCAGGTGCGTTCGTATTCGCGAAAGGCGGGATCGACGGCGGACGAGAGCGAGACCGGCATCCCGGGCGCCACCTCCGCGATAATTTCGGCCACGCGTTCCTCATGCGCCGGATGCAGAAACGAAAAAATTAGGCAGACTGCGATGGCCTCGACTTGTGCCTCCAGCAGGGCCTGCACGGCTTCGTAGATGCTGGCTTCGTCGAGCGGCGTGACGATGCCGCCAAGGGCGTCTACCCGCTCCGTTACTTCCTTGCGCAAGCGAGCGGGGGCGAGGAAGACGGGAACTTCCGGTTGCAGGACGAGATCGTACATCTGGTGGCGCATTTGCCGGCCGATCTCCAGCACATCCTTGAAGCCCTTGGTGGTGATCAGGCCGATGCGCG
>CAMBMS010000035.1 GCA_945868845.1 Asaia bogorensis | reverse complement strand
GCCGCCAAGAAAGGTTTTCCACATGGTGTCTTGTATCCTTGTTAAAGTGGGGCGCTTAGCACGCGCCGGGGGGGGTGTCCGGGTTTTAATTGGAATTAACCAGACTGATGGCACCGAGACGGGAAGTTATGCTGCGGCGGGTTGCCGATCAAGATCCCGGTTAAGATTCCAATCAAGATTCCGATCAAGAGCGGGCCTGGCGGCCAAACGAAGGGGCACTGACATCACCTTAAGGGGATCACGATTGGACGCGAGAACCACCCCTCAGGGGAGCATTATTTACCGCAAATTCACAGATCTCCAGCACGTGATCGGCGATCGCCAGCGAAGCAGTTAGGCCGGGGGATTCCATGCCGAACAAATGGATCAGGCCAGGGATGCCGTGCGTCTGGGGTCCCTGTACAACAAAATCCTGTCCGGGGGCGCCTTTCGGCACGATTTTCGGGCGGATGCCGGCATAGCCGGGTTGCAGGGCGCCATCCTTCAGTTCCGGCCAGTAACGGCGCACGGCGGCGTAGAATGCGTCTGCGCGGGTGGGATCGACCTCGTAGTTGATGTCCTCGACCCACTCGACGTCCGGGCCGAAGCGGGCCTGGCCACCGAGATCAATGGTGAGATGCACGCCGAGGCCGCCGGGCACGGGTACCGGATAGATCAGGCGGGAGAAGGGGGATTTTCCTGCCAGGGTGAAGTAGTTGCCTTTGGCGTAATAGGCACCTGGAATCTGTTCTAGCGGCATGCCTAGGATATTGCGCGCGAAAGCTGGCGCGTGCAGGCCAGCGGAGTTGACCAACAGGTTACAGCGCAGACGCATCGGTTCGCCGCCACCGACATCGATCTCCACCCCGCCGGGTACGGCGCGCCCACCCAGGATAGGGGAATGAAACACCAACACCGCGCCGGCATTTTCTGCATCACCCTGCAAGGCCAGCATGAAGGCGTGGCTGTCGATGATGCCAGTGCTGGGGGAGAGGAGAGCAGAAGTGCAATTCAGGTTGGGTTCCATCGCCAGCGCTTCCGCGCGCGTGAGGATGCGCATTCCCTCCGCGCCGTTGGCGGTGGCGCGGCGTCGGATGTCGGCGAGCTTACCGTCTTCCTCAGCGTCGGTGGCGACGATCAGCTTACCGCAATTGTTGTGTGGCACTCCTTTTTCCGCGCAATAGAGATAGAGGGCGCGTCGGCCGGCGACGCAGAAGCGGGCCATCAGGCTGCCGGCGGGATAGTAGATGCCCGCGTGGATGACCTCGGAATTGCGCGACGATGTTTCGGTGCCGATGCCTTCGGCGCGGTCCAGCACGATCACCTCGCGCCCGGCCAGCGCGAGGGCGCGCGCTACCGCCAGCCCGACCACCCCGGCCCCCGCAACCACGCAATCGACTTGTTCCACGGCCTGCTCCCGAAATCCACGCCAGGATGTAGCGGTTGCGCGCCGGGCCGCAAAGGCTCCATCATGGGTCCTTGTGCGGGAGGAGAAACTAGATGGGCCAGGCATTAGCCGGCATTCGCGTGATCGACATGACGCATAACCAGGCCGGCCCGGCCTGCGCGCAGATTTTGGGCTTCCTCGGCGCCGATGTGATCAAGCTGGAGGAGCCGAAGGGCGGTGACATCGCGCGCACCAACATGAGGGACAAGGCGGACAGTGATTCTCTTTTTTTTCTGATCCTCAACGCCAATAAGCGCAGCCTGACTCTCAACCTCAAATCCGAGGAAGGAAAGGAATTGTTCCGTAAGGTGATCGGGCAGTCGGACGTGCTTTTGGAGAATTTCGGCCCTGGCGCGCTGGACCGGCTCGGCCTGGGCTATGAGGAATTGAAGAAAATAAATCCGCGCCTGATCTACGCTACCATCAAGGGTTTTGGCACCTTCGGACCCTATTCCGGCTTCAAGAGTTTCGAGCCAATCGCGCAGGCGATGGGGGGCGCGATGAGCGTGACCGGCTTTCCCGAAAACCCACCCACCTATGTGTTTCCGGCGATCGGCGATTCGGGGACTGGGATGCATATGTCGATCGGCATCCTCGCCGCCATCGAGCAGCGCCATAAGACCGGCCTTGGCCAGCATGTGGAGGTTTCCATGCAGGACGCGGTCGTCAATCTGATTCGCGTTAGCCTACGTGACCACCAGCGCACCGGTAAGGCGATGGCGCGCTCCGGCAACCAGCTGGGACGCACGGTGCCGGGCACCACCTATCCGTGCGCGCCGGAAGGGCCAAACGACTACGTGTATATCTTCGTCCAACCGCAGATGTGGCAGGCGTTGATCAAGGCTATGGGTCAACCGGAACTGGGCGAGGACCCGCGCTTCAAGACCGCCGAGACGCGCTGGGACAACCGCGAGGCATTCAACACGGTGATGAGCGCCTGGACGTGCCAGCGGACCAAGCACGAGGTGATGAAGATCCTGGGCGATGCCGGCGTACCGTGCGGCGCCACCCTGGATACCGGCGAAATTCTTGCCGATCCGCATTTGCGCGCGCGGGAGATGATCGTCGATATTGATTACCCGACGCGCGGAGTTTACCAGACGGTGGGCAGCCCGATTAAGTTATCGGACAGCCCGGTCACCGTGACCCGTCCGCCGCTGCTGGGCGAGCACAGCGTGGATTTATTGCGGGAATTATGTGGCATCGACGCGCAGGAAGCGGCACGGCTGCGCGAAAGAGGCGTGGTGTGAGGCCGAGCGCACGATGACCCGCCCGCGATTTCTGAATGGCGATGGCTGGCGGGCGCGCATCGGTGTCGCGCTGCCGAGCGTGAACACGGTGATGGAACCCTGGGCGCAACGCGTGGCGCCCGAAGGTGTGAGCGTGTTCGCTGCGCGCATGTTCATGCCGCCAGAAACCAATCGGGAAAACTTGATCGAGATGGATCGCACCGAGGGGCATAGTGCGATCCGCCAGCTCTCCTCTGTGTTTCCCAATGTGATTGCCTATGGCTGTACTGCGTCGTCCATCGTGCAGGGGCTAAACTACGACGCGCGTTTGCGCGCGGAGATCGAGGAAACTTACCAAGTACCCGCCACTACGGCGGCCCATGCGATCCTGACCGCGCTGAAACTTTTGGGCGCGCGTAGTATCAGCATCGTTTCACCTTATACCGCCGAGGTGGACGCGGCGGAGCATCATTACTTCGAAAGCGCCGGATTGCATGTTCTGGGCGGTGCCTATCTGGGGATTTCCGACGGCTTCCTGCTGGCGGAACCGGAGCCGGGTACCTTGTATGAACTAGGCCTCCGCGGCATGTCCGCGGAGGCGGATGCTCTAGTTATCTCCTGCCTCAACACGCGCTCGCACACGGTGATTACCGCACTGGAACAGGCTTTCGGAAAACCCGTCATTACATCGACCCAGGCCACTTTGTGGCATGCGCTGCGCCTGGCCGGTATCCAAGATCCGATCCCCGGCATCGGACGCATTTTTGCGGCGCACTGATCATGCGGCCCACGTATTACGCTTGTTGTCGGGCCGCCTCCGCCAGATGCTCGAATTGCTGCACATAACTGCCCAGACTCATGGTTGGGGACAATAATTCGATGATCGGGTCGAGCAGCTCGGATGCGGGCACTAGCGCTTCCACCGTATCCCAGCCGGGCTGGCCAAATTTTTCCTGAAAACCCACGACTTGTACGCACCACTCGGTCAATAGGGGTTGCGCGCGGGCAGTGCACTCGTTCGGGGGGGTGACACTCGCATCCTGGATCGGTTCGAGCAGCAGCGGATCGGCGACGCAGCGGGTGATGACGAGATGGGCGCTGTTGGCGGACGCCCGCACCACCACATCGGTGCCAAGATAAATATTAGCGGAGGCCATGTGTGGTAGAAATGATTTTAGCGGCACGCCATCCTCCATTAACTTCAGTTCGGAGTGCGCTTGCATGATGCCTATTACTTGATCACTTTGAACGACGGCGCAGCTATAATCGGGTCAGGCCAAGTCCTCCGCGCGCTTGGGCACCACGCGAATAGCGTCCATGTTCGTGACGATTTTGATTTCGCGATGCAGCGCCGGGGTCAGGATTTCTGTCATACGTTCCTCTAGCACTTGCGTATAGACTGTGGATTGGTCTTTGGTGTGGTTCAGCGTTTCACATTCGGTGGTGCGCTTGGCGAGGCATTTCATGAGGAGGAAATCAAGATCGTCCCTATCGACGATCTCGACACCCGGTGGGATGAGGTCATCCAAACATCGGCCGCCGGCGCCGGTTTTTATTTTGTCATGGGGCATGTGTGTTCTCTCATGCTGATAATAACCCCATGATGGCCCGCGTAGGCTGACCATGACGACAATAATGGGTGCGATTTACTCCTCTGTCGGCGGCGTATATCGCCGCCACGCGCTCATTTGGATGGAGGAACTCTTCACATGCACCACCACCGGACGGTCCTTCGCCACCGTGAAGGCGCGACCGATCGCCTGCGCCACTTCGCCTTCCTCGGAAATTGTGATGCCCTCAGCCCCAAAAGTTTCTGCCCATTTAGCGAAATCTGGGTTCGTTAATTTTGTTGTCTCATGGAACGGTCGGCCGGGATAACGCACATGGTGGTGCATGGTAATAGTACCGTAGCGGTTGTTATCGGAGATGACGATGATCGGATTCACTCCGTATTGCCGCGCGGTGGCGATTTCGTTGCCAGTCATCAGCGCGCCACCATCGCCAACGAAGGCAATCGCCTGCTTGCCGGGGCGGCGCAAAGCTGCCGCCACCGCCATCGGCGTGCCGGAGCCCATCGCGCCCACCACGGACGCCAGAAAAATTTGCCCGGTCTGGAACGGGATGTAGCGGTGGATAAACGACGAAAAATTCCCCGCATCCGAAGTCACGGCCGCGTCGGGCGATAAATGCTTACCGATCTCCGCCACCACTGCGGCAAAATTCACGCCATCGGGCGTGTCTTCCCAGGTTGGTTCCATCAGACGGCGATGGATCGCATGCAGCCCCTTCACCCAATCCTTGCGTGCTTGCGTCACCACCGGTACCGGGCGGGCCAGCAGGGCGCGCACAACCGCCTGCGGCTCGCACGCCATACCGAGATCGACTCGCCAAACACGTCCCACCTCGTTCGGGTCTGGCCAGACATGCACCAATTTTAATTGCGGCTGCGGTGCCTTCGGGAAGGTGTAAGACTGCGATACCGAATCCGTGATGCGCTCGCCGAGCGACACGATCAGATCGGCCTTCTTCATTTCGTTCAGTAGATCCGGTGGCACGCGGATGCCCATATAGCCGCCATAGTTCGGATGGTGCGAGGCAAACAGATGCGGCCGGCGATGCGTGGGCGACACCGGCAGGCCCCAGCTCTCGGCGAGCCTTTCCAGCTCGGCTGCGGCTCCCTCGCCACGGAACGTACCCCCAACCCAGATCAGCGGGCGTTCCGCCTTGGCCAGCATGTCGGCCAGTTGCGTCAGATCCTCCGGCGTTGGGCCGGAACGCGGCATCGGGCGGGGCAGGTCGATCGGGGTGTCGGTTTCCATGTCGAACACATCTTCCGGGACGATCACCGCTACCGGTCCCGGCGTGCCGGCCTCTGCCAGATGGAAGGCGCGGGCGAGCGCCTCGGAGGCCATGACCGGCTCGTTCACCTCGATCACGCCCTTGGTCACGTCCGACAGCAATCGAGAATAATTTTGTTCCTGCAACGCCAACCGCCCGAAATCGCGGCGTTCCACCTGGCCCACGATCATCACCATCGGCGTCGCGTCGTGAAACGCGGTGTGTAGGGCGACCATAGCATTGGAAAGCCCCGGCCCGCGCGAGACCACGCACACCCCGGCGCGCCCGCGCATCCGCCCATCGGCGGCGGCCATGAAGCCGGCGCCACCTTCATGGCGGCAGATGATCAGCTTCACCGCGGGCACTTCATTCAGCGCGTTGGTGAGGCCGAGATAGGATTCCCCAGGGACGCAATAGAGCAAATCCACATCATGCGCGGCGAGCGTCTCGGCCATCAGGCGGCCGACGGTACGAGCGGTCATGGCGTATTTCCTCCAGATGCGTTGGGCGTGTTCTAGCGGGTTCGGCGATGTGCGGCGAGATCGGCGGTGATCGCCGCGATCATGCTTTCGATGGAGGCGAACACGTGTGCGCCGGCCGCAGTCAAACGTTCGGTTTTACTAGTAAGCGTGCCGGAGGTGCCATAGGTCAGTGCGCCAGCATGGCCCATGGCGACACCTTCCTTTGCCTCGCGCCCGGCGATCAGGGCGTAGACCGGCTTGCTGTTTAGCGTGCGCGCCAGAGCGTCGGCGAATTCTTCCTCCTCCGCCCCGCCAACCTCGCCGATCAGGGCAATGGCGTACGTGCGATTATCCGCGTTGAACGGCGCTAGCAGATCGGCGAAGCGCACGCCTTTGACCGCATCGCCACCGACGCCGATCCATAGGCTTTGGCCCAGGCCGGCGCGGACCAGTCGGTAGCCGACCTCATAGGACAGCGTGCCGGATTTCGACATGATGGCGACCGGGCCCGGGGCGAGGCAGACGTCGGGCAAGAAACCCATCTTCATCTCACCGGGCACTGCGAGGCCTGGGTTGGAGGCGCCGACCCAAACGGCGCCAACTGCACGCGCAGCCCGGCCGATAGCGAGTGCGTCATGCACCGGCACACCTTCGGCGGGTGTGACCAGTAACTTAATGCCCGCAGCGAGAGCTTCTTCCACCGCTGCGCGCGTGCCGTCCGGTGGCGCCATCACCACCGAGGCCACCGCGCCGGTCGCCGCCACCGCCGCGGCGCACGTGGTGAAGACTGGAATGCCATCCACCCCTTCCGGCGTGAAACGAACAGAAGTGCCGCCGGCGATGTTGGTGCCATAGGCGCGCATCAGATTCGCATGCGTGCGACCCATGCGCCCGGTAATACCTTGCACGATGACCGGTGTGGTCCGGTTGAGCGATCCGATCATGCGCCTCCTCCGACGATCGCGGCGACGCGTTCCAACGATTCTTCCAGATCCTCGGTCACGAAAAAATCCGGGCGGCGTTCGGCGAGAATTTTCGCCGCCGCTTCCTGCCCACGTCCGGCCAGCCGAGCGACGACAGGCGCCCTCATGTGCGGTGTCGCATCCAGCGCGTCAGCGAGCAAGGTGGAAAACTCCGCCAGATCGGTGATGCCGGCGAAAATATTTACTAGTACGCATTTCAGCGAAGGCCGCTCCGCCATCCAGGTTAAGGCTTGGATGATGCGTGTCGGACTGCCGCGCAATTGGCCGGTGCGGATATCGAGAAAGTTAAGAGGGCTACCGCCACGCGCCGTCAATTCGTCGATCAGCATCATGGAAAGGCCAGCACCAGTGGTAAGTAAACCGATTTCGCCCTCGGGGTCTAGTTCGACATAATCGAAGCCTTCATGCAGCTTGCGGACGGCGTCCTTGTAGATGCCAGGGCGGGCTTCGATGATGGCGCGGATGTCCGGCTGGCGGTCGATGGCGTTGAGATCGATCACCAGTTTCGCATCGCCCGCCACGCTGCCGGAGGGCGAGACGAATAGCGGGTTGATTTCCGCCAGAACCAGTTCGCGGGTGAGAAGTAAATCTGCTAACCGTTCGCCCAGCGCCATCAGAGTGGCACGGTCGGGGTCGTCGGCCACCATATCCGACAGGGTGGCGGCGATGGCGAGGCGGTCCGGCGCGCAAATTTTTCCGGCGCCGCCGGATTCGGTAGCCTGCTCGACATTCACTCCACCACCGGAAAGGTAAATAACCCTTACGCCATAGCTAGCCGCGTCGATGGAAATCGAAAGATAGCGTTCGGCGCCAGTGACTGTCTGTTCTACCAACACAGCCTCAACCGCGTGGCCCCTCAGCCGCGTGCCCAGCATGGTGTGCGCGGCTTCCGCTACCGCAGCTGCACTATCGCATTTTCGAATACCACCTGCCTTGCCGCGCCCGCCCACTGGCACTTGCGCCTTTACCATCCAGGGTCCAGTGCCGGGCAAGGAAGGCACTTCGTCCGTCACCAGCACACTGTCCGGCACGCCAATGCCGAAGGCGCGGAATAGCGCCTTGCCGTCTGCTTCGATGAGCAGCATCAGAACGTGTTCATGCCGTAGATGCCATCGACGCCGAGATCATTGACGATTTTACGTCCGATCAAATCACGCAATGTTTCGGAAGCCCCGCCGCCCAGCGAGCCATAGCGCGCACCGCGATAAAGGCGGGAAACCAGATATTCATCGGTAAATCCGAAGCCACCATGCAGCTGCACCGCTTCGTTGGTCACCTTGATGGACATCTCGTTACAGAAATTCTTCGCCACAGCGGACAGGAACGGATCAGGGAACGGATTCGCCGTCATACAAGCGCGATAGAGCAAGCCGCGTCCAGCCTCGATATCGCGGTACATGTCTGCCAGTTTCCAGCGCACGCCTTGCTTGTCGGAAATTGGCTTACCGAAGATGGTACGTTCTCGGGTGTAGTTCACTGCTTCGTCGAACGCGCCTTCGGCTAGTCCCAGAGAAATCGACGGATTCAAACAACGCTGCGTATTAAACGCGCTCAGAAGCTTTTTGAAACCATCTTCCTGGATGACGAGATTTTCGAGAGGTAATTCGCATTCGTCGAACTGTACCTCATGCAAATTCTCCCCCCCCATCGTGTGATAGGTGCCGGTCACCGAAAGCCCCGGCGTACCTTTTTCCATTAGCACGCAACCGATGCCCTCGCGCCCGGGGCGGTTTTCTACCCGCGTGAACACCACGTACATGCCGGCTTCCGGCGCACGGCTGATAAGTGTCTTGGTCCCCTTGATATAAATCCGGTCGCCAACGATGCGCGTGTTGGTGCGGAAATTTGCCACATCCGTTCCCGCGTGCGGTTCCGTCATGCAGATGGAAAGGATGCAATCGCCGCTCACCACTTGCGGCAGGATTTTTTCCCGTATCGAGGCCGGTGCATAATGCGAAATCACCCGCGTTTGCACCCCGGCCTCTCCGAGAACTGCCATCGCCGTTGGATAGCAAACCTTGGCGATTTCCTCGAGAATGAGCGCGGTGTCGAACACCGGCAGGCCGAGGCCGCCATATTCCTCCGGCACGCTCATTCCCAGCACGCCCATCTCCGCCAACTTCTTCATGTTGGGCCAGGGGAAGGTGCCGTCCATCCAGCGCATGGCGTTCTGGCGAAACTGGGTCTGAGCCAGTTCACGCACGGAGGCGAGCATTTCGCGTTGCTGCGCGCTGATACTGAATTCCATTTACGTGCTCCTGCTTGTCCGTCCGTGCGTGTGGCCGCATGCTAGGCAGCATCGTCAGCATGGCAAGGGGGACTAAAAAATGAGCACAGATCTGGACTTTTCCGGCAAAGTCGCGGTGATCACGGGCGGCGGCGGCGGCATTGGCCGCGCGGCCTCGCTGGGCTTCGCCCGGCGCGGCGCGAAAGTGGTGGTCGTGGACCGCGACGGCGCGGCGGCGGAGGCCACGGCCGGCATTATCCGTCAGCAGGGCGGCGACGCCATCGCGGTGACGGCAGACGTTACGAAATCGAGCGACGTGAAGGCGTATGTGAAGGCGACGCTAGAGAAATTCGGCCGTATCGACTGCTTCTTCAACAATGCCGGCATCGAGGGCAAGCTGAAGCCCACGGTGGAGCTGGACGAGAGCGATTTCGACGCCGTGATCGGCGTGAACGTGAAGGGCGTGTTCCTTGGCCTGCGCTACGTCCTACCGGAAATGATCAAGCAGGGCAGCGGCGCGGTGGTGAATACCGCCTCCGTCGCCGGGCTGGTGGCCACGCCGGGGATGCCAGCCTATGTGGCTTCAAAACATGCGGTGATCGGCCTGACCAAGACGGTGGCCGGCGAGGTGGCGCGCCAGGGTATTAGGGTCAACGCCGTCTGCCCCGGGCCGGTCGATACCCGAATGATTCATTCTCTGGAGGCAATGATCAATCCCGACGATCCGGCGAGCCAGCGGGCGCGCTACCAGGCCGCGCAGCCGACAGGGCGCTACACCACGCCGGACGAGATCGCCAACATGGTTCTTTTCCTCTGCTCTGACCTCGCCTCCAACACTACTGGCGGGCAGTTCGTGGTGGATGGTGGGCGCACCGCCACCGGCGGCGCGGCGACGAATATTACCAGCCGCTAGCGGGACCAGCCTCGATTTTTTGGACGGGATGCGCGACAAGCGCATCCCGTTTTGCTTTCGGAGGAACAAATGTCCCGCCACCTGAAATCCGGCCGCGACGCCGCCGCAATCGCCGAGGACGACGCCAGGGTGCGCGCCACCGTGGAAACCATCATCGCCGATATTGAGGCGCGCGGCGACGCGGCGGTGCGCGATCTTTCGCGTAAATTCGACAACTGGGATCCGGCGCAATTCCGCCTGTCGGAAGTCGATATCGCCGCCTGTATCGCGGAATTATCCCCGCGAGATCTGGAAGATATCCGCTTCGCCCAGGCACAAGTGAAAAATTTCGCTCAGGCACAAAAGGATGCGCTGCACGATATCGAGGTGGAGACAATTCCCGGCGTCGTGCTCGGTCACAAGAACATCCCCGTGAACGCGGTCGGCAGCTACGTGCCCGGCGGCAAATACCCGATGGTGGCGTCGGCCCACATGTCCGTCATCACCGCCAAGGTGGCGGGGGTGAAGCGGATTGTCACCTGTGCGCCGCCCTTCCGGGGCAGGCCGGCTGCCGCCATCGTCGCTGCGCAGCATCTGGGCGGGGCGGATGAGATCTACTGTCTCGGCGGCGTACAGGCGGTGGCGGCGATGGCGATTGGCACGAAATCCATTACTCCCGTCGATATGCTGGTCGGGCCTGGCAACGCCTTTGTCGCCGAGGCCAAGCGCCAGCTTTATGGGCGGGTGGGGATCGACCTGTTCGCAGGCCCTACCGAAACACTGGTCATCGCCGATGAAACGGTGGATGCCGAAATGTGCGCCACTGATCTTCTGGGGCAGGCCGAGCACGGCCCCACCTCTCCGGCCGTGTTTCTGACCACTTCGGAAAAACTTGCCCGGGAAACCATGGCGGAGGTGGAGCGCCTGCTGACCATCCTGCCCACTGCCGCTATCGCCCGCCAAGCCTGGGCTGATTACGGCGCGGTGATCGTCTGCGACGACGAAGCCGAGATGGCGCGCGAAGCGGATAAACTTGCCTTCGAGCATGTGCAGGTGATGACGCGCGACCCCGATTACTTCCTGGCTAACATGACCAATTATGGCGCCCTGTTCCTGGGGCCTCGTACCAACGTGGCCTATGGCGACAAGGTGATCGGCACCAACCATACGCTGCCGACCAAGCGCAACGCCCGCTACACAGGCGGCCTCTGGGTGGGAAAATTCCTGAAAACCGTAACCTATCAGCGCGTGCTGACGGATGAAGCTTCTGCCCTGGTCGGCGCCTATTGCTCGCGCCTATGCATGCTGGAAGGTTTTGCCGGACACGCCGAGCAGGCGAATGTACGGGTGCGTCGCTATGGCGGGCAGAACGTGCCCTATGCGGAGGCGGCGCAATGAGTGAAGAACGCGCTCCCCGCGCAATGAGCTCTGAACCACTCCCCCGCACCCCCTCCTTCCGGCTGGAGGGCAAGCGTGCACTGATCACCGGCGCTGGGCGCGGCATCGGCCTCGCCGCCGCTGTTGCGCTTGCGGATGCGGGGGCACATGTCACCCTAGCCGCGCGCACCCGGACCGAAATCGAAGCCGCCGCCGCCGCCATCAGCGCCGAGGGTGGACATGTGGCGGCGCTACAATTGGATGTGATGGACAGTAATGCAGTTGAACGCGCCATTGAAGCGGCGGATGCGTTCGATATTTTCGTCAACAACGCCGGCACCAACCGACCGAAACCGTTCCTGGATGTCACGCATGATGACTTTCATGCGGTGATGGGCCTGAACGTGCGCGCCGCCTTCTTCGCCGCGCAGGCTGTGGCGCGGAAGATGGTGCAGGCCGGGCGTGGCGGCTCGATCATCAATATTTCGTCCCAAATGGGCCATGTGGGCGCGCCAAATCGGACGATTTATTGCGCCTCCAAATGGGCGTTGGAGGGATTGAGCAAGGCGATGGCCGCCGAACTCGGCGCGCACCGCATTCGCGTCAACACGCTCGGTCCCACCTTCATCGAAACCCCGCTGGCGCGGCAGTTCCTTGCCAATGAGAGCTTCCGCGCCCACGTGCTCTCCATGATCAAGCTGGGTCGCGTAGGCCAGGTGGAGGATCTCATGGGGGCGATCGTGTTCCTCGCCTCCGATGCGTCCGCCCTGATGACCGGTTCCGCCCTGCTGGTGGATGGTGGCTGGACCGCGACGTGATGATTGGCCAGCTACACTGCACGCGCCGGATCGGCTAAAAGGTCACGCATGCGAAAAATCCTCATGCTTTTGTTCGGTTTGACCTTTGCTGCCCTGCCAGGCATTGGCTTTGCGCAACATTCCTCGGTGCGGGTTACGGACCCGTTCGCGCGCGCCGCACAAGCGGGGCAGACCGGGGCGGCCTATATGAGCCTACAGGGTGGCCCGGACCGCCTGGTGGGCATCGCCAGCGACATGGCCGAACGGGTGGAGCTGCACGAAACCATAATGGCAAATGGCGTGATGAGCATGCATCCGGTGGCCGGTGTGTTGATCAATCCCGGGGTGCCGACGCGGCTCGCGCCGGGCGGGCTGCATATCATGCTCGTCAATCTGAAGCGGACCCTTAAGGTAGGCGATACCATCAGCTTGACTCTGACATTCGAGCGAACTGGCTCGGTGGCGGTAATAGTGCCTGTGGCGCGTGCCGGGGCACCGGCGGCCCCCGTGAGAGCGGGTGGCCATCACGCGCATTAGGGCATGTGCTGCCTAGTTTGCGTCACTGGCCGGATCTCGAGACCGTGGTGATAGGCAGCAATCGCCTCGCCGAGTTTGTCTAGTTCCTGAAGCGTGACACCCATGCCTTGTCTCAGACGTATTCACGGTTCGTGGAAATTTTACGAACCAAGGGACTGATACCCTTGTTCAACTTTATATTGCCAGACTTAACCATGCGTCTGACGCCATAGGGTTGAACTACTAGGGAGCGTCTTTATGATGGCATGACGCTGCCCGAAATTACTAAATTCTTCTTCGTCTAGATAGAAATAGTCGCGACTTATCAGGGAGCTGTTGGCGGTATCACGGAACAAAGCGGCTTCGGGGCAAACGCTGGCGAAGGCGATGCGCACCCTGTTGGCGGTCTGGGTGATGCGCCACGCCGTAGGTTGGATATACTCCCTGGGGTCCGTCCCCTGGGGTCTATCTCCTAGGCGACGTCGTCTGGGACCATCGCCGCGCGGCGAGACGATCGGCTGAGATTCTCCGACCTCGAGATGGCCTACGCGCCCTGTCCCGCGTGTGCCATTGTCCTAATCATCGCCGGCACGTTAGGTTTGCGCCAGGAAGCTGGTGCGCAACGCCGGCATACAGGGAGTATGCAATGAAACGTTCCTGCATCGGCGCCGCGCTGGCTGCGTTAGCGCTGGCAGCCCTGCCCGGCATCGCATGGGCGCAGGCCTGGCCAACCAAACCGGTCAAGATCGTGGTGCCGTACGCGCCGGGCGGCTCGACCGACAACGCCACCCGCCCGTTTATGGAGCGCCTGTCGCAGATCCTGGGGCAGCAATTCGTGATTGAAAACAAGGGTGGCGCCTCGGGCGCGGTGGGTACCGAGTCGGTCATGCGCTCGCCCCCGGACGGGTACACCTTCGGGGTCGTGCCGGTGGCGACCATGACTGTGCTGCCGGCGGCGCGCAAGCTGCCATTCGATCCGTTCAAGGACTTTGTGCCGGTTTCAAAACTGTTTGAAAATACCTTGGTGTTCTCGATCCACCCGTCAGTGCCGGCCAACACGATGCTGGAATTCGTTGCTTACGCAAAAGCCAATCCCGGCAAGATGGCATTCGGATCGTCCGGCATCGGTACGCTGACACAGATGGTCTGCGAAAGCGCCAAAGCTGCGGGCAAGATCGACATCCTACACGTGCCGTATCGTGGCGGGGCCGAATCATTGACCGACTTTCTGGCCGGGCATGTCCAGGTCTTCTGTGAGGGCAACATCCTGCCGCATGTGAAGGCCGGCAAGGCGAAGCTCTTGGCCGTGGCCGATAATGAGCGCCACCCCGATTTTCCCGACGTGCCCATGATGAAGGAAATCTGGCCCGAGGCTGACGCGGTCAGTTGGGGCGGTCTGTTCGCACCAGCCGGCACGCCCGACGCCATCATTCGCCGTCTGAGCGACGAAGTAATCAAGATCGCCAAGGATGAAACCGTGAAAAAGCACCTCCAGGGTCTCGCGATCCGCCCAGCCGGCAGCACGCCCGAGGAGCTTACTGCGCTGCTAAGGAAGGACTTCGAGCGCTACGGCAAGCTGGTGCGGGACCTGAATATCAGAATGGACTGATACGACGGCGCACGCCTGCCCCTCGCTCAGCAACCCGCGCCGAGCGAGGTTGCGCATCAGGGCACGGACGTCAAAGCTCTATGGAGCGCATTGGTCGATTGGATACATTTTTTGCTACACTAAAAAGTTAAGATGGCAAAGCCATTATTGTTTTGATGCAGAAGATTTTCCAGTCAGATTCAAATTAATTATAGCAGACGGTAAACGGATTACGGCTAGAATTTATCCATGTAGGCGGGCCCATTTTTTTCCTAACGGGATCGGTTATATCTCCACCCTAAGGAATGTCATCGCTTAAAACACAGCGCTTAAGATTTTCTTGAAATGCTCTCTTTAGATAAAAATATCTAAATACGTTCTTCTTTTCGGGTATATCGTGATGATGTTGTGCCAACCGGAAGTATATGCGCGCCATTCCCTATTGATTCCATAATAAGATTTTAATGATCGTTCTGCCGTTTCGGTGGGAGCGACTGCATTGAGTCAACAAATATGTGCGGTTCTTAACCGCCCGATCTTCAAAGACCAAAAGAAAGTTACCGAAAATTAGACGCGATCAACTCAAATTTCCTCTAGGAGGGTATTGAGATCGCGCCACTGCTGATAGCCTGCCCGTTCCACCGGGCAAATCCGGATCGATCTGGACAAGGACGAAACATGGGTCGAGTTTATTCTGTTGCGGTGTTCTGTGGTTCCCGCACGGGCGAAAATCCCGCCTTCGCGCAGGCGGCGGTGGCGCTGGGGGCGGGGCTAGCGCGCGCGGGCATGCGGCTGGTCTATGGCGGGGGCAAGTTTGGGCTCATGGGAGCGCTAGCGGATGCGGCGCTGGCGGCGGGCGGGGAAGTGGTGGGAGTGATTCCGGAGTTTCTGACCAGTTGGGAAGTGGCGCATAAAGAACTTACGGAGCTGGTGATTGTCCCCTCCATGCATGCGCGCAAGAAACGCATGGCGGAGATGGTGGATGTCTTCGTCATGCTGCCCGGGGGCCTCGGCACGTTTGACGAGACCCTAGAAATTCTCACTTGGCGGCAATTGCGCCTGCACGCCAAACCAGTCCTACTCTGCGACGTGGAGGGTAGCGCCGCGCCGATGCTCAGGCTGGTGGACGCGGCCGTCGCGCAGGGCTTCGCGGGGGAGGTAATCCGAACCTATTTTGAGCATTACGCGGGAGTCATAGAGACCCTGGCCCGGCTCGGGGCGTTGGCGGGCACGCCTCTTGCCGGAAATCCGTCCCGCGCCTAAACCCGGCGCCCAGGTTTTGCCCACAAGGATAAAGTATATCATGGCAGGTCCAAT
Source organism: Asaia bogorensis (assembly GCA_945868845.1). Lineage (GTDB taxonomy): Bacteria > Pseudomonadota > Alphaproteobacteria > Acetobacterales > Acetobacteraceae > SHWF01. The sequence continues at coordinate 12,153 of CAMBMS010000035.1, read as the reverse complement.
GGATGTGGGGGGAGAGAATCCCGCCCTGTCGGAACAGGCAAAAATCCTAGCCCGGGCGGTGACGCCGGAACGGCGCATGGCGGATGCGATCCGCGCCTTGGCCATCGACGCGGTGGAAGCAGCCAAATCCGGCCATCCGGGCATGCCGATGGGCATGGCCGACGCCGCCACCACGCTTTGGACCCGCTTTCAGAAATACGATGCCGCCGATCCACGCTGGCCGGACCGCGACCGTTTTGTGCTCTCTGCCGGGCATGGTTCCATGTTGCTCTACGCCCTGTTGCACCTTACTGGCCACGAGGGCATGCGGATCGACGAGATCAGGCGCTTCCGCCAGCTGCATTCGCCCTGCGCCGGCCATCCGGAATTCGGGGAGCATCCGGGGATCGAGACAACGACTGGCCCGCTGGGCCAGGGGCTTGCCACCGCTGTCGGCATGGCGCTTGCGGAACGACTGCTGGCGGGGCGTTTTGGCAAATCGCTGGTCGATCACCGCACCTGGGTGATTGCCGGCGATGGCTGCCTGATGGAGGGGGTCTCGCATGAGGCGATTGGCCTCGCCGGGCATCTGAAGCTGAACAAGTTGACGGTGCTGTTCGACGACAATGCTATCACCATCGATGGCGGCACCGCCCTCGCCACCACGGAAGACCAGTTGAAGCGCTTCGCCGCCGCCGGCTGGGCGGTGCGCAAAGTCGATGGGCACGATCCGGCGCAGGTCGCCGCGGCATTGTCGTTCGCCGTGCGATCCACCAAGCCGACCCTGATCGCCTGCAAGACTATTATCGGCCTCGGCGCGCCTACCAAGGCGGGCACGGCCGGTGTACATGGCTCCCCCCTGGGCGCGCCGGAAGCGGCCGGGGCGAAGCAGGCGTTGGGTTGGCATGAGCCGCCGTTCACCGTGCCGGAGGATATTTATGCGCGCTGGCATGCGGCGGGCGGGCGTGGCGCGCCATCGCGACGCGCGTGGTTAAAGCGTCTGGCACGGCATCCGCAACGGCAAGAGTTCGAGCGGGTGATGACCGGAAAATTGCCGGAGAACTTTCACGAGGCAGTGGCCACCCTGCGCGCGGATATAGCGGCGACGAAGCCAAAGATCGCGACACGCCAATCCAGCCAGAAGGTGCTGGAGGCGTTGATCCCGGCGGTACCGGAATTGCTCGGTGGTTCAGCCGACTTGACTGGATCGAATTTGACCTTGGTAAAGGGCATGGGGATTGTCGCGGCAGGCAGTTATACTGGCCGCTATGTGCATTACGGTGTGCGCGAGCATGGCATGGCGGCGGCGATGAACGGCCTCGCGCTGCATGGTGGCATAATTCCCTACGGTGGCACGTTCTTCGTCTTTACCGATTACATGCGCCCGGCCTTGCGTATGGCGGCGCTGATGCGTTTGCGGGCGATCCATGTGCTGACGCATGATTCGATCGGGTTGGGCGAAGATGGCCCGACGCATCAGCCGGTGGAACATTTGGCCGCGCTGCGCGCGATGCCGAATGTCGCGGTGTTCCGCCCCGCCGATACGATGGAAACGGCGGAATGCTGGGAACTGGCGCTGCGCAAGACCGATGGGCCGAGCATGCTGGTGCTGACACGCCAAGGATTGCCGGCGTTGCGCACCGATGCGGGCGAAAACCGGTCAGCGCGCGGCGGTTACGTGCTCGCCGAAGCCGAGGGAGTGCGGGCCGCTACCCTCATCGCCACCGGATCGGAAGTGTCGATTGCCATGGAGGCGCGCGCGGCGCTGGCCGACGAGGGGATTCAGGTCGCTGTAGTGTCGCTGCCCTGCTGGGAATATTTCGCGCGACAGGGCGACGCATATCGCGCCAGTGTGCTTGGCAGTGGCCTGCGCGTCGGCGTGGAAGCGGCGGGGAATTTCGGCTGGGAGCGCTGGCTGGGTGCGGACGGGATTTTCATCGGCATGCCGGGCTTCGGGGCTTCGGCGCCGGCTGACATGCTGTACCAGGAATTCGGCATAACCGCGGACGCTATCGCGAGCGCAGTCAAGAAACGGTTGGGTTAAAAATTTAAGGGCAGGAACATGGCCGCCAAGGTTGCTATAAATGGGTTTGGGCGCATCGGGCGCCTGGTGCTGCGCGGGATGATTGAGACCGGACGCACCGATCTGGTGCCGGTGGCAATTAACGGTGCGGCCGACATCGAGACCAACGCGCATCTGTTCCGCTATGACAGCGTGCATGGCCGCTTCCCCGGCACCGTTACGGTGGATGGCGACACGCTCAACATCACCCATAATGGTCGTCTCTGGGGCCCGATCCGCATGATGTCGGAGCGCGACCCAACGAAACTCGATTTTCGCGACGTGGATGTGGTGCTGGAATGCACCGGCAGCTTCACGAAGAAAGAAAAAGCGATGCCGCTGATCACGGCGGCTGGCGCGCGTAAGGTTGTGATCTCCGCTCCCGGAGACGGGGTGGACGCGACCATCGTCGTGGGCGTGAACGATGATGACCTGAAGCCAGGGATGCAGGTTATTTCCAGTGCCTCCTGCACCACCAACTGTCTCGCCCCGATGGCGAAGGTACTGCATGACAGTTTCGGCATCCAGCGCGGCTACATGGTGACGATCCATGCCTATACCGGCGATCAGCGCTTGGTGGACGCGCATCACAAGGATATGCGCCGGGCGCGCGCCGCGGCAGGATCGTTGATCCCGACCTCGACCGGGGCGGCGAAGTCGGTGGGATTGGTATTGCCGGCACTGAAGGGAAAACTGGATGGTACGGCCATTCGTATTCCGACGCAGAATGTCTCCATGGTCTCGCTCGATGTCGATCTGGCGCGCGCGGTGACGGTGAAGGAAATCAACGATGCGATGAAGGCGGCATCGGATGGCCCGATGAAGGGCGTGCTGGACTACAACACCGAAAAACTGGTGAGCATCGATTTTAATCACTCGCCGGCGTCCTGCACGTTCGATGCGACGCAAACGGCGGTGGTCGATGGCTCCTTCGCGCGCGTGATGGGCTGGTACGATAACGAATGGGGGTTTTCCCTCCGGATGCTCGACCTCGCGGCCCGCATGGGCGCAAGCTGAGCCATGGCGTTCCGCACCTTGGATGGCGTGGCGGTCGCCGGCAGGCGGGTGCTGCTGCGCGCGGATTTGAACGTGCCGGTGCGGGATGGGAAAATTTCCGACTTAACGCGCATCGAGCGGCTCTCGCCAACCATCCGTGAACTCTCGGCAGCAGGTGCGCGCGTGATCGTGTGCTCGCATTTCGATCGGCCAAAAGGTAAGCGGGTGCCTGAGATGTCACTGGCGCCCATAGTGACCGCGCTGAGGCAGGTCCTTGGCCGGGAGGTGACCTTTACCGATGATTGCATCGGAGTGATGGCGCAACAAGCGGTCGAGCGGTTATCAGATGGCGATGTGCTAGTGCTTGAAAATACGCGCTTTCACGCTGGCGAGGAAAAAAACGACTCTGCCTTCGCCGCCGAATTGGCGGCGCTGGCGGATATCTTCGTTAATGACGCCTTCTCCGCCGCGCATCGTGCGCATGTCTCCACCGAGGGCGTGGCGCATTTACTGCCCGCTTACGCTGGGCGGTTGATGCAGGCCGAGCTGGAAGCGCTGGGAGCCGCATTGGGCCATCCGGCGCATCCGGTGATGGCCATCGTCGGTGGCGCAAAAGTGTCTACCAAGCTGGATGTCTTGGGCAATCTGGCGGGGCGCGTCGATATACTGGTGATCGGCGGCGCCATGGCAAATACGTTTTTGGCTGCGCAGGGCGTGAACGTGGGCAAATCTCTGCAAGAAACCGAATTGCATGCAACGGCGCGGGAAATTCTTGCCCGCGCGCAGGCGGCAAATTGCGTCGTGGTGCTACCCTGCGATGCCGTGGTTGCCGAGGAATTCAGGCCAGACCCACCAACACAGACCGTCGCGATCGGCGCCGTGCCTGCCAACGCGATGATCCTGGATATCGGCCCCGCCAGCGCCGCCGACCTGATCGCGCGATTGGAAAGCAGTAAAACGCTGGTCTGGAATGGCCCGCTGGGTGCGTTTGAGACGCCGCCATTTGACGCCGCGACGATGGCATTGGCGCGCGCGGTGGCGGATGCGACGAGTGCGGGACAACTGCTCAGCGTCGTCGGTGGTGGCGATACGGTCTCGGCCTTGCGGCAAGCCGGCGTGGTGGAAAAAATGAGCTATGTCTCCACCGCTGGCGGCGCCTTCCTTGAATGGCTGGAAGGCAAGGTCTTGCCAGGTGTCGCGGCGCTTGAGGCTTGATTGCCGCAGGGCTTGACCATACTGCTGTATATTACGGTCAGTCCATGCGGCTCGGCATCGCATAGCCGCAAGGCGCGCGATGATGTCCGCGCCCGTCTGGCCGCTTCCCGCCGGGGTTTGCGTGTGATCAGCCCCGATTTGGGCAGTGTGCTCTTGCCGCATCCGACTAGGATTTTGTCGTCGCCATACTGACCTCGGCGGAGGCACACCAGGACGCGCAGCATGCGGCGCTGGCGGTATCGGAAATGGTGATTGGAGAGCTGCACATAGCGTATATCGTGGTGATTTCCACGCCAGTGCATAATTTTACCGTATCGTACGCGTTAAAGGCATGGATCGATCATGTGGTTCAGATCAATCGTGCTTTCTGTAATTCTTCGGAAGGCAAGGTTGGGTTGTTGCGTGATCAGTCGGTGCTGGTGATCGGTGAGAGGTTCGGTGACGATGCCACCACGCAGCGCGATTTTTTTGTGTCCTATCTATGATACTTGTTCTCCACAATCGGTAACACTTCGCTGGGTTTTCTGCGGATGACATTACTGACGCGCGGAGCGGAACGGCTGATAGAGGCCTATGGCAGAGCCGGTGCGTGGACGGCGGTGCGGGTGGCGCGGCTGGGGCAGGCGATATCGGAAAATTGACAGTATTCCTGGCGCCTCTGTAGGCTTCGGTGCATTCATGGAACGTGGAGGCGGCGATGAAACTCGATCTGCTCGGCCTGGACCATGTGGTGTTGCGCTGTCGTGACCTGAAGACGATGGCGGCATTTTATTGCGATGTGCTGGGCTGCACGATGGATCGCTGGCGTGAGGACCTTGGCCTGGTGCACCTACGCGCCGGCAATGCTTTCATCGATCTGGTCGATACAGAAAAAGCTCGGGCGCGGAGCGGCGCCGATGAGCCGGCGCAAGCTGGTGCGCCGAACATGGATCATTTTTGCCTAAGTGTCGGTAAGATCGACGCGGCCGCGCTGAGCGCTTATCTGGCTGCGCGCGGCGCGCAGGCGGCAGCACCCGTGATGCGCTATGGCGCCACCGGCGAGCGGCTGTCGATCTATCTGAGCGACCCCGAGGGTAATTCGGTTGAGTTGCGGGCGGAGCCTTCGTAGCCGTGCGCCAGTGCTATACCCGTCTCTAGCGCAAACAGAGGGGTAGGTAAGAAAATGGAATTCGGGATCAGTATGCCTTCGTCGTAGGATAGCTGGAAAGTTATGCAACGGACGGAAGAGCTGGGCTTTACCCATGCATGGTTCTAAGACACTTAGATGATCGTGGGCGACCCGTTCGTCGCTATGGCGGCTGCTCCGCGCTGAAAATCAGCCGCATTGGTCTGGGCGCGGGCGTTCTGGTGTCGTCCAACCGCATTCCGGCGGCACCGGCCACGAACTTTATGACATTGAACGCGATGGCGTCGAGGCGCATCGATTTCGGCATCGGCAAGGGATTTTCGACGCGCCGGGCGATGGAGCCGAAGGGGTGGCAATTGGCGGCGAGACATGGCGCGGTATGGAAGACCGTGATGTCCGGCGTGCCGGACGGGCTGGCGGCGCTGGAGGGAGTGAAGCAGACCTATGTGGACGCGGGCGAGCCGGTCGGGGATTTTTACGCCTCGGCCTGGGTCTGAGGTTGTATCCAGCGGGACGGTGAAATATTGGATTGCCCGCGCGTGAGATCGCGGGTCGGACCACGCACGGCGGTGCTACCGCATCGGGCGGCGGATCTGGATATGGAAGGCCGGATCAATGCTTCCGCCGTGCCGGATTAAGTGAAGCCGGTGCTGGTTGAATATTGGGGGCAGTGCAGAAGTTCGAGCCATAGGATGCGCCCCACATCATGAACCATCGCGGCTATTGCATGTTCGCGAAGCCTCGGGAGGGAAAATTCGTTACTGCCGAATTGATCCACCAGACGGCCTTTACCGGAGTGGTACGGGACATCAAGCGCGCATGGAGGCGATGCACGCCGGCGGACTTTCGTAACTGATCATCCCGATGATGTCGGGCCATGAATCGGCAAGCGAGGATTGGGGCGCATTTGTAAGGCGCTTTCAGAGCGCGGTTTTGTGCCGCGATGTTGGGGCAGAGACCGTTCGCGATGCATCAAATGGCCGGTGCGATATTATCGCACGACCTTATGGGGATAGCCCCCCCAGTTGTGCCGCGAGGTCGAGCGCGGCTAGCAGGCTAGTGGGATCGGCAATATTTTTGTCCGCGATGTCATACGCCGTGCCATGATCTGGGGAGGTGCGGATGATCGGCAGACCCAGGGTGACATTGACTCCGCGATGCATGTCCAGCGTCTTAAGCGGGATCAATGCCTGATCGTGATACATGCAGATGGCAACGTCGTAGGTTGCGCGTGCGGCTTCGGTGAACATGGTGTCGGGAGGCCAGGGGCCGGTGACGTTTATTCCCATGGCGCGCAGAGCGGTGATGGCCGGGGCGATGATTTTTACTTCGTCATCGCCCAACGCACCCGATTCACCCGCATGCGGGTTTAGGCCGGCGATGGCGAGGCGGGGTCGCGCGATGGCGAACAGGGTCCGCAACGCCGCGTGGGTGATGCGGGCGGCGGTGATAATCGCCTCGCTATTCAGCGCGGCGATGGCATCACGCAGAGAGAGATGCACGGTGACGGGAACCACGCGCAAGGCGGGACAGGCCAGCATCATCACCGGCGGATTTTCGGCTTGTGTCAGCGCGGCCAGAAATTCGGTGTGGCCGGGATGCGCAAATCCGGCTTGATACAAGGCGGCCTTGTTGATCGGATTGGTCACCACAGCGCCGACCTGGCCGGCCTGGGCGAGCGCGACAGCGCGGGTGATGGCCTCGATCACGGCCGGTGCGTTCGCGGGATCCGGCTTGCCCGGCGTGGCGGGTACGCACAGCCGCACGGGCAGGACTGGAACGGCGGTGGCAAAGATGGCAGCAGCCTGTCCGGGCGTCTCGATTTCCCGCACGGGCACGCCGAGCGCAGCCAGGCGCGCGGGATCATCCAGCACGCAAAAGACCGGGCCGGTGGCCTTGCGCGCATGCCAGGCCTTGGCAGTGATTTCCCCGCCGATGCCGGCGGGATCGCCCATGGTGAGAGCCAAGGGAAGCGAGGGCGGACGCATCAGATATGCAAAGCGCGGCCCGCGCCGGCGAGGGCGGCTTCCTTGACCGCCTCGCTCAGGCTGGGATGGGCGTGGCAGCCGCGGTCCATGTTCTCCGCGTTGGTGCCGAATTTCATCGGGGTGGCAAGTTCCGCGATCAAGGTGCCTGCATCGGGGCCGGTGATATACGCGCCGAGAATTCTGTCCGTGCCATGCACCATGTTGAAGGAATCATGCATCTCGGCGAATGAGATCAGGTCGAGATCCGGCCCGCCCAGCCGGCTGGCGGCAAAACACGACCCCGACAGGAAGGCCGTATTGAACCCGGCGGCGGCCGTCAATTTGGCGGTAAGCCCATCCCACACCGCCGGCATGACAACTAAGTCGGGTTCGGCCAACAGGGCGCTCAGGCGGGCGAGGGCGTTCATGACGATACCTCACTGTTATGGTCCCGCGAGGATAAGGCTGTTTCCGCTGCCGACCAAGGGTGGCCGAGTGATCGGCTGTAGGGGAAAATTTTTCCTCGGCCCGCCCGGCGCGCGCCGGTTCCTCACGGTTCGTGGGGTAGCACCCCCAATTTTCTGATTGCGATGCCCCTGTCGGCTGCATTGTCGAAAATTCTTTTCCGATACGGCCGATCGACGTCCCGTGCGTGGGGTATATTCATAATATGTTCCTATCACACGAACCGCCCTGATGCCAACGGAAGTCGGCGGACCTCGCTTGCGACGCCGCCATTTGGGCGTTCTTTGCCCACGCGCGGGAACCGGCTACATCTCAGACCCGACATGGAAAAAGGGCCGCCGCCAATGCTCACATTGCGGAAGACCAAACCGGGCTTCGGCCTGGACCTCTTCGACGGTACCGAGGCGAGTGATCCCGGTCCCGGCCAGGTGAAGGTGCGGGTCGAGAATGCCGGTATATGCGGCTCCGATGTGCACGCCTATGAGTGGACGGATGGCTACGGCTTCATGGTGCCGCATCTGCCGGTGACGATGGGGCATGAATTCGCCGGGCGGATCGTGGCGGCCGGGGCTGGCGTGGGCTTGGCCGAGGGGACAGCCGTTACCGTGATGCCGGCCGTCGCGTGTGGTGTGTGCGCCAATTGCATGCGTGGCGACCAGCGGAATTGCCTCAACCGCCAGGCGATTGGCCTGACCCTTCCGGGCGGCTTTGCGCGTCACGTGACGATTCCGGCGGGCAACTGCATGCCGCTGCCGGCGAACGTCGACACCGAGTTGGGCGCGTTGACCGAGCCTCTAGGCGTTGGGTGTGAGGCGGTGCTGACCGGCGACGTTGGCCTGGGCGGTACGGTCCTGATCATGGGGCCGGGGACGATCGGTCAGGCGGCGGCATTGTTCGCGCGGGCGGCCGGGGCGGGGCGGGTGTTGGTGTCAGGCCGAGCGGATGGGCCTCGGTTTGATGTGATGCGGCGGTTGGGGTTTGGGGATATTTTGGATGTCGCCGATGCGCCGTTGTCCGAGCTCGTGCCGGCCGCGACCGGCGGGCGCAAGGTCGATGTCGTGATCGAGGCGACGGGCTATCCGCCCGCGGTGAATGACGGGTTGGGCGTGCTGCGAACCGGCGGTGTGTTTGTGGTCGCGGGCATCCATCCGGGGCCGGTGACGATCCATTTGACCAATTTCGTCCGGGCCCGTCACCAGTTGCGCGCCACGCATGGTTGCGCGCGCCCGACCTGGGACAAGGTGCTGACGCTGATGGGGCGGGATCCGGAGGCGTTTCGCCCGATGATCACGCACCGCCTGCCGCTGGATCGCGGGATCGAGGGGTTTGAGTTGTCGCGCCAACGCGCGGCGTCGAAGGTGATGCTGCAGCCGTAGTGAATTTATGCTGCTGCCTTGTCGCCGAGCATCGCTTCGGCGGCCGGCTAGCCCACCAGTTTTTTCGCCGCGTCCACCAGTTCGCGAACGGCGGCGCAGGATTTCTCAAAGGCGGCTTTTTCCACCCCGTTTAGCTCGATCTCGACAATGCGTTCGATCCCGCCGGCGCCGATCACCACTGGAACGCCGACATAGAGATTGTCGATGCCGTACTGGCCGGTCAGCAACGCGGCGCAGGGCAGTACACGCTTTTTGTCCTTTAAAAAGCTTTCCGCCATTGAAACGGCGGCGGCGGCTGGGGCATAAAAAGCTGAGCCACGTTCCAAAAGCTTGACGATCTCGCCACCGCCATTGGCGGTGCGTTCGACGATCGCGTCTATCTTCGCCTGCGTGGTCCAGCCCATCTTCACCAGATCGGGCACCGGAATGCCGGCCACGGTGGAATAGCGAGTAAGCGGCACCATCGTGTCGCCATGGCCCCCCAGCACGAAGGCTGTGACATCTTCCACCGACACATTGAACTCATGCGCCAGGAATAGGCGGAAGCGGGAAGAATCCAGCACGCCGGCCATGCCGACAACGCGGTTGGCGGGCAGGCCGGATTTTTCCTTCATCACCCACACCATTGCATCCAGCGGGTTGGTGATCACGATGACAAAGGCTTTTGGGCAATGGGTTTTGATGCCCTGCGCAACCTCGGCGATCACGCCGGCATTCTTGCCGATCAGGTCGTCACGCGACATGCCCGGGGTGCGGGGAAAGCCGGCGGTAACGATCACCACATCCGAACCGGCGATGGCGGCATAGTCGGAACCGCCGGCCATCATGGAATCGAACCCGTCCACCGGACCTGACTGCATGAGATCCAGCGCCTTGCCGGCGGCCACACCGCCGAAGACGTCGAACAAGACGACGTCGCCAAGCTCCTTCAAACCGATCAGGTGCGCGAGGGTGCCGCCGATATTGCCGGCGCCAATGAGGGCGATCTTCTTGCGGGCCATCGAAAACTCCTTACAACGAGCGAGAGGATGGGGATGTTCAGTGAATGCATCGATGTGCAATCCGAAAACGCCCGGTAGCTACTCCATACCCCCCTGACCGGCAAGACGGTGCGCTGCAACATAGACCCCCGGAAAAAAAATTACGTTGAGATGGTGCGGTCCGGGAGTCGGGCCCGTGGGGCGTCGGATGATGGGATCGGTGCTGCCTCCCAATTTGGTGTCGGCAACGCATGCTATATTGTTTCCCCGCCAAGTTTCGCCAAAGGTCACGGCGCAGTCTGGCGGGCAGAATACGCGATCAAGGAACCTTCATCATGCCGGTCAACGGATTGCCGCCTTACGACGAGCAAAACATCTTCGCCCGTATCCTGCGCGGCGAAATCCCCTGCAAGAAGGTCTATGAGAATGCCCACGCACTGGCCTTCCATGATATCAACCCGCAAGCGCCCATCCATATTCTGGTAATTCCAAAGGGAAAACATTGTTCTTTCGCGGATTTTTCGGCCCAGGCGAGCGAGGCGGAGATCGCCGGCTTCATCCGCGCCGTGGGCCGGGTGGCGCGCGATCTGGGGCTGGAGGTACCGGGCTACCGGCTGCTCGCCAATATCGGTGAGCATGGTGGCCAGGAAGTGCCGCATCTGCATTTTCACCTGTTCGCCGGCCGGCCGCTGGGGCGGATGCTTCCATCGGCATAGGAACGTTTCCATGCAGACCGGCACTGGTCCGCGCTCCCACCCCATCTCAGCCATTGATCTTCGCGTGCGAAGGCGACATGTATCGGTCCGAACGCGGGGGTTTCCGCATGTGTGGGAGAGATAAACAATGAAACGACTGAACGTTAGCCCGGCCCATGTCTTAAAGGTTCGTGGTAAACTAGCAGGGTGGGCGCTGGTTGCCGGCATGCTGGTATTGGCCGGCAATGCTTTCGCGCAGGGCGCGTCCACGCAAGGTTCGGGCTCCGCCACCCTTGATGCGATCCGCCAGCGGGGTGACCTGCGTTGCGGAGTGGCGGGCACCACCGCCGGGCTATCGCTGCCCGACAGCCAGGGCGTGATGCGCGGGCTGGATGCCGACCATTGCCGCGCCCTGACGGCGGCGATCTTCGGCGACGCCAGCAAAGTGAAGTTTATTCCCACCACCGCCCAGTCCCGCTTCACCGCGCTGCAATCGGGCGAAGTGGACGTGCTGTTCCGCAACACCACCTGGACCCTAAGTCGGGAAGCCAATCTCGGCACCCTGTTCGCCGGTGTGAATTACTACGATGGCACCGCCTTCCTGGTGAAGAAGGCATCTGGCGTGAAGGCAGCGAAGGAGCTTGGCGGGGCGACGGTGTGCGTGGCGCCTGGCACCTCCACCGAGTTCGCGGTGGCGGATTTCTTCCGCGTGAATAACCTGAAATGGACGCCTGTGATCATCGCAGAGATCACCGAGATTCGAGCTGCGTTCCTGTCCGGGCGCTGCGATGCCTATTCTACCGACTTCTCCGGCCTAGTCTCTTTCCGCTTCAGCCAGGGCGACAAGAAGGACGACTTCGTGCTGCTGCCCGACATCATCAGCAAGGAGCCGCTCGGCCCGATGGTGCGCAAGGGGGATGACAAGTTCTTCGACCTAGTGCGCTGGACCATGTTCGTGCTGCTGACGGCAGAGGAGCTGGGCGTGACCCAGGCCAACGTGGACAGCCACATGGAATCCAAGATCCCCGATGTCCGCCGCCTGCTGGGGCTGGAGGGCGATCTCGGCAAGGCGCTGGGCGTGGACAACAGTTTTAGTGTCGCCATCGTCAAGGCGGCGGGGAATTTCGGTGAGACCTGGGATCGCAACATCACCCCGATGGGTGTGCCGCGCGGCGTCAATAATCTGTGGAACAAGGGTGGGCTGCACTACGCGCCACCGATGCGCTGAACCACGCGGGCTAATCGCCCTGGCCCTCACCGCTCGAAGCGCGGGCGGCGAGGGCCAGGGCGAT
>CAMBMS010000034.1 GCA_945868845.1 Asaia bogorensis | reverse complement strand
CCTGAACCCAATCGACCAAGTCTTCGCCAAACTGAAAACACTGCTTCAAAAAGCCGGCGAATAATCCATCGCAGCCGTCTGGCAGCGCGCTGGATCATTGCTCAACCAGTTCACCTCAACCGAGTGTGTTACCTAACTTCGCCACGCCAGGTAAAGTTCAAGCTGATGGTGAAGATGAAGAAGGGGGCCGAGGAACTGTTTCTAACAGTATCTAGGCCCCTTCTTCTTGATCACCATACAGACGGGGGTTTGGGGACGGTACGTCCCTGGTGGGGGTTTGGAAGTAAAGCCCCCAATCTTCCTTCCCGCAGATCGCACCCATCGAGACCGGGTATTAAGTGACGTCTGCCCTAGTTGCGCGGCAGCCGGGCGCGGCTGGGGGCATCGGGATTTTGCGCGCGGTGGCGCAGTACGTGGTCGGCCAGGACCAACGCCAGCATGGCCTCGCCCACCGGCACGGCGCGGATCCCAACGCAGGGATCATGGCGGCCGCGCGTCGTGACCGTAACGGCGCCGCCAAAGCGATCGACGGACGCGCGTGACGTTAGGATGGAGCTGGTGGGTTTCACCGCAAAGCGTGCGATCACGGGCTGGCCGGTGGAGATGCCGCCGAGTATCCCACCGGCCCGGTTGGAAGCGAAGCGCACCTCGCCGCTTTCCATATACATCTCGTCCGCATTCTCCTCACCACTAAGCGCGGCGGCGGCGAAGCCATCTCCGATTTCCACACCTTTCACGGCATTGATGCTCATCAGCGCCCCGGCGATATCGGCATCCAGCTTGGCATAGATCGGCGCACCAAGGCCGGGCGGGAGCCCGTCGGCCACCAGCTCTATCACCGCCCCGGCCGAGGAGCCGGCCTTGCGCACGCCGCCGAGAAATTCTTCCCATAGTGGCACGGTGTCGGCATCGGGACAAAAGAACGGATTCTCCCGAACCTGCCCCCAGTCCCAACGTGTGCGTTCGATTTTATGAGGGCCGATTTGCGTCAATGCGCCACGGATTGTCACGCTTTCACTCAAAACCTTGCGCGCGATGGCGCCGGCGGCGACACGCATCGCGGTTTCCCGCGCCGAGGACCGTCCGCCGCCACGATAATCGCGAATGCCGTATTTCAGCTCATAGGTCAGATCGGCATGGCCGGGACGAAAGCGTTGCGCGATCTCGCTATAATCGCGGGACCGCTGATCGACGTTGTCGATCACCAAAGAAATCGGCGTGCCGGTGGTCACGCCCTCGAACACGCCAGAGAGGATTTTCACCGTGTCCGGCTCCTGCCGTTGAGTGGTGAATTTGGATTGGCCTGGTCGGCGCAGATCGAGCCAGGGCTGAATATCTGTCTCGCTCAGCGCAATGCACGGCGGGCAGCCATCGACCACGCAACCAATGGCCGGGCCATGGCTCTCACCCCAGGTGGTGACACGAAACAAATGCCCGAAACTGTTATGGCTCATGCGCGGCTTATACCAAGGCCCGCCATGTGTGACCAATCGGAAGCAAGATCCTGGACTTTCCCGGCGATAGCGACAAATCCACTATCCCGGCGACTCACTTGCGGGTGGCACGCCGATTGGGCCGAGCGCAGCGGCGATGCCGAAGGGGCCAGGCAGGGCACCGCGTGGGAACAACCGCGTCACATGGCCCATCTTGCGACCAGGCCGCGCCTCCGCCTTGCCATAGAGATGCGGGATCAGGCCTTGAGTAGCCAGGATCGTCGGCCACAGCGCGGCTTCCTCCCGCCCTACCAGATTCTTCATCACCGCGTCGGAATGGCGGGTGGCCGGATGCAAAGGCAGGCCGGCAACGGCGCGAATATGCAACTCGAACTGGCTGACCGAGCAGGCATCGATGGTCCAGTGGCCGGAATTATGTGGCCGTGGAGCCAGTTCGTTGACCAGCACCTTGCCGCGCGCATCAACGAACATTTCGACAGCGAGCAGGCCGACTAGGCCAAGCCCCTCGGCAATGCGCCGCGCAATCCGCTGCGCCTCGGCAGCGGTGGCTTCGGGGATTGGGGCGGGTGCTAGGGTGAGGTCGAGAATATGGTCGCGATGGCGGTTTTCCACCGCATCGAATGCCGTCATCACGCCATCCTCGCCGCGCGCGACGATAACGCTGATTTCATGCGCGAAATCGACAAAACCCTCCAGGACCAGCGGGCCAGGGCTGAGTTCCACAAAGGCGCGCGCGGCGTCTTCCAAGTCGTGCAACAGGATCTGGCCCTTGCCGTCATAGCCAAATCGCGTGGTCTTTAGCACCGCGGGCAGGCCAATGACGGCGATAGCGGCCTCCAGCTCCGCCGCCGTTGCGATGGCGCGCCATGGCGCGGTCGCGATGCCGGTCTGGTTGACGAAGGTTTTTTCCGCGATGCGATACTGGCTGATGCGCAGCACTTCCGGCGAGGGGCGCACCGGCTTCAGATGTTCCAGCAGCGAGAGGCCATCGGCGCTGACATTCTCGAATTCGAAGGTGATGACATCCACGGCAGCAGCAAAGGTGCGCAGAGCCTGTTGGTCTTCGTATTCCGCGATCGTGACGGTATTGGCGACCTGGCCGGCGGGGCTGTCTTCCTCCGGTGTTAGGATATGGCAGCGATAGCCCAGCCGCGCGGCGGCCATGGCCGACATGCGGCCAAGCTGGCCACCACCGATGATGCCGATGGTGGCATTGGGTGCCAATGGAAACGTCATTGCAGCGGAAAAATCATGCGGGAGGGTCGGTGGGCACGAGCACTACGGCCTCCGTCTGCGCCCGCCGCCACGCATCCAGCCGTCCGGCCAGCGCGGTATCGGCGGTGGACAGGATCGATGCCGCCAGCAAGGCCGCGTTGACCGCCCCGGCTCGGCCGATGGCCAGGGTACCGACCGGGATACCCGCCGGCATCTGCACGATGGAATAGAGACTGTCCATCCCTTTAAGTGATTGCGACTCAACCGGCACGCCGAGCACGGGCAGTGATGTCCAGGCCGCGCACATGCCAGGCAGATGCGCGGCCCCGCCCGCGCCGGCGATGATCACCTTCAGCCCGCGCCCACGCGCCTCGCGCGCATAATTGCGCAGCCGGTCCGGCGTGCGGTGAGCCGAGACAACACGTGCTTCATACGCGACGCCGAGCTGATCCAGGGTCTCCGTGGTGTGGCGCATGGTGGCCCAGTCCGACTGGCTGCCCATGATGATGCCGATAACGGGAGAGGGGTTCATGCGATACTGTCCGGGATCAAGTGGCTTTCCAGCCAGGAAATTTCGTCCTTCAACAGCAGCTTGCGCTTTTTTAGCCGCTGCAGGTGCAGCTGATCGATCGGCCAATGCTCCGTCAACCGGGCAATCACGGTATCAAGGTCCCGGTGCTCGCTGCGCAATTCATACAATTGGCGCAGAAGCGAGTCACGATCTGTAAACATATGCGTTCATACCATACCCGCCCACCCTCTTCCCAGACGCAGTGCGGCGACGAAGCACTGTTGGACAGGCAGAAAAATTTCACGGTGGCGCCCTGTCGCTTTCCGATGGCAACGGGTGCGTGGGTGGCGCTACGGCTTGGTATCGTGGTCGATCCGCAACCAGCGGAAAGCCTCGACGGTGGGATCCTTAAAGGAGGCACCATGAGCCTGCAGTCGCATTTTGAGGCCCCGAAGGATCGCCATGCCAATTCCGCTGGGCTTCTCGCTGGGCGCGGCGCGCAGGTGCACGAGACTTATATCGTCGCCCAGATCCGCGACGGGGTGGTGATCGTCGGCCAACATGCCGCCAACGAACGGCTGGTCCATGAGCACATGAAGGAGGAGATAGCCGCGGGCCGGCGCGGCGCTTCCGGCCGATGGTCCGAGAGCGACCGTCTCAGGCAGCTTCGTTGCTATCCGGCAAGGGTGGCGGCGCGGGAACGGCGCGGCCCTCTCGCACAAGGCGGTCATTCGCGCTCGCGATGGCGGCGTTCAGATCCGTCTGCGTGCACAGCCCGAGAATCACCGGATCGCGCGGCTTGATGTTGGCCGAATTCCAGTGGCCCCGGTCGCGCACTTTGTGGATGGTGTCCTTGGTGGTGCCCAGCAGCTTGCCGACCTGGGTTACGGACAATTGTGGATAGGTGCGCAGCAGGAAGGCGATACCATCCGGGCGGTCATTGCGCTTGGCCACAGGGGTGTAGCGGGCGCCCTTACCCCGCTTCGGCAGCGGATTGGTGCGGGGCAGTATTTTCAGCCGCGCGTCAGGGTCCGCCTCGCAACGGGTTATCTCGGCGGCGGTCAGCTGGCTGTTGGCCACCGGATCGTAGCCAACAATGCCCTGCGCTACTTCGCCATCGGCGATGGCCTGGACCTCCAGCGGATGCATGCCGCAGAGATCGGCGACCTGGATGAAGGTCAAGGCGGTTTTTTCGATCAACCACACGGCGGTGGCCTTGGGCATCAGGGGCAGAGCCATGGCAATTTACCTTCTTGCCACGCCTGGGCGGGCGATGGCGGGCTTGCATGCGCGCCGGGGTGGCGGGAGAAGGGGGGGATATGACCCTCCACCCGGAACGGGTCAAGGGTTCGCGAGGGTTGCAGGCGAGCTTTCTCGCGCGCACCGCAAGCAAGGGAGCATTGCAATGGAAGACCCGGATGATCTGCCACAACGGCGCATCCGCCGGATGGAGAAACTTCCTCTCGGTCTCCTCGGAATCGACGAATTGGACGAATATATTGCCGAATTGCGCGAGGAAATCGCCCGCGTGGAAGCCGACATCGCCCGCAAGCAGAGCCATCGCAGCGCCGCAGATGCGTTTTTCCGCAAGCCGTAGAGGTTATCGTGGGAAGTCGGAGGGGTTCTTCATCAGCAGAAAATCCACCACTACCGCGGCGTCCAGCCCGGTGGTGAGGAATACTAGCATGGCGTCTTCCGCCGCGTGCAGAATAGGTTTGCCCATGATATTGAAGGACGTGTTGAGCAGGATCGGCACGCCGGTCAGGGCGTGAAAAGCGCTCATCAGGGCATGATATCTGCCAGCCGGGCCATGCGGTCAAAGCCGATGGCCGCGCGCAGCAAGGGGGAGGGAATCGAAACCAGTCAGCAAGACCTCCTGCATCAGCAAGGGTTTCAACAAGAGCCGCCACGTCGGGCTGGCCCTGGGGATGTCTCCGGAACCCTGATAGGCATTCTGGATTTTTGTGACGTGAAAAACCGCACCACCCGTTTCAAAGGGGGGATCCGATTTTACCACCCCTGTTATGCCCTCTCGCCATCGAGCGCGAAGGCGGCGGTCAGCAGGCTGCGCGTGTACTCTGCCTGGGGACGGACAAAAATGTCGGCAGCCGGCGCAGCTTCCACCACCTGGCCATGGCGCAATACTATCACCCGATGCGAGAGCGCCCGCACCACCTTCAGATCATGGCTGATGAACAGATAGGCCAGCCGGTGCCGCGTTTGCAGGGTGCGCAGCAGATCGACGATCTGGGCCTGGACGGACATATCCAGCGCGCTGGTCGGTTCATCCAGCACCACGAAGCCGGGTTTGAGAATCATGGCCCGCGCAATGGCAATACGCTGACGCTGGCCGCCGGAGAATTCATGCGGATAACGCGCCGCCGCCTCTGTTGGCAGGCCCACTTCCGACAGCGCGTTGGCAACGCGAATGGCACGGTCCTTGGCGCCAAGGTCGGGCTCGTGCACTCCCAGCCCCTCCGCCACGATATCGCTCACCGAGAGGCGCGGCGACAAGCTGCCATAGGGATCCTGAAACACCACCTGCATGCGCGCGCGGAGACGGCGCATGTCGCCGCGATTCAATGTGCTGATATCCCGGCTTTGAAACACCACCCGGCCGGTAAATTTCTGCAAGCGCAGCACGGCAAGGGCAAACGTGGTCTTGCCGGAAGCCGATTCACCGACGAGGCCGATGGTTTCGCCGGCCCGCACGGAAAAATCGATGCCATCCACCGCCCGCACATGGCCCACCACGCGGCGCAGCACACCGCGGCGAATGGGGAAATGCACGCGGACATTTTCGGCAGTGAGCACGACGGGCGCATCCTCGGTCATCGGTGCCGGCAGGCCCTTTGGCTGCGCGCCGAGTAGCATGCGCGTATAAGGGTGCGCGGGCGCGGCGAAGACATCCTTGGTGGCGCCAGCTTCCACCACCTCACCATCCTTCATCACGCAGACCTTGTCGGCATAGCGGCGCACCACGGCAAGGTCATGGGTAATTAACAGCAACGCCAGGCCGCGCTGTTGCTTCAACCGCGCGAGAAGATCGAGAATCTGGCCCTGGAGGACGACATCCAGCGCCGTAGTGGGTTCATCGGCGATCAGCAGCGCAGGATCGTTGGCGAGCGCCATGGCGATCATCACGCGCTGGCGCTGCCCGCCGGAAAGCTGATGGGGAAAAGCATCCAGCCGTTCCGCCGCGTCGGTGAAACCTGCCTGGGCGAGAGCGGCCAGTGTGCGCGCGCGCAGTTCCGATGCTGGCGGGTTGGCGTGAAGCTGGATGGCCTCGGATACCTGCTGCCCCACACGATGCAGAGGGTTGAGGCTGGTCATCGGTTCCTGGAACACGATGCCGGCGAGCCCACCACGCACATGCTGGCGTATGGTCGCATCGGCGCCAATCATCGGCCGGCCATCGAGAATAATTTTTCCCGACGGATTAGTTCCGCCTGGGGGAAGAAGTTGCAGCAGGGAAAGTGCGGTAACGGATTTTCCGGAACCCGATTCACCGACGAGGGCAAGGGTTTCGCCGCGGTCGAGGGTGAAGGATACGCCCTCCACCACGCGGCGCGTGCCAAAGGCGATGGACAGATCTTCGACCACAACTAGGCTCATAGCGGCTGCTTTCGCGGATCGAATGCATCGCGTACGGCCTCCCCGATAAAGATCAGCAATGTCAGAACCCCGCCCAGCACAAGAAAGGCAGTCAGGCCAAGCCAGGGAGCCGAAAGGTTGTTTTTACCCTGCGCTACCAGATCGCCAAGCGAGGCCGAACCCGGCGGCAGACCAAAGCCAAGGAAATCCAGCGTGGCAAGGATAGTGACTGATCCTGATAACATGAATGGCAGGAACGTGAGCGTGGAGACCATGGCGTTGGGCAGGATGTGGCGCCACATCACGAGCGCATCCGAAAGACCCAGCGCCTTCGCCGCCCGCACATATTCCAGATTTCGCCCGCGCAAGAATTCTGCGCGGACCACGCCAGTCAAGCGCATCCAGCTAAATAAAAGCAAAAAAATAAGGAGAATCCAGAAACTAGGAGTGATGATGGAGGCCAGGATGATGAGCAAATAAAGCTCCGGCATGTTACCCCAGATTTCGATGAAGCGCTGAAAAAATAGATCGACGCGGCCACCGTAAAAACCCTGCACGGCACCAGCGGCGATGCCGATGACTGAAGAAATAGCGGTCAAGGTGAAGCCGAACAGAACCGAAATGCGAAACCCGTAGATCACTCGCGCCAAAACATCGCGCGCCTGATCGTCGGTGCCCAGCAGATTACGCCATGATGGCGGCGATGGCGCCGGACTCGGCAGGTTTTTTACCAAGGTCTGGTTGCCAAAAGGGATAGGCGGCCAAAGCATCCAGCCCTTTTCTTGAATCGCCTGGGCCAGAACGGGATCTGTGTAATCGGCGGCGGTGGGCAGGAAGGCCGGGTCGAACACATCCTCACTATAATCGCTGATGACTGGAAAAAACCATTTTTTTTCGTAGCGGATCAGCAAAGGCCGATCATTGGCGATGAATTCGGCGAACAGGCAGGCAACGAACAGGATGGCAAAAATCCATAGCGAAACATAGCCGCGCCTGTTCCGCCGAAAGACAGCAAGGCGGCGTTGAGTGACCTGGGAGAACACCATTCAACCCCGCGCCTCGAAATCGATGCGCGGGTCGACGATCGTGTATATCAAATCGCCGATGATCTGCATGATCAGGCCCATCAGGGTGAAGATGTAGAGTGTGCCGAACATCACCGGATAGTTGCGCCGCACCGCGCTTTCGAACCCGAGCTGACCGAGGCCATCGAGGGAAAAAATGATTTCCACCAATAGAGAAGATGAAAATAAGATACCGACGAAGGCAGCGGGAAACCCGGCGACGATTAGCAGCATGGCATTACGAAAAACATGGCCATAGAGAACGCGTTGCTCGCTGGCGCCTTTTGCCATGGCGGTGATCACGTATTGCTTGCGGATTTCATCAAGAAAGCTGTTTTTGGTAAGCATGGTCAAGCTCGCAAAGCCACCGGCCACCAGCGCGATTGTCGGCAGTACCATGTGCCAGAGATAATCGAGCGCGCGGGCGGTGAAACTCCATTCGGCGACCCCTTCGGATGCCAGTCCGCGCAAGGGAAACCATTGAAAAAAACTGCTGCCAGCGAAGACAACGACGAGAAAAATGGCAAACAGAAAACCCGGAATCGCATAACCCACTAGAACCGCCGCGCTGGTCGCCAGATCGAAGCGACTGCCATCATGCATCGCCTTTCGAATACCGAGCGGGATGGAGATGAAGTAGATCAGCAAGGTCGACCACAGACCGAGGGAAATGCTTACCGGCATCTTGTCGAGGATCAGCTGGATCACCGTGCGGTCATGGAAGAAGCTACGGCCGAAATCGAAGCGCAGATAGCCCAGCAGCATGTCCTTGAAACGTTCCAACGGCGGCTTATCGAAGCCGAACATTTTCTGGATGTCGGCGACCAGCACCGGGTCAAGCCCGCGTGCGCCGCGATAGCCACCGTCGCTGGGTGCGGCGGTCTCAGTCTGGCCGGAGCCGGTGATTCGGGTGGTGGGATCACCCTTGCCACGCAGTTCCGCCAGCATCTGTTCTACCGGCCCCCCGGGGGCAAACTGCACGACGAGGAAGTTAATCGCGATGATACCGAACAAGGTAGGCACCACCAGCAGCAGGCGGCGGACAAGATAGGCGCCCATGTTTATCTGGCCCGCCGTGCTGCGTCAGTGATGGCAGCTTTGCCAGCGTCGAACCACCAGGTATCTATAGCGAGGCCGGGCCGGATCGGTACGGCCGGGCGGGCATAGCGGTCCCACCACGCAATGCGCGTCGCCCGCAGATGCCAGTGCGGAATAACATACCAGCCGGAAAGAAGCACCCGGTCCAACCCCTGCACGGCCGCACCCAGCTCCTCACGGTTGGTCGCGATGATCACGCTGTTCACCAGCGCGTCCACCACCGGGTTGCAGACACCGGCCAGATTGTCACCGCCTTCCGGTTTCGCGGCATCGCAGGTCCAGTAAGTCGCCAGCTCGTTGCCGGGCAGATCGCCACTGGCGAAGACGTTCACCGTCATATCGAAATCATAGGTATCGGTGCGGCGTTGCAGTTGCGCGGGATCGACGGTGCGGACCTTCACATCCATGCCCAGCCGGTTCAGCGTCCGCACGAAAGGCAGGGCCACACGCTCGAACGCCGGCTCGCCTAGCAGGATTTCAAACCCGAATTGCTTGCCCGCGACGTTGATCAGCTTGCGGTCCCTGACGTCCCATCCAGCGGCTTTCAGCATCTCCAGAGCGTTGCGCAACTCCTCCCGGTTATTGCCGGAACCGTCCGTGATCGGCAGGCGGAACGGATGCGTGAAGATCGAGGGCTGCACGCGGTCGCGATAGTGGTTGAGCAGATCCAGCTCTGAGCCCTTAGGCAGGCCGGTCGTTTCGAAACTGCTATTGGCGAAATAGCTGGTGGTGCGGGTATAGGCGTCATAGAAAATATTCTTGTTCGCCCATTCGAAATCGAAAACCTCCGCCAGGGCCTGGCGGACGCGCACATCCTTAAAGATGTCGCGCCGCGTGTTCATCACGAAACCCTGCATAGAGCTGGGCAGATGGTTGCGCAGCGATTCTTTTTTCACCAACCCGCGTTGCAGGGCGGGAAAGTCGTACGCGACGGCCCATTGCTTGGCGATGTTCTCGCTACGGAAATCGATCTGTCCGGCCTTGAAGGCTTCCAGCGCCACGGTGGCGTCGCGGAAATAATCGGTACGGATGGTGCCAAAATTATACAGGCCGCGATTGACTGGCAAATCGCGCGCCCACCAATCGGCGACGCGGCGATAGGAGACGAAACGGCCGAACTCGAATTTGTCGACTTGATAGGGGCCAGAACCAAGCGGCGGATCGGTCAGCGGCTTGGTGAAATCGCGCCCTTCCCACCAATGCTTGGGCAGCACGGGCATTTCACCCACGACCAGGGGCAGTTCTCGGTTCAGGTTATTCTTGAATTGGAACATCACGCGCCGCGGCGACTCTGCCACCACGGAAGCGACATCG
The DNA here is from genome assembly GCA_945868845.1 of Asaia bogorensis. Lineage (GTDB taxonomy): Bacteria > Pseudomonadota > Alphaproteobacteria > Acetobacterales > Acetobacteraceae > SHWF01. Next base: position 18,224 of record CAMBMS010000034.1, on the reverse strand, counting down.
GCATAATATTGCCGGTATTGCGGGCGGCCGTGTTGCAGCAAAGTGTTAAAAGTCCAGACAACATCGACGGCGGTGATCGGCGTGCCGTCGTGGAATTTCGCTGTCGCGCGCAGGGTGAAGGCGACGGAGAGCTTGTCGGGCGCGACCTCGATTGTCTCCGCTAGCGCGCCATAGGCGGTGGCGATCTCATCCACGGAATTGCGCAGCAGGGTCTCCCAGATGCGCTGCGTGCCGGCGGCGGCATTGCCGCGCAGGATGAAGGGATTGAAGCTATCGAAGGTGCCTAGCGTAGAAAGGGTGATGTCACCGCCCTTCGGCGCATTTGGGTTCACATAGTGAAAATGTGGAAAATGGGGCGGCAGCGCTGGGGTGCCGAGGATGGTAATACCATGCGTAGGGGATTGCGCGCGGACACCGCTGGAGAAGCAGCCGAAGGCGAGAACAAGCAAAAGGCCAATGGTACGCACGGCGCGTCTCCCAAAAATCACAATTAGGCGCAGGATAGCCTGCCGAACCGGTCTTGGGTGCTGAATTCGGTGTTAGAAATCAGCCGCGCAGCAATGCCACCGACGGGTCCAACAATCTCGCATCGCCCACGGCCAACACATGGCTGGCGCTGGCGCGGCGCAAGGGCTGACCGGACCAGTCCGTCAGCCGCCCGCCCGCGCCCTCGATCACCGGCCACAGCGCGGCCCAATCCCAGATTTTTAGGTCGCATTCGGCAATGATATCGATCTGGCCCAACGCCAGCAGGCCATAGGCGTAGCAATCCCCACCATAGGAGACCCGGTGCGCGGCGCGGGCCAGATTTTGCCAGCGTGGTGTGTCGGCGCCCAGCATGTCCGGCGAGGTGAGCGAAAGTTCGGCCTCGCCCAGACTGGCGCAGGGGCGGCAACCGGGGCGCCCGCCGAAGGGACCACGGAAAATGCTGTGCCGCCCAGTCGCGCCGATCCAGCGCTCGCCGGTAATGGGTTGGTCGATGATACCAACGAGTGGAACATCGCCCTGCATCAGGGCAATCAACGTGCCAAAAACGGGGCGACCGGTGATGAAGGCGCGGGTGCCGTCGATTGGATCCAGAACCCAGGTGAAGGCCGCGTCGGGCCGGTCATGGCCGAATTCCTCACCCAGGACACCATGCTCGGGAAAGCGTTCCGTCAGCAACGCGCGCATTGCCTGCTCCGCGTCGCGATCGGCCGTGGTCACCGGACTGCGGTCATCCTTGTGGGTTGCCTCCAGGCCGGCGCGGAAAAACGGGCGGATGATGGCTCCAGCGACATCGGCGGCGGCCTCCGCCCCCGCGATCCAGCCGTCCAGGTGGCGCGCATCCGGGGCCATGACGGGAACCATTACCATGGCAGCGGAACGGGGCTTTTCGACAGGCTACGCAGAAAGGCGATGACGTCGGCGCGATGCAGCCAGACGTTGAGATCCTCGAAACTCCACTCGCTGAGCTTGCCCTTTAGGGCATTGGAGAAATTGAATTCTTCCGTGCCGGCATGGGCGCGGGCGACGACGCCGTAGAGATTCGGGCCGAGGCCGTTCTTCCCGCCTTCGTTAAAGGCGTCGCAGGCCGCGCATTGGCGCTTGGCACTGGTTTCGCCATTGGCAACAGCGGAGCTGACCAGTAGCGGGCCGATCGGGGCCAGTGCCGCGAGCGCGGCGCCGGGGACTGCAGAGGGGGGAGGGTCGATCTTGATCGCCGTCTCGCGCAGTTTGCGGGATTTCACCAAAATGTCGCCGATGGTCCCGGTGACGAAAAAAATGGTCCTGGCCACCAGAAGGGCGGCAACACCTTTGATAACTTCCATGCTGTCCATGCGACCCGGCTTCTTCGACGTCACGACATGTAGATGCGATAGATGAATCCGATTGAGCGAATTGGCCTAGCGTTGCGCGCCGGGACACCACTCCATAAGGTGCAGCGAACATTACGGAATGCCCCGCGTTGCTTCAACCCACCCCCGTGCTCCAGTCTGAAGTTATGCGTCGGTGAACCCAATCATCGTCATTCCTGCGCGCATGGCCTCCACCCGGCTGCCCGGCAAACCGCTGGCCGACATCCATGGCCGGCCGATGATCGTGCATGTGCTGGACCGCGCCCGAGAGGCCGGGCTGGGACCGGTGGCGGTGGCCTGCGCAGATGGGGAAATCGCGGCCGCCGTGCGCGCGGCGGGCGGCATCGCGGTGCTGACGGACCCCGATCTACCCTCCGGTTCGGACCGCGTCCATGCGGCCCTGGCGGTGCTGGACCCCGATGGATTGCATGACGTGGTGGTGAACCTACAAGGCGATGTGCCGACACTGCGCCCGGGGGAATTGAGCGCTGCCCTGTTGCCGCTGGTCGACCCGGCGATCGATATCGGTACCCTGGTGACGCCAATCCTGAATGAGGCGGAGGCGCGTACCGATTCGTTCGTTAAGGTGGCCTGCGCCTTCGCGCCCGGCGCGGCGGTGGCGCCGGCGCTGTATTTTTCCCGCGCGCCAATCCCCTGGGGCGCAGGCCCGCGCTGGCACCATGTCGGTATCTATGCCTTCCGCCGCGCGGCGCTGACCCGTTTTATGGCGTTGCCGGAAAGCCTGCTAGAACAGCGGGAAAAACTGGAGCAGTTGCGCGCGATGGAAGCCGGCATACGAATCGGCTGCGCGCGGATTGACCACGGACTGTTTGGCGTCGATACCCTAGCCGATCTGGAACGCGCCCGGCAGGTGCTGGCGCGTAAGGAACCCTTCGCATGACCTCTCTGATCGCCTTCCAGGGGGAGCCCGGCGCTTATTCGGACCTGGCCTGCCGGTATGCCTATCCGGCGATGAAAACCCTGCCTTGCCCCACGTTCGAGGCGGCGATTGAGGCGGTGCGCGATGGCACGGCGGAACAGGCGATGCTGCCCTGCGAGAACAGTCTCGCCGGCCGCGTGCCGGATATCCATCATTTCCTACCCGAGTCCGGGCTATTCGTGGTGGGGGAACATTTTCAACGGGTAGAACATTGCCTGCTCGGACTGAAGGGAGTTTCGCTCGCCCAGATCAGGCGCGCGCATTCGCACACCGTGGCGTTGGGGCAGGTGCGCAGAGTGCTGAAAGAACTGAACCTGGAACCGGTGGTGGAGGCGGATACCGCGGGCTCCGCCCGGCTGGTCGCGCAATGGGGTAAGCCTGAGGAAGCCGCCATCGCCTCCTCGCTCGCCGCCGAGATCTACGGGCTGGACATCCTGCGCGCCAATGTAGAAGACGCGGCCCACAACACCACCCGCTTCTACATCGCCGCGCGCAAACCGGTGCATCCCGACCCGGCGACACGGGACCTGATCACCACTTTAGTCTTTCGCGTCCGCAACGTGCCGGCGGCGCTCTACAAGGCGCTGGGCGGGTTCGCGACCAACGGGGTGAACATGACCAAGTTGGAAAGCTACATGATCAACGGCCAGTTCTCCGCCACGCAATTCCTGTGCGACGTCGATGGTCATCCCGAACAGCCGGGCCTGCGCCATGCCCTGGACGAGCTGGAATTTTTCTCCACCCGTGTGCGGATCCTGGGTGTTTATCCCGCCGCATCCTTCCGCAAGGGGCTGGACGCCGCCAACTGACACCGGCCGGTTTGCAGCCGGGCATCGGCCCGCCTAGTCTGGCGATAATTGAAACCCTTGGCCGCCCGCAGGGCGCCGCCTATACCAAGCTGGAGCAACGCAAGTGATCCCGATCTTGATCACCCGAACCACCCAACCCAAGACGCCCCCGGCGGATGAAACGCTGCGCTTCGGCAAGGTCTTCACCGACCATATGTTCATCATGGAATATCATGAGGGACAAGGTTGGCACGACCCGCGCGTGGTGCCGTACCAGCCCTTCGTCATGGACCCCGCCACCTGCGTGCTGCATTACGGCCAAAGCATCTTCGACGGACTGAAGGCATTCCGCGGCCCCGATGGCCATATCCGAATTTTCCGCGGCCCCAACCATGCGCGCCGGCTGAACCGTTCCGCCGAATATGTCTGCATTCCCGAACTCGACCCCGAAATGGTCGAGGCATCCATACGCGCCCTGGTGGACGTGGATCAGCGCTGGGTGCCCTCGTTGGCGGGTACCAGCCTCTATATCCGCCCGACGGTGATCGCCAACGAAACGTTCCTCGGAGTGCATCCGTCCACCAGCTATGTGTATTACGTCATCCTTTCTCCCGTCGGCGCTTATTATGCCGAGGGCATCAACCCGGTGCGTATCCTGGCCACCGACAAATATGTCCGCGCCGTCGCCGGCGGCCTAGGCGCGGCGAAAACCGCCGCCAACTACGCCGCCAGCCTGCACGCCGCACGGGATGCGGAGAAAGAGGGCTACACCCAAGTGCTGTGGCTGGATGGCGTGCATCACCGCTATCTCGATGAAGTCGGTACCATGAATATCATGCTGCGGATCAATGACGAGGTGATCACCCCGCCACTGAACGGTTCCATTCTGGCCGGCATCACCCGCGATTCCTCGCTGACCCTGATGCGTGACTGGGGCATGCGGGTCTCCGAGCGTCAGATCGCCATCGATGAGGTGATTAGCGCCGCGCAAGACGGCAGCCTCAAGGAAATGTGGGGAACCGGCACTGCCGCCGTCGTCTCCCCCGTCGGCGAGCTGGGCTACAAAGGCGCACGCCATGTCATCAATGGCGGCACAACCGGTGAAGTCACGCAGAAGCTGTACGACACCATCGTCGGCATTCAATACGGCACACTCCCGGATCCCTATGGCTGGGCGCGTCCGCTGGGCAACCAGGCGGTGTGAGCTATTGAAAGTAAGGTTGGGGTGCTGCCTCGAACCCCCTAAGGGGTGTCCAGGATAAGGAACAATCACGCCAACCCAGCTAGATTTTCAGCTTGTTCGCTAGTTCGGTAAAGGAGCACTAGGGAGCACTGCTCCCTAGTGGGGGTTTGGGGGTAGAGCCCCCGACCCTGTTTCCTCCCGACCGCACACCCCCGCATTCACCTCAGGCCGATTTCGCGGCGGAGGATTTGGATGCGGTCGGTGCCGTTCCGTTGGGCGGTGACCCAGTTTTTTTGGAGGCCGCCGCCGGGGGCGGCGGCTTGAGCGCGGGTGAGTTCGAACACAACGGTGCGGTGGGCGATTTTCCAGGCGCCGTCGCGGCGGGTGAAATGGTCGACGTAGCGGCCGACGGTTTCGACTTCCAATGCCTGCTCGGCGGTCGGCATGGGTCCGCGCACGATGGCGGCATAGAGGGCTGCGTCGCCGGGCGCGTGGCGTTGGTTGACGTGGAAATAGGTTTCCACCACGGCGAAATCCTGACCGGCGAATTCGATCAGCATGTTGCTGATGGCATGGGTGGATTGCTCAATGGTCTGGTGGCGGTCGATGACGCTTTGCACAAAGCCGGGGATGTCGCCCTTGTAGTTGCCGTGATCGTCATAGGCGTCCGAGTGATAGGCGGCGCGTACCAGGTCCCATTCCTTGCGGTCCACGCCGCGGCAATAACGCAGCATGGCCTGTTCGATCTGGAATCGGTCGGCGAGGCGCATGTCGTCCGGGATGCTCATAATGATGTCCTCCTATTGTGTTTTTTAAGGTGCGAGCCGATGCCGGCAAAACTGATCCACTATCGTTCGGGACACGCTATCGCGCCGCGCCGGAAAGGGCGATAAAATATCCCCATGACCGATCATCCCTCCGCTTTGCCTCCCGACAAACCCCGCGTTGCCCTGTTCGTCACCTGCCTGGTGGACATGTACCGCCCCAGCGTCGGTTTCGCCGCCATCCGGCTGCTGGAACAGGCGGGCTGCCAGGTGGAGGTGCCGCGCGCGCAGACCTGCTGCGGCCAGCCTGCCTATAATACCGGCGACCGGACCACCACCACGGCGCTGGCGCGTGGCATTCTGGATGCTTTTGGTGGCTATGATTATGTCGTCGTGCCGTCCGGCTCCTGCGGCGGCATGCTGAAGCACCATATGCCGCATCTGTTTGACGACGACCCCAATCTGCGCGCCCGCGCCGATGCGCTGGCGGAAAAAACCTTCGAGCTCGTCAGCTTCCTGACCGACGTGATGCAATACGAGCACATTGCGCAGAAATTTACCGGTAACGTTACTTATCATGACAGTTGCTCTGGCCTGCGCGAACTGGGCATTCAGGAACAGCCGCGCCGATTGCTGGCGAATATGGGCGCCACGATCAAAGAAATGGCCGATGCGGATGTGTGCTGCGGCTTCGGTGGCACGTTCTGCGTTAAATATCCGGAGATTTCTGTCCGCATGGTGTCCGATAAAGTCAGGAATATATCTGCCAGCGGCGCTGATCTCCTACTGGCTGGTGATCTTGGCTGTTTGCTGAACATGGCTGGACGGCTGAAACGCGAGGGTAGCCGAGTCCATGCGCGCCATATCGCCGAAATTCTAGCCGGCGAAACCAGTGCGCCGCCGATCGGCGAAGGCCAGGGACAAAAAGAAGGCGGGGGATAGTATCGTGACCGAATCTTTCGACCCAGCCACCCACCGTATGCTGTCGCAGCGCTATTTCGAAGACTTTTCCCTCGGTGAACGCTTCGTATTGCCCAGTCGCACGATGACCGACGCGGTGTTTCTCGCTTTCCAGGCCGCCAGTGGCGACAACCATCCGGTGCATTACGACATCGAATATTGCAAAACCCGCGGCTGGACGGGCCTGCTTGCGCATGGGTTCCAGGCCGTAATCCAAACCGCCCCCGGCGCCGGCATGTTTCCCTTCATGGTGGAAGATTCTCTGGTCGGTTTCCTCGAACAATCCAGCCGCTTTCTGAAACCCGTGTTTTCGGGCGATACGCTTTACGCGGCGTTGGAGATCAACGAACTTACGCCAGGGCGAACCACCGGTGTCGTTGGGTTTCGCAGCACCGTACATAATCAACGCCGGGAACTCGCGGTCGACGGCCAGCAACGCTATCTGCTGCGGAAACGTGCGACAGAGTAAATGACAGAAAAATTAACGAATCTCTGATCGCTCCGCCAACGGGAACCGGCGCAACAACCAAATCATCAGGGTCATCGCGGGTAACGCGGCCAGCATGGTCAGGGTATAGAACCATGCCCAGCCCACCGTTTCGGCTAGATAGCCGGACAGGCCGCCCAGGGTGCGGGTGGCGATAGCGGCAAGCGAGGAGAGTAGGGCGTAGTGGGTCGCCGTATAGGCCACGGCGCAAAGGCCGGAGAGATAAGTAATGAACGCCGCGTCCACCAACCCGTCGGTGAAGGCCTCGACGATTACGGCGGCGAACAGGATTTCGCGGTCGCCAGCGGAAAACGCCAGCAGCACATACATCCCGTTCGACAGCATTTGCCCCCAGGCCGTCCAGATCAGTGCCCGGCCGACGCCAAAGTGCGCCACCAGGATACCGCCGGCGGCGACGCCGGCCAGGGTGGCAGCCAACGAAAGTTCGCCGGTCGCCAGCGCGATGGCGGTGCGGTCGAAGCCGAGATCGCGGTAAAAGGGCGCCGTCATCACGCCGGCCATGGCCTCGCCGAGCTTGAATAGGGCGATGAAGGCGAGGATGCCCAGGGCGGCGGGGCGGGCTAGAAACTCGCGTAAGGGGGCGACGATCGCGGTGGTTAGGGCATTTGTCGTTGAAGGTGAGTCGGTACCGATCCGTGGCGTGCCTGTCGCCGGCTCGCGCGCCAGCAATGTGACAAGAGGTGCGAGTGCCAACAGCGCTGCCATCGCCAGGAAGGCGCCAGGCCAGCCGATCCAGCCGACCAGGCGGATAGCCTGCGCGCCGGCCACCAGCAGCGCGGCGCGATAGCCCCAAACGTAGGCCGCCAGCGCCGCGCCCTGCAGGTGGGTCGGGAAAGTCTCAATGCGCCAAGCGTCAATGACAATATCCTGGCTGGCCGAGAGGAATGCTAGACAGACCGCGATTGCCACCACGGCCAGTGGCGCGGTAGCGGGGTCGGACAGCGCCAACAACGCCGCGGAAAGCGCTAGCAAGGGCTGGATCGCCAGCAGCCAGCCGCGGCGACGCCCAAATTTTTGCAGGCCGAATGGCGGGGCGGCGTGGTCCAACAGCGGCGCCCAGAGGAACTTCAGCGCATAGGCGAGGCCGATCATTGCCGTCAGCCCGATAGTGCCCAGCGACAACCCGTTCTCGGCGAACCATAGGCGTAGGGTGAAGCCGGTCAGCGGCAAGGGCAGCCCGGCCATGAAGCCAAAACCAGCCATCAGCCACAGGCGGCGATCTGCCCAGAGGCGCGGGCCGGATGGATGAATCTGGGCCGCCGCGTTCATCGTGCCGTCCCGCACGAGACATAGGCGTGTAGAAAACCGTCCGCATGAGCAAGGCGCGAGCGCGGCCCGATCAGCCACGCAACGCGGGCCGGGAGCAGCGCGAACGTGGCAAACAGCCAGCACACCACGGCACAGCGGACCGCCTCGCGCCGCAATGACGCGTGCTCGCCCAGAATGCGGCCACCGCGCACGCGGGAAAGACCCTGCCAATACAGGCGCGCCAGCAGCCAGCGCAGGAGCAGCCGCTCGGCCTGGATTTGGTGATACACCAGGATGCGGGAATCATAGAGGATGGTTTTGCCGCGGTCCTGCAATCCCCAGGCGAAGATTTTTTTCTCTTCCGAAAGTAAGTTTCGGCCGGTGCGGCCAATGGCTTCGGAGAAGACGTTAGCGGCGTGCAGGGCGGCGGCATTGACAATCACATTGGCGCCTACCGGTTCCATAGTTTCCGCCATACCAGGGCGGCAGTATCCCCCCTGGCCCGACATCTCCGTAATCGAGAGCATAGCGCGCAGCCGCGCCGGCCACCAATGGGGCAAGGGCGCCTCCGATAACGGATGCATGGCCCCACCCAGCAGCACGGGCAGCCGAACCTTACTGCTTACGGCCTGTCCGATGGTGCCAATCCAGTCGGGCGCGGGGATCGCATCATCGTCCAAATACGCGATGTAGCCATCCGCGATGACCCGCCTGGCGGCGTTGCGCGCCACGCTCAATCCGGGCCGATCGACGCTCAGTAGGTTGGCATTCTCCATATCTTCCACCAAAGCGCGGATCTGCGTGGCCTCGACCGAGGGGGAGCCGCTATCGACGACCAGGATACGAAACCCCACCGGCCCGACAGTTTGCTGGGTCAGGCCATCGAGGGAATCGCATAAATAATCCGGCCGGTTATGGGTGCAGATGCAGGCGGTGATGGCGGGCATTGGCTCAACGATCAGCAGGGGCGTCGGAACAGATTGGCATCAGGCCGGACTTTCTTTCCGTCGGCAACTGCCTCTACCATGGACCATGAGCGATCCACGCGCCGCGCTGGAAGCAACTGGGACATTGCCCGATGTCGAGATCGATATTGGCGCGGTGGCCCTGCAGCTTGCGCGGATCGACGCGCCCCAGGCCGACTGGAACGCAGCGGCTATGCATCTGTCCGAAATCGCCCGCCAGGCCGCGGCGCTGGCCGCCGATACGCCGATGTTACGTGCCGAATCGCTAACAGGGCTGATCGCCCTGCGCCATGGCTATCGCGGCGATGCCGAGACCTATGACAATCTTGCGAATGCCAATCTGATCCGCGTGACGGAGCGGCGTAAAGGCCTGCCGGTCGCGCTCGGCATCGTCTGGCTACATGCCGCGCGCGCCGCAGGATGGGCCGCGCATGGGGTGGATTTTCCTGGCCATTTCCTGCTCGCCTTCGATGGCAAGGGCCAGCAGGCGGTGGTTGATGTGTTCGGCGGCGGTACGCCGCTGGATGCGCGCGATTTGCGCGTGCTAATCAAGCGCGTGGAAGGGCCGGATGCCGAACTGCGTCCCGGTATTCTGCAGCCGATGAACGCGCGTCAAGTTCTGCTCCGCCTGCAAAACAATATTAAGCTGCGCCGCCTGCGCACGGGCGATGTCGGTGGCGCGCTGGCGTGCGCCGAGGACATGCTCCGCCTTGCCCCCGATACCGCCCCGCTCTGGCGCGAAACCGCGCAAATCTACCACCGCGGCGGCCAGGTTAGCGCCGCTTTGCGCTGCTACGAACGCTTCCTCTCCCTCGTCCCACAAGGCGAATCCGCCGCCCGCGTCCGTGAGGTCATGACCCAACTGCGCTCGCGGTTGAACTGATGCCAGGTTTCGATGGCTGTGACCTACCGAGAGGAAGATTAGGGTGCTGCCCCAAAATTCCAGATCAGGCGTTCTGATCCCAGTTCGGGTCGGTGCTTGGCAGCATGGGTTGATCCTGATTGGTGAGCAGGCCTTTACCGGGTATGAAATTGACTTCAAGGCGGATGCCGTCCGGGTCCTCGAAGACGAAGAAATAATAGCCGGGGGCGAAGTCGCGTTCCATGGGCCCACGATCGATATGCCCGCCGATCGCGCGCACCTTGGCCGCGATCGCATCGACATCCTCACGCGATCGCGCGCGCAGACAAAGATGGTGCAACCCAACCCGGTTCTGCACGAATCGTTCGCCTTCCAACCCTTCCGAACAACGTTGGATGCCGAGCGCGGTACGTCCGCCCACATGATAAAGAAAATTGTTACCATCATAGACTTTCTGCATACCCATAAAGGGTAGCAGCGCGGCGTAGAACCCCCGCGCCTTGTCCCATTGGCTGACGGTTAGGATGACATGCGCCATCCCGTTGATCTCGACCATTGCGTTGCTCTCGCTTCAGGCCGCGAGGGTAAGAATTTCGCGCACCTCGGCCGGCGTTGAAATCGGACGCGGATTGCGCGGTACCCAGGGCGTACCCATGGCCTGCTCGGAAATGCGAGTAAAATGCTCTGGGCCGATATTGACAGCACTCAGGCTACGCGGCATCCCAAGGCTGTCGATAAACGCATCCAGAACATCCCCTGCATCGGCGCCGGGTGAACCTAATGCGGTAGAAATTTCGGCTTGCTTGGCGGCATTCGCCGGCTTGTTCCACTTCATCACGAAGGGCAGCATGATGCAGGATGTATGGCCATGCGGCACATCGAACACTGCACCCAGAACATAGCCAATACCATGGCTGGCTCCCATCGGTACGCCGGACGCAATCGGCGCCATCGACAACCACGATCCTATCTGACAATCCATCCGAGCCTGCAAATCCCGCGGATTAGCCTTTACTTTCTGCAATCCGCTCACCAGCAGCATCAACCCGCGCAACGCCTGCGCATCTGAATAAGGATGTGCCTCCAGCGAACAAAAACCTTCCACGCAATGATCAACGGAGCGAATGCCTGTCGAGAGAAACAGCCATTCCGGCGTATGCGTGGTCAACTCCGGATCGAGAATCACCGCACTCGGAATAATCATCGGATGGCGAAATAATTCTTTGACGCGCGTGCTCTCATCCGTCACGCCGGCAATGCCGGAAAACTCCCCGGCGGATAAAGTCGTGGGCACTGTGATCTGGCGTACCGTGGGAGGATTGCAGGCCGGCGGCGTCGCACCGGTCTGGCGCAGCGCATCCAGCGCCTCGATGGTGGTGATGTTGTTGGACAGGCACAGCAGCACCGCCTTCGCCCCATCGGTGATGGACCCGCCGCCAATCGTCACAATCAGATCAGCCTCGGCTGCACGCGCTTGATCGGCCGCCGCGATCACTGCCGAACGTGGCGTGTGCGGTGGCATTTTGTCGAACGTACCGACGCATTTATTGCCCAGCGCGCGGCGGACTTTATCGATCTCGTCGGTGTCCCGATTGAGCGTGCCGCTCACCATCAGGAACACGCGTTGCGCATCTAGTCGCGTCACTTCCTCGGCGACCGCTTCCGCGGCCGGCTTGCCGAATACAACTTTGTCCATCTTGCCGAAGACGACGTGACCGCTGGTGACCATATCTTACCTCCGCATCCTGATATCACGATGTGGCCCGCCAACACAGATCGGCGGGCCGGGTTAAAAAAATTAACGCAGCGGCGAGAACGATGCTGGTACTACCAGCATGTTCTGCATTTTCAGTAGCGCCCCGGGCGGTGTGCCGGGCGGCGGCCAAACACCTTTCGCCACCGCCTCGGCACGGATCGCGGCGCGATGATTAGCGTCCTTATAGGCCCAGATATGCACCCATTTATTTAATGGCCCGATTTCCGAATACCAGGCGGCGACTAGGGGTGAAAGTTTCATCCGTTCCGCGATCCGCGCACTCCAGGCCTCGATCACCGCTGGGATGGTGCCGGCGGCATATTGATACATACGAATTTCGTAAATCCCGCCCAGCTCACGTGGTTCCAGTTTCGGGCTGAACGGTGCCGGGATGAATACTTCAGTCGATTGTTCGGTGACGAATTCGCGTGTGGCCGGCGGCCAGCCGGGGCTGGCGGTGGCATCGGTGCGTGCCTTCGTGCGGGCCTCAAAACTTTCATAGGGCCAAATATGAATCACCTTGTTCAGATCGCCCACCTCCGTATGGAAGAAGCCGGCCAGGGGCGAAATTTTCTGCCGGATCGGCAGCGCCGCGCCAAAGCGCTCCTCGAATTGCGGCACTGTGCCGGGCTTGCATTGATAGGTACGCATTTCGACGATCACGTCTGGTTCCTCCCTGAATGGACTGCCTAGAGGTTAAGGCTATCCGGTCCCTGGTCAAGCCGTGATACGGCCGCCTATCCTGCCTCGTCCCCTCTCTTTCCCCCTCCAGCAGGAAACCAAACAATGAGCAGCGAACTTCCCACCGCCAGCCGAGTGCGCGATCCCGGCATTCGGAAACTCTATCAGCTGGAAAATCGTTGGCAGGCCTGGCTGGATGTGGAAGTCGCCCTTGCGCGCGCGCAGGCTGAACTGGGCATCATCCCGAACGAAGCCGCCGACGCCATTGCTAAGGTCGCGCGCTATGAATTGATGGACCGCGCGCGCATCGATGAAGGCTTTGCGCGCACCGGCCATACCCTGGTGCCGTTGGTCTGGGAACTCGGCCGCATCGTCGGCGATCCACATGGTGGTTGGGTACATTGGGGTGCGACTACGCAGAACATTACCCAGACCGGCGATATTCTTGTGCTACGCCAGGCACATGGAATTTTCCTACGCCTGATCGGCGAAGCACTCGCCGCCATGGCGGTACTGGCCGATCGTGGCGCCGACATGCCGATCGCTGGGCGTACGCATGGCCAGCATGCGGTGCCTGCCACGTTTGGCTTCAAGATTGCCACCTGGATCGATGAAATGCTGCGCCATGTGGAACGACTTCAGCAGGCCTGGCCGCGCATTTTCGTCGCCATGCTGGGCGGTGCGGCGGGCACCTATGCCTCGCTCGGCACGCAGGGTCCGGCGGTGCAGGCGGGGGTGGGCAGACATCTAGGCATGACGCCGATGGCGGTGCCGTCGCGCGCTCTGGGCGATCACCTCGCGGAAAATATTCTTTTGCTGTCTATGCTCGCCGCCACTTGCGGGAAAATCGCGCGGGAAATTTACACGCTGATGAAAACCGAGTTCGGTGAGGTGGAGGAGCCCGTCCCGCCAGGCACCGTGGGCAGCTCCACCATGCCGCAGAAACGCAATCCGAAACTCTGCCAGGACATCATCGCGGCGTGCTCCGAAGTGCGCGCCATGGTGCCGATGGCGCTGGAGGCGATGCAGACGGAACACGAAGCTGACCGCACCAACAGCCTGATTATGGATGCCGCTGAGGCCCGCGCCTGCATCGCCATGGGCGATATCCTGTCGCGCCTGGGCGAGGTGATGCGCGGGCTAAAGCTGGACCCCGCCCGCATGCGCGCCAATCTCGATCTCGGTAACGGTCTGATCATGGCGGAAGCAGTGATGCTGGATCTCGGTCTGGTGATCGGCCGCCAGCACGCGCATGACGTGGTTTACGACGCCGCGCAGGTCGCCTTTGTCGAGGGCAAATCCTTCGGCGACCTGTTGGCTGCCGACCCGCGCGTCACCGCCCACATGAAACCGGACGCTATCGCCGCCTTGCTGGATCCCACCACCTATACCGGCCTCTGCGCCGACATGGCTCGGGAAGGCGCGGTGCGGGCACGCGCGGCGGCGTCCCGGCTCGCGCCCGGATTGGCCCTCGGATAGGCAGGGGTAAAAATCTGCCGTAACGTCAGGTCCAGAAGAAACCAGGAGGAACCATTCTATGGCGTCTGCATCCAATGTTCTCGTCGGCATCGCCGGCTATGTCGGCCGCCCGGACGCCTCCGGCGCCGTCGGCGTGTTCTGCCGCCCCGGTAATGGCGCGTGGCAGCACGTTCTGTCGGAGGCGCAGTGTTTCACCGTCGATGTGCACCCTACCAACCCCGATGTGATTTTCGCCGGTACCAGTAACGGCGTCTATCGCAGCACCGATCGCGGTGCGAGCTTCAAACGCACCAATTTCCCCGATATGGGCAAACAAGTCTGGTCCTTCCTAGTGGCGGACGAAAATCCGAACTTGGTCTATGCTGGCGCCTCGCCGCTCGATGTCTATCGTAGCGAGGACATGGGCACCTCCTGGCGCAAACTGCCCAATCCGGGCATTCGCGAGCACTGCACCGGCCCCTTTGCGCCGCGCGTCATGCGCATGGCCCAGCGCCCTGGGAAGCCCGGTGACATCATCGCTGCGTTGGAAATCAGCGGTGCGATGCACACCACCAATGGCGGCGAAAGCTGGGAAGACATGAGCGACGATCTGATCCGTCTCTCCGCTCAGCCGGGCCTGGGCAGCAAGATCGTGCAGCAGGAAACCGCCGCCGAAGGCATGTTGGATGGCCACGCCATCGCCACCAGCGCGGCCGACCCCGATGCCGCCATTATTGCCGTGCGCATGGGCCTGTTCCGCACCGCCAATGGTGGAAAGACATGGGAGAACATGCAGATTAACAAATTCTCCCCTACCACCTATAGCCGCGATATCCGTGTCTCCCGATCCGATCCGAAGACGATCTACGCGGCGCTGAGCGTGGCGGCGGCGAGCCATGATGGCGGCGTCTATCGCAGCCAGGATGCCGGCAGAACCTGGAGCCGCTTCGACAAGGTGCAGGTGCATGGTACCATCATGTCCGTTGGCCTGCACAACACCGATCCAAACCAGGTCTATATCGGTGCGCGCTACAAGGGCGAAATCTTCGGTACCACCGATGGCGGCGCCAGCTGGCAGGAAATATCGATCCCTGTCGAGGTGAAAGACGTTTACTCCGTCGCCTGCAGCTAAGCTCGATGGGGAAACTGGACGGCAGGGTCGCCATCGTCACCGGTGGCGCCCGCGGCCTGGGGCGAGCCTATGCCCGCCGCCTTGCCGGGCTGGGCGCGAAAATCCTAGTCACTGATCTTAACCTGCGCGCTTACGAAGAATTCGAGGCCGAGGCGCGCGACATGACCGCCGAGACCACCATGGCGGAAATCGAAGCCGGCGGCGGAACCGCCATGGGCATCGAGATGGACGTCACCGACCGCGACGCGGTGAACGCGGCGGTAGCGAAAGTGGAAACTGCCTGGGGCCGCATCGACATTCTCGTCTGCAACGCCGGAGGCGGGCGTGGGCGCCCAGTGGATACCAAGGCGAGCGAGCTCGACCCTGCGCTGCTACGCCTGGTTACTGAGATGAACCTCTACGGCACGGTTTACTGCGTCAACGCGGTGGCGCCGATCATGAAGCGCCAGCGGACCGGAAAAATCGTCACCGTTAGCTCCATCGCTGGGCTAGGGCCATCGCCGGATGGCGGCTACGCCCATTACGGCGCGGCGAAGGCGGCGATCGCGCATTACACAAAATATCTAGCGCAAGATCTCGGCCCCTACGGCATCACCGCCAACTGTATCGCCCCCGGCACCATCGGCACCGGCCGCATCCTCGCCACCGTCATCCCCGGCAGCGCCAGCGCCAACCAGGACCGCGCCGCCAAGGTAGCACTGCGCCGCATCGGCACGGTGGAGGACTGCGCCAGGGTGGTAGAATTCTTGGCCACCGATCTTTCGGATTATGTCAGTGGCGTCATCATCCCTATCGATGGCGGCATGGTGCGATCCAACTGAAAACGGCCTATCGCCGCGCCCCCAGTGTCGCCTCCCGGTGCCATACATAAAGCCCAGAACCAACGATCACCGCGATGCCAATAACGTCCCACGTATCCGGTATCTCCCCCCAAAACCCCATGCCCAGCGCCGTGGCATAGACAATCGCACCATATTCGAACGGCGCCAGCACGGTCGTCTCCCCGGTGCGATATCCCTCGGTCATCAGCACCTGCGCCAGTCCCGCGACTAGGCCGATACAAGCTAGCGCGACAAACTGCGCCCATGTCGGCGTCACCCAGACCGGCACACACAATACCCCCGCGATCACCGCCCCGCCGATGGTGAACCAGGCGGTGATCGTGACGCTTTCATCGCCCGCATACCCTATCTTGCGGATGGCGATCATCGCCAGCGCCCAGGTCGCCACGCCCCCCACCACGATCACCACCGAAAGCAACGGCACCGGCGCCCCGCCGCCCAATACCAGCCATGGCCGCACCATCACCAGCACGCCCAGAAACCCCACTACCACCGCCGTGCCACGCCGCCAGCCGACCCGTTCCCCTAGCAACGGCACCGACAGCGCGACGAGAAACAGCGGCATCACAAACCCCAGCGCCGTCACCAGCACCAGCGGTAGCACCACATAGCCATGAATGGACGTGACCATACCGATAAAGCCATAGATCGTCCGCTGCGCATGCAGTCCCCAATGGCGCGTGCGCAGCGCCCGCCACCCGCCATGGCGCGCGAACAGCGGTAGCAACGGGATCAGCGCAAACAGGCTGCGGATCGCGATCAACTCCAGCGCCGGGATCTCCGGGCCGATCGACTTGATTATCGCCGAGGAAAACGTGAACAGCGCCGACGCCGCCAGCACCAGCAAAATGGCGCGCCGGCGCCGACGGCGTTGCACAAGGGGAATGACCACGGCAGCTTCCATGTCATGCAGCCTATCGGCTCGCTCCCGCGCCGCCCATCCCGGTTGTTAGCCGCCGCTGGAGGCCAATTGCCAACGACCCGCGGATACGGTTGCATATCCCGTATCAGCAAAGGGGAGACCGCACCAATGAGCAATCGTTCGCACTGGGACCCGGAAATGGCCGCCTATCAAAAGATCGTCGATGCGGCGGCCGCGAAACTCCCCCCGGTCAAGCTGGAAATTCCACTCGATCCGCACCGCGCCAGCAACGATGCCATCTCCATGATCTCCGCTGCCGGCGGGCCGCGAATGACGGAAAGCGCGGATCGCTGGGTGTTCGCGCGCGGCCGTCGCATCCTCTGCCGCGTGCACAAGCCCCGTACGGACAAGTCGCTGCCCACACTCGTCTATTTCCATGGTGGTGGCTGGGTCTGGGCGTCGATCGACACACATGACCGCCTGACCCGCGAATACGCCGCCGGCGCCGAAGTCGCCACCGTTAGCGTCGATTACGCCCTCGCCCCCGAAGCGCGCTTCCCGCAAGCGGTGGAGGAATGTGCTGCCGTCGTACGCCATGTCGCCGCGCACGGCACGGACTGGGGCCTGGATGGTAGCCGCATTGTGCTGGCCGGGGATTCGGCGGGCGGTAATCTCGCCTTCGGCACCGCGCTGCTGCTGCGTGATACCAACGGGCCGAAGCTGCGCGGTATCCTCGCCAACTATCCCGTCACCGATTCCAACCTTGATACTGCGAGCTATCGCGCTTACACCGATGGCTACGGTCTAAACGCCGACAAGATGCGGTTCTACTGGGGCTGCTACGCGCCGAACGAGGCGGACCGCATCAACCCCTACGCCGCTCCCCTGCGCGGTGATCTCACCGGCCTACCCCCCACCCTCATCCAACTCGCCGAACTCGACGTTCTGCGCTCCGACGGCGAGGCAATGGCAGAAAAGTTAAAAGCAGCTGGCGTGCCGACGCAGCTGGAAACCTATGAAGGCGTGCTACACGGCTTCATGCGCTTCACAGAACATGTCCAAAAATCCCGCCAGGCCGTCGCCCACGGTTGCGATTGGTTGCGCAAGATGATGCTTTAGGGGGCGAAACCTCCTGACAGGGTTGTTGCTTATACCAAGTCCCAATGAGCGAGATCTGCCAAAAGTAAGATTGGAGCTCTGCCCCTGGACCCCGCCAAGGGGCGAGGCGCCTTAGAGTGCGATATTTTTATGTTGGGTTATAACCAGAGTTCTGTAGCTAATTGTTGCCTTCGTCTGGGGTGAAGGCACTGAGTAATTGGCTGATTGCGGCGTAGATGATTTTGATGGCTCGGATAGCGACGTTTCGCAGAAGATACTTAAGTTTGGCGAAGAGCTGCTAGATCGGGGTTAGATCAGGTGAATATTTTGGTAGGAAGA
>CAMBMS010000033.1 GCA_945868845.1 Asaia bogorensis | reverse complement strand
CCGGCCTGCGACCGCGCAACCCGCAGAGCCAGCACCAGCGACAATGAAATCATAGGTATCCGCATCGATCGCCATTCTGGAATCCTCCGCCCTGCGCCGCGTCATGCCATTGGAAGCGACATAGTAGAAAAATACCAGGGGGTATCCCGCAGGCTGTCAACGCAAAGTAGGGTGTCACCTGATGCACCGACAGACCTACAAGACAAACCGCTCCGCCACTATGGCCGAGTGGAGGGCCCTTATGGCCTAATGTTGACCATCCCCGCGTCCGATGCCTCCTCCTGCTACGCTGGGCGGTTAAGCTGGCAAATTCCTCCCAGCCCGGTACTGCCCGGCGTTCAGATTGGCAGGGCGGCGGCTTTCATGTGTTCCATGGCGAAGCGGCTGGAGACGTTGCGGAGTGGCAGAGTACCGATCAGTTTGCGATAGAAGCCGTCATAGGCGGCGATATCGGCGACGACGACGTGGAGCAGATAGTCCACATCGCCGCTCATGCGCCAAGCGTTGACAATTTCGGGCATGGTGTCGACGGCGGCGTGGAATTTTTCCAACCAGGCGGCAGAGTGATCGGCGGTTTCCACGGCGACGAAGACGGAAACCGGTAGGCCGATCTTTGCGGCGTTCAGCACGGCGACGCGGCGCTGAATGATTCCGACCTGTTCCATGCGGCGAATGCGCTTCCAGCAGGGGGTGGGGGTGAGTCCGACCTTTCCGGCGATGTTAGCGAGCGAGAGGGAGGCATCGACAGTGATCAGGCGCAGGATTTCCCTGTCCACGCGGTCCAGATCGACGGCGGTGATGGTCGCATCTTCGGTCATTTCAAAATCTCTATCCTTGAATTAAGAATTTTATAGTAAATTTTTATTTTTTTCTAGATATATTCGGCCATAAATCGAAAAATATACTAACCGCGTGCATATGATGGTGGCAGGTGGCCTATCCGGCGGTGTTTTCCTCCTCCGGGGTGCGCAGGACCAGGGTCAGGGCGTGCAGGCCGGTAGTGAATTCTGTCATCAGGGCGGTATTGACGGCGCGGTGGCGGGCGACGCGGGACAGGCCGCGGAAGGCGGTGGCGACGGCCAGAACGGTGTAGTGCGTTTCGCCGCCGGGGCGGGCGCCGGCGTGGCCGGCATGGTGGGCGCTGTCATCGGTGACGCGGAGCAGGCTGGGGGTAAAACCCTGCCAGAGGATGGCTTCGATGCGCTGGGCGCGGGACGGGGAAACTTTGGACATATTGAAGATATCGGCCAAACAGGGCCGGACGCCAAGCACCCAGTTGCCAACGGCGCCGGCGATGCACATAAACCCCGGATGACGCGACGCCCCGCGCGAAGACGGGCCTACGCGCCCGACCCGGATGCGCCGGGCCAGGTGTGTGAGATGCCCGACTGCCAGGCTCTCGGTGAATACCGGGCGCCGAAGTCCAAGCTCGCCTTGCGCCAGTATTTCTGGTTCTGCCTAGAGCATGTGCGCGCCTACAACCTGTCCTGGGACTATTACAAAGGCATGACGCCGGGGGAGATTGAGGCGGCGTTGCGCCAGGATACCGCCTGGGGCCGGCCGAGCTGGCCGCTCGGGCGGATCGGCTCCGCCGCCTGGGAGGACGAGGTGTTGCGCGATCCGCTAAATATCCTGGCCTCCGCCGGGATGCGCAAGGAACGTCGGGTTGCGGAGCCCACGGTGCCCACGGAATTGCGCGAGCCCTTGGCGACGTTGGGGCTGAGCTGGCCTACCACCTTGGATCGGCTGAAAACGCGATATAAGGAGCTTGCCAAACGCCACCACCCGGATGCCAATGGGGGGGATAAGGGGGCCGAAGAAAGGATCAAGACGATCAATCTCGCCTATGCCACTTTGCGCGTGCGCCTGATCACTGAGCCGCGACTTGCGGCAGCTGGCTGAACGCGCTTGCATGGGTATCGTCAATTTCACCAGCCCCGGGTTGTTTCGATTCTGACCGGCCGGGGCTAAATTTTTCCAGGAACACAACAGGACTCGTCCGCTGATGAACAAGGTTGCCGCTATCGCTGAAGTTCCCCCTACCTCCGCCATCAACCTGCCGGATACCACGGTGGACGCGCGCAAGGTATTTGGGATCGATATAGATATGAAAGTTCCAGCTTTCTCCGTGCGCACGGAGCATGTGCCGGATTTCGATGCGTCCTATCAGTTCGACAAGGAAACCACCTTGTCGATCTGCGCCGGGTTTGCGCATAATCGCCGCGTGATGATCCAGGGTTATCACGGCACGGGTAAATCGACGCATATCGAGCAGGTGGCGTCGCGGCTGAACTGGCCTTGCATTCGCGTTAACCTCGATAGCCATATCAGCCGCATCGATCTGATCGGTAAGGATGCGATCGTCCTAAAGGACGGCAAGCAGGTGACGGAATTCCGCGAAGGCATCCTACCCTGGACGTTGCAGCATGCCTGCGCGCTAGTGTTCGATGAATATGATGCCGGCCGCCCGGACGTGATGTTTGTGATCCAGCGGGTGCTGGAGGTCGAGGGTAAACTTACTTTGCTCGATCAGAACCGGGTTATTCGTCCGCATCCGTCTTTTCGGCTGTTCTCCACCGCCAACACCGTAGGGTTGGGCGATACGACGGGCCTGTATCATGGCACGCAGCAGATCAACCAAGGGCAGATGGACCGCTGGAACATCGTTGCTACGTTAAACTTTCTCCCGCATGATCAGGAAACTGCAATCGTGCTGGCGAAGATGGGTGCGGATGCGTCCGACTCGCCGACGAAGAAGAGAGTCGAAAGCATGGTGGCGCTGGCGGATTTGACGCGCGCGGGCTTCATCAATGGCGATATTTCCACCGTGATGTCGCCGCGCACTGTCATTACCTGGGCGGAGAATGCAAGTATCTTTGGTGATGTCGGTTTTGCCTTCCGCGCGACATTCCTCAATAAATGCGATGAGGCGGAGCGGCAGACGGTGGCGGAATATTACCAGCGCTGTTTCAACGAAGACCTGCCGACCGGCGTGGTGCCCCGTAAGTAGCTAGCCCTGATCAGAAATTCACCGATTCTAGTGAAAAGGCTAGTCAGAAGATGAGTGGCACCGCCAACAAGGACAATGCGCGCTCGGAGGAGTTCAAGCGCGCGACAGCGGGCGTGCTGCGTGCCATCGCGGAAAACGCGGAAGTGCAGGTGGCGTTCCAGCCGGGGCCTTCGGGCCTTGCGGGCAAGCGTGCCCGGCTACCGTTGCCCACGCGGTCCTTGCCGCCGGCGGAGATGGCGCGGTTGCGCGGAGCGGCGGATTCCATCGCGCTGCGCCTGAAGCATCATGACGATGCGATCCATAATGCGCGGATGCCGTCGCGGCGCGAGGCGAAAGATGCCTATGAAGCGCTGGAACAGGCGCGGGTGGAAACTATCGGCTCACGCAATATGGCCGGCGTTGCAGCCAATCTCTATGCCCGGCTGACCGAGGAATGCGAGGCCGAGGGCTATGACCGCATGACGCGGAAGGACCAGCTGCCGATCGCGCAGGCGCTAGCGTTGCTGGCCCGAGAGCGCATGTCGGGTGAGGCGCCGCCGGCGCCGGCGCGTCGGGTGCTGGATATGTGGCGCGACAGCCTGGACCAGGCGGCCGAGGATGCGCTGACGGAAATGGGGCGCACGCAGGATGACCAGAAGGCGTTCACCCGCGCGGCGCGCAAGCTGCTGGCGGCGCTCGATCTTGCGGAAGCCGAGGTGGATTCGGAAAATGACGACAATTCCGAAGATGGCGAGGATGGCGGCGAGCAATCCTCGCAGCAGGATAATTCGCAAGAAGGCGAGGGGCAGTCGGAATCCGATACCGATTCTACTTTGGGCGCGCAGCCGGAGGAGATGGAGGGCGAGGCGGCCGACGATGAAGGCGCCGATGCCGACGAGGACAGCGCCGCTGCCGAGGGCGATGACCGGCCGGGCGGGCCGCAGCCGCGCCGCGACCGCGGGCCATCCGACCATGACCAGGCCTATCGCGCCTATACGCGGTTCCATGATGAGGAAGTCGACGCCGAGGCGCTGTGCGATGCGGAGGAGTTGGGGCGGTTGCGCCAGCAGCTTGACCAGCAATTGCAGCATTTGCAGGGTGTGATTTCCAAGCTAGCGAATCGGTTGCAACGCAAGTTGTTGGCGCAGCAGACGCGGGCGTGGGAGTTCGATCTGGAGGAAGGCATTTTGGATGCTGGGCGCCTCTCACGCGTGGTGGTGAACCCGATGCTGGCGTTATCCTATAAGCGCGAACTGGATATGGAGTTCCGCGATACCGTTGTGACGTTGCTGATCGACAATTCGGGATCGATGCGCGGTCGACCGATTACGGTTGCCGCCATGTGCGGCGATATCCTGGCGCGCACCCTGGAACGCTGCGCGGTGAAGGTGGAAGTACTAGGCTTTACCACGCGTGCCTGGAAGGGTGGGCAATCGCGCGAAAAATGGGTGCAGGAAGGCAAGCCGCGCAATCCCGGGCGGCTGAACGATCTGCGACATATTATCTATAAATCCGCCGACGCGCCGTGGCGGCGGGCGCGTAAAAATCTGGGCCTGATGCTGCGCGAGGGACTACTGAAGGAGAATATCGACGGCGAGGCGCTGATGTGGGCCTATCAGCGGCTGGTGCATCGCCCGGAACACCGGCGCATCCTGATGGTGATTTCCGATGGCGCGCCGGTCGATGATTCCACGTTGTCCGTCAATCCCGGCAATTACCTAGAAAAGCATCTGCGCGAAGTAATCCGCATGATCGAAAGCCGAAACCAAGTGGAGCTGATCGCCATTGGCATCGGCCATGATGTGACGCGCTATTACCATCGCGCAGTGACCATCGTGGATGCAGAGGAGCTAGGCGGCACGATGATGAAGAAGCTGACCGAATTGTTCGATGAGAACGCGGAAGCGGCTTGGGCGCGTACGTCCAGCGAGCGAGCGGCGATGCTACTCTGATGCTTGGGGCGCGCGCTGGAGCCCCGGTCTCGGTTTTTAAAGCGTCTCGGTTTTAATGCGTGATGGTTACGTTCGGCTGCAGGTTATTCGGTTGTGGGCGCGCGGAGACGCCGGTTCACTGGTCAAAAATTTTAACTCTTAAAAAATATCACATTTCAACTACATTGGCTGGCTCTCTCCGTTACGCGATAAATTTTTGGGCGGGGGATATAACACCTGGCCCTAAAAGTCCTGTAGCGATTGAATTGTTTCACACGACTGGGGAGGAGCCGCCGTCGACATTGATGGCGGTACCGGTAATGTAGCCGCCTTGTTCGGAGGCAAGGAAGCAGGCGAGGTTGGCGAATTCCTCTGCCGTGCCGAGCCGTTTCATCGGCACGTTGGCACCGAGCTTAACGATGAAGTCTTCGTAGTCTTCGTTGGAGCCGCCGGCCTTGGCAGCGTTGTAGCGGCGATCCCACTGGTCCGAGCGGATGAGGCCAACGAGCATGGCGTTGACCAGCACGTTATGCGGCGCGCCTTCATTGGCGAGCACTTTCGTCAGCGCCATGCCGGCGGCGCGGGTGACCGAGGTGGGGGCGGAGGCTGCGCGTGGGGCCTTTGCGCCGATATTCAGCACATTGATGATGCGACCCCAGCGGCGCGCGACCATCTGCGGCATGGCGAGGCGGGCGAGGCGGATGGCGGCGAACAGCTTCAGATCCAGGTCTTCCTGCCAGATTTCATCAGTGGCCTCGCCGAACGGCATAGCGCGGGAGATACCGGCATTGTTGATGACGATGTCGATCTTACCGAACGCGCTCATGGCACCGCCGAAAGCGGATTTCACCGGCTCCGCCTTGGCGACATCGCACGGGAAGCCGGCGACCTTGCCCTTGGCGGTCTTTTCGATGTCCGCGACGGCGGCGGCGATCACGTCCGGGCGGCGGGCCAGGATGGCAACGTCGGCGCCGGAGGCGGAAAGGCGCTTGGCCATGGCGAGGCCGAGGCCGGTGCTGCCGCCCGTTATCAGGGCCGAGCGGCCGGCGAGATTGATTTGCATTGGCGTTTCCTTTGCGTCTTATAAAGCCGGGCGCGCTAATTGCCCGTCGTTCCCAGTTTTTCCGCCAGACGCGGCATGCGCGCGCGTTTCGGAGACAGCCAGCGTTGCAGGCGATCGAGGTAAAGATAGACCACAGGCGTCGTGTAGAGTGTCAGAATCTGTGACAGCGCCAACCCACCCACCATGGCGAAGCCGAGCGGCTTGCGCAACTCTGACCCGGCTCCCGATTGTAGCATCAGCGGCAGGCCGGCTAGCAGCGCAGCCATCGTCGTCATCAGGATCGGGCGAAAGCGCAGCAGGCAGGCCTCGCGGATGGCATCACGTGGCGTGACGCCGCGCTGTCGTTCGGCGGTGATGGCAAAATCCACCATCATGATGCCGTTCTTCTTCACGATGCCGATCAGCAGGATCACCCCGACCATGGCGATAACGGAAAGATCGTAGCCTGCCCACATCAGCATCAGCAGCGCGCCGACGCCGGCGGACGGCAGGGTGGACAGGATGGTCAGCGGCAGGATGTAGCTTTCATACAGGATGCCCAGGATGATGTAGACGGCGATCAGCGCCGCCGCGATCAGAAAGGGTTGCGTCCGTAGCGATGCCTGGAATGCCTGCGCCGTGCCCTGGAACGTGCCGCGTACAGTGATGGGCACGCCAATGCGCGCGATTTCCGCCTGGATCGCATTGACCGCATCGCCCAGCGCCACGCCTTCCGCGAGGTTGAAGGAGAGCGTGACGGCGGGGAACTGGCCCTGGTGGCTGATCGATAAGGGGGCCACAGGCGTCGTGTTCAGCTTGACGAAGGTGGAGAGTGGCACCGCCTGGCCGGTGGCAGAACGGACATAGAGCTTGTCGAGCGTGGCGAGATCGCTTTGCTGCTCGGGCAGGACTTCGAGAATCAGCCGGTGCGTATTTACCTGGCTGAAATACTGCGCGATCTGCCGTTGGCCGAAGGCGTCGTACAAGGTGTCGTTGATTACCTGCGGCTGGATGCCGAAACGTGCCGCCTGGTCGCGGTCGATGGTCAGGGTGGCGGTGGTGCCGGCCAGCTGCTGATCGGTGGCGGTATCGCGCAGGATGGGCATGTCGCGCAATTTGGCGAGGATCTTCGGCGCCCATTCATACAATTCGCCCAGGTCGGCGCTTTGCAGGGTGTATTCATATTGCGTGCGAGAAGCGCGAGTGCCGACGCGGATATCCTGCGCCGCCTGCATATACATCGCGATGCCCTCGACCTTCGCGGCCTGCGGGCGGATGCGGGCGATGAAATCCTGTGCGCTGCCGCCGGTGCGTTCCGACCACGGGCGCAGCGCGATGAACATGCGCCCGGTATTGGCGGTCTGCCCAGCGATCCCGGCGCCGATGGAGGAGGCGAAGCCGCTGACATCGGGATCCTTGCGCACGATCTCGATTAGGGCTTCTTGCCGGCGCATCATTTCCTTGAACGACACATCCTGCCCAGCTTCGGAAATGCCGATCACGGTGCCGGTATCCTGATTGGGGAAGAACCCCTTGGGGATAGCGATGTAGAGCCAGACGGTGCTACCGACAGTGGCGAAGAAGACCAGCAAGGTGAGGAACTGAAAGCGCAGCACGACATCGAGCGTCACGCGATAGAACGCCAGCAGGCCGCGGAAGAACGCTTCCACCGCGCGATACAGTTGGCCATGTTTCTGGTCGTGATGGCGCAGGAAGCGTGAGCACATCATCGGTACCAGGGTCAGCGAGACGACCATGGACACCAGCACTGCTGTCGTGGTGACCAGGGCGAATTCGCGGAACAGTCGTCCGACGATCCCGCCCATTAGTAGCAGCGGGATAAAAACTGCGATCAGTGACAGCGAGATGGAGATTATGGTGAAGCCGATTTCGCTAGAACCTCGCATCGCCGCTTCCATCGGGCTCTCGCCGGCTTCGATATGGCGATAGATGTTTTCCAACACCACGATCGCATCATCGACGACGAAGCCCACCGAAAGCGTGAGCGCCATGAGAGAAATATTATTGATACTGAACCCAGCCAAATACATCACTGCGAAGGTGCAGATCAGCGCGACCGGCAAGGTGATCGACGGGATGATGGTGGCCCAGAAATTACGCAGGAACAGAAAGATCACCAGGACCACCAGGCCGATGGACAGCATCAGGGTGAATTGCACCTCATGCACGGATTCGCGAATGGTCAGGGTGCGGTCCATGATGATCTTGGCGGAGATCGTCGGCGGGATCGATGCCTGCATCTGCGGCAAAGCTGCCTTGATGCGCTCCACCGTTTCGATCACATTGGCATCGGGCTGTTTGAAGATGATCAGCAGGATGCCGCGCTTAGCGTTCTGCCAGCCTGCGATGCGCTGGTTTTCCGCCGCGTCCACCGCCTGGCCGATATCGCGCACCCGCACCGGCGCGCCCGCGCGATAGGTGACTACCACATTGTCGTATTCGGCGGCGGTCAATAACTGGTCGTTGGTGAAGATCGTGAAGCTGCGCCGTTCGGTATCCAGGCTGCCCTTCGGCGAGGCGACGGAAGCGGTGACCAGCGTCTGGCGGATATCTTCCAGGGTCAGTCCCATGGCGGCGAGCTTGGCGGGATCTACCTGGATGCGCACGGCGCGTTTCTGCTCGCCGCCGATAAAGACCTGCGACACGCCGGCGATTTGCGAAATCTGCTGCGCCATCACCGTGTCGGCATAGTCGTTCACCCTGATCAGTGGAAGATCTTCTGACTGTAACGCCAGGATCAGGATCGGGCTGTCGGCGGGATTGACCTTTCGATAGGTCGGCGAGCCGGGCATGTTGCGCGGCAATTGCGCGCTGGCCGAGTTGATCGCCGCCTGTACGTCGCTGGCGGCGGCGTCGATATTGCGGTTGAGGTCGAACTGGATGGTGATGGATGCAGTGCCCTGCACCGACAGCGAGGTCATTTGCGAAATGCCGGAGATTTGCGCGAATTGCGTCTCCAGCGGCTGTGCCACGGTGATGGCCATGGTTTCGGGGCTGGCACCTGGGAATCGGCCGGTGACGACGATGGTGGGGAAATCGACGCGTGGCAGCGGCGCCACGGGCAGGAAAGGGTAGGCGGCGATCCCCATTAGCACCAATGCTACCATGATCAGCGAGGTGCCGACCGGTCGGCGGATGAAGGGGGCGGAGACGCTCATGGCGTGGACCCCTTCAACTACCGGATTTACCAACGCCGACCACTGGCGTGCCGGCGGAGACCGGGGCGGCCGTTGGCGGGATGCTGGGCGTGCCGACGACGCGGCTGCCGGAGCCCAACCGGGAATGCCCGGCGGTGACGATTGGGTCATCGGCCTGTGGGCCGCTGGTCAGTACGGCGATGGTGCCATTGTCTAGTGCTACCTCTACATCCTGGCGCACCACCGTAGCGTCCGGCTTGACGATATAGACGTAAAGCCCAGACAGGCCGCGCTGCACCGCAGCGCTGGGTACCGTCAGGGCGGCGACCCGCGTCTCGATCAGCAGCCTGGTGTTGACGAACTGGCCCGGCCAGAGGCGGAGCTGACTGTTCGGGAAAGTAGCTTTCAGCTTGATGGTGCCGGTGGCGGAATCTATGGCGCTGTCCGGCGTGAGCAATTCGCCTTCATCGAGCAGGGTCCTGTCGTCCGAGGCATAGGCCTGCATGGCCACGCGCCCGCGTGCCATCGCTTGCGTGATTCGCGGTAGCGTATCCTGCGGCAAGGTGAAGATAACGGAGATCGGGCGCATCTGCGACAGGGTGACGATGCCCTGCGACTCCGCCTGGCGGACGAAATTACCCTGATCGACCAAGCGCAGCCCGACGCGGCCCTCGATCGGTGCCAGGATATGCGTGTAGTCGAGGTTGAGTTTGGCCGCGGCGATGTTGGCTTTGTCGCCCTGGATGGCGGCGGTGAGTTGGCCGACCTGGGCGCGGATAGTGTCCAGTCGCTGGCGCGACGCCGCCTCGGTGCGGGCAAGCTGGATATAGCGGTCGAGATCGACCTCCGCGGCGTCCAGCAGGGCCTGGTTGGCGGCCTTGCGAGCGATCGCCTGGTCGAGCGCGGCCTGATTGGGGCGCGGGTCGATCTGCGCCAGCAGGTCGCCGGGGCGGACATCCTGGCCCTCGGTAAAAATGATGCGGTCGATGACGCCATCGACGCGGGCGCGCACGGTGACCGAACGATAAGCCTGCACGGTGCCGAGGCCACGCAGGAAAACGGGCACGTCCTGGATAGTGGCGAGGGCGGTGGTGACGGGGACGGGCGGCATGGCCGGGCGCGGGGACTGGGCGTGGGCCTCCAGTCCGGCCAGCATGACCCAGGCTAGGGCAGCCGGCACCAACCACGGGCCCAACCCCTTGTATTGCGAACCGCGCGCGCGGTTCCTCATGCGTTCATATCTAACACTGGCACGCCTTCACTGTTACCCCGGTCACGCTCTCAGCGTCGTGACACGCGGCCCGACACAACGGCGATAGCCTATACCATGGGCCTTACGGTTTCCAAACGCAGGCCTGGCCGAGTGCAACCACGTAGATGCGCTGCGCGCTGCGCTGGGACGTGCGCAGGAACCAAGGATCGTGGAGATCCCAAGAGTGGGAAAGACGCATGCCTCCGTCGCCGTGGTAGATCGGGTATACGATGACGAGAGCGAGGCTCCGACGCATCACTACCTCGCCTGCGTCTGGGCGAAGACCGGGTCGGTTCTGCGGGTTCCCGCACCAGGACAGACGAAGAAGGTCGCGATGCTGGGTTCGCTTGATCAAGCCGGACCAAGCGCATTAGCGACTTCGTCGTTCATCTCGAACAACTGGACCAGTCCTACGCTCCCAAACCGGCGCAGCCCATTAAACCGGTCGTCCTGGTGGAGGGCAATGGTCCAATATACACAGCAAGCTCGCTACGGCCGCCCTGGGGGCGCGTGCCCACTGGCTCACCGTCGAGAGGTTATCAGAGTAAGCGCTGCTACTGAACGATATTGAATGGAATTGCCCCGTTTTAGTAGAGAAGCATTGCTTCAACGGGTGACCTGGTATTCGAACTGCATTGGGCTGATGAAGTTGAGCGCGGAGTGGCACCTGAGGGGATTTTAGAAGCCGTCGATGCACGCAATCGGCAGCGCAGAGCAGGTGCGTTGCCCTAGATACGAAGCTCTGCTTAGTCCTCCCTCACACCTAGCGCCGCGCGAAAGCGCGAGGTCAGATACGCCCCGTCGCGCGGCGGCAGGAAGCGGGGAACCTCGGCGGGGGAGATTTTTACCACCGCGAACATGGCTTCCGTGCGCAGGCGTGGAGTGAGAGCGCGCACTTCTTCCATCGTCCAGGCGGTGGCGGTGCTGACCCAGCCGCAGGCGGCGGCGACGGCGGCGAGGTCGGTGGAAAGGCCGGTGTGGCTGCGCTGGTGGCCGGTTTCGCCGAACTGGGTGTTGTCCACCACGGCGACGGACAGATTTGGTAATGCTTGCGCGCCCAATGTGGCGAGGGCGCCGATGCCCATCAGCTGTTCGCCGTCGCCGGTGAGCACCAGCACGCGTTTGTCCGGCCGCGCCAGCGCCAGGCCGAGGCCAATCATCGCTGCGCCGCCCATCGCGCCCCAGAGATAAAAATTTAGGTCGCGGTCGCCGGCGGCACCAGCGTCATAGGTCGCGGAGCCGAGGCCGGTGACGACCAGGAGGTCTCCCGGTTCGCGCAGCAATTCGGCGGCCACGGCGCGGCGGTCGAGCGTGCCTTCGCGGCGGTCATTATGGCCTAAACGGGAAGCACTCATTTCACGAACACCTTGGCGCCGATCAGACGTTGAGAGAGAAGAACAGCCACTGGAATGCGGCTGTCGAAGGCGAGCGAGGCGGAATAGGCGACGATCTCCGCCACATCCTCCGCATGGTCGGCACGACGGACCTGCACGCCGGCTTCCTTCAGCACACCAGGCGTGGCGGCGCCCATTGGCACCTGCCAGGGGTTAAACTCGCCCCATTCACCGCGCATGGTGATGAGAGTGAAGAACGGCATGCGGCAATTCAGCGGCAGTGAGAGCATGTTGATCGTGTTGCCGACACCGGAGGATTGCATCAGCACGCAGCAGCGCCACCCGCCAAGCCAGGCGCCGGCGGCAAGGGCGATGCCTTCTTCCTCGGTAGTCATGACTACGGCATGCATGTCGGGGTCCGCGTGCGCGGCCTCGATCAGATGCGCGTGGCCGGCATCGGGGACGTATCCGATCTGCTGGATACCGGCGGTTTTCAACGCAGCGTAGACACGGGGTTGCCAGGTCAGTGTGGTCATGAAGTGCGTTCTTTCTTTAAGCGAGAGCGTATTGGCCGCGGCCCATCATGCGGTCGACCTTGTCGGCTTCGGCCTTGTCGACCGGCGTGGTGCGGGTGCGCACATCATCCACTTGCTGAAGCGCGCGGACCACGGCGGGGCGGGCAGCGATGGTCGCGTTCCAGCGCAGCACGTTGGTATAGTTCTTTGCGTCCTCGCCCAGCAGCATTTCCGCCATGCGGGTCCAGGGGTAGGTGGCCATATCTGCAATTGTGTACTCGCTGCCCGCTAGGAAGGTGTTGTTCGCCAGACGTTCATTCAGGCTTTCATAGACGCGGCGGACCTGCGTGGCATAACGGCTCTTGGCGTAGTCGTTGCCGGCCGGGGCGTACCGGATAAAATGCACCAGCTGGCCCGACATCGGGCCGAGGCCGGTCATCTGCACCATTAGCCATTGTAATGTCTCGTACCGCGCAGCCGGCGCAGTGGGCAGAAATTTTCCGGATTTTTCTGCCAGGTAAATCAGGATCGCACCGGATTCGAAAATCGTATGTGGACCGGCTAGGCCGTCCGGGTCGTGGATCACAGGGACTTTCGCATTCGGGTTCAGGCGGTGAAATTCGGCAGAAAATTGCTCACCGCCGAACACGTCTACCGGGCGAACTTCGTAAGGCAGGCCCAACTCCTCCAGCGCAATATACACTTTAACGACATTCGGACTACCCATGGCATAGAGCTTAATCATTATTTTATCCTGTTTTCTGACCGGAACGCCAGACCATGCCATGAGGCCGGCAGAGAGGAAAGGTCAGTGGCGATTTCGGTTTATCATCCCGCCAGCATTGTTAATCGGAGGATGCACACCGTGACCGAAGCCTCCATCCGTCCGATCGCGCCGTCCGCGGTGAACCATTTGGTTCTGAGTGTGCGCGACATCGAGGAATCGTACCGCCTCTAGATCGAAACCATCGGCTTGCGCCCGGTCGGCGCACTGCGCCCCATGCACATGCAGCTCAACCCACCAAAAATGTGCTTCTACTCCGCCGTCCATGACGGCCAGCCAGGCCACCCCGACATGGCGCTGTTGAAACAACCCAATCTACCCGTCATCGACTCCGGCCTGCCAAACCAGATTCATTGCGTCGCCCTTGCGTTGCCCTCACGCGAAGCCTGGCTCGAGCAACTCGCCTACATCCAATCGCGCGGCATCAAATTTGAAAGCCGGGTGGAACATCTTGCACTCGTTGCTTGTATGTTCACGATCCCAACGGTTGCGGCGTCGAACTGCTCTACGAATTTCCACGCGAAGTGTTAGTCCAATGATATCAACGGTGCCGTCAATGATTGCGTCGCTCTGCCCACGGAAGGCCCCGAAGCCATCGCCAACTGCGGCGACAGCTACCCAATCTTTGCCGGCGCAGCGGCGTGAGGGGATAGGTTAACTTAAAAAATACTAGGGGGGCTTTGCTCCCTACACCCCCATTTTATTATATCCATATGAGCGGGTTCTAAGGGCCGGCGCCTTTCAGCCGGGGTCCAGGGGCAGAGCCCCGGGCCTTCCTTAATTTACCCGCCGTCTCAATCCGCCGTGCGGGCGGAGATTTGGAAGCCTTCGTAGTTGTTGACGCTGACTTCGTCACATTTTTGGCGGTAGACTCTTACGCCGCCGATATAAGGCATGAACACTCGGGGTTTGCCGGGGATATTGGCGCCCATGTACCAGGAGTTAGCGGAGGGGTAGAGGGTGCGGTGGGCGGCTTCGTTAACGTGGACGACCCAGGCATCCTCGGCGTCCTGGGTTGCTTCGATGCCGTCTTGTTGATGAGCGGCAAGATGGGCGAGGCAGTCGCTGATCCAGTCAACGTGTTGTTCGATGGAGACCATCATGTTGGAGAGGACGGAGGGGCTGCCGGGGCCGGTGATCATGAACAGGTTGGGGAAGCCGGCGCTCATGATACCGAGATAGGTGCGCGGGCCGGCTTCCCATTTCTGATTTAGAGCTTGGCCGTTGCGACCGCGGATATCGATCGCGGCGAGGGTGCCGGTCATGGCGTCGAAGCCGGTGGCGAAGACGATGATGTCGAATGCGTATTCGGTGTTACCGGCGCGCAGGCCGGCCGGGGTCAGGCATTGAATTGGCGTGTCGCGTACATCGATGAGGGCGACGTTGTCGCGGTTATAGGTCTCGAAATAATCAGTGTCGGCGCAGATGCGCTTGGTGCCGATCGGGTAGTCAGTGGGGGCGAGTTTAGCGGCGATGTCGGGGTTTTTGACCGTGGCGCGGATTTGCGCGCGGACGAATTCAGCAGCGGTGTCGTTCGATGCCTTGTTGAGGACGAGGTCGTTGTACGAGGCCATGAAGGCGGTGCCACCCTGCGCCCAGCGTTCTTCGTATTCGCGCTGGCGTTCCTCCGGCCCTGCTTCCAGCGCGGATTTGTCATTGAAGTTATAGATCACGCCGGCCTTTGTCTGGCGGGCCTGGGCCCGGCGCTGTGGGTAGACAGATTTCCAGGATTGTTCGTAGTCCGGGGTCATTGGACGGTTGCGCGAGGGGATGGAGTAGTTGGGTGTGCGTTGGAACACGGTGACATGCGCGGCCTGCGCTGCGATGACCGGAATGGCCTGGATGGCGGAGGAGCCGGTGCCGATAACGGCCACGCGCTTACCGGCGAAGTTGACGCCGGTGTGTGGCCAGTGGCCGGTATGGTAGGATTTACCCGCGAAACTGTCCTGGCCGGGAAAATCCGGCATGCGGGCATTGGACAGGCAGCCGGTGGCCATCACGCAATAGAGGGCCGATATTGTTTCGCCGCCATCGGTGCTCACGGCCCAGCGTCGGGCGGTTGCGTCGTAATGCGCCGCGGTGACTTTTGTGTCGAAGGTGATGTCGCGCTTGAGGTCGAAACGGTCCGCCACGTGCTGGGCGTATGACAGGATTTCCGACTGTGGTGCGAAATGTTCGGACCACGACCATTCCTGCTGCAATTCGGCAGAGAAGGAGTAGGAATACTGCATGCTCTCGGTATCGCACCGCGCGCCCGGGTAGCGGTTCCAGTACCAGGTGCCGCCGACATCGGAGCCGGCCTCGATCACGCGCGCGGAGAGGCCGAGGCCACGCAGGCGATGCAGCATGTACATCCCGGCGAAACCGGCGCCGACCAAGACGACATCGACGGTTTGGGAGTGCGGGTGCGGAGCCTGGGCTGGGACGGTGGCGGCCATGAGGGGTTCCAAGTTGCAGAAAAATACTAATAGGAATTTTTTAGTAATTCTGGATTGCCTTAGTCAAGCTACTCGATCTTGATGTTGTAGCGGCGCACGAGCTCCCCGAAGCGGGCATGTTGCTTTCGGAGTTCCACCATCAGCCCGTCGGGCGTGTCCTTCGTGGTGGTTAGGCCCATGGCGAGCATGCGTTCCTGGACATCGTGCATGTCGGCGATCTTGTTCAGGAGCGGTGAGAGGCGTTCGGCGATGGCGGGCGATATGCCGGCGGGGGCCATGAAGGCGAACCAGCTCGGCAGATCCCAGTCCGGCATGACTTCCTTCATCGACGGGATATCGGGAAAATGCGGATGGCGGAACGGCGTGGAGACGGCGAGGCCGACCAGCTTGCCCGCCTTGATATAGGGGAAGATATTGCCCTCGTACATCATCTGCACATGGCCGGCCAGCGCGTCCTGCAACTGCTCCACCCCGCCTTTGTAGGGGATCATCGTCAGCTTCAGGCCTAGGCCGTGCGCCATGGTTTCGCCGGCTAGATGGGTTATGGTGCCTATGCCGGAATTGGCCAGAGTGACCTTGTCGGGGTTTGCCTTAGCAAAGGCCACGAACTCCGCCATCGTTTTCCACGGCATGGAGGGGTGTGAGGCGAAGCCGAACAGCGCATCGGTGACGCGTCCGATCGGGACAAAATCCTTCAGCGGGTCGTAGGGGGTCTTGCGCACATTGGGCAGCAGGCCCAGCGCGCCCAGGGTGTTGACGCAGAGCGTGGTGCCGTCGTTCGCCGCCTTCGCGCAGGCCTCATGGCCGAGCGCTCCGGAAGCGCCGGAGCGGTTTTCCACCACGAATTGCTGCCCGAGTTCGAGCGAGAGTTTTTCCGAAAAGGCGCGCGCGGTGGCATCGGTGCCGCCGCCGGCAGGGAAGGCCACCAGGATTCGCACCGGTTTGCTGGGCCATGCCTGGGCCAGGGCCTGTTGGGTGAGGGTGAGACCCAGCAGGGAGACGATTCCAGCTAGAAGATATCCGCGGCGCATCGAGCGTCCTTATATCAGTGTATGAAAGAGGGGGCATATAGAAACGGCACATCAAGACGGAAAACTCCGTCCTGACGCGCCGTTATGTCGAGATAATCATCCCTGGCCAGGTCTCCGGCCAGGGTCGCCAGCGATCAGATCGCGTCCTTGATTTCCTTGGCGGCGCGGAAGGCGAGCTTCTTGCTAGCCTTGATCTTGATGGCTTCGCCGGTGGCCGGATTGCGGCCCATGCGGGCAGCGCGCTTTTTCACCTGCAGGATGCCGAGACCGGTGATGCGAACCTTTTCACCTTTCTTCAGGTGCTTCGCCACCAGTTCGACCATACCGTTCATTATCGCTTCGCTGGCCTTCTTCGACAGCTCATGCGACTCCGCCAGATTGGCGGCGAGGTGTTTCAGGGTGACAGTGGCGACCGCCTTCGCAGCGGGCTTAGTAGTTTTCTCCACTGGGGCTTTTGCCGAAGCGGTGGATTTCTTTAAGGCCATTTTGGGTACCTCCCATACGTGTTGGCGGCGAGGCCGCGAACAAAGACATCACGATATTTCGCGCGCTGGCAATCAGCCATGCATCGCCTTCAGCAACTTCGTGACGAAGCGCGCCGATTCGCGCAATCGTCATTTTTCCCCACGGCACAAGGGTTTTCCGCGCGCGCCGGGACATATGTTACATAATCCGGCACTGCCCCGCCCCCGCCCCACCACCACGACAGTATGCTAATGGGTGGCCGGGTAGGGGTGCGGGCCGGTACCGACTTCTGTAACGCATGTCCTGGTGCGCGCGGGTTTTCAGAATGTCAGCGCCGTCGCCTGCATCACCAGCGGCAAGGTACGCACCATTTCCAGCACGTCTTCCGGTACTTTTTCATCGACGGAGACGAGGCAGATCGCATCGCCCCCGGCCTCTGAACGGCCGAGATGGAAGGTCGCGATATTGATGCCGGCGCCGGCCAACGTGGCGCCGAAACGGCCGATGAAGCCGGGTTTGTCCTGATTCGTGATATAGAGCATGTGGCGGGCGAAATCGGCTTCCACCGGAATGTCCTTGATCTGCACGATGCGCGGGCGCGATCCGGCGAACAGGGTGCCGGCGACGGAACGCGTTTGCTGATCGGTGGCGACGGTGATGCGTACCAAGGTCTGGTATTCGCTCGGCCGGTCATGCACCGTTTCCGCCACATCGATACCGCGATCGCGTGCGGCGATGGGCGCGTTTACCATGTTCACCCCTTCCATCAGCGGCGACATCAGCCCGGCCAGCGCCGCGGCGGTGAGCGGGCGTGTGTTGTGCCCGGCGGCATGGCCTTCATATTCGATGGTTACGCGGCGCAACACGCCTTCGCGCACCTGCGTCAGTTGCCCGGCGAAGGCGCCGAGTAAACGGCACAATTCCATATAGGGCTTTAACCGTGGCGCCTCCTCGGCGGTGACCGAGGGCATGTTGATGGCGTTGGCGACGGCCCCGGTTAATAAAAAATTGCTCATCTGCTCGGCGATTTGCAGGGCGACGTTTTCCTGCGCCTCCGCCGTAGCGGCCCCTAGATGGGGCGTGCAGACGACGCTTTCCAGTCTGAACAATGGACTGTCGGTGACGGGTTCGGTGACGAACACATCTAGCGCCGCGCCGGCGACATGGCCCGATTTGATCGCATCCGCCAGTGCCGCTTCATCGACCAGGCCACCGCGTGCACAGTTGATGATGCGTACGCCTTTCTTCGTTTTCGCCAACGCTTCGCGCGACAGAATATTGCGGGTGGCGTCGGTGAGCGGTGTGTGGAGGGTGATGATATCGGCGCGCGCCAGTACCGTATCGAGATCGGCTTTCTCCACGCCCAGTTCTACAGCGCGCTTTTCCGATAGATAGGGATCGTAGGTCAGCACTTTCATGCGCAGACCGACAGCGCGGTCGGCGACGATGGAACCGATATTGCCGCAGCCGATCAGGCCTAACGTCTTTCCAGTGAGTTCCACGCCCATGAAACGGTTCTTTTCCCACTTACCGGCTTTGGTAGAGGCGTTAGCTTCCGGGATTTGGCGCGCCAATGCGAACATCATGGCGATGGTGTGTTCGGCGGTGGTGATGGAATTACCGTGCGGCGTGTTCATGACCACCACGCCGCGGGCGGTGGCGGATTTAATGTCCACGTTATCCACGCCGATGCCCGCGCGGCCAACCACTTTCAAGTTTGGTGCGGCGTCGAGTAGTTCCTTTGTTACCTTGGTGGCAGAGCGCACGGCGAGGCCGTCGTACTCACCGATGATGACCCGAAGATCGGCGGGCGTTAGCCCCGGCTTGAAGTCGGTGTCGATACCGTGCGCGCGGAAGACAGCAACGGCGGCGGGCGAAAGCTTGTCGCTGATCAGAACCTTGGGCACGGTGTTTATTCCGCCGCCTGTTGCGCGTGTTCGGCAGCGACCACGGCATAAGCCCATTCAATCCAGGGCAGCAGCGCGGCGATGTCGGAGGCTTCCACCGTGGCGCCACCCCAAATACGCAGGCCGGGACAGGAATCGCGATGCGCGGCGAAATCGTAGCCGGCGCCCTCCTGTTCGATCATGGCGACAATGCGCCGCCCGGCCGCCATCTGTTGCGCGGGATCGAGCGCGGTGAACCAGGGCGCGGTGAACATCAACTGGATCGCGGTGGTGGAGCGCGTTGCCGGATCGCGCGCCAAAAACTCGATCCATGGCGTACGGGCGACCCAATCAGCCACGGTCTTTAAATTCATCTCGGAACGCGCGATGGTGGCCGACAGACCGCCGATAGATTCTGCCCATTTTAGGCTGTCCAGCACATCTTCCACGCACAGCATGGATGGGGTGTTGATCGTCTCTCCGCCGAACACGCCTTCGATTAATTTTTCACCCGAAAGCAACCGGAAAATCTTCGGCAACGGCCAGGTGGGCTTGTAGGTCAATAACCGATCCACCGCGCGTGGTGACAGTGCCAGCATGCCATGCGCAGCCTCGCCGCCTAGTACTTTCTGCCAGGACCAAGTCACCACATCTAGCTTCGCCCAATCCATCTGCATTGCGAACGCGGCGGAGGTCGCATCACAAATCACCAGCCCCGCGCGGTCCGCCGCAATCCAGTCGGCGTTGGGCACGCGCACACCCGATGTCGTGCCGTTCCAGGTGAACACCACGTCGCGCGCGAAATCGACCCGCGCAAGATCGGGTAGTTCGCCATAGGGCGCGCTCAATACGCGCGTATCCGTGAGCTTTAGTTGCTTGGTGACGTCCGTCACCCAGCCCTGGCCAAAGCTTTCCCAGGTCAGCAGATCGACGCCGCGCGCGCCGAGCAGGTTCCACAGCGCCATTTCCACCGCCCCTGTATCGGATGCCGGCACGATGCCGAGCCGCCAGTCATTGGGCATTCCCAACAGCGTGCGCGAAAGGGTAATCACCTTGTTCAGCCTAGCCTTCGGTGCCGAAGCGCGATGCGAACGCCCGAGCAGTGCGCCCGCCAGGACGGACACGTCGTAACCCGGACGCTTCGCGCAGGGGCCGGAGGAAAAATTGGGGTTGGCCGGACGCAGTTCCGGCTTTCTGGCGATCGCCATCGGTTAATCTCCCTTACAGAAGAAAAGCGCCCCGGTGGGAGGGCGTGGCCCAATGGAAAATCTAGACTCTCTCTCTCGGCGCGTCAATAACCGGAAGGAG
Source organism: Asaia bogorensis (assembly GCA_945868845.1). Classification (GTDB taxonomy): domain Bacteria; phylum Pseudomonadota; class Alphaproteobacteria; order Acetobacterales; family Acetobacteraceae; genus SHWF01. The sequence continues at coordinate 8,415 of CAMBMS010000033.1, read as the reverse complement.
ATATTCAACGTGAAACAATCCGCAAATTTGGATCCGGAGCGAAACTCTTCCTCCCGGTCCGGCTACCGAACCATCCCCGTGCCATACCGCGCGTCATCGACATCGCCCCGCGCTAAACGTCGCTACAAACCAACCCGATCCCGGGCACTCGCCGTCATACAGCGCATCCCGACAACACCATACGCCACAAGCCGAGCTAATTTTTTCATGCGCCAATCCTACGGCGTCTCGTCGCACAACCGACCAAGGTTATAGCGTTGGGGTTATTCAGTGAAAGCGTAATGAAATCGTGCCATGCGATATGCCGCTTGAACCCTGGAACCCCTCCCGATTAGTTTTTCCGCATGGACTTGCCTTATTCTTTTACTCGCATCATGCGGCTGATGCCGGAACGCCATTATCCGAGAGCCGCATGGCTGACGCTGCCCATGCCGCTGCAGCGTTCGAGCAGTTCGCCATCGTTAGACCCGACATGGGCGAAGAATCACCTTTCTGTTGGGTCATCTTGGATAACGGATTTGGATCAGAAAACTCCGTCAACCTGGTCCTATTTCAGCGCCAGGGCGCGTATGCCCCTAGCTGCGGTCGCGACACTAGGCCGCTGGCCGCCTACCGCCCTTAGCGTGCGTCCGGGACTGGGCTGGACCCGCGGTTGGTCATGGCGCTGACAGTCTAATGCGGCGCGGCTGACGGATCGATGCTCGACCTGCGCTTCGACGAAACCGGTTGGTTCTTCCTTGCCCGCTAGGCCGAAGGCCGGATCTTGCGATCGCCCATGAGGCGGCGTTGAAGGCCCGGCATGCCTCGTGTGCTTCGTCGGAATGCTGTCAATTCACTGGCAACCCGCGCGCGCGAATTTCTCGCGCCAGTTCCGCCACCCGCATGGAATGCATGAAGGATTGCAACGGATGGGGGCTTTTGTCGTGCAACTTCGGATGATGCACGAACCGATCGCATGCGTTGGCAATGGTGTCTCCCCCTCACAGGCCAGAAAAGTCTATCCCAAAACACTCACAATCTAGCCAGTTTTTCCGGGTCCATCGTCACCCCATGTCCCAGCGGCCCATGCCCGCCGCCCAGGCAGGGGGCGGCCAAAATCGCCGCCCGCACATAGGCTCGCGCGCGGATCACCGCATCGCGCAGCTCCATCCCCTGCGCCAGTCCCACCGCCACCGCGCTGGCCGTGGTGCAGCCGGTGCCGTGGGTGTGGCGGGTTTGGATGCGGGTGGATTGGAAGGTATCCAACCTAGCCTTGCTGGCTAATAAATCGATCAGCTCGTTGCCCTCCAGATGCCCGCCTTTCAGCAGCACCGCGGGCACGCCCAGGGTCAGCAGCACCTGCGCGGCGTGGCGCATGGTGGACGTATCGGTAATAGACATGTCGCACAGCGCCTCGGCTTCCGGCAGATTGGGTGTTAGCACCACGGCGCGCGGCAGAAGTCGCCGCTTCAGGGTGGAAAGCGCGTCGTCGGCGAGCAGGCGCGCCCCACCCTTCGCCACCATTACCGGGTCCACCACCACGGGAATCCTTGGGGCGAATTCCTCTAGCGCGTCGCACACCGCCTCGATGGTAGCGGCATCGCCCAGCATGCCGGTCTTGATCACGTCGGCGCCCAGATCGCTCAGCACGGACCCGATCTGCGCGCGCAGAAAATCGAGCGGCACCCGATGGATCGCCTGCACTCCCAAGGTGTTCTGCGCCGTCAGCGCGGTGATCGCGGTACTGGCATAGCCACCCAGGGCGGTGACGGTCTTGATATCGGCCTGGATGCCGGCGCCGCCGCCGGAATCGGAACCCGCGATAATCAGTACTCGGCCCTGCATACGTGGCAATCCTATCGTTCAGTGGCGATCAAGGTTGCCAGATCGCACAAATCCATCACCACTTCGTGCACGAGGGCGGCATCTTCGCCCTCCGCCATTACGCGCAGCACTGGCTCGGTGCCGCTGGCGCGGATCAGCAGGCGGCCAACACCATCCAACCGGCGTTCGGCGGCTTGTTGCGCGTCTTGCATGCGCTTGTTTCCCATCGGGTTGTCGCCCGTGAAGTGCACGCTGCGCAGTAGCTGCGGCAAGGGCGAAAAAACTTGGCACACCGCGCTGGCCGGGCGGCGTTGTTGTACAAGTACCGCCAGCACCTGCAACGCCGTCACTAGCCCATCGCCGGTAGTGGAGAAATCCGATAGCACCATGTGCCCCGACTGCTCGCCGCCAAGATTTTTTCCCGTCGCGCGCATCTGTTCCACCACATAACGGTCGCCAACCTGGGTGCGATGCAAGCTGAGATTTTGCGCGGCGAGGAAGCGTTCGAGGCCTAGATTGGACATCACCGTGGCGACGATGCCGCCGCCCTTCAGCCGCCCGTCGCGCGCCCAGGATTGCGCGATCAGGCCTAAAATCTGATCGCCGTCTACCAGCGCGCCGCGTTCATCGACCAGCAGAAGCCGATCAGCGTCGCCATCCAGCGCGATGCCGAGATCAGCTTTTTGCGCGAGCACCTGGGCGCGAATAAAGTCGGGGGCGGTGGAACCGCAGCCCTGGTTGATATTGAAGCCGTCCGGGCTGACCCCGACGGCGGTGACGGTCGCACCCAGCTCGCGTAGCACGGTCGGCGCCACGCGGTAGGCGGCGCCGTGCGCGCAATCGATCACGATTTTTAACCCGTCCAGTTCCAGATGGCCCGGTAGGGTGGCTTTCGCCGCCTCGATATAGCGCCCGGCGGCATCCGCGATGCGCATGGCACGACCCAAGGCGGCAGGGGCGGCCAGGCCCGATGAAAGATCGGCGTTCATCAGCGCCTCGATTTCGACTTCGAGCGCGTCGGACAGTTTAAAACCGTCGGGGCCGAATAGCTTGATGCCGTTATCCTCGAACGGATTGTGCGAGGCGGACACCATCACGCCGAGATCGGCGCGCATGGATCGCGTTAGCATGGCGATGGCCGGTGTTGGCATCGGCCCGGCTAGCAGCACGTCCATCCCCGCACCGGTGAAGCCGGCGGTCAGCGCCGGTTCGATCATGTAGCCCGAAAGTCGGGTATCTTTGCCGATCACCACGCGATGGCGGTGATCGCCGCGGGTGAACATCAGTCCTGCCGCCTGGCCAAGGCGCAGCGCGATATCGGCCGTCATCGGCGCGGTGTTGGCGGTGCCGCGAATGCCATCGGTGCCGAACAGTCGGCGTGGTGCTGAGGCCATGCTTACAATTCCATCTCCGATTGCAGGACGTACCAGAGGCGCAGCGCCTGCATCGTTTCCGTCACATCATGGGTGCGCAGAATATGCGCCCCAAGCGCCACGCCGAACAGCCCGGCGGCGAGCGAGCCCGGCAGGCGCGCGCGCGCATCCGGCGCCAGCCCGATCTGGCCGATAAACGACTTGCGCGACACGCCCAGCACGATGCGATGGCCCAGATTGGCCAGCAGCGCGAGGCGGTGCAGCGCGTCCTGGTTTTGCTGCGCCTGCTTGGCGAAGCCGATACCGGGATCAATGGCGATATTTATGGGCGCAATGCCGGCGGCGCGCGCGGTGGCTACGCGGGCGGCAAGCTCGGAGAGAATCTCCAGCGCGGGATCGCCGTAATGGGCGTGGTCCTGCATATCGGCCGGTGTACCGCGCATATGCACCAGCACCACCGGGCAGCCGCGCCGGGCCAGCAATGGCGCGGCGGCGGGATCATGCGTGAGGGCCGAGACATCGTTGACGATGCGCGCGCCCGCATCCAGTGCCGCCGCCATGGTGGATGCGTTGCGGGTATCGACGCTGATGCAATGTCCGGCCGCGGCCAGGGCGCGGATTACGGGCAGGATGCGGCGCTGTTCCTCCGCCGCGGGCACGGGGGGGGCGCGCGGCCGGGTGCTTTCGCCGCCGATATCGAGAATGGCGGCGCCGGCCGCGGCCATCGCATGCCCGGTGCTAATGGCCGCGACAGAATTAAAATGCGCGCCGCCGTCGGAAAAACTATCGGGCGTTATATTGAGAATGCCCATGACCAGCGGCTTTCCCACCGGCAATCCGGCCCAGGCGCGGGGTGCGGCGGTGATGCGACGCATGTGGGCACGCCAATCCCCCGGTATGGCGCCGACGGGGACCAGCACGGGTGCCATGCCGGGTACGATCAGTCGTGCCAGGGTGAAAGCGCTAGGCCCGCCGGCCAGCTTCAGGGCAAGCCCTGCCGCCATTGCATCATCGGCTTCCCGGCCATGCAGCAGGCCAAGTGGTTCGATTAGGCGCACGCGCGGCGGACGGGCATTAACCCGGTTGCGGCGTCGGGTCCATGCCACCGACGTGCGCATCGGGCGCGTTCGACCGCCCGGCATTGGGCACGGAGGCGCGGCGCGATTCCGGCGCCGGGTCGTCCACCACCTTGCGGATGACGAGCTCGCCGCGCAGCACGGTGCGGATCTCATCGCCGCTCAGGGTTTCATGTTCCAGCAGGCCGCGTGCGACCCGATGCAACTCCTCGATATTGTCGGTCAGTACGCGCTTGGCCTTGCCGTAGGCGCGGTCAATGACGGATTTGATTTCCCCGTCGATCTGCTGCGCGGTGGCTTCGGACACGTTCTTATGCTGCGTCACGGAGTGGCCGAGGAACACTTCCTGGCCGTTATCGCCATAGGATACCATGCCGAGATTTTCCGACATGCCCCATTCGGTGATCATCCTCCGCGCCTGATCGGTCGCCATCTTGATGTCGCCGGACGCGCCGTTGGACACCTTGTCCGGGCCGAAGATGATTTCCTCCGCAGCGCGCCCACCCATCGCCATGGTCAGTTCGGCGATCAGCTTCGATTTCGATTTCGAATAGCGATCGCCCTCTGGCAATGACATCACCAGGCCCAGCGCGCGGCCGCGCGGGATGATGGTGGCCTTGTGGACCGGGTCACATTCCGGTTCGTGCAGGGCGCAGAGTGCGTGGCCGGCCTCGTGATAGGCGGTCATGCGCTTTTCCGCTTCGGACATGACCAGCGAGCGACGTTCGGCGCCCATCATCACCTTATCCTTGGCGGTCTCGAACTCCGCCATCGCCACCACGCGCCTTCCCAATCTCGCGGCGAGCAAGGCGGCCTCGTTGACTAGGTTGGCCAGGTCGGCGCCCGAGAAGCCCGGCGTGCCGCGCGCGAGGACTTTCGGGTCGACATCGGAGGCTAGCGGCCTCGTGCGCATGTGCACGCGCAGGATACGCTCCCGCCCGTTCACGTCCGGGTTCGGCACCACCACCTGCCGGTCGAACCGGCCGGGGCGCAGCAGTGCAGGGTCCAGCACGTCGGGGCGGTTAGTGGCGGCGATCAGGATGACACCTTCGTTGGACTCGAAACCGTCCATTTCCACCAGCAACTGGTTCAAAGTTTGCTCACGCTCATCGTTGCCACCGCCCAGGCCGGCGCCACGATGGCGGCCAACGGCGTCGATTTCGTCGATGAAGATGATGCAGGGTGCGCTCTTCTTGCCCTGCTCGAACATATCGCGGACGCGCGAGGCGCCGACACCGACGAACATTTCAACGAAGTCGGAGCCGGAGATGGTGAAGAACGGCACATTCGCCTCACCCGCGATGGCGCGGGCCAGTAGGGTCTTGCCGGTGCCGGGTGGGCCGACCAGCAGACAACCTTTCGGGATCTTGCCGCCCAGGCGCTGGAATTTCTGCGCGTCTTTCAGGAATTCGACGATTTCCTCCAATTCGCTTTTCGCCTCGTCGATGCCAGCGACATCGTCAAAGGTGATGCGGCCCTGCTTCTCGGTTAGCAGCCGGGCGCGCGACTTGCCAAAGCCCATGGCACGCCCGCCGCCGCCCTGCATCTGGCGCATGAAGAACACCCAGACGCCGATCAATAGCAGCATCGGGAACCAGCTGAGCGCGTAGTGCAGCAGCGGGTTGTCGCTTTCCTCCGCCTTGGCGAGGAAGCGCACCTTTTTTTCAGTCAAACGTGGGATCAGCCCGGCATCGTCGGGCGGCATGAAGGTCGAAAAATTCTGCCCGTCGCTGGTCTGCCCGGTGATAGTGCGGCCCTGGATCGTCACGCTGGGCACGCGGCCGTTATTCACTTCCTCTATGAAGTCCGAGTAGAAAATATTCCGGGACCCGGTTTGCGTGGCCCCAGGCTGGAATAGGTTAAACAGCACCGCCAGCAGCAGGGCGATAATCACCCACAGCGTCAGGTTCCGGCCGAAATTGGTCATCATATGCCGCTCTATGTTCCATTCGTCGGGCGCCCACACACAACCGGGCGCCATTGCCAAACGTGCTCATAGCATAACGCGTGCGCTTGCGCTGTGTGTTTCGTGAAGCCTTTGCGCGTTGGATAGACATAGTGTGAGAAGACGGATTTCCTAGCCCTGTAATGCCAACCCGACGAAAGTTGGCGGCGCCGCCGGATGGGGCGCGGTGGGCCGGATGGCGACGGGTCGGATGCTGGTGGGACGGTCCAGGTGTGGCACCCCCATCACCCGCCCGTCGTGCCGCAAGGCCGGTAGGGTGGCAAGGATGGCGGCGGGCAGCGCGCCGCGCCGGCACGCGGCGTCCGTGCCGAGTGCTCCGAATGTCGTATCCGGGAGATCGGCCAACAGGCGAAACCGGCGATCCCAGACGACGCCAGCGCGGGCAGGGATTGGCGGCGCCATCGCGGCCGCCTCGCGGATCAGCAGCCAGCCAGGCCCGAATTTTCCGGCGGGCAGCAGCCGTGCCCCGGCTAGGGTGGCCGCGCGGGGACGGGCGGCGAGGGCGGTGACCGAAGCAATGGGCGCCGAAAAATCCGCGCCGGAAACCGCGCGGATCAAACTGGCCAGGGCATCTACCGGCCATGGACCCCGTGGCAGAACGGCAAAACCTTCCGGGCGCAGGCTGGCATGGGCGGCGAGCCAGGCGGCGATCTCGGTCTCGGCCTGCGCGCGCGCAAGTCCGGCGACGCGGGCCGAGGTGAGGAGAGCGTTGGTGGCAAAATCATCGCCCGCCCTGGTGCCGCGCAGGGCGCGCAGCCGGGCGCGCAAGGCGGTAGGATTGGCGTTCGAGGGATCCTCCACCCACGCCGCCCCCGCCATGCGCAGGAAGTTGCGCAAGGCGCCAGGGGCGATGCCCAGCAGCGGGCGCAGCCTGCGTCCGGCGGAAACCTCGCGCAACACCGCCATACCCGCCATCCCCGTCGCGCCACTGCCCGACAAGGCACGGATGAGCAACGTCTCGGCTTGGTCCGCCGCGTGATGGCCAAGCAACAGGTCGGTGATACCGGCCGCGGCACAGGCGGAGGTCAGCGCGTCGAACCGGGCGGCGCGGGCGCGGGCGGCGAGGCCGGGTCCAGGAGACAAATCGTCCAGCCGCAGGATCTGCGCCGCGATGCAGCGCGTCGTAAGCAGCGCGACGGTGGCGCTGGCTTCACCGGCGGCTTCCGGGCGCAAGCCGTGATCGACGATCAGCGCTAGCAGGCTGCCGCCGCGTGGGCGCACCCAGCCATCGGCCAGCAGCGCCAGTGCGAGAGAATCAGCACCGCCCGAAACCCCGGCGGCAAGTCGCGGGGCGGGCGGGAAGGGGCCCAGCGCGTCCATAGCAGCGGCGAATAGCCGGGGCAGGTCGTTGGGGGCAGGCTGGTGCCCCGCGATCACCGGCACCCGGCGCGCTGGCGCAAACTGCTGATGCCGTCACGCACTTCCGGGCGCGGTGTGGGGAATTCGGTGCGCAGCGTGTTCAAGGTGTCGCACGCGGGGCGTTTTTCGTTCATCGCCGTGAACGCGGTGGCTAGGCCGAGCAGGGCGTCTTGCGCATGTCGCCCTGTAGGCGCGCGCTTGTAGGTGTCGTCGAAGGCAATCGCGGCCTGGGATTGGTCGCGCTTGCCGGCCAGCGCCTGTGCCAGCAGGAATTGCGCATCATAGGCGCGCGGGGAGGCGCGGATGGCGAGCACCTCCCGCGCATTGGCCTCTGCGGTCGGGTAGTCGCGGCGCGCGAGGGCGGCGTTGCCTTCCTGCATCATCGTTTCTGGCGTACGTTGTGGGCGCGCCGGTGTGGCGGCCTGGCCCGCCAGGGGGGAGGGGGCGGGCGCGGCTCCGAGACTGGCGGGAGGGGGAGAGGTGGCCGGCGCGCCACCACCCGCCGGGCGACCGACGCGCTCCAGCGCCTGCAGACGAAAATCAATATCGCCCAATTGTTTGGTGACATCCTCGCCAAGGCGTTGCAGTCGGTTTTCGATTTCCTCCTGCCGTCCGTTCACGGCTCGAAACTGTTCTTCGAGCCGTGCCACCCGGTCCAGCAGCTGCGCCGCGATCTCGCCCCCGCTGCCCGGGCCTTGGGCTGGTGGGAAGGTGCGCGACACTAGGGCGCCGCCGCCGTGCGGCGCCTGATCGCGCAGATATTGCAGGTCGCGCCGCAGTTCCAGGATCTGGTTCTGCAGCGCGATGCCCTCGCGGCTGTCCATCTGCGCGCGCGCCC
>CAMBMS010000032.1 GCA_945868845.1 Asaia bogorensis | reverse complement strand
TGGGAGGCCAGGTTTCCGTTCACACAGAAACTGTCGACCAGTTGGCAAGGCAACAGTCGCTTTCCCGGTGAGGCAACCCTTGAAGAACAGCCAGTTCGATGCTTATCCTGCCTTCAAGATAACCGAATTGGTCGTTGTTCGGGGGAATTTCGGTTAAATGCGGACCGGGAAACGGGGAATATCATGAGCGCCGAAGCACGCATCAGGGAACTTGGGCTAGTCTTGCCGCCACCACCAAAACCGGCGGGCAATTACGTGCCGTTCCGGCTGGCGGGGACCATGCTGTTTCTTTCTGGGGTCGGACCGCGTCATGCGGATGGCACATCGACGACCGGCAAGGTTGGGGCAGTGCTGCATACCGATCAAGCTTATCAGGCCGCGCGGCAATGCGGGTTGAATCTTCTGGTCAACATGCGCGCGGCAGCGGGATCTCTTGACCGCGTGGAAGTGATCCTGAAAGTCTTCGGCATGGTCAATGCGGTCCCGGATTTTCGGGAGCATCCCAAAGTGATCAATGGCTGTACCGATCTGTTCACCGATGTCTTTGGCGATAACGGCCGGCCGGCGCGCTCCGCCGTTGGTATGGGCAGTCTGCCAGGTGATATCTCCATCGAAATCGAAGCCATTGTGCTGTTGAAAGGATAAGCCAATGCCGACCACACGCTATCACGTGCTCGCCTACAATATCTCCCATAACTCGGAGAATAAGATTCATGACGATGCGGTGGCGAAGAAATTTGGTTTTTCGGGTGGCCTCGTGCCCGGCGTGGATGTCTATGCATATATGATGCATGCCGCCGTCAGCCGTTGGGGGCGGATATTTTTGGAGCATGGCGCTGCTGAGTGCCGATTAATGAAACCCGTCTATGACGGCGATATAGCGGAAGTAAGCGGCGACGACAGTGCTGTCGCGACCGTGATCGATGTGCACAGTAAGGGCATCCATTGCGCCACCGGCAGCGCCAGCCTGCCGCCCGCGATCACCGCCCCGGCGCTGGACAATTATCAGCCCACTACCCCGCCCGCCATGGCGGATCGCCTTCCGGCCAACCCCGCTAATACTCCAATTGGAGCCCGCTTCAGCCCGCATCCGCTGGATGTGACACCGGAATACGCCGCCACGTATCTGCGCGATATCCGTGAGCATGAGGCGCTGTATGCCGCCGAGGGCGTCGTCCATCCGGGTATCATCCTGCGCATGTGCAACTGGGCGCTGTCGCATAATGTCATGCTCGGGCCTTGGATCCATGTCGGCAGCAAAGTCAGAAATCATTCCGCCGCCCTGGTGGGGGAAACGCTGACGGCGCGGGCGCGCGTGACTAATAATTACGATCACAAAGGGCACTTGTTCATCGATATGGATGTGCTGGTGCTGGCGGGCGGCACGCGCGCGGTGGCCCATGTCGCACATACGGCGATCTACCTGCCCCGGCAGGTGGCACAGGCAGCGTGAGCGGTGTGGCGGGCCTTGCCGTAACGCATCACCATGTCGACCTTGGTGACGTTAGCTTGCACTATGTCACTGCCGGAGCGGGTTTTCCGGTGGTGCTGCTGCATGGCTGGCCGCAGACCTGGTACGAATGGCGACATATCATACCGGCATTGGCGGCCGGTTATCGCGTAATTGCGCCGGATTTACGGGGGTTAGGCGATTCGTCGCGGCCTCTGGAGGGCTATGACAAGAAAACCGTCGGCAACGATATCTGGCGGCTAGTGCATGATCATCTGGGCATCCCGGCGTTTTACTTGGTGGGGCATGATTGGGGCGGCCCCACCGCGTATGCCGTGGCGGCGGCGCATCCCGAGGCGGTGCGCAAGCTGGTGGTGCTGGATGTCGCGATTCCTGGCGATGGCAGCCCCAATATCAGCCAAGGCGGTCGGCGCTGGCATCACGGGCTGCACCAGACATTGGATTTACCGGAAGCGCTGATCACCGGCCGGGAGGAAGTTTACCTCGGCTGGTTCTATCGCAATTACGGGCATCATCCGAATGTAATTCCGGACGCCGACATTGCGGAATATCTGCGCTGCTACCGCCAGCCAGGGGCGCTGCGGGCGGGGTTTTCCTATTACCGCAATATTTCCCGCGATATCGCCGATAATGCAGCGATATCGCGAAATTTTAAGCTGCCGATGCCGATTCTGGCGCTGGGCGGTGACAGTGGCTGGGGACGTGGCATGGAGGTCATGGACTCGCTGCGCCGTCTCGCCACAAATGTGCAAGGCGGCGTCATCGAGCGTTGCGGCCATTGGATGCCGGAGGAGCAACCAGAAGAATTGGCTCGCCGCCTGTTGGCATTCTTCGCCGCCGAATGATTGCGGTAACCAGATTGTTCTAACGCGTCCGGGCGAAGCGGAGCATTGGCATCCAGTTTGCCGCCGTTGCGCTCATCTTCCTCCTCGGGGACAATGTCGTCCTCGTCGTACATCAATATTTCTGAATATTATTGGAAAGTGTTACTGATCTCGCCGCGCTGTTTATTGGCGACGGCCAAATCCCAGAAATCTGAACCAGCCAGCGAATTTGTCCTTCAGGACCGCCCAGAGCAAACCCACGGCGGAAATCGCAACGGGTTCGGGGGTGTGCCGGGCGGAGGCAGGCGGCGCGGCAGTTCCGGGAGCCGCCTCGGCAGCGGGTTCTGGCGCGGATGCCGTGACCAGATCCTTGGAAAACTCCGCCTGGGCGCGTTTGGAAAATTCCTCCATCAGCACTTTCGCGAAAGCCTGACCGCCTGTGCGGGCAAAATCTGCGAGAACGCCCGTCAGTTCGGCGTCCGAAACCAACGAAACAATGGTCTCCGGCATGGCGCTATCCGGTGCCGCATGGAGAGAATATTTCAGTTTCACTTCGACGCGCGCGGCACGCATGTCGGCGGCGCCGCGGCCATTGACAGTGCCAGTGTAGGCATCAAGATCAGTGAAGACTAGGACCTTTCCCTTGAATTTTATCTTCTTGGGCCCGAACGTGACCAACAGGCCGCCGTGCCAGGCGCCGTCGTCGTCTTGCTTATCCAGCACGGCCCCCGGCATGCAGCTGGCCATACGTTCCACATCCGCAAAGCGATGGATGACATCCCGCGGGCGGCCGGGGACACGGAATTCGCCTTCAAAATGCATGGGATTAAGCCTGGCTGCGCAGCAAGGGGGCGCGGTTGGGAATGCCAAAATGAACTTTTGAATAGGGGTCGCTCATGGTGGACGGCGAGACACGCGCATCGATGACGAACAAGCCGCCTACCTTTAATCCGGCGGCAACGGCGGCAGGCAAATCGTCTTCGCGTTGCAGGCGGATGCCATCGCCACCAAAGCCCTTTGCGATCGCCACAAAATCCGGCGATCCCCATTGCGCCAGAGACGGTTCGAATCCTTTTGCCTTTAACTTATGCACTTCCGCACCAAAGCCGCCATCATTCCAGATAAGCAGCACGATCGGCAGTTTGTAGCGGTTAATCGTATCCAACTCCTGCATATTCATCATCAGGCTGCCATCGCCTTCGATCAGGATATGAGGGCGCCCGGGATTGCCCACCGCGATACCGATGGCCACCGGCAGGGTCTGGCCCACGGCACCGAATTGATAGGAGAATTGAATTTCGGCGCCGGCAGGCAAAGCGGTGTACATCGCTGGAAACGAGAAGAAATGCCCGACGCCGCAGGTAACCAGGGCGCCTGGGGGGACGGCTTTACCCAGAGCGGTGGCCAGACGACGCGGATCGAGACCGTCATTGGGACGATCATATTGATGCGGTGGTGCGGCAAGCAGCGCGAGAGTTTCGGCGGTGCGGAAACCGGCTTTCCGGAGGTTCCGCTGCGTGAGGATCGCATTCAGCGCCGCGACGGATTTTAATGCATCCCCTTGCACATGCAGGCCGGGTAGGACACCGATCGTTTCTGGCGCCGGCTTGATATCGATGCGGGCGATCTGCGCAGAGGGAAACATCAGTCCGCCTTCGGACGTATAGAAGCCCACCTCGGCGCCAACGCCGAGCACGAAATCGGCCTCGCCCAGCAAGGCTTCCGTGGCATGCGCGGCGAAGGCGCCGGAAATGCCGACATCGAATTCCTCGCCGGCAAACAGACCCTTGCCTTGTAGCGATGTCGCGAGCAGCGCGCCGGTGCGTTCGGCGAGTTCCAGGATGGCGGATTTGGCGCCGGACAGACGCGCGCCCTTGCCGGCGATGATCACCGGGCGTTCGGCCGTGGCTAGGGCATCGGCCACGAGGGCAAGCCCTGCAGGATTCGGTTCGTCGAGTTTCGGCGGTAAATATTCAAGGGATGGGCGATATTCGAAATCCCAATCAAACGATTTCTCCTGCAAATCCATCGGCAGGTTCAGCACCACGGGGCGGCGCTGCACGCGCGCGGCATAGAAGGCCTCGGCGATTTCCTCCGCCATGTTGTCAATGCTGGTGACGGTCTGGAAAATCGATTCGTTGGCTTCCACCCAACGGCGTTGATCTAGCATCTGCACGTGAAAACGATGCGTGGCAGGCGCTTCGCCAATGATTAGCACGACCGGGGAGCGGTTGCGTGCGGCGACAACCAGCGAGGTGCCGACCTGCGTCAGGCCGGGGCCGCAGGTGACCATCGCGACACCCACCTTGCCGGTGGTGCGCGAATAGCCGTCCGCCATGGCGAGCGACGCGGCCTCGTGCCGCGCGGAGGTCAGGGTGACGCGCGGATCGCGCCCCAGCGCGCCCCAGAGCGACATGTTGCCATCGCCCATCAGACCAAACATCTCCGTCGTACCCTCAGCCACCAGGGCCTGGGCGATTGCCTCATAGACTTTCATCCGATGTGTCCTCTGCTTCACTGTCCAGGATAGAGCTTTTTCGTTGGCCGTGAAGCAGGGTGGGTCTCAGCCCAGCAATGCACACACTCGAGGCATTATTTCCTGCGCGAAGCGGCGCATCTCCGCCTCGAAGGGCTGGAATTGCAGCATAAAAGTTTCGATCCCGGCCCGATGGAAGGCGACGATGCGGGCAGCGACCGTGTCGTAATCGCCTACCAGCCCGGCGCCGGTGCCGCCATTGCTGCCCACGCGCGGGGTGCGCGCCAGCACCTGCGCCATGACGGAGTTGGGGTCCGTGTTCGCGGCTTTCTGGGCACGGATGGCGGCATCCTTGGCGGAAAGTGCGAATAGATGCGTAAGGTTTTCTGCCGCCGCCGCGGCCGTGGGTCGGGCGATCACGAAGGCGGATAACCCGAAGGCTAGGGGTGCATCCGCGCGTGGCCGGCGCGCGACATCGGCGATCAACGCCGCAACATCTTCTATTGGTTGGCCATTGATGAACCAGACATCGCCGCGCAAGACGACCAGCGCGCGGGCCGGTTCAGACTCGCCTCCCACATAGATGCGTGGCCGCGCCCGATATTTACTTTTGGGATGCAGCTGGTAGCCGGGAATGCGCATATGCTGGCCGTGAAAAGACAAATAATCGCCACGCATCAGTGCTTCGACCACTTCCAGCCATTCGCCGCCATAGTCATAGCGATCGTCATGTTCGGGAAAGGCAATGCCGGCCTGTTCCAGCTCCGGCCGGTTCCACGCATTGACCAGATTGATGGAAAAGCGCCCGGCGCTGATCGCCTCGATCCCCAACGCCAGTTTCGCCAGCACGACGGGATGATAGAGCAGCGGCTTGATGGCGGTGATGATCTCGATGCGGCTGGTCAGGGCGGCGATGGCGGCGGCGGCTGTCCAGGCTTCCAGTTGATCGAGGGATGGATCATGCGGATTGATGGTGTGCTGCGCGATCAGCGTGCTGTCGAATCCAAGGCGTTCAGCTTCCAGCACCAGATCGCGGTTGCGTTCCCAGGAAGCGTCATAGGGTTCGTCCAGGTCCTGCAGGGCCGCGCGGCTGCCATGCACCAACGCCCAGATGCCGAATCGGATACCCAATCCTAGATTGTCCCGAAGCGCGCGGACACTTGGCCCAGCATACCAAAATCCACGACCATTTCTGCCCCGGGTGCGATAGGTAGCGGGAGGGCGCAAGTGCCCGTCGTGACCACCTGACCGGAGCGCAATGTCACGCCGTGTTGGGACAATTCATTGACCAGCCAAGCCAGCGCCAGGCGCGGGTCCCCGAGGACGTTGCCCCCCGTGCCTTCATGCACCGGGCCGCCGGTGATGCGGGCGGTGGCGCGATGTTCCACCAGGTCCAGTGCGCGCCAGTTCGCCGTGGTGGGGGGGCCGAGGACGAAATCATGGGCGCAGGCATTGTCCGCGATGAGCTGCGCGGCGCCGACGGCGGCGAAGTCGGTGAAACGGGAATCCGGCACCTCGATCGCCGGGTGCAGGCCGGCCACCGCGTCCAGCACATCAGCGACCGTATAAGGCGTGGCGCGAGGGGGCAGATCGTGGGCCATACGGAAGGCGAACTCGGCCTCCGCCACGCTCATGAAATTATGCGCCCATGGCAAAGTAGCGCCATTTTCGTAGACATGCTCGGCTAGCAGTCGGCCGGCTAGCGGGCTTTTGACGCCGATATGGGCTTGCCCGGCCAGACTAGTGGCAGCGATTTTCCAGCCATAGAGCGGTTGGGCGCTGCGGGCTTCGAGATGCGCCTGGATAGCATAGCCCTCGGCACGTGTGGCCGGGCGCAACGGTTCTGGCAAGGCGGACATCCGTGTGCCGGCCTGCCAGTGGGAAAAAATCAGGTCGGCAGCGGCGCGGTTAAGTTCGGCGGAGCGGGTCATGGAGCCAGCTTGTTCCCAGGCGGCGATCCAAGCAAGATCGCGGCGAACGGCAGACCAACCGGTGGGATCATGGAAAACGCCAAACAATCGCCCCTGGGCACCTACAACACCTATCTGCGCGAGGGAAAACTCGCGTATCAGTTCAGCTTGGCATCGGGAAAACCGGTCTTCTATCCGCGCGTCGTCTGCCCTGATACGGGCAGCGAAAACCTCGAATGGCGCATCAGCAAGGGCCTGGGCACGGTGCATGCCACCACGGTCGTGCATCCTCAGCAGGGCGATCCCTACAATGTCGCGCTGATCGACTGCGACGAGGGGTTCCGGCTGATGAGCCGAGTCGAGAACATCAATCCGATGGCGGTGATGATCGGCATGCGGGTGGTGTTCTACACCCATGAGCAAGGTGGCGACGAACCAACGATCCCGGTCTTTATGCCCATCGATACCAGCGGGAAGAGCGCGTGATGAGCAGCCTGCAACGCGCCAGCGCCGCCATCGTCGGCGCCGCCGAATCCGATATCGGTACGGTGGCGGCAGACATGTCGGTGCTCGATCTTATGGCGCAGGGCATCGTGCGCGCGCTGGCCGATGCGGGACTTGCACTAGCGGATGTGGACGGGATTTTCTGTGCGACGACGCAGGCGCGGACCTCCGCGATGTCGATAGCGGAATATCTGCGTAAGCCCGATGCCTATGTCGATTCTACCATCGTCGGCGGGTCGTCGTTCGAGGTGCATGTGGCGCATGCGCAGGCTGCGATCGCGGCCGGCTTGTGCCATGTCGCGGTGATTGCCTATGGCAGCACGCAGCGCAGCGCCGGGCGGAAGAATGCGTCGCCGCGAGAATTTAATCCGTACGAAACCCCGTTCAAACCGTTTATGCCGGCGACGGCCTATGCGATGGCAGCCAACCGCCACATGCATGAATTCGGTACAACGAGAGAGAATTTGGCAGAGGTGGCGGTTGCCGCACGGGGATGGGCCCAAATGAATCCGCTGGCCTTCGACCGCCGCCCGCTGGATATCGCCGGCGTGCTGGGCGCGAAGATGGTTTCCTATCCACTGACCGTGCGCGATTGCTGCCTCGTGACCGATGGCGGTGGGGCGATTGTGATGGTCTCCGCCGCGCGCGCGAAGAGTTTGAAGAAGCCGCCTGTCTATGTGCTGGGCTGCGGCACCGCGATCACGCACGCGACGATTTCCAACATGCCGGACCTGACGCATACCGGTGCCATGGTCTCTGGAGCGCGCGCCTATGCAGCGGCCGGGCTGAAACCGGCCGAGATCGACATGGCGCAGCTCTACGATGCCTTCACCATCAATACGATTCTGTTCCTGGAGGATCTTGGCTTCTGTAAAAAGGGCGAGGGCGGGGCGTTTGTGTCGAGTGGGCGGATCGCGCCGGGCGGGGTTTTTCCTGTGAACACCAATGGCGGCGGGCTGTCTTATTGCCATCCCGGTATGTACGGGCTTTTCCTCCTCATCGAGGCGGTGCGGCAAATTCGCTGCGAATGTGGCGAACGGCAGGTGGGCAAGCACGATACCGCCATCGTACATGGCAATGGCGGCGTGCTTTCGGCGCAGAGCACGGTTATTCTGGGTGGGTCGGGGACAGTATAGGATAGATCCCTAAGTTCGGTGTGGTGACTCACCGGACCATTTTTGCCTATGCTAGTGCCCAGTAATTTCCAGGAGACCCCCTATGACCGGCTATTTGCGCAGCGGCGTCTTTCTCGCCCCGTTCCATTCGCTTCGGGAGAACCCGACTCTCGCGCTAGAACGCGATTTCGAGTTGCTGGTGCATCTGGACCGGCTGAACTATTCTGAGGGCTGGGTGGGCGAGCATCATTCGGGTGGGTTCGAGATCATTGCCTCGCCAGAAGTGTTCATCGCCGCCGCGGCGGAACGCACGCGCCATATCCGCCTGGGTACCGGTGTGGTCTCCTTGCCCTATCACAATCCCTTCATCCTCGCGGATCGGATGGTGCAGCTCGATCATCAGACGCGGGGGCGCGTGATGTTTGGCGTCGGCCCTGGCGCGCTTGTACATGACGCGAAAAAGATCGGCATCAGGGCGGCCGATCAGCGCACTCGGATGCATCAGTCGCTGGATGTCATCGTAAAGCTGCTGCGCGGCGAGGTGGTGAACGAAAAGACCGATTGGTACGACCTGAGTGACGCGCAACTGCAAGTGCCTTGCTACACGCAGCCGGTGATGGAAATGGCTGTGGCGGCGTCGCGTTCGCCCACCGGCGCGCTGGCGGCGGGACGGCATGGCATCGGCATGCTTTCCATTGGCGGCACTAGCCCGGATGCGATGGTGAAGCACGCTGCCAACTGGGCCTTGTATGAAGAAGAATGCCGCAAGGCGGGGCACACGCCCGATCGTAAGAACTGGCGCCTAGTGACGCTGATCCATATAGCGGAGACGCGGGAAAAGGCGCTGGAGAATGTGCGCTTCGGCCTGCGTCAGTTCCGCGACTATTTCAACGATGTTGCCACTTTTCCGATCATGCCGCCCGATGTCGCCGATCCGGCAGCGTTCCTAGTGGAATCGGGTGCGGCCTGCATCGGCACGCCTGATGACGCGATCGCCTATATTGAGACCTTGCAAAAAGGCTCCGGCGGCTTCGGCGCCATCTTGGAACTGGCGCAGAACTGGGCGGATTGGGAGCAGACGAAGAAGCATTACGAATTGATGGCCCGCTTCGTGCACCCGCATTTCCAACACTCGCGCGAACTTCGCACCGGTAGTTACGATTACGCCAAGAACCACCACGATGAGTTTACCGGTCAGGCCGGAGCGGCGGTGCAGGCGGAAATCGATCGGCTGGCGGCGCGGCAGGCAAAGGCGGCGGAGTAAGGTCGGGGCACTGCCCCGAACCCCGCTCAGGGGCGGCGACCCTTTCCCATAAAAACCAAATGACGGGGGTCCAGAGCGCGCTGTTCCCTGATGGGGATTCAGGGGCACAGCCCTGACTTTCCTTCTTATACACCACGCCCCAGGAAGCGTCCAACCGGCATGCTGCGATTAACCGATCTTAAGCTACCACTGGATCATGCGCCGTCCGATTTACGCGTGGTCTTGTTGTCGCGGCTGGGGATTTTAGACGATGATCTGATGGATGTGACGATATTTCGCCGCGCCGTGGATGCGCGCCGGAAATCCGCCATCACGTTAGTCTATACGCTGGATGTGCGATTGCGCGATGAGGCGGCGCTGCTGGCGCGCCTGCACGGTGACAGCGCCATCAACTCCAGCCCCGACACCAGCTATCATTTTGTTCCCAGTCCGGCGGTGCCGCCGCGTCATCGCCCGGTGGTGATCGGCACCGGGCCTTGTGGGTTGTTTGCTGCGCTGATCCTGGCGCAGATGGGTCTGCGCCCGATTATTCTAGAGCGTGGCAAGGCGGTACGCGCGCGTACCAAGGATACCTGGGACCTTTGGCGCAAATCGGTTCTGGACCCGGAATCGAATGTGCAGTTCGGCGAAGGTGGCGCAGGGACATTTTCTGATGGCAAGCTCTACAGCCAGATCCGTGACCCGGAGTACCGCGCGCGCAAGGTATTGACGGAATTCGTCAAGGCCGGCGCGCCGGCAAGCATCCTTTATGTCAACCGCCCGCATATCGGTACGTTCCGCCTGGTGACGATGGTGGGGGCGATGCGCGCGACCATCGAGGCGCTGGGCGGTGAATATCGGTTTCAGAGCAAGGTGGTGGATTTCGATATCGCCGCGGCGGGGTCTGGCCAGCGCCGTATGCAGGGCCTCGTACTGGAAAATGGCGAACGCCTCGCGGCCGACCATGTCGTGTTGGCGATCGGGCACAGCGCGCGTGACACGTTCCAGACCCTTTATGACCGGGGCGTCTTTATCGAGGCTAAGCCTTTCTCCATCGGCTTTCGCATCGAGCATCCTCAATCGCTGATCGATCGCGCTCGCTATGGTGCGCAGGCAGGGAATAAAATTCTAGGGGCAGCCGATTACAAGCTGGTGCATCACGCGAGCAATGGCCGCGGCGTTTATAGTTTCTGCATGTGCCCCGGCGGTACCGTGGTGGCGGCAGCGTCCGAGCTTGGCCGGGTGGTCACCAACGGCATGAGCCAGTATTCGCGCAATGAGCGCAATGCCAACGCCGCAATCGTTGTCGGGATCACACCCGCCGATTATCCCGGGCATGTGTTGGCCGGGATCGATTTTCAGCGTCATTGGGAAGAGCGCGCTTTTGTGGCAGGTGGCGGGACCTACGCCGCTCCGGGGCAGCGTGTGGGGGATTTTCTGACGGGCCGGGTGTCCAGCGCGCTGGGGGCGGTCCTGCCATCCTACCGTCCTGGTGTGCATCCCACCGACCTATCCGAGTGCTTACCCGAATACGCGATCGCCGCGATCCGGGAGGCCTTGCCTGCCTTTGCGCGGCAGATCCCGGGCTTTGCCATGGCGGATGCGGTGCTGACGGGCGTGGAAACCCGCACATCCTCCCCCATTCGCATAAGGCGCGGTACGGATCTTCAAAGCCTCAATACGTTGGGGTTATTTCCGGCCGGTGAGGGCGCGGGCTATGCGGGGGGCATCCTGTCGGCGGCAGTGGACGGCATCAGAGTTGCGGAGGCGCTGGTAGGCAGCCTAGCGGGCAGACACGCGAAGTGATCGCCAGGATTTTTCCACCCCCGATGCCTGCGATGGCTATGTGTTGCCCATGCCGGAGCCGGTAAATTTTTATCATTTGGTCGCGCGTGGCGCAACGCTTGTGGCTCCGGCGGACTTCACGGAGGTGCCTGCGCGGAAAACTCTGTGTTTTCCTGTCACGGCGGAATTCTTGTATGCGTTACTACTGTGCGTGGGGGCGAGGTGGTCAGATATAAGACTGACGACGGCCCGTCCGACGTGATTGCAGGCGCATTGTGTGGCGCGCGCGGGCTATTTATGGACGCAGGTGGCAATCGTGGTGGAGGCATGCGCCATGCTGGGCGGTGCCGCGCCATTTCTGATGTGCGCGCTAGGCACGCAATGGCCGGTTTCGCCGCGTCCCGCCGGCGGGTAAAAGCTTAGCTCGCCGCGCTGGATGCGGTTTTGAAGGAATGGATTGCCATGCGCGGCTTTGGATCGTTTCTGCGGGATGCCTGGCGGCTTGCCGCGCCCTATTACCGATCGGAGGAGAAGGCCATCGCCTGGACTTTGTTGCTGGCGGTGATTGCGCTGAATCTCGCGGCCGTGGGCATGAGTGTTGTGCTGAGTTACTGGAACCGTGAATTTTTCAATGCATTGCAGTTGAAAGATTTCGCGGCGTTTACCGATTTATTATTAACTTATCGACGCACCGAATCTGGTCTGATGCCAGGATTCATCTGGGTGATCGCGCTGTATATTTTCATTGCGGTGTATGAAAATTATTTCCAGTCCTGGCTGGAAATGCTCTGGCGGCGCTGGCTGACCGATAAATACCTGAATGAATGGCTGGCGGATCGTGCTTATTACCGTATCAGCCTGACCACCGATCACGCTGCGCTGGGAACAGACAATCCCGATCAGCGTATCGCGCAGGATTTGAAGGATTTTACTCGCAACACGCTGGACCTTTCTCTTGGTCTTCTGCGCCAGGTGGTGTCTCTGGCCAGTTTCGTCACTATCCTGTGGGGGCTGTCCGGCGTGCTGACGGTCTTCGGTGTGACAGTACCCGGCTATATGGTGTGGATCGCCCTTGTCTACGCGGTGATCGGTACCTGGATCGCGCATCGGATCGGCCGGCCGCTGATCGGATTGCGGTTTCGCCAGGAACGGGTGGAGGCTGATTTCCGCTATGCGCTGGTGCGCCTGCGCGAAAATGTCGAGGGCATTGCGTTGTATGGCGGGGAACGCGAGGAAAAAGGATTTCTTCAAGGCCGCTTTCAGAACATCGTCGGCAATTGGTGGGAAATCATGAGGCGCACGAAATTTCTCAACTTGATGGTGTTTGGCTACGATAACTCGGTGATTGTGTTTCCCTATGTGGTAGCCGCGCCGCGTTATTTTTCCGGCCAGATCCCGCTGGGCGGGCTGTCGCAGACGGCGGGTGCGTTTGGGCGGGTGCATCATGCGCTGTCCTGGTTCGTCGATTCCTATCAACGGCTTGCCTTGTGGCGGGCAGAGGTGGAGCGGCTGTCCGGTTTCCAGCGCGCCATCATGGTTGCGCGCGCTGCCGCGGGCCAAACCATTTTACGCGAGACATCCGATGACGGTGCGCTGCATCTGTACTCGGTGACCCTTGAACTGCCGGATGGCACCAAGCTGACCGAGAGCGCCAATCTTACCCTGCCCGCTGGGCGTTCCACACTGCTGAGCGGCCGGTCTGGCAGCGGTAAATCCACCTTGTTTCGGGCTCTTGCTGGTATCTGGCCGTTTGGCCATGGGCGCATCGCGTTACCACGGGGCAGATTGCTGTTCCTACCGCAGCGCACCTACATGCCGCTGGGTGCGCTGAGGTATGTGGTTACTTATCCTGATACGCCGGACCAGCATGATGTCACGGTGATCGCCGCCGCGCTGACCGACGCGGGGTTGGCGCATCTGATCCCCCAGCTCGACGTCGACGAAAACTGGGCGCAGCGCCTGTCTGGCGGCGAACAGCAACGCATCGCGCTAGCCCGGGTCTTGTTGGTGAAACCTGATTGGCTGTTCCTGGATGAAGCCACCGCCAGCCTGGACACGGAAGCCGAGGTCGATTTCTATCGCATCCTGCGCGAACGTCTGCCCGGCTGCACCATCGTCTCCATCGCCCACCGTCCGACCGTCGCAGCCTTCCATGAAAGTCGCGTCACCCTTCGCCGCCCGGTAGGCGAACCAGGCCGCCTGGAGATCGGAGGTTCTTAAGCATGCGTCGCTGACGCTCGGTCGGCACCGGTCGGAAGAAAGAATGGGGGTTTTGCCCCCAAACCCCAACAGAGAGCCGCACTCCCTGTTCCTCCTTTACCGAACTAGAGAACAAGCTGAGAACCTGGCTTGGGTGGCACGATTGTTCCTTATCTGGAATGCCCAAGCCTGCGCTGTGGAGCATAGCAGTCAAATCGCTAACCAGCTCAATCCCAGGCGAGCCACCCCCGGCGTCGGGCAGTGAGATGATGGCCTGATTGATAAGCGCAAGGTCCGCAAGATGCTCGGGCCCGCGCATTACAGAGAGTTGAGAAAATAGAAGGGATCTAAGAAGGGTGGGCTGCTGCTAGGTGCCGAGATAGCGAACATGTATTTCCCGGTCGCCCATCAGCACTGATCCGCGTGGACCTAAAAATTATCTTTGCGCGTTTACTTAGAGTTTGCGTGATGGAACCATACGACCACTGTCCCGGTGTAGCGGCGGCCCATGGCCGACCGCCTTCTTGTGTGATCATGACGCCGGTATGCTGAAGCAATAGGGGAAGATCTGACGACGCGGGAAGTCGCTTCCGATAGCCACAATGCGCGTTCGCGCGATCAGGCCACAGCCCGGATCACGCGGGCCTCGCGTACGGGCACGGTGGCTATGGCGGCCATCAACGCCAGCAAGCCATCGGCGATGAACATCCAGGAATAATCGCCATAACGCGCCACGGCGTAGCCACCGAGCCAGGCGCCAAAGAAGGCGCCGACCTGATGCGACAGCATCGCGATGCCAAACAAGGTGGACAGGTAGCGGGTACCAAACAGCTTGCCGACCAGCCCGGCCGTTGCCGGCACATTCGCTAGCCAGGTCAGGCCGAGGGCGATGGAAAAGACATAGAAGGTCAGCTCCGTCTTCGGTGCCATCAGGTAGAGGGCCAGGATCACCGCGCGGCTGAGATAGATCCAGAATAGAATGGATTTTAGCGGGTAGCGCGTGCTGAGCCAGCCACAGCCCAGCGTGCCAATCAGATTAGCGATCCCGATTAGGCCGATGGAAGTGGCGGCCACCGACGCGGACAGGCCGCAGAGTTGCACCTCGCCCGGCATATGCGTGACCAGGAACGCAACATGAAAGCCGCAGGTGGAAAAGCCCAGCAACAGCCACCAATAGCTGGCATCGCCAAAGGCGGTGCGCAGCTGCGCGCGGAAGCCAATGTCCTCGGCGGCGAGCTGGGCGGTGGCGGACGGCGCGGGCTCTCGCCGGCGCAGCGGCCAGGCGAGCGGCAGGGTGGCCAGCGCCGTCGCGGCCAGGACCAGCATGGCGCTGACCCAGCCAAATGCAGTGATCAGCAACTGCGTCAGCGGCGCGAAGACGATCTGGCCCAGCGATCCGCCCGATGAAATCAAGCTGACAGCCAGGGTCCGGCGCTCAACCGGGATGGCGCGCGAGACCGCCCCGATCAGGATTGTCAGGCTGCCCGCGCCGGCGCCGGCGGCGCTGAGGACCCCGAGTGACAAGATCAGCACCCATTCGGATGACGCGAGCGGCGTCAGCGCCATGCCGGCGGCGATCATGACCCCGCCCGTGGCGATCACCGTTCCCGGCCCGTAGCGATCTGCCAGCGCGCCAAAGATCGGCTGTGCTAGGCCCCACATGAACTGGCCGACGGCGATCGCGAAGCTGACGGCGACAATGCCCAGGCCCGTGGATGCATCGAGTGGCGCCACAAACAGTCCCGTGACTTGCCGACCGCCCATCGTGATGGCGATGATCAAAGTGGCGGCGACGACCATCATCCAGGGCATGCGCCCATGCGCGTGATGCGTGGCGGGCATGGCGAGACTCAATTGCTTGGGATAAGCGGGCCGCCACGATGCCATAGCGACATTTGTGCGAGATGAATGTTCATCGGTTTGGTCCCGTATAATCGGCCGAATCGGGCGCCTCGCCCTCATGGCGAGCAATCTCGGCCTTTCGAAGTGTAGCATAAACCTGCGGGAACCTATGGGTAAGCGCCAATGGACCTGCTCAGACATGCATTGCCTGCAACCCGGCCGAATGATAGTATTTGCGATGTTCCGCGAGGTTATCCGGGGAATGTGGGTTGGACGGTCTCCCAGGAGGATAAGCCATGGTAACCTCAAAGTTGCGTCATCTATTGCCCGCTGGCCTCGTGCTACTTGCCGCGGCGTTTGGGTCGGACCGCACAGCCCATGCCCAGGGCAAGGAACTCAGCATGGGCAACGTCAATACGCCCAAGCACGGAACGTCCGTCGCCTCGCAGCAGTTCATCGACAAGCTTGCAGAGCTGTCCGGCGGTAAGATCAAGGTCATCCATCATCATTCAGGCGCACTCGGCGGCGAACGCGAGGTTGCTCAACAGGTCCAGCTCGGCGCCGTCGATATCGCGCCGATCACGACCGCGCCGCTGTCGACGGCGATCCCTGAAATGTCGGTGTTTCAGCTCCCCTACATCTTTCGCGACTACGACCACGTCTTCAAGGCACTGGACGGTACCGATACCCTGAACAAGTACTACGAAGGAGTGCTCGACAAGAAGGGCCTCAAGCTGATTGGATTTTTCGCCGCCGGATATCGCGGAATCTATGGTCATGCCGTCATCAATGGTTTGGCCGACATCAAGGGCAAAAAGGTGCGCGTTCAGGAGGACAAGATCCTGGTTGCCACGTTCAAGGCGCTGGGCATGATCTCGACGCCGATCGCCTTCCCTGAAGTGGCCACGGCCATGCAGACAAAGGTTATCGACTTTGCCGAAGGCGGCGTTAATACCTTCTACCACATGAAATTCTACGACATCGTGAAGTACGTCGCTGATGTACGCCATACCCACCAGGCCGTGGCGCTCATCATGTCGAAGGCGTCGTGGGCCAAGCTCGACCCCGCCGGCCAGAAGGCCGTCATTGATGCCTGGATCTATGCTCGTGATTTCAATCGCCAGTTCATCCGCAACGAGGACAAGGAAATCCAAGGCCTCGTGATAGCCAAGGGCGTCACCATCACCAAGCCCGACGCGGCGCCGTTCCTCAAGGCGACGGAAGGTGTCTACGACGAATTCTACGCTACGCCGGCCGGCAAGGACGCGAAGAAGATGGTCGACTACATCCTGAGCATTAAATAGCGCAGTGCGGCTTGTGCAGCTTGTATCGTGACCGCTCCCGTCGGCAACGAGCCCGAGGGTGACGACGCCGCGCCCTCGGCGGGCGCGGAGCTCTACGATGGCCTCGCTTACATCGGTGGAGCGATCCTTGCGGTTATGACCTTGGCGGTCTTCGCCCAAGTGGTTCTGCGCTATTTCGGCCTTGTAGGCATTGACGGACTCGAGGAGATCCCGCGCTACCTCTTCGTCTGGCTGATAATGTTTGGCGCGGCGGCGGCTATGTGGCGCCACGAGCACACGGCGCTGGACTATTTCGTGAACCTCACCGGCCTCCGCAGGCGCGCGGCGATCTCGATCCTGACGAACACCCTCGGCATCGTGCTGTTCGGCTACCTTATTTGGCTCAGCTTCACCCTGGTGCCGAACGCCGGATTTCAGACCAGTGCCGGCCTGGGCCTCACCCTCGACTATGTCTTCGCGGCCGTGCCGGTCGGTTCGGTCCTGATGATCTTGCCGATGCTTCGCAATATCTATTGCACGGCGAGGGGATTATGGCGGAAACCCTAATGTTCGTCTTCATTGTGATGATCGTGCTCGGTATGCCCATCAGCATCGCCATGGGAGTCGGCGCGCTGGCGACGGCGTTTCTCTACCCTGCACTCAACCCGATCATCATCCCGACGCGCTTCGTCGGGCTGCTGTCTGATTCCTATCTGCTGCTGTCGGCGCCTCTTTTCATTCTGGCCGGCAACATCGCAGCGCGCGGCGGTGTCGCACGCGTCCTCATTGATCTCGCTGCGGCTCTCGTCGGCCGCTTTCGCGGCGGCCTCGCCTACGTCAACGTGCTCGATAGCATGTTCTTCGGCGGCATTTCGGGATCGGCTGTAGCCGACGTCTCGGCACTCGGCACGTTCCTGATCCCGCAAATGGTGCGCAAGGGCTACGACAAGGACTTCGCCACCGCGCTTACCGTCTCGACCGCCGTCGTGGCACCCATCATTCCGCCGTCGATCATCGCCGTCATCTACGCCTGGATGGCCGACGAGTCGGTGGCGGCGATGTTCGCTGCGGGGGTCATCCCTGGCCTGCTCGTAGGCCTGGGCATGGCCGTTCCGGTCTTTATCATCGCCCGTAAACGCAATTACCCAAAGGAGGTGCCGCCGACGTTGCCACAGTTCATGCACGCCCTGACCAACGCCCTGCCGGCGCTCATGATCCCGATCATCATCATGGGTGGAATTATTTTTGGCCTGTTCACGCCGACCGAGGCCGCCGCGGTCGCCGTCGTCTATGCGCTCGTGGTCCCGCCGATCTTCTACCGCGAACCGGCGCTTCGGGAATTACCGAAGATCTTCGCCGACAGTGCGCGCCTGTCCGGGGTGATCGGACTGATCATCGGCTTCGTCGGCGCTTTCGGTTGGGTACTCAGCTATTCGAAATTTCCTTTTTTAGTGGCAAGTGCAATCGCCGCGATGACGCCAGCGTGGTGGGTGTTCATCATCATGATCATCTGCCTCTACCTGATCTTGGGCACTTTCCTGACGCCGTCGGAGATCATCCTTGTCACGGTGCCGGTGTTGTTGCCCGTGGCGACCGCCGTCGGCGTCCATCCGATTCATTTCGGCATGGTCTGCGTCATCGCTTCGGCGGTCGGACATATCACGCCGCCCGTGGGATTGTGCCTGTTCGTCGGCATGGCGATCAGCGGGCTGTCCATGGATCAGCTCTTAAAGTCGTTGCTGCCGTTCCTGGCATCGATCGTCGCCACCCTGTTGTTGATCGCTTTCATGCCCGACCTCGTACTCTTCCTGCCGCGGCTGCTCGGCTTCACGCAGTAGACCCATTTGAGATTGATCTGCCCCCATTAGGTGGTCCGAGTAGCATGTTGGTGCATTGTTGTTGCCTTCTCGATAGCTTCCCGGAGATGGAGCGTAAGGGCCTTGGCGTCAGCCCGTGCGGGTATGGTATGTCCCTTCATGGCGTCGCTCGCCATCGTGGAGCTGACACTCGAAGCCTAACGGCTCAAGGCAGCCAACGTCGACTAACCTATCGCAATACCGGACGGGACAGACCCCGGAGGGTCGGATGGTGTTCAGCTATGGGGCGGTGTATCGCTAAGGTAATACCTCCCCTGCTTGACTCCGCGCACGCGGAAGAGTGCCATTCACCCCGCAACGCGGAAGCGTTCGAAGGGAGCCTACTTGCCGCAATTGTCGTTGCACACGCCGCTGGGCGATCTGACCATATCCGAGGAGAATGGGGCGATTGTCTCCCTGGATTGGGGCTGGGTTCAGGTGCAGTCGCACACACAAGTGCTGCTGTGTGCGCGCGATCAACTGCATGAGTATCTCGATGGCACCCGCCAGGATTTCGATCTTCCGCTCGCCCCGCCCGGCACTCCCTATCGCCGCCACGTCTGGCGCGAGTTGAGCTTGATTCCCTTCGGTGCCACCCGCACCTATGCTGAAATTGCCGCCCGCGCCGGCGGCTCCGCGCGCAGCGTTGGGCAGGCCAATGGAAAGAATCCGATCCCGATAATCATCCCCTGCCACCGGGTAGTAGCCAGCACTGGGCTGGGCGGCTATTCCGGGGGCGACGGGCTGGTCACAAAGCGCTATCTGCTCGATCTTGAATCCCATCAGGCTGGCCTGTAACCCGCCATTCCGCTGCACGGAGCAACACGACCATGACCAAAGCCATTCGCGTCCACACCCCCGGCGGGCCCGACTCCATGCTGTGGGAGGATGTTCCGACGCCGGAGCCAGGTCCGGGCGAAGCGCTGGTCCGGCATGCCGCTGTCGGGCTGAATTATATCGACGTTTATTTCCGCACCGGCCTTTACAAGGCGCCATCCTTGCCGATGACGGTCGGCATGGAGGGTGCGGGCACCGTGCTCTCCGTCGGCTCCGGCGTGACGGATGTCGCGGTGGGCGATCGCGTCGCCTATGCCGGCGCGTTGGGTGCCTATGCCACTGAACGCGTGCTGGGCGCAGACAAGCTGGTAAAGATCCCGGAGGGCGTGGATTTCACCACGGCTGCGGCGATGATGCTGCAAGGCATGACGGCGCAATACCTGTTGCGTCGTACTTATCACGTCAATCCGGGCGATCCGATCGTGGTGCATGCCGCGGCCGGCGGCGTCGGGCTGATCCTGTGTCAATGGGCGAAGCATATCGGCGCCACCGTCATCGGCGTCGTCTCTACCGCGGAAAAGGCCGCCCTGGCGAAGGCGCATGGCGCGGCGCATGTCGTCGTCGGCTATGGCGATCTGGTGGCGGAGGTAAAGCGCATCACTAGAGGCGCCATGGTGCCGGTGGTCTATGACAGCATCGGCAAGGACACGTTCAACACCAGCTTGGACTGCCTCGCTCCGCGTGGCCTGATGTGCTGCTACGGTGCGGCGTCGGGCCCGATCCCGCCGATCGATATTTCCATCCTCGGCGCCAAGGGCAGTCTTTTTCTCACCCGCCCCTCGCTCGCGACCTACACGGCTAAACGATCGGATCTGGTATCAACCGCCGCCGAGCTGTTCGACGTAGTCAAGTCCGGCGTGGTAAAAATCAACGTCAACCAGACCTTTGCCCTAAAGAATGCCGCTGCCGCGCATATCGCCCTGGAAAGCCGCAAGACCACGGGCAGCACGGTCCTGATCCCGTAAGGCGATGGCCCGGCTGCCGCATGCACGCCGTCACTATGTCTCCGTAGCTCAGCCGGATAGAGCACAGGATTCCTAATCCTGGGGCCGTGGGTTCGAATCCCGCCGGGGACGCCATTTAGCCTATTTAGATCATTGATTCAGAGCGATATTTAGACTGGACTTGGTCTCGTGTCGCACAAAATACCTCACACCCGGCGCGCCTCAGGCTGAGACAGTATGAACCGGCAGACCGGCCGAGGGGCACGACGCACCTCCGAGCTGCAGTATCTGACACACTTGTTTCTGACTAGCGCGGATTAATGTGATGCTGGTAGCGTGACTGTCCTCCGGTCAGATTTGGATATCAAGTTCGGTCGTCACGGCCTACCCAATGATAGGGTTAGGCCTAGTCAAACACTGAAGGGGCTTTGTTAGCTTAACAACCCAGTTAACAGGAGGAGGCATCGAACGCGGGGATGGTCGGCTTTAGGCCCGCCACTCGGCCATGGGGGCCAAGCTGGGAAGAGAGAAGATGGGAAACATGCGAGAAAATACGCTTCGTAAAATCTGGGCTCGCGGAGGCGTGACGATCAACGGACAATGCGGCATCGCCAGCAGCCATGTGGCGGAGGTGATGTGCAGTCAGGGCTATGATTCTTTGCTGATCGACATGCAGCACGCGCCGATCAATTTTGACGCCATGTTCGCTATGCTACAGGCGGCGAGCACCACCAACACCATTCCCATGGTGCGGGTTACCTGGAACGATCCGGCGCTGGTGATGCGGGTTTTGGACTCGGGCGCGTATGGCGTGATCTGCCCGATGGTGAACAATGCGGAGGAATGCCGGAAATTCGTTGGCGCTTGTCTGTACGACCCGCTTGGGTATCGCAGCTATGGGCCGGTGCGCGGCTATTTATATGCCGGGGCAGAATATTACGCGAAGGCGAATGAGACAATCATGCCGATTGCCATGATCGAAACGAAAGCGGCGGTGGAACGGATCGACGAGATCCTGTCCGTGCCCGGATTGGCGGCGATTTATGTTGGACCTTCGGACCTAGCGATCACCTATGGCCTAACACCGTCCGAGGGACCGCAAGACCCGCGCCTGCATGCGGTGTTCGATACGATCGTGGCGGCGTGCCGGCGGCATGGGGTGGTGCCGGGGGTGCACGGCTTCGACCCGCCCTATTCGCAGGCGCGGATCGCGCAAGGCTTTCAGTGGGTGACCTGCGGGGTAGATATCGATCTGGTTTACGCAGGTGCTGCCGATCACGTTCGCCGGGTTCGGGCGTGAGAGGATGTGATTGGGTGGGCATATCCTGATCGGGCGTATCAGGCGGGCGCCGCGCGATGCGCGGTGAGGAAGGCCAGGAACGTGGGAAAAATATCTTCATGCACCCGGTTGCTCATGAACACATCCTGATAGCCATAGCTGAGGAAAATCACCAATTGATGTTGCCCTGCCACCATTTGCTCCAAGGCCTGATGGCAGAGGATGTTGCTGTCAGTGAACACGTGGTTGGTCCTGTGGGTCATGAATAGCACCGGCGTTTCCACGCTGCTGGCCGGTGCGATATAATCGTCGGGAAAGGCACGGTAACGCTGGTCGTCCTGGCGCATCTTCACTGCGCGACCCCCGGCGGATAGCATTAGCAGCACATGCTTGTGGTAATTCAGCCCCCACGGAGATCGCTGCCGCGCCGGTGTGTGCGTTTATCCAGGTTTTCATGGAAATAAAACGTGGGGAAACCGCTACCCCACATCAGTGACAGCATTTGGCAGGTCGTATCCTACATATGCTGCTCGGCCAGCGCGTCGGCCCCATTGCCCATCACAATCGCCTCAGTAGCGTGCTGGATGGTATTCCGGGATTCTTGAACCTCAAGAAGGCCGCGTAATCCTGTTTCCTGGTTTGCCGGTGGGGGGCCTATGAGAAATTGGGCGGGGGTGTGGGCGGGTGTCGTGGCGCGCCCGCCCGCCCCGCCTCAGATGCCGACATTCCCGCTGCGCCGGCGTGCCGCTAGTAGCTTGTTGGATTCGAAAAACCGTTCCACCGCCGCTGCATGCGCCGTTCGCGCGTTGGCATCAAAATCTTCCGCCGGCCTGGGGTCGGGATCGAAATGCCCGAACCGGTCCGTGCCGCGCACCAGGGTCGCGCTCACGCGCACATCGTTCACCAGCCGGCAATGCGTAGGAATATAACTAGCGCCGATGCCGATCCGGCGTTCCGCGCCGCGGTTCGGGTCCGAGCAATGCACGAGATGGGTGTGGTGTAGCGACACCTGTCCAGCCCGCAGCGGCATCATCACATACCGGTCGTAATCCATTTTACGTTCGATGGTTTGCCCGCGCGAGAGCAGATTATCCGGTGCCACTGCATCCTTGTGCGGTTGCTGGCCGATGACATGGCTGCCCGGCAGAACCTTGATACAGCCCATCTCAGGCGTAGAGTCCGTGAGCGCGATCCAGGCCGTGACCTGCTCGGCCGGGTCCAGTCCGAAATAGGTGCCATCCTGATGCCAGGACACGCGGGCCGGATCCCGTGGCTCCTTCAACCACGATGTCAGGTGATAGAGCAGGATATCCGGCCCGATCAGGCTTTCCACCGCGTCCAGCACTGTCGGGTGGCGCACCAGCGCATCCATCCAGGTGAACAGCAGATGCGATTTTGACCGTACCAGGCCGGGCAGCCTCCCGAACGTATCGCCCTGCGCAGCCTCGAACGTTTCCAGACAACCGCGATAATGCCGAACCTCCGCCGGTGTCAGGCAGTCCATCGGGAAAAAATAGCCATCGCGCTGATACTGCGTGACGGCGTCATGCGACAGGCTTGCGGACATAAATGGCCTCCTGAGGATTGCTGCCTGGGCAGGAATACCGAAATCATAGCGACCACTCTGGCCTTCCCACAACCTCGCGGCGATTGCATCCGACGCCGATCCGTGCTCCAAGCCCAGCCGCCCCTGCTGGCGGTGGGCAACCGCCGGCTATGTCCGCCTTGCCATGGGGCAAGGAGGTGCCCTGGATCTCCTTGGGCCCACGGACGAGACAATCCGGAGGGAGTGTACATGCCCTTTTATGAATGCGTGCTGATCGCACGCAACGATGTCACGCAACAACAGGTCGAATCGGTTGCTGATTCCATTGCCGCGCAGCTGGAAGCGGAGGGTGGCGCGGTGAAGAAGCGCGAATACTGGGGCCTGCGCAGTCTGGCCTATCGAATAAAGAAGAACCGGAAGGGCCATTACATGCTGCTCGGCTTGGACGCCAAGCCGGCTTCCGTCACCGAGATGGAGCGCCAGTTGCGTATCAACGAGGACATCCTGCGCTTCATGACCATCCGAATTGAGGCGATCGACGAGGCCCCATCGGCCATCCTGTCGCGCAAACCCGACGACCGTGAACGCGGCTTCCGTGGGCCGAAGCAGGCCGGACGGTTTGAATCCGGGCGTGGTGGCGGTGGCAGGCGCGAGTTTGGCGACCGGGAGGAATTCCGCGCCCGCGACGAATTCCGTCCTGATGAAGCCATGGGTGGGGAGGAATAGACCATGTCCGACACCAATGAAGGTACTGGCCCCGCCGATCGTCGTTCCGCCGGCGGCGCGCGCCGCCCGTTCTACCGGCGCCGCAAATCCTGCCCGTTCTCTGGCTCGAGCGCGCCGGTGATCGATTATAAGGACGTGCGCCTGCTATCGCGCTTCCTGTCCGAGCGCGGTAAGATCGTGCCATCGCGCATCACGGCGGTCTCTGCCAAGAAACAGCGCGAGTTGGCAAACGCTATCAAGCGCGCCCGCTTCCTGGCCCTGCTGCCCTATATTCTGGCCTGAGGGGAATACGCATCATGGCCAGTGTGGAAGTGGTTCTGCTCCAGCGCGTCGATAAGCTCGGGCAGATGGGCGATGTGGTGAAGGTGAAGCCGGGCTATGCCCGCAACTTCCTGTTGCCGCAGAAAAAGGCGCTGCGCGCCAACAAGGCGAATCTGGCCCAGTTCGAGGTCCAGCGCGCCCAGTTGGAAGCGCAGAACATCAAGCGCCGAGAAGAAGCCGAGCGCATCGCGGAACGGGTAGGCGGCTTGTCCGTCATCGTCATCCGCCAGGCCGGAGAATCGGGCAGCCTCTATGGCTCTGTCTCCTCGCGCGATATCGCCGATGTCTGTACCGAGGGCGGCCTCTCTGTGAACCGGCAGCAGGTCGTGCTGGAGCAGCCAATCAAGACGCTGGGCCTGATCCCGGTTCGGGTGGTGCTGCACCCGGAAGTGTCGCTGACCGTCACCGTCAATGTCGCCCGCTCGGCGGAAGAGGCGGAGAAGCAGGCGCGCGGCGAGGCCATCGGCCGGGCCGCGGAGGAAGCGGCGGCCGCCGCCGAGGCCGTGTTCGAGGAAGGCGCGTCGCCGGCCGTCTCCGCCTGATCCCGATCTTGTGATCCAAAAAACGGGCTGATTTTCCACTTTGGAAAGCCAGCCTGTTTCTTTTTTTGACGCCACCCCCCGATTTTCGCCAAGATAGGCACGAGAGGACGATCCAAGGGGGGGACACGCCATGCAAAAGGCGCTGGATGCCATCTTGAGCCGGCTCATCACGCGCGGGCGGCTGACCGTACGCTGGCCCGATGGGCGGGAACAAACCTATGCCGGCCCGCCTGGCTCCGGCCCCGATGCCGGTGTCGTTCTGCATGACAGGTGGGTGATCTACCGGCTGGTGTTCAACCCGTCGCTCGCCCTGGGTGAGGCCTATATGAACGGCCAGCTCACCCCGATCGTGGGCTCAATCTACGACCTGCTGGAATGCCTAATTCTCAATCAGGCGCAAGATGGCGCCGGCCATCCTTTCACCCGGCTGGGCTACGTGCTGGGCCGGCTGAAGCGGCGGATTGACCAGTACAACCCCGCCGTGCGGGCGCAGCGCAACGTCGCGCATCATTACGACCTGAGCGGGCGGCTCTATTCGCTATTCCTGGACCATGACTGGCAATATTCCTGCGCCTATTTTCCTACTGGGAAGGAAACGCTGGAGGAGGCTCAGACCGCCAAGAAGCGGCATGTCGCCGCCAAGCTGCTGCTCGACCGTCCCGGCCTGCGGGTGCTCGATATTGGCTGTGGCTGGGGCGGCCTAGCGCTCAGCCTGGCGCGCGATCACAACGCGCGGGTGCTGGGCGTGACGCTCTCGCAGGAACAATTGACGGCAGCATGTGCCCGCGCCGCCGGCGAGGGCCTGTCGGACCGCGTGCGCTTCGAATTACGCGACTATCGCGCCGTCGATGAAAAATTCGACCGCATCGTCTCCGTCGGTATGTTCGAGCATGTGGGGGTGAACCATTACGCGCAATTCTTCGCTACCGCGCACCGCTGCCTGGCGCCCGATGGCGTCATGCTGCTGCACACGATCGGTCGCGCCGACGGCCCGGGTAGCACCAATCCCTGGATTGCCAAATACATCTTCCCGGGTGGCTATTCACCGGCTTTGTCGGAGGTCATGGCGCCGCTGGAACGCAGCGGGCTCTATATCACCGACATCGAGGTCCTACGCCTGCATTACGCCGAGACCCTGCTACATTGGCGCCGCCGCTTCGCCGCCAACCGCGACGCCATCATAGCCATCTATGATGAGCGTTTCTGCCGCATGTTCGAATTCTACCTAGCCGGCTCGGAACTCGCCTTCCGCCATGAGGGCCATTCGGTGTTCCAGTTGCAGATCGCGCCCAACCAGCGGAATGTCCCCCTCACGCGCGACTATACTTTCGATAGCGAACGCGCGATGGCATCCGGCCAGTCTGTCAGCGCCTAGCGGGGCGGGAGCGAAGCGATTCTACTCCCGCTATCCACATCTATCCACAGGCGTGTCATGCCGCGTTTGCGCTATAATCGTGGCGCATGAACAGCATCGACTCGCCCCTGCTCGGCCTTTCCCAGCGCCTGCCGCCGGCCAATCTCCAGGCCGAGCAGGCGCTGCTCGGCGCCCTGCTGGCCAACAACAAGGCCTATGAGCGGGTCGCCGAATTCCTCGCGCCGGAACATTTCGCGGATCCCATCCATGGCCGCGTCTTCCAGGCCATCGCGCGCCGGATCGAGGCCGGGCAACTCGCCGACGCCATCACGCTCAAGGCAGAATTCGAGCATGCCGGCATCCTCGATGAGGTGGGCGGTACCGCCTATCTGGTGCAGCTCCTCACCGCCATGGTCGGTATCATCAATGCTGGCGATTATGGCCGCGCCGTCCACGATGCCTGGCTGCGCCGGCAACTGATCGATATCGGTGAGGGCACTGTCAACAACGCCTTCGGCGCCGATCCGGAACTGGACGGGGCGAAGCAGATCGAATTCGCTGAGCAATCCCTGTTCGACCTCGCTACTGCGCGCGGCTCCGATGGCGGGTTCATTACTTTTGAACGCGCGCTGACCGATGCCATCCAGGGCGCGGACCGCGCCTTCAAGCGCGTCGGCCATGTCTCGGGCCTGTCGACTGGGCTGCGTGATCTGGACAAGAAGATGGGCGGGTTTCACCCGTCGGACCTGCTCATCCTCGCCGGCCGGCCGGGCATGGGCAAGACCGCGCTCGCCACCAAGATCGCCTTCGGCGCGGCCAAGGCGCTGCGCGACGAGGCACGTGAGCGTGGCGACGATGTCGTGCCCAAGGCCATGGTGGCGATTTTTTCCCTCGAAATGAGTTCCGAACAGCTCGCCACTCGCCTGTTGGCTGAGGAAGCGCGCATCTCCTCTGATCGCATCCGCCGCGGCGATATCGCGCAGCGCGATTTTGATAAATTCGTCCAAGTCAGCCGGGAGATTTCTTCCCTTCCGATCGAGATCGATGACACCCCGGCGCTCACGCTTTCCGCCATGCGCACGCGCTGCCGGCGGCTGAAGCGCACCAAGGGTCTTGCTCTCGTTGTCGTCGACTATCTGCAACTGATGCGCCCCAGTGTCGGTACTCGGCCGGAAAATCGGGTTCTGGAAATCAGCCAGATCACGCAGGGCTTGAAAGCCATTGCCAAGGAACTGGCGGTGCCGGTGCTCGCCCTCTCGCAGCTCTCCCGTGCCGTGGAAAGTCGCGAGGACAAGCGTCCGCAACTTTCTGATCTGCGTGAATCCGGCACCATCGAACAGGACGCCGACGCGGTGATGTTCATTTACCGTGACGAATACTACCTCGCGCAACGCACGCCAAAACAGATGGGCTTCGATTCGGAAGACAAATTCCAGTCTTCCTTGGAAAAATGGCAGCGCGACATGGAGGAAGTCCACAACAAAGCCGAGCTCATCCTCGCCAAGCAGCGCCACGGCCCGACCGGAATGGTGCCGCTGTTCTTCGAAGGCGAATTTACCCGATTTGCCGACCTCGATCTGAACCATTCGGGGCATGGGGACGATTGGGTGAGTTAATGTCACCGCCCCCCCGTCATGGTCGGCGCCGGCCGACCATCCACTCTTTGCTGTCGCCTCACGCAAGCGCCGTGCTGGATATCGATCTCGCCGCCATCGCCGCCAACTGGCGGTTGCTGTGCGACAAGCATCCCGGCGGGCCGGTCGCCGCCGTGGTGAAGGCGAATGGCTACGGTCTTGGCGCCGCTCCGATCGCCGCGCATCTTGCGCGCGTGGGCTGCCGACATTTTTTTGTCGCGCATCTGGACGAAGCCATTTTCCTCCGCCCGCATATTTCCGGCCATTTCCTCGCCGTGTTGAATGGCTTGATCCCTGGCAGTGAGGCGGATTTTATCGCCCACGACATCTTGCCCTGTCTGGGGTCTCCGCCTGAAATTTCCGCCTGGTCCGCCGCCGCGCGCGCGGCGGCGAAAAAACTACCGGCGCTGCTGCATATCGATACCGGCATGTCCCGCCTCGGGCTGGATGTGGCGCAAGTCAGCGCTCTAGTCGACGATCCGTCGCGCCTCGACGGGGTCGATCTGCGCTTTATCATGACGCATCTAGTCTCCTCGGAAATAGCCGCCGATCCGCTGAACCACCGACAACAGAAAATATTCGGCGCCGCCTGCGCGCGCTTGCCGCCGGTTCCACAATCCATTGCTAATTCCTCCGGCATTTTCCTCGGCCCGGACTGGGCGTCCGACCTCGCCCGTCCGGGAGCCGCACTTTTCGGTATCAACCCGACACCCGCGAAAAAAAACCCAATGCATCCGGTGGCGCGCTTAACGGCGCGCGTGTTGCAGGTGCGCGATGTACATGCCGGCGAAACCGTCGGCTACAACTCCACCTGGACCGCCCCCCCGTCTCCTCTGGGCCCGCGCCGCATCGCTGCCGTTGGCATCGGTTACGCCGATGGCTGGCACCGTATCCTGTCTAATCGCGGCTGTGCCCGCTTTGACGGCACCGTACTTCCACTGGTAGGGCGTGTCTCCATGGACCTTACCACGTTCGACATCACCGCGCGCCCCGACATTGCCCCCGGCGCAATGCTGGAATTGCTCGGCCCCGAGCATGGCCCGGACGCAGTGGCCGAACAGGCGGGCACCAACGGCTATGAGATCCTGACATCGTTGGGTGCGCGCATCGCGCGTAATTATCACACCGTATGACCCTCGACGCGATTGCCAGTATCGGACGGGGAAGCATCGGCGCCTGCCGCATCGCGGGGTCGATCGCGCTGTTCGCCGCCTCCGGTATATCGCATCTGGTGCGCCCGCCTTTCTATGGGCGGATGTTCCTGCGCGCACTGGTGGAGATCGCCTTCCTCTCCCTGCCGGTTGTCGCACTGACCGCCATTTTCACCGGCATGGTGCTGGCGCTGCAATCCTTTATGGGATTTTCCCGCTTTTCCGCGGAAAGCGCGGTGGCCAATATCGTCGTGCTCTCCGTCACCCGCGAGCTTGGCCCCGTGCTCGCCGGGCTGATAGTCGCCGGGCGCGTCGGCGCGGCGATGGCGGCGGAGATCGGCACAATGCGCGTGACGGATCAGATCGACGCGCTCCATACCCTTTCCACCAATCCGATGAAATATCTCGTCGCCCCGCGTTTGCTCGCTGGCACCATCGCGCTGCCCTTGCTGGTGGTAGTGGCCGATATTCTCGGCGTGCTCGGCGGCTTCATCGTCGCCACCCTGAAACTAGGCTTAAGCCCTGCAGCTTATATGAAGAACACGCTAGATTTCATACAGGCCGGCGATGTGGTTTCCGGCCTGGTGAAAGCCGCCGTGTTCGGCTTTATCATCAGCTTGATGGGCTGTTATCAGGGCTATCGCTCGCGCGGTGGCGCGGAGGGCGTGGGCGCTGCCACCACGGCCTCCGTCGTCGCCGCCTCCATCCTTATCCTCGCCTTTGACTATATTCTCACTGAAATGTTCTTCGCGCGATGAGCGGAAAAACCCCGAAAATATGCATCCGCGGCCTGAGCAAGGCGTTCGGCACCAAGCAGGTGCTGGACGGCATTGACCTGGATGTTCCCGTTGGCACCTCCCTCGTTGTCATTGGCGGCTCTGGCTCCGGTAAATCCGTGCTGCTGAAATGCATCCTCGGCCTGATCGAACCGGACTCGGGCAGCATCGAGATCGACGGCCACGACATCCTCCGCCTGCCGCGCGAGGAGCAGGAAAAAACTCGCGCGCGCATCGGCATGCTGTTCCAGAACGGTGCGCTGTTCGATTCGCTACCGGTGTGGGAAAATATCTGCTTCGGCCTGTTGGCGCAGCGGCGCGAGAGCCGCGCTACGGCCAAAGAGAAAGCCGGCGAATTCCTAGCCCAGGTGGGATTGGCCGCGAGCGTGGGCGAACTTTCGCCCAGCGAATTGTCTGGCGGCATGCAAAAACGCGTCGCGCTGGCCCGCGCCATCGCCGCGCAGCCCGAAATCATGTTCTTCGACGAGCCCACCACCGGCCTCGACCCGATCATGGGCGCGGTGATCGACGGGTTGGTCATCGATTGCGTCAAACGCCTCGGTAGCACCGCCATCGCCATCACGCACGATATGGCTAGCGCAAGGCGGATAGGCGACACGGCGGCGATGCTGTTCGGCGGTAAGATCGTCTGGCATGGTCCCGCCACTGCCCTGATGGAAAGTGGTAACCCGATGGTGGACCAGTTCACTCATGGCCGCCACGAAGGCCCGATCCAGATGGAATTGCGCCGCTGATCGGCTAGAGCGAGATGATTTTAGGATGGATCGATTTGGAATTCCCCAATCGGTTTGGTTTTGACTCAACCTATTGGCTGGGCAGAAGGCTTGTATGGAAGGGTAAACCCTAATTTATTGATCTTTGCGAGCGGTTAGTTGCGGGGGTTGCATGATACCGGCAGCGCCGCTCCGGGACAGCTGGGCGACG
>CAMBMS010000031.1 GCA_945868845.1 Asaia bogorensis | reverse complement strand
TCTTCCTACCAAAATATTCACCTGATCTAACCCCGATCTAGCAGCTCTTCGCCAAACTTAAGTATCTTCTGCGAAACGTCGCTATCCGAGCCATCAAAATCATCTACGCCGCAATCAGCCAATTACTCAGTGCCTTCACCCCAGACGAATGCAACAACTATCACCAGAACTCTGGTTATGTCCCAACGTAAAAATATCACACTCTAGAGCAACATCCGTTCGGATGATTCCATCCGAACGGATGTTGCTCGCTTAAACAGAGAGGTGGAGCCTTTTTCGTTCTGATAGAATCACGGAAAAGGCTTTAGAATATTGGCGACTTAAGTAGGCACCTCCCCTCTCCCCCACCCGACTACTCAACGACAACATGCCAATGGGTGGTCGGGTGAGGGAGCAGGAAGGTGCCGGTCTGCGCGCAAACGTTTTAACCCAGCGTCGCGGCCAATGCCTCGGCGCTGCGCCCATTGGCGATGGTGGCGGAGCGTCCATCCCAATGGATGCCGTTCACCCGCGCGAAGGCATGATCAGCGTTCGGATAATTAAAGCTGCGGATATACGGATGGCCAGCGCACGCCGCGACCAGTTTCGCCCGTCCCTCGGCAGGGAAAAACTCATCCTTGTCGGCGATGTGGACCAGAAGCAGTTTCCTGACCGCGCCCAGATCGCCCAGTAGCCCGTCCAGCCCGACGCCATAGTAGGAAATATTGATATCCGTGTCCGACTGCTGTGCCATCATGAAGGCGAGCAGGCCGCCCAGGCAGTAGCCCATGGTGCCGACCTTGCCATTGCTATCTTTCATGCTGCGCGCCACCGCGACGGTCGCCCGCAAATCCTCGATACCCTTCGCCTTGTCGAATTTACCGAACAGTTCGAACGCCTTCTTCCACTCGGCATCCGATTTATCGGTGATGTCCACGCCCGGTTCGATCCGCCAGAACAAATCTGGGCACACGGCGATGAAGCCCATGTCGGCAACCCAGGCTGCGGTATCGCGCATCACTTGGTTCACGCCGAACACTTCCTGGATTAGTACCACCACGCCGGCAGGCATGCTGTCCTTCGGGCGCGCCACATGGGCAACAAAACTGCCGGATCCGTCGGTGGCCTTGATGTCGATGCGGCTCATGCGCGTGCTCCCTAAGCTGAATTGACCAGCAGAATAACCATGCCACACGGTTCTGAAAACCAGATTAAATACCGCTGACCGGCGGCACCGTCGCCTGAAACGCCGGCCGCGCCGCGATACGATCAAACGAGGCTAGAACACCGGCCGGCGCTGGCGCCGGTTCCACATCGTGTGACGCCACTGGCAACACCCTAGCGCGGTCACGGCCGCGTCTAGCGCATCGCCATAATGCCCGTTGGTGACATCATGTTCCAGCGCATTCGCCACCCGGTTCGTCCGTGTGCTCTCCAGTGCGATCACGACCGGCGCGCACTGCGTGGGCGGGTGGCGCAGGGCGCGGTTCCAGACGGCGATGCCATCCAGCATGCCGATTGGTGCGGTCCCGTTACTCCAGCCGACCCCGGCGTGGTGGGCTTGCTCCGCTCCCGTTAATACAGCCGGTCGAGGAAGGGTAGGATTAACAAGGTTTCGGTCAGCACCGTGCCGTCATCGAGGCGCAGGCTCGGCACCCGGCCCACCGGATTGAAGGGCAGCGAGGTGGCGTGTCCCGCAACGTCATCTCCTCTAGCCGCACCTTGGCATCCAGGCTGGGCTCGATCAGCGCCATCCGCACCATGCGGACATAGGGGGAGGCGGGCACATAGAACAGTTGCATCGGCCAAGTCGTCCGGTTGAAAACGGATTATCCGCCGGCCTGTTTGCAAACACCGACACAGGGAGTTACTGGTTCATCTGGCGCCTATGCTTGGGCGTAACGTTCAAAACTACAACCCAATGAATGCGGTGCATGCACACTCTCCGGTCCTTTTCCCCGTTTGCCCGCGGCCCGCGCATCCTGGCGCTGCTGGCAGGCACGGCCCTGTCGCTCGCGGCCTGCCAGGCGGACACATCCATGACTCGTAGATTCAGCGGCGGCGGTGCGCAGCCCGAGGATGTGCGCGCCGGCGCCCGTCCACCGCTTTCTTTGCCGCCGGAATTCACCCTGCGTCCCGATCGCCCCGGCGTGACGCGCACTGCCCAGCCTGGTCCGGCCGCGCCCGACACCGCGCCCCTCAGCGCCGGCCAGGCAGCCCTGCTGGATTCTACCGGCCCCGCCGTCACGCCGGATATCCGCGCCAGAGTAGATGCCGACGCACAGCTGGAAACGCCGAACCAGGGCTTTACTGACCGGCTTATGACCTGGCAGCGCCCGCTCGATCGGCCGCCGATCATCCAGCTCGGCACCGCGAAGGGTTTTTGGGGCCGGATTTTTTAGCCCATTCGTCGCAAACGCTAAGTCGGCACCAGCCCGATCAGATATAATACTGGGCCATCGGCGCGAATCCATTGAAGCCCTGGCTGGCATAGGTCGTCACATAGGCTCCGGTCGCCTGTACGTTCACCCGATCGCCGGAAGTCAATGCCAGCGGCATCCGGTAATTCGCCGACTCGTACATGATATCCGCGCCGTCGCAGGTCGGGCCCGCGATCGCTACCGGCCCGGTTTCCCCGCCATCATGGGCCGTAGTGATACGATATTTGATTGCCTCACCCTCGGTCTCTGCCAGCCCGCCGAATCGGCCGATATCCAGATAGACCCAGCGTACCGGGTTTTCTGGCGCCCGCTGGCAGACCAGCACGACCTCGGATGACACAACGCCGGCATCGCCGACGATGAAGCGGCCCGGTTCGATGATCATCTCCGGCAGGTCGTTGCCGAAATGCTTAGTCATCGCCCCCATGATGGCATCGGCGAATCGGTCGATCGGCGGAATTTCATCCCGGTAGCGGATTGGATAGCCACCGCCCAGATTGACCATACGCACCTTCACCCCGGTCTGTTGCAGGTCGGTGAACAGCATACCTATGCGCGCGATCGCCGCCTCATACGCCCCCGGCGAGGTCTGCTGGCTGCCGACATGAAACGACAGCCCGATCGGATCGAGCCCCATCTCCCCGGCGCGCAGCATCAGGGTTTTGGCATGCTCCAGGGTGGTGCCGAATTTCTTCGACAGCGGCCAGTCGGCGCCGATATTATCGACCAGGATGCGGCAATAGACCGACGCGCCCGGTGCATGCGCGGCCAGCTTCGCC
The DNA here is from genome assembly GCA_945868845.1 of Asaia bogorensis. GTDB lineage: Bacteria > Pseudomonadota > Alphaproteobacteria > Acetobacterales > Acetobacteraceae > SHWF01. The sequence continues at coordinate 27,434 of CAMBMS010000031.1, read as the reverse complement.
AGCTCCTCCGACGAGTCGAACGCAAATAGCCGGATCCCCGCGGAAAACGCGTCGCGAATGGCGGAAACTTTCTTGATCGTGTTGCCATAGCTGATCGCATCCGGCCGTGCGCCGGCATCGAGGCATGCGCACACCTCCTCGAAGCTCGCCGCGTCGAACCGCGATTCGAGCCCCACTAGCCGATCCAGGATGGGCCGTGCGGGATTGGCCTTCACGGCGTAAAAGATCCGCGTCAGCGGCAAGGCGCGCTGCAACGCGCGGAAATTTTCTTCCACGCGGTCAATGTCCAGCACCAAGCACGGCGTGGCCGGCTGGTGCAATGCAAGGTAGCGGGCGACTTTGGGTGTCATCACACCGTGCTCCCCTCAATTCTAAGCGCTCATCTTTCCAGGCGATGGGCGGAGTTGACGAAACGGTCGAACGAACTAGCGACCAAGTGAGTTGCCAGAACGCTTGACGTCGTTGCGTAACCACGGGGGCCAGAGGCACGTGCGTTGCTGCGTGGGGGGCGGCATACGACCCCCACCCCCTCTCTGCAAGAGGTTTTTTTGCCTCCCGCGAAATTTCTATCTCCTGCTAATCGTATGGGTGCAAACCATGCGTTTAACTATCCATCCCCCATCCCCGAGTCGCCGCATGAACGACCCTTTGAACCCCATGCAAGTTGGAACATCCGCGCTGCCCTGGCGTGCCATCCTGCACGCTACCCTGCGGGAAATGGCGACCGACCGGGCCAGCCTCGTTGCCGCCGGCTGCGCCTTCTACGCCACCCTGGCGCTGTTCCCCGCCATCACCATGCTGATCTTCGTCTACGGCCTCGCCTTCGATCCTGTTACCGTAGAGCCTCAGCTCCAGCTGATCGAAAAACTCCTGCCCCCGGAGGCCTTCGTTCTGATCGCCGAAAAGGTGCATATGCTGGTCACTCAGCCGCGCGGCAATCTCGGCATTGGCCTCGGCGCTTCCATCGCCTTTGCCTTCTGGTCCGCCTCCGCCGGCACCCGCGCCATGCTCTCGGCGCTGAACCTCGCCTTCGGCGTGACAGAGGATCATCGCGGCATTATCGGCTTCTACGCCACCGGCCTGCTGATGACCCTCTGCGCCATCCTCGCCACCGCCACCGCCATCGCGTTGCTGGTCTTCCTGCCCGCGTTGCTCGCCTTCCTTGGCGCCACCGCCGATATCACTGAGTTCATCCGCTGGCTCAGCCTCGCCTTGCTGCTCGGCTTTGTCCTGCTTTCCCTCACCCTGCTGTATCGCTTCGGCCCCTCACGGCCCCCGCCCGTTCCCTGGCGCAGCGCCGGCGCCCTGCTCGCCACCGCGATCTGGCTGGCCGCGTCCCTCGGCCTTTCGCTCTACGTCGAACGTATCGCCACCTACGATGCGACCTACGGTCCGTTTGGCGCCATCATTGCCATCATGATGTGGTTCTACGTCTCCACCTACGCCATCCTCCTCGGCGCCGAACTCGATGCCCAGATTACGCGTGGTGACGTAAGGCAACGCCAGGCGGGTTAAAAAATCTTTGGCCCGCCAATGCGTGCCCTGCCATTATGGGGGATCGGGATAGCTTAACAAGGTTTCCACCACAGCGGCGATCAGACGCGGCGCGTCGGCCGCGATGGCGACATGCGCGTTGGCCGGCCCGGCGCCACGCAGGGCCTGGCCGGCCGGAGTGAGGGTGCGCAAGTCGCAGACCGTCATCCCCCGCGTCAACGTCCCAGCGAGCTCCACGCCAACATGGCAATGGCGATAGGTGATCAGCGTGTTATTGACATAGGGGATGATGGCGCAGACATCGTGCATGGGCGCGATGTCGAGGCCGAAAAACTCCTCCTGGCGGGCGCGATAGAATGTCAGCAGATCGGCGATGGAGCGCGCGACATGCCTACCAGCGCGCAGCCGCGCGATGTCGGCTGCGTTGGTGCCGGTGCGCGAGGTGACATCGTAGCCGACCATGCGAATCGGCGCGCCGGACGCGAACAGGATGGCGGCGGCCTCGGGATCGCAGGCGATGTTATACTCCACTGTCGGGCCGATATTGCCGTTCCCGGCGCTGCCGCCCATGACGCTGATTTCGCGCAGCCAGGCGGCGACGCGCGGTTCGCGCTGGATGGCCAGCGCGATGTTAGTGGCCGGGCCGATGACGGCGAGGACGAGTTCGTCTCGATATGCGCGCGCCTGCTCGATCAGAAAATCGACCGCATGCATGCCAATCGGCATGTGTCGGGGCGCCTGCAAAACCGCGCCGTCAAGACCGGTGCGGCCATGCGCCTCCGCCGCGCCGTACGGCTTGCCGTTGAGCGGGACGGCGCTACCCTGGGCGAGAGGAATGTCGAGGCCACCCAGACTTAAGATCGACAAGGCGTTGCGCGTGACATTCCCGATGTCGTTATTGCCATGACAGGTGGTAATGCCGACGACATCGAGATGGCGCGCGGCATATAGGATCGCCACCGCATCGTCATGCCCCGGATCGCAATCGATCAGGATCTTCGGGCGCGGTATCACACGCCGAGTTGGCGGGCGATGTCCTGCAAATCCGTGCCGATCACGTCCCAAGCTTCGGTGGCGGAAACATCAATCTTCTGGTCGGTACCATGTTCCCGTGGGCGCGGTATGAACCCGGTGCGCAGGCCGCATTTGCGCGCTGCACCGAGATCACCGTTATGGGCGGCGACCAGCATCACCCGGTCGGGCGGTAGGTCGAGGAAAGCGGCCATGCCGAGATAGGCCTCCGGCATCGGTTTATAGGCGCGCAGCGCATCCGAACCCAGCACCACGTCCCACGGAATGCTGCCATGCTTCGACATGTTGAGTAGCAGCGACGTATTGCCGTTCGACAGCGGGCCGACGATGAATTTCTTCTTGAGCCGCGTCATGCCGGGCACGACATCAGGCCAGGGTTTCAGGCGATGCCAGCCGCGGTTGAGGTGGTCGAGATCGGCCTCGCTCAAGCCGGCTATGCCGTATTCCTTGACCAGGAGATCTAGGGTTTCCCGGTGCAGGATGTCGAGCTTGGTGAAGCCGCGCTCGCCCTTGCGGATCGGTTCCATCGCGGGTTGGTAGCCGGCGCGCCAGGCATCCGAGAAGGCCACCCAGTCGATATGCGCAAGGCCGCGCGCGGCGCCGAACTGCGACAGCTCCTCGATCAGGCTGGACCGCCAATCGACCAGGGTGCCGAACGTGTCGAAGACAATGGCGGATACATCGTTGGGATTCATGGATCGGCTCCTGGTTGCGCACGGAAACTCGCATTGATCCCGCGGGCCGGCAATCTGGTCGTGAGAGTAAGTTCGGCACCGGCCCGCACCCCCACCCGGCCACCCACAATAGTGGACGTTCGTTGTTTAGCCAGGCGGGAGATACGAGCCGGTGCCGGATTCCAAAACGATTTATTAAAGTCCGCCGAACAGCCCGCGCAGGAAGCCTGGGGTTAGGGCTGAAAGCGGATTGACGGTCACTTGCGGATCGGCCAGCGGGCCGAGCAGGGAGTAATTGGCGGCAAACAATCCGCCACCGGCCTCCGGCGCGAAGAGCCTGCCGAATAAGGGCATCTCGCCCAGCAGGGCATTGAAGAAATAGGCCGGCACGATGGTGCCGTTGAGATCGCAGGTGGCGTTGACGCGATCGATGCGGCCTTTGATCGTCATGCCCAGCGATGGGTTGAAGGCGCGCACATCCTGAAATTCCAGCGCGGTATCGGTGAGGCGGAACGGAGCGACGACGCGGGTGATACCTAGTCCAGGGCCTTGTGCCAGTTGCACCAGGCCATACAGGGTCATGGCTTGCAGCAGATTGGTCAGGGCGGGCGCGTTGAGGACGCTGAAATTCTCGATCCGCGCTGTGCCGGTGAGCGGGCGGTCGGCGGCGCGATCGTCATAGCTCGCTTCCACCGTTATGCTGCCGCCAGACAGTTTCCGCGCAATGTCCATGCCGCGCAGCAAGGTGCCGGCATCGGCGGCGGTGGCGGAAAGGCGGCGGATGGCGCCGTCCTGAGCGATTTGCATCCTGAACGCCCCGGTGCCGGCCTGGCCATCCAGGCGTAGCTTGCGCACCACCACGCCATCGCTCTCGCCCTGGAAACGAAAATCGGTGGCGCGCACGTCATGCGCCAGCAAGGCGGTGGCGAAGTTGGCATCCACCGACCAGGACGATTCCTTCGGCGGATTGGCGTGCGCCGGCGCCGGAGGGGCAGTTAGGCGGGGGGCGAGATCGACGGTCGGGCCTTCCAGCGTGGCCACGACGCGGTCATTGGCCAGGAAGGCGATGCTGCCGTGCACATCGGTGCGGCCGAGCACGGCGCGATCGAGGCGGAGCAGGGATAGCCGTTGATCCTGCTGTTCCATGCGCCCGCGCAGATCGAGCGACTCGCCGCGCAGCGAAAGTTCGTCGATCGCCATGACCCTGTCGCGCTGGATGCGCAGCTTGGCGTCCATGCTGGCCGGACGGCCCGCTGGCTTCTGCCAGACCAACGGTGAAAACTGCAACTCTGTCTCGCGCAGATCGCCGGTGACGCGCATTTCCGCTCCGCCATCGCGCCGGCGGCTATAGGCCAGTTGCGCGGTGGCCGGCCCAGACGCAAGCCCCGTGGCATTGAGGCCAGCGGCGGCGGCGAGGGACAGAAAATCGGCGCGAGCGGTGGCGGAAATACGCTGCTGGATTTGCCCCGGGCCGCCCTCGCGGAAATCGAGATCGACGCTGAATTGGGCGGGAATGGCTGCGATGGTGGCACGGCCGGTGATCTTCATCGCCTCGCTGGTGGTATCCAGATCCAGCACGCCCTGTTCTAGATTGTGCCCGGCGACGATGCCGGCGAGGCTCAGGCCCTCGGTGCGCGCCTGGGCGCGGATCGCGATGTCTTCCAGCGCGACGTCTCGCTCTAGCGGCACCGTGACCGCGAGATGACCACTGAACCGGCCCGTCGGGTCGCGCAGCTCGAACGGGCTGCGATCCAACAGGCGCAGGCGGGGATGGCGCAGTAGGGCGATCAGCTCCGCTACCGGGCCGGCAAGGTCGAGATCGACATGGGCGATCTGGTCGCGCTGGCTGAGGCCGGTGATACGTACGCGCCCTGCCTGGCTAGTAAGGCCGCTCGGGCCATCCAGGATCTGGTGTCCGGCGCTGGTGTGGATTTCCATCACGTCGGGATCGGTAATCTCCAGCCGAGCTTTGATTTTTTCCAGCGGCGGCACCGGGCGCAGCCAGTGCACGCTGAGATCGTCGCCGATCAGGCCGCCCTTGATCGCGGTGATTTTCACCTCGCTGAAATCGGCCCTTGCGGTGCCGGCGAGGTCGAGTTGCGCGCCATAGCCAAAGCCGGTCGGAATGTTGCGCGTGACCCAGTCGCGGGCGTTTTTGGCCAGGAAGGGCGGCCAGAGCGTCGGCAGGTCGGCGAATGCCACGCGATCCAGGGTCAGGTGCCCGCGCCCCCGCCAAAGCCCTGCCTCCGGGGTGAGATCGCCGGTGGCAGCCAATACGCTGGATGGGCCGGCTTCGATGGCGGCAACCTCCAGGCGCAGCGCGCGTAGACTGAACGTGTCGCCTGTCAGGGCGATGTGCACCTCGCCCTGGCGCAGAATGATGGGTGGATCGGCAAGCACGAGGCGGCCGCGGCCGATGCTGGCATGCAGGGCGCCGCTACGAATTGCCAGGGCGGCGCCGAGGTCGAGCGTGCCATCTAGGGTCACCGGCGCGTCCAGGGCCGTGAGCGCGGCGAGGGCGGGGGAAAATCCGGCTAGCGTGGCGGGAGCGACCGGGGTCAGGTTGACACGGGCTTCGCCGGATTGCGCACCCTCCCCCAGGGTCAGGCCAAGGCGCAGGCGCGCCTGCTCGGCGCCGATGGTCAGCGTGATGTCGGCGCTGCCTTCTACCCCGCCGGTGGGGCGGCGGTGCAGGTCGATATCGACGCGTGGGGCCCGCCAGGTGGCGCCAAGCTGGCTGTCGATCATGGTAAGTGCGGCATCGCGGATTAGCACCCGGCCGAGCTGGCTGAGGCGGGTGTCGCGGAACGCGATGCGGTCGGTGGCGGTAGGGCGAGCCAGTTCGGTCAAGACCGCGTTGAGCAGGCCTGTACTAGAGTCGCCACCGGCCGGGGCGGGAATCGACGTGCTTCCCCCGAGTGGGCCGAAATCGATGCTGAGGGTGCCATCCGAGGCGCGATGGGCGGTGAGGTGGGCGTTACGCAACTCGATAGCGCGCGGCTCTAGCCGGCCCAGAAGCAAGGCGTGCAGGGAGAGCGAGATGGAGGCCTCCGGGATAGAGAAGACCGGCGCACCCAAGGGATCGCCCGCGGGATCAATGGCAACAATGTCGGTCAGGCGGATATCCAGCGGATGGTCGACCCCCATGCGGAATCCTTCCCAGGCCACGGCGGCGATGCCGATGGAAAGGCGCGGCCCCTGCTCCGTCGCCAGCCCTGCTTCCAGCCGGCGCGCCAGCCAGGCGACATCCAGCGGGCCTTGCGACAGGCGCCAGGCCAACAGGCCGAGCACCACGCTGCTTAGTACGGCGAGGGCGAGGCAAATGGCCAGGAAGCGGCGCGTCAGGGTCCACAGATAGGCGGCGGCTTGACCAGGGAGGTGGCGCATGCCCAGCCTGAAAGGCGATGGCACGGTCCGCTTCACCTCAACCGGCTTTTCCGCTTCCTCGTTCATGGCCGCTGCCCGCCGATGCGGCGGCGGCGGGACGCCTGCGGGAGAATTTTGCCGCGCTGGGGCGGGTGGAGGCAAGGCTGGTGGCGCGCGACGATGTCGCGGCTCTGCTCGAATGCCTGGGCGGCAATTCGCCCTATCTGGCTGACCTGGCGATCCGCGAGGCGGCGAGCCTGCGGGATATCCTGACGCAAGGTCCCGACGCGGTGGCGCGCGCCGCGCTGGCGGGGCTGGGCACGATCGCGCCCCGGGCAAAGCATGCGCGGGTGGCGGCCGAATTGCGCCGGGCCAAGCGCGTCATCGCTCTGGCCAGCGCGGTGGCCGATATTGGAGGGATCTGGACGCTCGATCAGGTCACCGCCGCGCTCAGCGATCTGGCGGAGGCGGCATTGCGGCTGGCCGTGGCGCATCTGCTGTGCACCGCGCATGACGCAAGCGAGATCGTGCTGCCTTTCCCTGAGGAGCCGGCGCGCGCGTGTGGCTTTACCGTAATCGGCATGGGCAAGCTGGGTGCGCGCGCGTTGAACTATTCCAGTGATATCGACCTCGTGCTGCTCTACGACCCCGATTGTGGCGTGTATAGCGCCCGGCGTGGCGTCGAGGCGATGGGGGGAATTACATCGCGCCTCGCGCGCGGCATCGTGACATTGATGGAGGCACGGGATGCGGATGGCTATGTGTTTCGCACTGACCTGCGCTTGCGCCCCAATCCTGCGGCGACGCCGCCGGCGATCGCGCTGCCGGCAGCGCTGAGTTACTACGAGAGTATGGGACAGAACTGGGAGCGCGCGGCGATGATCAAGGCGCGCCCGGTGGCCGGCGATATGGCGATGGGGCAGGCCTTCCTGGAGGAAATCCGCCCGTTCGTGTGGCGGCGAGGGCTGGATTTCGCCTCGGTCGCGGAAATCCACGCCATGAAGCAGCGGATCGACGCGCACAAGGGCAGCATGCTGAACCATGCGCGCGATCCGGTGGCGCGCATCACAGGCCATAATGTGAAGCTGGGCGAGGGCGGCATCCGGGAGATCGAGTTTCTGGCGCAGAGTTTCCAGCTTGTCTGGGGTGGGCGGGAGCCGAGGCTGCGGGTCGCGACGACCTTGGGCGCGTTGCAGCTGTTGGCGCGGGCGGGGCATCTGCCGCGCGGCGCGGCGCGGGAACTGGCGCGGTCCTATCGCTATCTGCGCAGGGTCGAGCATCGGTTGCAGATGGTGGCGGACCGGCAGACGCATGACATTCCCGAACGCGCGGCCGACCTGCATCGCGTGGCGCTGTTCCTGGGCTATACCGACGCGGGTGCGTTTGCGCGGGATTTGCTGGCCCATCTACACCGGGTCCGCGCGCATTACGCGGAGGTGTTCGAGGCGGCACCGGAATTGCCCGGGCGCGAGGATGCGTCCGCGCCGCTGGATTTTTCGGGCGATGAGTTGCCGGCGGAAACCGTGGCTGCGGTGCGTGCGATGGGGTTCGCCAATGCGCGCGGCGTCGGTGAAGCGGTGCGCGGCTGGCAGGCCGGGCACGCGCGGGCGTTGCGCTCGGAGCGGGCACGCGCCTTGCTGCGCCAGATGCTGCCCGTCCTGCTGGGCACGCTGGGGCGCCAGCCGCACCCCGACGAGGTGTTCGGCCGATTCGACGCGCTGCTCGCGCAGCTGCCGGCGGGGGTGCAGATCCTTTCGATGTTCGAGCGCAATAGAGGGTTGCTGGAGCGGGTGGCGGCGGTACTGGGGGCCGCTCCGATGCTGGCCGATCATCTGGCGCGCAATCCGGCCGCGCTGGAGGGGCTGATCACACCCGACGAAGACCCCATCCCGGCACGGCTGCTTCGCGCGCGGCTAGTCGATGCGCGCACGCTGGAGGACGCGATCGAGATCATTCGCCACGTTGTGCGCGAGCAGGAGTTTTCTATCTCGGTCGCCACCATGGAAGGACGATTGGGGACCGATGCGGCAGGATTGCGGCGCACATCCCTGGCCGACGCAGCGCTGACGGCTTTGTTACCGCGCGTGCTGGCGGATTTCGCCACGCGCAATGGCCGGGTCCGCGGCGGCGCGATGGCGGTGGTCGCGCTGGGCAAGGCGGGCGGGCGGGAGATGATGGCGGGCTCCGACCTGGACCTGATGCTGATCTATGACCATCCCGAGGCCGTGATCCAAAGCCGGGGCGCACGGCACATGCCGGTGAGCCAGTGGTTCGTGCGCGCAGCGCATGCGTTTGTCGCTGCGGTGACGGCGCCGGGGGCGGATGGGTCACTTTATGCAGTGGACATGCGGCTGCGACCGTCGGGCAACAAGGGGCCGGTGGCGGTCTCGCTAGCGTCGTTGCGGCGCTATCACGCCGAGGATGCTTGGACCTGGGAACGCATGGCGCTGACGCGGGCGCGGGTGATCGCGGGGCCGCCGGCGCTGCGCGCGCGGGTAGAGGCGGCGATCGGCGAGAGCGTCGCCCATGCCGGCGCACCAGCAAAAATCTGCGCCGACGCGGTCGCGATGCGCGCGCGCCTGGCCCGCGAATTGCCGCCGAAGGGACCGTTGGATGTGAAATTGCGCCCCGGTGGGTTGATGGAGGTGGAATTTGTCGCGCAGGCCCTGCAACTCATGCACGCGGGGGCGTGGCCCGAACTATGCCACCCGACGACGCGCATGGCGCTAGCACGGCTGGCGGAGGCAGGAATACTGCCCGAGGCGGACGCGGCGGTACTGATCCGGGCGGAGCAGGTCTGGCGCACTGTGCAGGGCATGCTGCGCATCACCGTGGGGCGGCATGCGGAGGAAAATCTGCCGGCAGCCTCGGTTGCGCCCTTGTTGCGTGCCTGCGCGGCGGCCGGCATCAATGCGCCGGACGTGATGCGGCTGCGCGCGGAACTCGATAGCATGGCGGTGGATGTGCGCGCGGTGTTCGCGCGCCAGATAGGGGAGATCAAGGGATGAGCGTTGGCGAAGGTGATAAGGCACCGGCGTTCGAGATGCCGGCGATCGGCGGGTGCAGCGTCAGTTCGAGGGCGCTAAAAGGAAAACCCTATGTGCTTTACTTTTATCCGAAGGCGAATACACCGGGCTGCACCACGGAGGCCTGCAATTTTCAAGAGGCGTTGCCGGCATTGCGGAAAATCGGCATTACCGTAATCGGTGTTTCCAAGGATCCGATGAAGCCGATTGAGAACTTCGCGGCGAAATACAATCTTACTTTTTCGCTTGCCTCCGACAAGGACACGCAGGTCTGCGAGGCCTATGACACCTGGGTGGAGAAATCTCTGTATGGGCGCAAATACATGGGCGTGGAGCGCAGCACGTTTTTGGTCGATGCAAAGGGCAAGATCGTGAAAATATGGCGCAAGGTCAGCGTAACGGGACACGCCAAGGACGTGATGGCAGCCGCCAAGGCACTCGCCTGAGCCACGCGGGGAATCCTTGGCGGAGCACGGCGAGGACGACTAAAGCGAGGGAGATGAGAAAAGCCTCGCCGGAGGGGCGGAGCGAATCGCCTAGCGACATCCAATCCTCCAGATCGGACCCCCAATCCGGCCATTGCGCCGGTAACTGATCGAGATTGGCGGTAAGGACACGACGCCAGTTCAGGCCGGTGGCAAAGGCGTACCAGGCGGCCTCCGCTGCTGCCGTCAGCACCGCGGTGGCGAAACCGAGAGCCAGCAGAACCCAGCCGGAACGCGTGGCGTTTTCGGGCAAAGCGCGCCAGGCTAGCAGCCAGGCCAGAACGCCGAAGGCGAGGGCGGGGCCGCCGATATCAGCCTTGGTTTGCAGCAGGTAATGCACCGTGGCCAGCACGGCGATGCCATAGGCGAGGCGGTAAAGGCGTTTCCAGCGTGGCCCCATACGGCGGATCGCGCCATCGGTGGAGGTGACGCCGAGCGCGAGTAGGCCGAGCACGGCGAGCAGGCCGATGATCAGATAGAAACTGGTAAAGACTTCCCAGGCAATTTGTGCCCAGTTGAATTTTAGGTCGATCGTGTAAAGCACAAGATGCATGACCACATAGAGCAGTGTGGTAGTGCCGCAGATGCGACGGATGAAGGCCAGGCGCGGCCAGTCCAGCACGAAGCGCAACGGTGTCAACGCCAGGGTGACGAGGAGAAACCGCTCCGCCCACAGACCGGTGACATGGATCGCCTGATTCCAGGAGCGGGGGCCGAGTTCGCCGCGCCAGGCATCGAGGCTCAGGATGAGCAGGGGAGTAGCAAGCAACAGCAGTGCCAGCGCCTTGATCGGCACTAGCTTGCCGCGACGATCGCGCCAGGGCAGGTGGATTGGGGGAAGCTGGATCATACTAGGCCCGCCTTATTGCGCGCCGGGAATGGGTGGTGCGGCGAGGTGATGATACTCCGGCGGAACGCGAAAGATTGCCCGGTCCTGCAGTTGGTGGGTGAACGACGCCGTCTGCGCCAGAAACGGCTCGCCCGCGGCGATGTGCGTGCTGGTGCGGCTCATGACGCCGTCCTCGTCCGGGCAGATGCGCACGTCGCGGCCCTCGCTATCGGTAGTTTGCCATTCCGTGCAGAAGACACTGGAAAGGGTGATTGTGTTACGTCGGACATAACGGCTTCCGGCGCGTGTCGCTTGGCCGGAAACCCAATTTTTTGGTGCGGCCATGTCGATGACGCTGCGATCGGCGTCGCGGATAGTGAACATGCGCCCGAAGGTGAAGTCGATGACGATATAGAGGCCGTCGCCAGGTGGATCGATACGCAATAATCGCGGCGCCGGCCGGGGTGAGCAGAATACAGGTGATGTCCACACCGCGCGTGGGCAAGTGGGCGGACGCTCCTGCGCGCGCGTGGCAGGCCCATGCAAAGAATTGGGGCGAGCAGAAACAGCAATAGTGCGCGACGCTGCGGCATCAGCGCACCATAAGTAGGAAGGCGCGCACGGCATCCTGCAAGTTGAGCTCGCGCGCCTGAGCAGGCAGTTGGAACAGCGCCGGATCCTGTGGCGCTATCTCTACACGAACCGCTTCCAGGCTGCGTCCGGCCAGTTCGCCGCGAGTGGCCTGAGCGCGCAGCAGGATACCGGCCGCGCTCAGGCAGAGCGTGGCGCTGTCGCGCCCGCCGTGCACATCCCAGAGCGTGCAAACGTGTCCGGCGATTCGTGCCGTGCCACGCCGCGTGAACGGGGTGGCCGGGTTTAGTAGCAAGGCGAAGCGACGATCCTGTCCGACGGGAAGTTCGATGAACTGGCCGCCGCCCGGCAGGATCATGTGTGCCTGGCGCCGGATCGGATCGACGAGGACATGGCCGGCACCGCGCCCTGGTGTTTCCAAGCGCAGCACACGCGCGACTGCGGCATAACGGAGCAGTGCCTCACGGGATTCTTGGTCGGGTTGGCCGGACACGCGATAAAGTACGGCAATATCCCGCAGTGGCAACAGATTGGCGGGGCGATCGGCGCGGGCGGGCCATGGCGTGGCCAGCAGTAAAAGCAGCGTGAGGAGGATGGGAGGCGCGCGCATCAGGCCCGCATGGCGCGGATATCGTTACTGAGCCTGTCTTGCTCCGGTTCAGCGATCCAGGTAGCGGACATGCTCACGGCACTGTCCAGCATGATGCGATAGCGTGCGCGCGGAATCTCCGTGGCGCCAAATTGCGCCAGATGGGGCGTCACGAATTGCGTATCGAGGAGCGAAAATCCACCCAGGCGCAGGCGCGCCACCAGATGTGCCAAGGCGACTTTTGAGGCGTCGCGGGCGCGGGAAAACATGCTCTCGCCAAAAAACGCGGCCCCGATAGCGACGCCATAGAGGCCGCCGACCAGCTCCCCCGTATGCCAGGCTTCTACCGAATGGGCGTGGCCCTGGTGATGCAGGGCGGTAAAAATCCGTTCAATCTGTGGGCTGATCCAGGTTTCCTCCCGCTGCGGCATGGCGCTCGCGCAAGCGGCGATGGTGGCTGGGAAATTTTTGTCTACTGTCACCTGATAAAGCCCAGACAGGGCGGTACGCACCAGGCGGCGGGGCAGATGAAAATTCTCCAGGGGAAGAATACCGCGCTGTTCCGGGTCCAGCCAGTACAGGCGCGAACTGTCGCGGGGTTCCGCCATTGGAAACAGGCCGTGGCGATAAGCACGCAGCATCACGGCCGGCGTGAGCTCCACCGAGCGACGTGACATGCGCCCCCCCTCAACAGCCCTTGGGCAGCACGGTGAGTTCTTGCAACACACCGCGGATGACGAAATCGCCAAAATCCATGCTGATCGCATCGGCGATGCCGTTTTCGTAATAGCGGATGCCAAGTTCGTAATCGGGCATCGTGGCACCCTGGGTGCGATCGAAAAACGCGATGCGCATGCGCGAGGAAGGCAGCGCGCTCAACACATCGAATTTATGTGGCGCTGGCTTGTCCCAGCTGAAAATGGCGACGGAGGTGTCTTGTGCGCCCTCGGCGGAGGTGCCGTCGAACAGCGGGATGGCGAGGAATTTCTTGCCGGCGCGCGCCGCGTCGATTACGGCGATGGTGTGCATGTTGGGCATTACGGTACCGGCGGGCAGCGCGATGGTCTTGGCCTCTGGGCTGGTATAGCGGACCTCGCCGGTGGTGGTGACGGACGCCGGCAGGCTGGCCTGGCCCTCGGTTTCGGAACTGATGGCCTGTTCGGTGGTCTGGCGCATGCTGAAGCGCAGGTTGCGGCCGTCCTTCGATTCGAAAGTGGCATAGTCCGAGCCAATCTCGATGTTCTGCCCGCCATCGATGGTGGTGTTGATGCGCAGGCGCTGGCGGGTGGTCCAGCCTTCGCAGGCATCGGCCAGTTCGAACGCCATAGTGCCGACAGCGGCGCTGACGGCGCCGCGCGAGCTGGCCAAAGTAAGTTTGTAGACGGCGCGATGGGCGGCGAGATCAGCGGCCATGGCCGGGATGGTCAGGGCGGGGATGAGCGATGTGGCAAGCAGGGTCAGGGTAGCCAGCCAGACGGGACGGCGCATGCATGGCTCTCCGGGAGTGGGTGCGAGCTTAAGATAGGCCCACCGCACCCGCACCGCCACTGGGTGGAGGTTTTTTAAGACGGCCCTGGTTTCGGGGGGAGGGCGAGGGTGAGAGATAGTTCCTTCAGCCGCAGTGTCGGCACCTCGGCCGGGGCACCCATGAGCAGATCCTCTCCCTGCTGGTTGAGCGGGAACAGAATGACCTCGCGGATATTCGGTTCATCGGCCAGTAGCATGACGATGCGGTCGATCCCCGGTGCGGAACCACCATGCGGCGGCGCGCCGTAGCGGAAGGCGTTCAGCATGCCGCCGAAGCGGGCTTCCACTTCGCTGGCCGGATAGCCGGCGATCTCGAACGCGCGGATCATGATGTCGGGGCGGTGGTTGCGGATGGCGCCGGACGAAAGTTCGATACCGTTGCAGACGATGTCGTACTGATAGGCCTTGATGGTCAGTGGATCCTGCGTGTTCAGCGCTTCCAGCCCACCTTGTGGCATGCTGAACGGGTTGTGCGAGAAATCGATTTTCTTATCGTCCTCATTGTATTCGAACATCGGAAAGTCGGTGATCCAGCAGAACTTAAAATCTCCGGCCGCGATCAGGTTCAGCTCCTGACCTAAACGGGTGCGGATGGTGCCTGCGAATTTTTCGGCATCCTCCTTTTTGCCGGCGGCAAAGAACACGGCGTCACCGGGGGCGAGGTTACAGGCGCGGCGGATGGCCTCGGCGCGCTCGGGTTCTAGGTTGCGCGCGATGGGGCCTTTCGGGCCTTCCGTGTCATAGGTGATATAGCCGAGGCCACCGGCGCCTTCCGCGCGCGCCCATTCGTTCAGCTTGTCGAAGAAGCTGCGCGGATTGCCGCCACTGCCCGGCGCTGGGATGGCGCGGACGATGCCGCCGGAGGCCGCGATGCGGGCAAACAGGCCGAAGCCAGAGTCGGCATAGTGTTGCGTCACGTCGACGATGCGGATCGGGTTACGCAGATCGGGTTTATCAGAGCCGAATTCCAGCATCGCCTGGTCGTAGGGAATGCGTGGGAAGGGTGGCTTGGTCACGCCTCTGCTTTTGGCGAACTCCTCGAACACCCCGGCCAGCACTGGTTCGATGGTGTTGAACACGTCTTCCTGCGTGACATAACTCATCTCGAAATCGAGCTGGTAAAACTCCCCCGGTGAGCGGTCGGCGCGAGAGGCTTCGTCGCGGAAGCAGGGCGCGATCTGGAAATAGCGGTCGAATCCGGCGACCATGAGCAGTTGCTTAAATTGCTGCGGCGCCTGCGGCAGGGCGTAGAACTTGCCGGGGTGATTGCGCGATGGTACCAGAAAATCTCGCGCGCCTTCCGGCGAAGACGCGGTGAGGATCGGGGTTTGGAATTCGGTAAAACCCGCGGCGATCATACGTTGGCGAATGGAGGAAATGACACCGGCACGCAGCATCATGTTGCGATGGATTTTTTCCCGTCGCAGGTCGATGAAGCGGTAGGTCAGGCGGGTTTCCTCGGGGGGGTTTCCTTCCCCCGCCACCTGCATGGGTAGCATTTCCGCCGCCGATTGTACCACCAGATCGGCGACGCGCAGCTCGATCTCTCCTGTTGGCAGCTTCGGATTCACTGTGCCAGCCTCGCGGGCGACGACTTGGCCGGTGACGGTAATCACGCTTTCTAGGCGCACCGTATTGGCGGCGGCGAAGGTGGGGCTGCCGGCGGGGAAGACGCATTGCGTGATGCCGTAATGGTCGCGCAAGTCGATGAATAGCAACCCGCCATGGTCGCGCTTGGAATGCACCCAGCCGGAGAGGCGCGCGGTCGTGCCGGCGTCGGCGGCGCGGAGGTCGGCGCATTTATGGCTGCGGTAGGCGTGCATGCGGAAATTCCCGGTACGTTCAGGGGGCTTTTGCGGCGGCGCACACAAGCCTGGGCGAAGCAGGCAAGTCAAGCGGGCCGCTGCCGGGCTGTAAACTGAGATGCGAGCGGTTGGCCGGCGCGGGTGGAGCCGTGTAGAAGGCCCGCATGCCCCGCCCTGAATTTCCCGAGCCCGTCCTGATCACCACCACTGAGGAGCTGGAGGCGCTCTGCACACGGCTACGAACGGAAGAATTTGTCACCGTCGACACCGAATTTATACGCGAGCGGACCTATTGGCCGGAGCTTTGCGTCGTACAACTTGCCGGCGCCGGGGACGTGGCGGTGGTGGACGCGCTGGCGCCAGGGCTGGATCTGTCCGCCCTGGGTACGCTGCTCGTCGATCCGGCGGTGATAAAGGTATTTCACGCGGCGCGGCAGGATAACGAGATCTTTGTCCTCAAATTCGGCGTCGTGCCGGCACCATTGTTCGATACCCAGGTCGCCGCGATGGTGGCCGGGTTCGGCGATCAGGTGGGCTACGATTCGCTGGTGGCCTCGCTCGCCGGCGGGTCCATAGACAAGGCGCACCGCTTCAGCGACTGGGCGGCGCGGCCGCTGTCGCCGGCGCAGGTGACCTATGCTGCCGGGGACGTGACCTGGCTACGCATCGTCTATGAAAAATTGCGCACACGCCTGGAACGCGAAGGCCGGCTGGACTGGGTGGCCGAAGAAATGGCGGTGTTGACTGAGATTTCGACCTATCGCACCGATCCCGAAGCGATGTGGGAACGGTTGAAGCCGCGCACCAATAACCGTCGTTTCCTGGCCGTCCTGCGCACCATCGCCGCCTGGCGGGAGCGTGAGGCACAGAGAGTAAACATTCCGCGTGGGCGACTGGTGAAGGACGAGGCGCTGCTGGAATTGGCCGCCATCGCGCCGACTACGGTCGAAGCCTTGGGCCGGGCACGCGGCATCACTCGCGGGTTCGCCGAGGGCAAGACCGGCCAGTCCCTGATCGCGGCGATCCAGGTTGCAAACGAATTGCCGGACGAGGCCTTACCGGAAGCACCGCGCGGCCGCGATGGGCCCAGGCCGTCGCCGGCCCTGGTGTCGCTGCTAAAAGTGCTGCTGGCGGCGGGGGCGGACCAGCATCGCGTGGCGGCGCGTCTGGTCGCCAGTTCCGAGGATATCGATCGGCTGGCGACGGAGGACGAACCTAACGTGCCAGCCCTGCATGGCTGGCGGCGCGAGGTATTTGGCAATGATGCCCTGGCGCTGAAGGAAGGGCGCGTGGCGCTGGGCGTGACGGGTCGGCTGATCCGGCTGATCCGGCTGGCGGAAGGTGCGGGGGATTAGCTCTCGAAGGTTGTTATGATATCTCGCTAATGAAATCCTGGGATTTGCCGCTGGGTAAGGGCCGGATTTCGTCTAGATAGACCGGGTGGACCGTGAAATTGTGGACGAGCATTTCGTGTATTCGGGTGACGATGCGGACTTCGGTTTACGTGCTCAGGGCTTGGTGGACGACCAAGCGGATTTCGATTTTGGTAAGTGAGGTCTGAATGACCTGGAACTTGCGCAGCGCGGCGCTCTCGTGGCGGCTCGAAGCAGCGAAATAGGCGATGCGGGTTTCGCCCGTGGGGAAAGTGGCTCGATTGCGCGAGTGTCCCAAAATGCGCCGCAGGACCGGCAACGTGTGCCCGCAACCGCGAGGGGGGGGCGGGTTCGGCCAGATCGCTCAGATCAAAGCGCAGCAGCAGCATGGTAAAATTATAAAAGGGCGTGGCGATTGGCATTGCGGGGCCACCAGGCCGATAGCTGCTATGCCAGAGGCGGCGAAGGTGAGCAATTGTTCGATCTGGCGGAATTGCCGCGCCTCGATCGCGTTCGCCGGCCAGCGTTCGGTTTCTTCATACTGGTATTGTAGCGCCAGCATGCCGGCAGTTATGTCGTCCGGCTGCCGGCCGTGCTACGTCGCGGAAGGTGGATTTGACTTCCCGCGAAAGTGGCATGACCGGCGCTGTTGGCAGGCATTCAGCGCTGGTAATTCAACTTCAGGCCAGGCTCATGCCATTGCATGACGCCGAGCTCACCATTGCCGGAGAGAGTGATATAGGCGGTGCGCATATCGGTGCCGCCGAAGCAGATATTGGTGGGGTGGGTATCCGGCATCGCCACCTCGCGGACGATGGCGCCGTTAGGGGAAATGACGGCGATCTTGCCAGTCACCAGGGTGGCGACGGCGATATCGCCATTGGCCTGCACGGCGAGACTGTCAAAACGCTGATAGCCGCCGAGGCCGGCGATGCAGCGCCCGCCATTGGGCGAGGGGAAACCCTCTTTCCGCAGTACGCCCGGCGATTCGATGTCGAAGGCCCAGAGGCGGGCTGGCTCGGTATCCGCCACATAGACGGTCTTTTCATCTGGCGAGAGGCCGACACCATTAGCGGACAGGATCGGGTGGGCGATTTCCGTGATCGTGGAGCCGTCCGGCTGGGCATAATAAAGCCCGCCATGGTCGCGGTAGCGGTCGAACCGCTTACCGAGATCGGTAAAGTAAAACCCCCCTTGCTTGTCGAACACGATGTCGTTCGGCGCGCAGAGCTTGCGGCCATTGCATTCGGCGTAGAGTACCTTGCGCTCGCCGGTTTTCGGATCGACGCGCAGGACATAGCCCTGGCGGTAATCGTCGGCTGCACGAGTGGCCATGAAGCCATCCGGGGGGTAGTAGCCGCCGCCATTGTCGCAAACATACAGGAAGCCATCCGGGCCAACTGCGATACCGTTCGGCCCGCCGCCGGGATTGCCGAGGCGCGTCACGGTTCCGTCCCTGTCCACGCGGCTGACGGCGCGGCCCTTGATTTCGGTGAGAATCACGGTGCCATCGGCATAGACCACGGGACCTTCGGGAAAGCCCAGGCCCTTGGCCATAATTTTAATGTCGGACATGCGGGGGTTCCTCCGTTGCGTTTGTCTGGGGCATGGTTGCCTGATGTGGGGCACCGCGCAAGCATGCTTGTTGTCAGCGGAAAAACTTGACAACATCCCTCGATGGACGAGGCGCAGGACATTGCCGCGCTGCGGCGGCTGATCGAGGCGAGCCAGCGTGCGGTGGTGTTCACCGGGGCGGGGATCAGCACGGAATCGGGCATTCCGGATTTCCGCAGCCCGACCGGTATATGGCAGACCTCGAAGCCGATCTATTTTCAGGATTTTATGGCCTCCTCCGAGGTGCGGCGGGAGAGCTGGCGGCGGAAATTTCTCTCCGATCCGACCATTCGCGCCGCCGAACCCAACCGGGGGCATCGGGCGGTGGCGCGGCTGGTGCGCGAACGCAAGGTTTCATCGGTCATTACGCAAAATATCGATGGACTGCATCAGGCCTCGGGCGTGTCGGAGCGTCAGGTGATCGAGCTGCATGGAAATTCGACCTATGCGCATTGCCTGGATTGCGGCGAGCGCTATGAGATCGACGCGCTGAAGGCGGCCTTTGAGCGTGATGGCGAGGTGCATGACTGCGTCGCATGTGGCGGTTTTATCAAGACGGCGACGATCAGTTTCGGCCAGGGGATGCCAGAGGCGGCGATGCTGCGCGCGCAGGCAGAGACGATGGCGGCGGATCTGTGCATCGTTCTGGGATCGTCTCTGGTGGTGTATCCGGCGGCGGGGTTTCCCGAAAAGGCCAAGCGCAACGGCGCGAAGCTGGTGATCGTTAATAACGAGGAAACCGCGCTGGACCGGATTTCCGACCTAGTGATCCATCGCGGCATCGGCAATGTGCTGGGCAGCGCGATAGGCGTTAATTAAAGGATACAGGCGATGCGGATGTTCCGCGATACGGTGGGGGAAGCGCTATGACCGAGATGACCAGGGCCGTCGCAATCGGCACGGGACTGATGGAGTTTCCGTTTTCTGGTGCGCCGGCGTTCTGGCGCTGGGTAGATATGTGCGAGGCCGGCGGCATCGATTCGATCTGGCAGACAGACCGACTGATTTCGACGCAGTCGATTCTGGAATGCATGGCGGCGTTAGCCGCCATCGCCGGGCGGACGAAGCGGATAAAATTCGGTATGAATGTGGTGTCGTTGGCGATGCGCGATCCCGTTGTGCTGGCGAAACAATGCGCGACCATTGATTTTCTTTCCGGCGGGCGGATGTTGCCGGGATTTGGCATTGGCAGCCCACTGGCACCGGAATGGGGAGCGATGAACCTGGATGTGAAAATCCGTGGCCGCGTGACCGATGAATGTTTGGAGATTATCCACCGGCTTTGGCATCAGGAAGAAACCGATTTTGACGGGCGACATTATAAATTAACAAAGGCATCCATCGCGCCGCGCCCGGTGCAGCCAGATCTGCCGATGTGGATCGGTGGTGGATCGGACGCCGCCATCCGTCGCACTGCGAAATATGGTACGGGCTGGCAGGGTGGACCCGAAACACCGCGGGAGGCGGGCGAGGTGGTGGCGAAGATCAAGGCTGCGCTGGTGGTGGCCGGACGATCGATCGATGAGGATCATTACGGCGCAGCCTTTGCCTATCGGTTCGGCAGCGAGGATGAGCCCGGCGTGATACGCACGAAGGAAGCCTATCGGCGGCGCACTGGGCGCGATCCGTCCGAACGCTTTGCCATTGGCGGGACGGACGAAATTGTCGCGCGGGTGACAGAATTTATCGATGCGGGGATTTCGAAATTCATCCTACGTCCAGCGGCATATGGGGATGAGGATTTTTTGGATCAGACGCAGATGCTGATCGACAAGGTGCTGCCGATGGTGGCCGCGCGCTGGCCTAAACCGCCCAAACGCGTGGCGGCGGAGTAAGAAAGGCCCGTCGCCTGGAGCCTGATGCATCAGGTGTCAGGGACAGCCTCCTGGAGGCCTTAACGGAATCCCCACCGTCAATCGCCACCGTTGGCCCGCCGAACGATGTCGTTCCCTGGTCTGCACCAATGTCATCGAAAACATGAATACCACGGTCCAGCGGGTTTTTCGCAACGTAAAGCACTGGCGTGACGGCTACATGATCTTAATCTGAAACCCGTTGCAGTATAACGTCACAGCCTGGTGCCGGCAGTCTGGTTAATTCCAGCAAAAGCCTGGACATCCCCTCCGCAGCCGGGTTGCTCTGATGATCCGCGGGCTCCGTAAACAGAGCGAAAGGCAATGGGCCCAAAAATATTGGGAGATCGGGTGGGTAAATCTCAGACTGTGATTTCATGCCGAAAAAACCATGACTACGGCAAGTGTTCCTTGTAGATTTTGTGGGGAGTTTCTGCAGTATTCGACTTGCCTGTAATGGTCGATATCCCGCGATAGGATGACTGATTCCGCCGAATGGACAAGATATCATCCGGCAATATGGAGCGAAAAAAATTCAATCCTCAGCGTATGATCGGACAGATTTATGTCGCCGGTGCTGAAATCCGAAGCCATGGTATCCCATAAATGAATGTCCGAAAACCGAGCACCTAGACGCTTCTGGCCTCTGCCCGGACGGACGAGTGGTGCAAAGAGAAAGCCACGCCTGCGGGCTAGGTCAAACAATTTTCTGATACGACGATCGTAGAAAATTCGCCTCTCAACCTGGCAGTCAGCAAGGTCTGATACGCTAAATAAAGATTTTCGGCACTATTACGCGAATGCATATAGTCTTTCGGTTAACGAAAATGAGGCCACAATATCTTTTAGTCTGACCCAAGGTATGTTTTCGGGAACCGGGCAAACCGGGATCAACGAATTTCATTTTACTGTCGGCACGCCCCTGCGAGGCTTTGGAATTCTGGCTCAAATGCTTGGACGGGCGATTAAAACCAGTGAAGAACAAGGTGGAGAGAGATCTTTACCCGGGGAAAAACAATATCAATTAGAACAACAGCTTGTGTAGGCAACAATAAATACCGCCAAAAAGGAGTAATTGGCCGCTTTTCACCACTACAAATCGCTGGCTATATCTTGCTAACGTTTGACTCCTACCCTAACCCCTACCATGATCAAAACTTCCCAGGCTATCCGGTTGGTATGGGGCTTGCCGGGTGTTCTCGTGTTGGGAACAACCTCAGATTAGGACACTGGTAAAAAAATGATTCCCGCCCTGCTACCGAACTACGCCCGTGCCGACCTCGCTTTTGAGCGGGGCGAAGGTGCCTGGTTGTGGACCACCGATGGGCGACGATTTCTGGATTTTGGGTCGGGGATCGCCACCGCCTCCCTCGGCCATGGCCATCCGCATCTGGCCAAGGCGATTGCCGAGCAGGCAGCGAAGGTGATGCATGTCTCCAACTTGTATCGCATCCCTGGTGCCGAACGGCTCGCCCAACGGCTGGTGGACCTCACCTTTGCCGACAGCGTTTTCTTCTGCAACTCGGGCGCGGAAGCGAACGAGGGCATGATCAAAATGATGCGCCGAGCGATGTTCGATGCCGGCAAGCCGGAGCGCTTCCGCTTCATCACCTTCGAAGGCGCGTTCCATGGGCGCACCCTGGCGACACTCGCCGCCACGGGCAACGCAGCCTACCTGAAAGGCTTCGGCCCCGTCGTGGATGGGTTCGACCAGGTGCCGTTCAACAACATGAACGCGGTGCGTGACAAGATCGGCTCGGAAACCTGCGGTATCATCGTCGAGCCAGTGCAAGGCGAGGGCGGGGTGCGACCGGCCGATGTGCAGTTCCTGCGCGATCTGCGCGCGGTGTGCGACGAGTATGGGCTGATCCTTGGCATGGACGAGGTACAGTCCGGTATGGGCCGTACCGGCAAATTGTTCGCGCATGAATGGGCGGGGATCAAACCGGATGTGATGTCGGTGGCGAAAGGCATCGGAGGCGGGTTTCCGCTCGGCGGCGTGCTGGCGAAGGAACAATTCGCGAAGGCGCTGATCCCCGGCACGCATGGCACCACCTATGGCGGCAATCCGCTGGCCTGCGCAGCGGGGAATGCGGTGCTGGATGTAATTACGGCGTCGGGGTTCCTTGGCGGCGTGGTGGTTAAGGGCAAGCGCCTGCGCGCCGGGACGGAGCAGATGGTGCGCGATTTCCCGAACCTGTTCGAAAACGCGCGTGGGCTCGGGCTGTTGCAGGGTATCAAATGCGTCATTCCGGTGGGCGAGGTGCAGGCAGCCTGTACGGCCGAGGGTCTGATGGCGATTACGGCGGGTGAAAACACCCTTCGTCTGGCGCCGCCCCTGGTCGTCACGGAAGCCGATATCGATCTGTCGCTAGATATGTTGCGCAAGGCCGCCACCAAGGTGGCGGCCACGAAAGCGGCTGCGTAGCCATGCGTGCGTCAGTGAAGAAGGCGGAGATCTCCTCAGGATCTCCGCCGATCCGCAATTTCCTGGATTTGCGTGATTTCGACGGTGTGATCTTGCGGCGCATGTTGGCGGTGGCGGGGAATTTCAAGCGCGGGGGAAAATCTTCACGTCCGTTGGCGGGAAAAACGCTGGCGTTGATTTTCGAAAAACCGTCCACCCGCACGCGCGTATCTTTTGAGGTGGGGATGCGGCAACTAGGCGGAGATGTGGTAGTCCTGTCGTCGCGCGACATGCAGTCCGGGCGGGGTGAAAGCGCGGCCGATACGGCGCGGGTGCTCTCGCGCTATGTAGATGCGATCATGCTGCGCACCGATAACGTCGCTAAGCTGCATGAACTGGCGGAACATGCCACTGTGCCTGTGATCAACGGGCTAACCGATACTTCGCACCCATGCCAGTTGATGGCCGATGTAATGACGTTCGAGGAACATCGTGGTCCGATCGAAGGGCAGGTCGTGGCCTGGTGCGGCGATGGCAACAACGTCGCGCGATCCTGGATTGAGGCGGCGGTTCGGTTTAACTTTACCTTGCGTCTCGCCACACCCGGTGCGCTGTGCCCGCCGCAGGACATTCTGGATTGGGCGAGGGAGAACGGCGGAAAGATCGAATTGACCGACAATGCCGTGGAGGCGGTTGCGGGCGCGCGCTGCGTGGTGACAGACACTTGGGTATCGATGTCCGACGATCCCAACGAAAATCGCCACAATCTGCTCGCGCCCTTTCGCGTCACCGGGGCGCTGATGGCGAAAGCCGCGCCGGATGCGATCTTCATGCACTGCCTGCCCGTGCATCGTGGCGAGGAAGTCACCGCCGAGGTGATCGATGGCTCACAATCCGTGGTGTTCGACGAAGCCGAAAACCGCCTGCACGCTCAGAAGGGCGTGCTCGCATGGGTCATGGGGGCGGTACGATAGTAACTGATACCAAGTGTCATTGGGTATGACATACTGGAAGTTAATTTGGGGCGCTGCCCCGAACCCCGCTAAGGAACGATGCCCCTTAGAACTAATTTGAAAAATTATGATTCACCGAGCGGCAGTTATGGATAAACGCCTGAGCATGATGCATATCATGACGCGGCGGATGAGAGCTTTGTCCTTGTGGGCGCCAAATTTGTAGTCTCGCGCCATGCGGCGCCGTCGTGATCCCCGGCTTTCGTAGGGACAGGCTTTGCACATTAGTCGGATGCGCATGCACCCCAAGCAGCAGGCCCAGCGTATCGGTCTGGATATGGCGCTTGCGCCCGAGAGATTAAGCTTAGAGCCACGTTTTGAGCCCCCTTCGCGCGTGGGCTGTCGATGGTCGCTGGCGCCGAACTGGTCTCACGGCCTTCCTGCTCGCGCCCGCGACGTCGAGTTCGCGGTAGATGCGGTCCAGTGTGCCGGCGGGTGATCACCTGGATTATCGCGGCGTCGAGAAGTGGGCGTGCTGGCTCTCGGAGAAGGAAATCGGCAAAGCGTCTGGCCAGCATGCGTTCCGCTATGTGCTGGCCACCACCGTGGTGATCGGTCGGCGAAAGGGTCGCCGGGCTCACGGCAGCCGGCTTAGGGACCGCATCACAGAAAAATTAGGCTTAGAACACCGGTGTTCTGCGCCTGCTCGCGATTAACGCAAAAAAAGCGTTCAGAGGCAAAGTTCCTGATCTTACTTCCAGTATGTCATACTCGATGGCACTTGTTATTGAACCCTCACCGCGCTCGGACCAGTTGGCCTGGACGGTGGCCGGTTTCGGCGCCCTGCTCAAATACGGCGATGCCGGAGACGAGGGTCATGTCGTAGCCATCCACACGCTGGACTAGGCGCTTGCCGCCCGCGGGCAGGTCGTAGACCATTTCCGGGTGGTGCAGGCGCAGGTTTTCGAAGTCGATCACGTTGACATCGGCTTTCTTGCCCACAGCCAGCCGGCCGCGATCTTTGAAGCCGAAGAAATCCGCAGTTTCGCTGGTGGAGCGTTTGACGATGAATTCTAGCGGCAGTTTCGCCCCGCGCGAGCGGTCGCGCACCCAATGGGTCAGCATAAAGCTAGGCAGCGAAGAATCGCAGATCTGCCCGCAATGCGCCCCTCCATCGGACAGGCCCAGTAAGGTATCGGGATCGGCGATCATTTCCCGCACCACATTATGATCGCCATGGACGTAGTTGGTGACGGGGAAATAGAGCATCCGCCTGCCGTCTTCCCCAGTCAGGTAATCATAGCAAAATTCTGCCGGAGTTTTATTGGTCTTCGCCGCCAGCGAGGCGATGGAGCGCGACGCCTCCGGTTCATAGTTCGGCGGATCGCCGAGGAGAAAAAGCCGGTCCCAGTTCGACATCAACGGCCGCTGCAAGGGCGGCATGATGTCCAGCAGTTTTTCGGACACCGCTTCGCCGAGGATCTGCGCGCGCATGGATGGGTCGCGCAGCCGCACCAGGCGTTCTTCGTTGGAAAGCTTTGCCAGCGCGGCAAAGCTGGGGCGCGCGGTGAAGGGGTTCAGGGAGGTGGTGAGACCCAGAATAATACCGACCGGGCGGCCAGCGATCTGCGCGGTGATATTCACGCCATCCTTGCGCGCGGCGCGCACGCCGTCCATGAGACGGCGCCAGCGACTGGGATCGTAGTTGCGATCGGTCAGTAGAAACCAGAGCGGGCGGCCAGTTTCCTGGTGCATGCGGCGCATCCAGCCGAATTCCGCCGCTTCATCCTCGAAATCGCTGACCATGCCGAATGCACCGCGGCCGACCTTGCTCAATGCCTTGGCGATACCCATCAGCTCTATTTCCTCGGCGAAGCGGCCGGGGACGAGATCGCCGGTGGGAGTGCGATGTTGTTCGGTGCGCGAGGTGGTAAAGCCGAACGCGCCAGCGCGGACGGCTTCTTCCGTCAGGCGGGACATTTCGGCGATGTCATCGCCGCTGGCGCGTTCGCGGCGCACGGCGCGCTCCCCCATCACGAAGACGCGCAGCGCGTGATGCGGCACCTGCGTGCCGATATCGATGGTGCGTGGCAACCGGCCCAGCGCGTCCAGATATTCCGGAAAACTTTCCCAATCCCATTTCAGCCCCTCGGTCAGCGCGATACCGGGGATGTCCTCAACCCCTTCCATCAGATCGATCAGACATTGATGATCACGCTTACGCACGGGGGCGAAGCCAACGCCGCAATTGCCGAACAAGATCGTCGTCACGCCATGCCAGGAGGAGGGGGCGAGCACCGGATCCCAGGTCGCCTGGCCATCGTAATGCGTGTGCACATCGACCCAGCCGGGAGTTACCAGCCTGCCATCGGCCTTCACATCGCGCCTGGCGGGACCAGCCTTGCCGCCCACGGCGGAAATCCTGTCGCCGTCGATGGCGATGTCGCCGGTAAAGGCCGGCTTGCCGGTGCCATCGACGATGGTGCCGCCGCGAATGACGATATCGTGCATGGGGTTTCCTCGATTTTTACTCGTCCGGCGCGCCCAGACGCGATTTTCACGTCAAGTTTTCCCCATCCGGCCTTGTCGCGCAAGTACGGTGTTGTGGGGCGTGGGAAGGGCGCGTTAGGATCGGCGCGACGTGTGGGGGGAGAGAAAGCCATGACGATCAGCGTGCGACCGATCCAACAGGGCTTCGTGGCCGAAATCAGCGGTGTCGATCTGCGTCAGGATATGGACGCGGTGGCGATCCGGACGATTGGCGCGGCGTTGGACCAATATGGCGTCGTGGTGCTGCATGATCAGTCCATTACCGATGAACAGCAAATCGCTTTCAGCGCGAAGCTGGGACCGCTGGAAACCACCATCCATAAGATCCGGCCCGGCGCGTCGCTACGGCTTGATCCACATATCGCTGATGTTTCAAACCTGGATGAAAAAGCCCAGGTACTGGCTGCGAATGACCGGCGGCGCATGAACGGGTTGGGTAACCGGCTATGGCATACCGATAGTTCGTTCAAGGCAACACCAGCGAAATACTCTCTGCTGTCCGCGCGTTCGATTCCCGGCACGGGCGGGGAAACGCAATTCGCCGATCTGCGCGCTGCTTATGATGCGTTGCCTGCCGATAAGAAACAATCGCTGCAAAACCTGGTGGCCGAGCATTGCATCGTGTGGTCGCGCGCCACCATCGGATTCACCGATTACAGCCAAGCGGAGCGCGATGCCTTGCCGCCCGTGCCGCAGCGCATTGTGCGCTTTCATCCTGGTTCTAAACGCAAGACGCTGTATCTGGCGTCGCATGCGCAGGCTATCCGGGGTATGCCGACACCGGAAGCGCGCGTGTTGCTGATGGATCTAATGGAACATGCCACGCAACGCGAATTTGTCTACACGCACGTATGGCGGCTTGGCGATCTGGTGATCTGGGACAATCGTTGCACCATGCATCGCGCGCGACCCTATGATCTGTCCGTGCCGCGCGACATGCATCGCACGACGGTGGCGGATATCGCACCGACTCTGGAACAGGTGATGGTGGCGTAAAGACTGCTGCCGGCCTCAGCCACGCGCCAGCACGATGTCGAATATCACGCCGAGGGCACCGGGTTCTTTGCCTTGGACGGGTTGTGGGTCAACGATTAGGGCGTCCTTGCGCCGGGCACTGTTTAGCCACGGGTCGCGATCGTTCCAGTCTTCGCCACGAAAATACATTTGCGTCACCAGCTGTTCGGTTTTCGCGGTGACCTTGAAATGGATATGCGCCGGGCGCCAGCGATCTGCCGCGGCGGGATAGGCGGCGGGGCGGATGGTGTG
>CAMBMS010000030.1 GCA_945868845.1 Asaia bogorensis | reverse complement strand
GATCCGCTCCGACACCTCCTTGCGCAGATTTCCGGGGGCGAGAAAAACCGGAACTTCGGGTTTGAGGATGAGGTCGTACATCTGGTGGCGCATCTGGCGGCCGATTTCCAGCACGTCCTTGAAGCCCTGCGTGGTGATCAGGCCGATGCGGGCGCCTTTGCGTTCCAGCACGGCGTTGGTGGCGACGGTGGTGCCATGGGTGAAGCGTGTGATGGTTTCTGGTGCGATACCCCAGTCGGTACGCGCGATTTCCAGCGCGGCCAGCACCGCTCGCGAGGGATCGTTACGGGTGGTCGGAAGCTTGGCGATGCGCAGGCTGCCGTCATCGCCGCGGCAGACGATGTCCGTGAACGTACCGCCGATATCGATGCCGAACGCGTATGCCATGCGTTTTCTCCCGGCGGGGAGGATGGCGGCGCAGGCCAGGGCTGGCAACTGGGTTGGCGCTTTGCCCGCCTTTGCGGCAGGTGGCGGCTCAAGGGAGCAGGAATGACCGGCGCCGATTCAAGCCAATTTGTGAATCGATCAATGCCCGTTCAAACCTTGCCCATGCATACCGGTAATGTGTATTCCATTGGCAAGGATTCCTCGGCGCTGCTGCATCTGACGCACACGGCGTTTCATCCTGGGCGCAGTCAATCTTCCTGTCGTCGCGGATCGGATCAGCGCGATCGTGGTTTGGCTTGGCGATATTCAGCTTTATTGCTGGCGCAAATACCTACGCGTGATGGGATACCCCTGATAACTGATATAGCGATGGAAGTCGCGCATCTGTTGGATGTGGAAGGCCTGGTGGAAATGCCGGTGAGCACGCAATCCTAACGAAGTGGGACGGATTTCCATTACCTTCAATCAGCCGGTCGTGTTCGATCCGTACCGGGTGAATCGCGATATGGGCAGCTTCGTGCTGATCGATAGGAACACGCGCGGCACAAAAGGTTCGGGATTGATCGAGGCGGCGGAGGAGGAGGCCGCCGAACGTCCGGTGAGCGCAGTCCGAGGGCAAAACCGATCGGAATGGCGAACGGTCCGATGACATCGGTGATACCTTGGGTGGAGCGCAAATAACGACGAGCATGACGGTTTTCACAGACGTCGCACAGTCGCAGGCGAATTTTTTGGCTAACAGCGTGAGGCAGAGGCCCAGCAGGTTTTCGAGTCAGCCTTTAGTGGCCGTGCGGATATCGGATTCGGTGATCAGGCAGACGGCAATCAGACCAACGACCAATGCGACCTAGAGGATGTAGCTCCCGTTACGTCGGCGCCAGCGGCCGAGGTGCGGTATGAGTTTCTGCACCGTGATCCCCCAAGCTGGTGTAGCATCCGGTGGTCGACCGGATTTGGAAAGATTATTATCCCGTTGGATCCACGGAAAGAGCAAGCGGGGCGCGGGCTGGTGTCGGGCTAACCGACCCACTACCGCTTGACAGGAACCCTGGTTGGGGCGCGGGTTTCCTCCTAGGTTTCACGCGACGGTTCCAAGGGAGGGATGCGCATGTTGAGTCTGGCCGGCAAGGTGGCCGTAGTGACGGGAGCTGGCTCGGTCGGGCCGGGTTGGGGCAATGGCAAGGCGACGGCGACTTTGCTGGCGCGCCAGGGGGCAACGCTGTTCGCCATCGATTATCGCATCGATGCGGCGAAGGAGACGCAGGGCATCATCCAGGGCGAGCGCGGTACGTGCGCGGTACATGAGTGCAACATGACCGATAGTGCGTCTGTGAAGGGAGCGGTGGACGCGTGCTTGGCCGCATTCGGACGGATCGATATCTGGGTGAACAATGTCGGCGGCTCCGCGCCCGGGAACCCGGTGACGATGACCGAGGAAGTGTGGCATGCGCAGATCGACCATAACCTCAACACAACATTCCTGGGCTGCAAGCACGTGCTGCCGGTGATGGAGGCGCAGGGCAAGGGCGCGATCGTGAATATCTCCTCCGTGGCCGCGGTGCGCGACCATGCGGGGCGCACGCATGTCGGCTATTCGGCGACGAAGGCGGCGGTGATTGCGCTGGGCCATTCTACCGCGCTGGCTTATGCGAAGAAGGGTATTCGCGTGAACACGGTGCTGCCGGGATTGATGCATACGCCGCTGGTGGAGGCGCGGTTGACGCGTCAGTTGGGCGCCAATGACGCTGCAGCGTTGATCGCGGACCGGCATTCGCGCGTGCCGATGGGGCATATGGGCGATGCCTGGGACGTTGCACACGCGGTGCTGTTCCTGGCCTCCGACGAGGCGCGCTATATTACGGGTACGGAAATTGTCGTCGATGGCGGCATGATCCAGTCCATTCCATAAAACTGCACACGACAAAGGATCCAGTTATGGCCAATCGTTTCCCCGTTATTCCCGATGACAAGCAAACACCGGAGCAGAAGGTGATGGTGCAGGCCATTACCTCTGGCCCGCGCGGGGGCGGATTGCGGGGGCCATTCAATGCGCTAATGCGCAGCCCCGATGTGGGCAATCGAGTGCAGCACGTTGGGGCCTATGTGCGGTTTTCCTCCTGCATCGGCCAGCGCCTGACGGAACTGGGCATTATCATGGTGGCACGAAAATGGACGGCGCAATATGAATGGTATGCGCATCGTGCACTGGCAGAAAAGGCGGGATTGAGCCCGATGATCTGCGATGCAATCGCCGCCGGCAAGCGCCCTGTAAGCATGGCTGAGGACGAGAGTCTGGTCTATAACTTCGCTAAGGAATTGCTGGATACCACGGTGGTATCGGATGCGACCTATAACGCGATGAAGGACAACTTTAGCGAGCAGGGCGTGGTCGATCTGATCTGCTCGCTGGGGTATTACAGTCTGGTTTCCATGGTGCTGAACGTGGCGGAAGTGCCGTTGCCGCCGGATGCGGTGCCGTTGCCAATATTGGGCTGAGACGGGGTTTCACGATAGGATCGACATAACGTTGATGTATCTGCGCAAACTGGATGCCTATCGGGCTGAGTGGGTGTTGCCGTAGGGGAGGAAAAAATGCCGCTGCTGGGCAAAGCCGTACTGGCCGTGTGGAACAATGTGGACCCCGTGCATGAGCGTGCGTTCAACGATTGGTACTTGCGCCAGCATGTGATCGAGCGGGTGGACGCACCGGGTTTCCTGCGCGGGCGGCGCTACCGCGCGGTGGATGGATCGCCTCGGTATTTTGCTTTCTACGAAACCGCGGATGAGGCCGCGTTGCGCGCGCCGGCCTATATGCGGTTGTTGGAAAATCCCACCGACTGGACGGGCGAGATCATGCCCTTTTTTTCCGATACGCAGCGTAGTATCTGCGCGACGCGCGCGAGCCTGGGGCGGGGGATCGGGGCGGCGGTGACGGCGGTGCATTTCCGGGCAAAGCCAGGACAGGAGGCGGCGTTGCGCGAGCGGATCGCGAGCCAAATCCTGCCCAAGCTGATGGCGATGCCGGAGATCGTGGCCGCGCATCTGTGGGAAGCGCCCGAGGATGGCGTGGCACGCGTGAATGCTGAGATCGCCCTGCGCGGTGAACCGGATCGGCCGGTCTTCTGGGTGATCGTGATCGAGGCGACGGGGCCTGATGCGTTGATCCCGACACGGGGAAGCATTCGCGCCGCTGGACTGAGCGATGCGGATGATATGCAGTTCTATCCACGCTACGCATTGTTGTTTGCCCTGCATGCCGGGGAGTAGCGCGACGAATTTTTTTGTGCTGTCAGACCTAATGCCGGCAGAGTTGGTGACCGGACCCGAATGACATGGGCCATCAAGCGATGGGCGCTGTTGAGCGTAGGGTTAGGCTTTGCTGCTTGCATGCCTTGGGCTCGGGTAGCGGGTGGGCAAGGTGGGAGCGCACATTCTGGTGTGTTGGCGCTGCCGGGGCGGAGCCTGTGCGACATGCTCCGCGAGCTGTCCGGGGTGGCAACGCCGCCCGATCCAGCTGCGATCGGGGCGATCACCGCGCGATACCGAGCGGCGTTGCCGGAGGGTTAGGGGCGGAATTCCGCTTTGCCGGTACCGCGGTAAAGGATCTGCGCCTGCTGGCCGACGATGGCGGCGTGCCGGGCCACGGCGTCGGGTGCGAGGTCAAAGTCGGGGGCGGGTTCTGCGTCGAAATGTTTGTAGCGATCGACACCGCGTACCAGGGTCGCGGCATCGCGCACGCCCGCGATCTGGCGGACATAGGTGGGGATGTAGCGGATCGCCAGGCCGATGCGCCGGTCCGCGGAGCGATTGGGCGCGGAACCATGGAACAGCATGACATGGTGCAGGGATGCCTGGCCCGGTTCCAGCGTGACGAGAACGGACTCTTCCTCGTTGACTTCCACCGCCAGTTCCTGCCCGCGTGACAAAAGATTGTCCTGGTGGAACGTGTCCTGGTGCCCAAGCTGTTCATGCTGGGTGCCGGGCAGGAATTTCATCGCGCCATTGATGTCGTTGGCTGGTGTCAGGGCGAGCCAGACGGTGACGACATCGGGGGATGACAGACCCCAATACGTAGAGTCCTGATGCCAGGAGACATAGCCGGCGTTGCGTGGCTCCTTGATGAAGAAGCTGCTGGACCAGCAGAGCAGGTCCGGGCCATGGATGGATTCTACCGTATCCAGAATTTTCGGGTGGCGAATCAGCTCATTCAGCCAGGTGAACAGCAGATGTGGCTTCTGGCGGAGATTGCCCTTGATCGGCCCGTCGCCACTGGCTTCGTAGGTTTCCAACTTCTGCCGATATGGCGCGGTTTCGGCCGGCGTCAGAATATCGACAGGGAAATAGTAGCCGTCGCGCTTGTAGGCATCGACTTGGGACTGGGTGAGCATTGAGGCCTCCGTCGCTTGCAGAGTGAAGATTGCCTTAAATCATAGTTCGGTGTCCACTCGCCCGCACCAAACGCGCCGGGAGGAGACCGCATGAGCCAGGGACCATCACGCTCGGAATCGAACGTCCCGATCCGCTATCCCGACCCGGGCATCGTGGTGATCGATCCGCGCTTCCAGCACATGGTGCTGGGCAATGCGGCGATCGAACGCATCGCCACCGGGTTTCGCTTTACCGAGGGGCCGGCTTATTACGGTGATGGCAAGTATCTGCTGTTTTCTGACATTCCCAACGACGCGTTGCTGCGTTGGGATGAGGTGAGCGGGGCAGTGGTGACGTTGCGCCATCCGGCGGGATATCCGGATGGCAATACGCGCGACCGGCAGGGGCGGTTGATTTCATGTGAACTCGGTAGCCGGACGTTGACGCGAACGGAGCATGACGGGACGGTGACGGTGCTGGCCGACCATTTTCAAGGCACGCGGTTGACTGGGCCGAACGATGTGGTGGTGAAGTCGGACGGATCGGTTTGGTTCAGCGATAATGGCGCGGGTATTCGCGGCAATTATCTGGGGGACAGGGCGCCGCAGGAAATGCCGTACCGCGTTTATCGGCTGGACCCCAAGACGCGCGAACTGACCATCGCGGTGGGGGATATGAAGCGTCCGAACGGGTTGGCGTTCTCGGCCGATGAACAGCGGCTTTATGTGGTGGATACGCCGGATGGGCCGCGCACCACGCATGTCTATGACATCGTCGACGGCAAGGCGGTTAACGGGCGGTTGTTCTTCGATGATTCGCCCGGTTATGCGGATGGCATTCGCGTCGATACCGAGGGAAATGTCTGGGCCGCCATGGCGGGGACCGAAGGGCACGATGGCGTGGCCGTGTTTGCGCCGGACGGCACCTTGTTGGGGCGTATCCTGCTGCCGGAGCGCTGCGCCAATTTGTGTTTTGGTGGGCGCAAGCGCAACCGGCTGTTCATGACGGCGAGTCAGTCCGTCTATGCGCTGTATGTGGAGGCGCTGGGCTGCCTCGGCGGATAATTGCGGGGTCAGAGTGCGTCGGGATCGCGCGTCTCGGCGATCACGGCGATGACGTCTTGCCTGAGTTGCGGGAAATCAACCCGCGTGGTCAATGATTTCCTAGCTCTGCGGGAGAGGATGGTGGCGACAGTGGTGTTGCCGCCATAGGCGGAGATCATGAAGACGGGAAAAGACTAGTTGCGTTGCTTGGCCACGGGCAGCACGTCCAGTTCCCTCATGTCTGGCTTATTGATGTCGGAGATGAGTAGGATGTTCTGCATCGCTGATGTAATCATTCAGTTTTTTCAAACGAATCCTTGCCGGAAGGGTGAGGATCTAGAGTTTAGAGGCCCTGGTGGACCTCGCGGCAGAATTGCTGACGGAATAGAGTTTCGACGTCGGTTCGTCGTTGACGACGAAGGAAACGGATGGTCTTCTTTGGTTCTTTCTTCCACGTGCGCGCGCGGCAGTGTGATGTTAAATTTGGTATAGTTGTCCGGCTTTCTAGCGACGCTGAGTTGGCCGTCGTGTTGTTTCACTACGATATTAAAATTTAATGACGGACCGAGATCGATGTCTTTACTACCGGGGTGGGTCGCAAAGAAAGGTTCGAAGATTTTTCCACGCATGTTGGCAGAAATCCCGATGCTGTTGTCGCGGACCTCGGTCTCTGCTCGGGCGCCCGGGTTTTGGTGGAGAGGCGTAGGGTGGGTTCGAAATTTGGGGTGTGCGGGATGTGTTTGTGGGTGGTCTAGAAACCACTATTGATCAGGTTCATCAGAACGTAGGCGATCTTCTAGAAAATTTTTTCGTTGTACCGATACTTGGGTTAAGGTTTTTCCATCGTGATGTTGAAGCTGGGTGTTTCAGCAAGGACACCATAATAGGCGAGGTTGAGAGCTTCCTCGGTGGTGGCGCTCGGATCGACCACGCGGCGTTCGAAGGCGCCGGTGCGCGAGTGTAGCAGTATGTTTTTGACGATGCTATCGGCGTATTTTTCGTGCTTGATTATTTTCTGCGGGTTGCTGGTTAGGGTGGCGGTAAGGTCGCCGCATTCGGCGGGGACATCCATGGGCAGGGTAATTTTCTCCAGCGCCACGGCTTCGCGCAGCTCGGCCAGCAGATCGACCGGAAGGTCGGAAAAATGTTGATGGAGTTCAGCGAATTCTCGATTTTATGCGTGATACTGGCGGTGGGCTGGCCGAGAGAGGCTGTTTTTCGGTTTGTACGAGGCGGCGATGCATGTGGCGGAGATCAAGGAGAGTGGCTTCGATCTGGTTACGGGCGTTACGGATTTCATCCAGCAGGCGGGCGTTCTCCATCGCGATTACCGCCTGAGCGACGAAACTTTCAAGCCTGTGGGTGTCATGGGGTATTGCCGAAAATGCGTTGGCGGGTCAGATCGCCGACCCGGATATTGAGGCGTTCGGTGGTGCCGGCGGCAAGCTCGAGGGTGGCGCGGACGGGGCCGCGCGAGGAGATCGCGGCGAGGCTATGCGGGATGGTGCGCTCGGCGATGGCGCGGATGGTGCCGTCCTGGTTGATGAAGACAATGTCGAGTGACGTAATGGTGTTCTTCATCCACATGGAGGATTCGCGTGGGCCGCCCCAGTCGAACAGCATGCCGCCATTTTCGGACATGCTGAGGCGGTGCATCAGACCGACGGTTTGCTGATCCGATGTGAGCGCCATTTCGACGTTGAAATCATGCGTCTTACCATCGCGCGTGGTGATGGTGAGTTTTTCCTTTAACAGTTCGGGCTGCGCGCTGGACTGGGCGTAAGCCACCCAGGAGACGATGACGGGCGCGAGGACGAGGAGAAAAAGTAAATAGCGGCGGTTCATCGTGCGATCGCCTCAGGGATGATGGTGGTGATGATGGATTGGTCCAGCGCCTCGTAATCGTGATAGCCGATGGTGGCGTAAAGTTCGGCGCGGGTTTGCATGCGTTCGACCATTCCCTTGGTGCCTCCGTCGCGCTTGATGGTCGTGTAGAGTTCCGCTTGTGCCTTGTTGGCGACGCGCAGCGAGGAGACGGGCCAGATGACCATTTTGTAGCCCATCTCTTCAAATTCGCTGGCGGTAAAGAACGGCGTGCGGCCAAATTCAGTCATGTTGGCGAGCAGCGGCACATCCTGCATCTGGCGGGCGAATGTGCGGAACATGTCCGCCGTATTCAGGGCTTCCGGGAAAATGGCGTCGGCGCCGGCCTGGAGATAAAGCTTGGCGCGGGCGAGCGCGCCGTCGATGCCCTCGGACGCGGCGGCGTCGGTGCGCGCGACAATGTAGAGATGGCGGCGGGCCTTGCGGGCGGCGGCGATCTTGGCGGCCATGTCGTGCGCGTCGGCGAGTTTCTTGTCATTTAGATGGCCGCACTTTTTCGGCAAGAGCTGATCCTCGATATGCACGGCGGCGGCGCCGGCGTCCTCGAAGGCGCGGATCATGTGCATGACGTTAAGCGCCTCGCCATAGCCGGTGTCGCCATCGACGAGGAGGGGAATGCCGGTGGCGCGGGTGATCTGGCGGATGAAGAAGGAGACCTCGTCCACCGTGATCATGCCGACATCGGGGATGCCCATGGAGGCGGTCATGGCGGCGCCGGAGAGATAGAGCGCGTCGAACCCGGCGGCCTTTGCCTGCAAGGCGGCCTGGCCGTTATGGGCGCCGGGCATTTGCAAAATGCCGGGGCGCTCGAGCAGGGCGCGAAAACGTTCGCCGGCCGGGGCTGTGGGAAGGTCGGTGGCAACCAGATAGGTCATGGGCGGGCTCCGCTGGAAACACTACCCAGGGGCATAGCGGATCAGACCGGTTAGCGGAAGAACATCAGGCTGAGCAGGAGGAAGCTGGGCAACAGGAGGACGCTGGCATAGAGCAGGTAGCTACATAAGCCGGGCATGTGGATGCCGCGATGGGCGGCGATCGATTGCACCATCATGCTGTGCGAGTTGCCGATAGTGGTAATCATTCTAGCTGGTTCCGGGATGGCGGAGCGTGCAGCCCGAGGGCCTGCCGGCTGCTCAACGCTCAGGCACAGCAGGGACGATGGCTGGATCCTGGGCCGGCGGGCGGTGAGCACCGGCCCGGCTCAGCCGGCGCCGATCACGATCACGTCGAAGCTGCGTCCGCCAATATCTATCGAACTCTCCGCCAGCAGCGCGCAATCTTCACCGGGATCGCTGTTGTCGGCAATGAGGCTAAGAGGTGAAACAGGAACATTGTCGCCCGTATTGCGCCGACACCATTGCTGATGATCCTGGCGGGTCATGATTTGCAGGTGTTTACCGACTTGCAATTGGAAGCTTATGCACAGGCCCGGGAGCGGAAGCGGTTGGCGATATTGCAGGGTGGACATTACAATCTATATTTACATCTGTTCGAGCCGACAGATGCGGCGCCCATGGAATGGTTGGGCGTCCATCTGTAGAATGTTTTGCGGGGTTAGGTGATGGGCGTGCAATTTTCTTTTGATAACAGCTATGCGCGGTTGCCGGCGGGGTTTTATGCACGCCTCGAGCCGACGAAGGTGAGTGCGCCGCGCCTGGTGCGGGTGAATGCTGCCCTGGCGGAGGAGCTGGGGCTGGATGTGGCGGCTTTAGCCAGCGATGAGGGCGTGGCCGTGCTGGCGGGCAATATTTTGCCCCTGGGCGCGGCTCCCATCGCATTGGCTTATGCGGGGCATCAGTTTGGTAATTTTGTGCCGCAGCTGGGGGATGGGCGGGCAATTTTGTTGGGTGAGGTGGTTGGACGCGACGGCGCACGGCGCGATGTGCAGTTGAAGGGCGCGGGGCCGACGCCGTTCTCGCGCGGCGGTGATGGACGGGCGGCATTGGGGCCGGTGCTGCGGGAATATATGATCAGCGAGGCGATGGCGGCGTTGGGGGTGCCGACGACGCGGGCGCTGGCGGCGGTGATTACGGGTGATGCGGTGTTGCGCGAAACGCCTTTGCCCGGCGCGGTGCTGACGCGCGTTGCTGCGAGCCATGTGCGGGTGGGTACGTTCCAGTATTTCGCTGCGCGGGGCGATACGGGTGCGGTGCGGCAATTGGCCGATCATGTGATCGCACGACACTATCCGGATGCGGCAACGGAAGAAAATCCTTATGGTGCCCTGCTAGAGAATGTGGTGGCGCGGCAAGCGGCGCTCGTGGCGCATTGGTTGTTGATCGGATTTATCCATGGGGTCATGAATACGGATAATTGTACGATTTCCGGCGAGACTATCGATTTCGGGCCGTGCGCGTTCATGGATGTGTATGATCCGGCGACAGTGTTCAGTTCTATCGATCGCAATGGGCGGTATTCGTATGGCAATCAGTCGCGCATCGCGCATTGGAATCTGTGCCGGTTCGCGGAGACCCTGCTACCGTTATTGGATACGAATGGGGAGAAGTCGGTGGCCTCGGCCAAGGAAGCGCTGGCGGGGTTTGGGCCGGTGTTCGAGGCCGTGTATCGCGGTGGGTTGAGACGCAAGATCGGGCTTTTAGATGCGCACGAGGGAGATGACGATCTGACGCAGGCGCTGCTGCGTGCGATGGCGGAAAATCGCGCGGATTTTACCTTGACGTTCCGCAAGCTCGGCGATTCTGCGGTGGCGCGGGAGTTATTTGCCGATCCGACGGCGTTTGATGCGTGGGCGGCGCGCTGGCGGGTGCGGTTGGGCGAGGAGGGAGCGACGGCGGAGGATCGTCGCGCGGCGATGGAAGTTGAAAACCCGGCAGTGATTCCGCGCAATCATCTGGTGGAGGAAGCGCTGGCGGCGGCGGTGGAACAGGATGATTTTGCGCCATTTGAGGCGTTACTGACCGTGCTGATGCGGCCGTTCGATGAACCGGGAGATACCCGATTTACGCAGCCGCCGGCGGTGGACGATCGAGCTTATCAGACGTTCTGTGGGACTTAATTTTTCGCGCCTATCGCGGCGTGGATTTCAGCAAAGATGCTGAAGGAGCGCAGACGTTTTTCGTGGTCATAGATATTGGCAGTAACCATGAGTTCATCGGCGCCGGTTTGGCGGACAAAATCTTCCAGGCCCTGGCGGATCGTGACCGGCCCGCCGACGATGGCGCAAGAGAGTGCGTCGCCTAATATCGTGCGGTCGTACTGGTCCAGTTTGACGTCGATATCGGCGATGGGTGGCGGTAATTGCGCAGGGCGGCCGCGACGGCTGTTGAGGAAGGATTGCTGGACGGAGGTAAATAAGAAACGCGCTTCCGCATCCGTCTCCGCCGCGATGACGTTGACGCCGAGCATAACATGCGGCGTGGCGCATTGCGCAGAGGGTTTGAAGGTCTGACGGTAGACGTCCAGCGCCTGCTGCATGGAGGCGGGCGCGAAATGCGAGGCGAAGGCGTAGGGCAGGCCGAGGATGGCTGCGAGCTGCGCGCCGTATGTGCTGGAGCCGAGGATCCAGAACGGTATATCGAGCCCGGCGCCGGGAATGGCCTGGATTGGTTGGTTGGGCTCGGTTGGTTGGAAATAGCGCATCAGTTCGACCACATCATGCGGGAAGTCATTGGCGTCGGCATGCAGGTTGCGGCGCATGGCGCGCGCGGTGATCTGATCCGAGCCAGGGGCGCGGCCGATGCCGAGCTCGATGCGGCCGGGATGCAGGGCGGCCAGGGTGCCGAACTGCTCCGCGATGATCAGCGGTGCGTGGTTGGGCAGCATGACTCCGCCGGCACCGATGCGGATTTTCGTGGTTCCCGCGGCGATATGGGCTAGCGCGACCGCCGTGGCAGCACTGGCGATGCCGGGCAGGTTATGGTGCTCCGCCATCCAGTAGCGTGCATAGCCTAGCGCTTCCACATGGCGCGCGAGGGCGAGGGAATTGCGCAGCGCCTGGCCGGCATCGCTGCCCGCGGGAATGGGGGAGAGGTCGAGGACGGAGAGGGGAACCATGCGGCCAGTATGACGGAAATTTGGCCGGCGTGCCATTGATCGGATCGTGCCGGTGGTGCCATCGTCGGTGGATGGTATTTTCGGATGCTCAGAGGGCTGTTTGCTGCGCGCTGCGCGTGGGAGCGGAGGAGGGTTCCCCGCAAGATGCCTCAGGGTAGGAATTTCTGTGGCAGGCGGGGGCGGTATAGTCGCATCATGCGTCGAATTTATTTCCCATCGTCGGAGAATTTTGGGGTGGGACGTATCGGCATAACGTGTGGCGTTATGTGACGGGCCGGCATGGATTTGTGCGCGATAGGAAATTCGCCTGGCTGTAGCGGACGCCAACGCGGTAACGGCTAGTGTTGTGCGATGATGCTGAGATCCGGGCGCAATATCCCTTCGCGTTCCGTTTCGAGCTGAATTATACGCTGGATGACGATGCGCTGGAGATCGTCTTTTCCACCACAAATATGGGATAGGTGATGCTGCCGACTTCGGCCGAGGCGCATCCGGTGTTTATCTGACCATTGGCGGAGGCGTGACGGAGACGGATTATGTGCTACGATTTTCTGCCGCCGAGCCTGATCACGGATGGTATTTTTTGGTCGGCCTTTCTGTTGTTTGAGACGAATACGGTAGTTCTGGATACGGTATGAAGTTCATCCTTGCGTTATGGCGCGCCGTGGGCACCGATGATCGAGGTGTCGTGGGAGGGGTTTTCCCTATTAGGAATCTGGCAGAATCTGGGGTCCGATTTTCTGTGCCTCGAACCCTGGGCGGGGCATGCATCGCCCGACGGATTTGATGGTGAGGTCATGGAGAGACCCGGGATGATGCTGATTCACCATGGGAGAAGCGGGTGCTGACGCACGGAATACGGCTGTGTTGAAGTGACGCGCTCTTAGATCGGACTTTTTTTAACGTCGCGCCAATGTGCTTCCATTTCATCGAGCGTTGCATCGGATAGGGATTTTCCGGTCGCGGCGAGGCGTGCCTCAATGGCGGTGAAGCGGCGGGTGAATTTTTCGTTGGCGTGGCGCAGGCAGGCTTCAGGGTCCAGGCCCAGTTTGCGAGCGAGGTTGGCAAGGACGAAGAGCATGTCGCCCACCTCATCGGTGAGGCGGGCGGGATCGGCGCCGGCGAGTTCCACGCGCAGTTCGGCGACTTCCTCATCCAGCTTGTTCAGCACCGCTTGTGCATCGGGCCAGTCGAAGCCGACGCGGGCGGCACGGGCAGTGAGTTTTTGAGCTCGGGTTAGCCCCGGCAGGCCGATTGCAATGCCGGCCAGGATTGTGTGTTCGGATCGGGTGGCACGCTCCGCCTGTTTTTGTCCTTCCCAGGAGGCGGTCTGCGTGGCGGCGGTGCGTGGCGCGGCGTCCGTGAAGACGTGTGGATGGCGGCGGATCATTTTATCGGAAATTATGCGTGTGACGTCGGAAAAATTAAAATGTCCCATCTCCTCAGCCATGCGGGAGTGGTAGACGACCTGAAACAGCAAGTCCCCGAGCTCTTCGGGTAGCGCGGCGAAATCGTGACGTGCGATGGCGTCGGCGACTTCGTAGGCTTCCTCGATCGTGTAGGGAGCGATGGAGGCGAAATTTTGCACCTTATCCCACGGGCATCCCGTTGCTGGATCGCGGAGTGCTTGCATGATGTCCAGCAGGCGGCGCAGTTCGGCT
Organism: Asaia bogorensis; assembly: GCA_945868845.1. GTDB lineage: Bacteria > Pseudomonadota > Alphaproteobacteria > Acetobacterales > Acetobacteraceae > SHWF01. The sequence goes on along the minus strand of CAMBMS010000030.1, from coordinate 17,690 downwards.
TCCGGGGTGTTCATGGCTGGTCTTTCGTGGGCTCGGATATAGTCAGCAGGCCGAGGGGGACGGGTGGCGGCTGGCGATGTGCACGTTGGTATTGGAAATAACGGCACGATAGTCCAGCCGGGAGGCGGCGGTGACCGCGCGCAGCACCGGAGCATCGCAGCCATCCTGGAACATCACGACCGTATCGGCATCGGGCAGGGGGACTGGGGAGGGAGGCATTTGAGGCCGAGTAGGTTGGCCGCGGTGAAGGCGCGTGGGGCGAGGGCAGCGACATTGTCATCGAAAATGAACTGGCTGAGTTTTAGCCACGTCGCCAGGATTATCTGTACGAGGAGCCAGAGCACGCCGAGCGCCAGCAGCGCGTAGCTCGCGCCCACGACCAGGACGAAATATTGCGCCGTCCCCAGCGGCAGTATCCGGCTCAACACCGGGAGCAATAGGAAGATCGGTGCCATATGGGTGACGAGATAGGCGCACCCGCCCATCGCTAACAGTTCGGTGAGCGTCCAGTCGCTATGCCAGATCAGGGAGGCGAGCAGGCCGGTATCGAGGAGGAAGCCGCCTTGGATATGGGAATTATTCAGCGCCATGGTGGCGAAGCCCGCCAGCGGCACCAGGCTCACCAGCGTGCCGAGCAGAAAAACCGGCCAATTTGTCCCGTTTCTGTCGCGCCGCATGCCCGGAAGGCTGCCAGGATTTTGTCAGCCGGGCTACTGGAGCGTTGATAACCCGGCGCCCCGGTTGACATCCGGGGGGCGGTGTCTATAACCCCGGCTCCCCGCCAGCCGGTTCCCGAGGTGGTGAGGTTTGCCCCTCGGCCAAGCCTTTGGCCAGACTGGGGGGAGGGGCCAAAAGGAAAAAATTCGACCAGCACAGGAAGTCGCAAGCAATGTTCGCTGTCATCCGCACTGGCGGAAAGCAATATCGCGTCACGCCGAACGCGGTTCTGAAGGTGGAGAAGCTGGAGGCCGAGCCGGGCTCTACGGTCACCTTTACCGATGTCCTCGCCGTTGGTGATGAGGGCGGTACCACGCTCGGCACCCCCGTGGTGGAGGGCGCGTCCGTGACTGCCACCGTCATCGCGCAGGACCGAGGCGAGAAAATCATCATCTTCAAGAAACGCCGGCGGCAGAATTCGCGGCGCAAGAACGGTCATCGCCAGCATATTACCGTGCTGCGCGTCGCTGGAATCAGCGCGGACCAAATCTCTGGCACCAACGCGGCCTGAACGGAGGATCTGACAGATGGCACATAAGAAGGCTGGCGGTTCTTCCCGCAACGGGCGTGATACCGAAGGTCGCCGCCTCGGTATCAAGAAATCCGGTGGCCAGGCGGTGATCGCCGGCAATATTATTCTCCGCCAGCGCGGCACCAAGTGGAAGCCGGGGCAGAATGTTGGCCTCGGGCGTGACCACACGATTTTTGCACTAATCGAGGGAACAGTGATGTTCCAGCGCAAGGCGGATGATCGCGTACACGTTTCCGTGACGCCCCCCACTTCGGATAAGCTGCCGTTGGCCGCCGAGTAACGCGCCACGCCCGCATGAGATTCGTGCGGGGGTCGGCGCAAGCCGGCCCCCGTTTGTATTTGGACCCGCCCCGATGAAGTTTCTCGACCAGGCCAAGATTTATCTGCGCTCCGGCGATGGCGGCGATGGCGTGGTTGCGTTCCGGCGGGAAAAATATGTCGAGTTCGGCGGTCCCGATGGCGGCGATGGCGGCGATGGCGGTGATATTATTCTCGAGGCGGTGGAAAATCTGAACACGCTGATCGATTTTCGCTACACGCAACACATCCGGGCGAAGAAGGGTGATAACGGTTCCGGTTCGGATCGCACTGGCGCGGGCGCGCCGGATGTGGTGGTGAAAGTCCCAGTGGGGACGCAGATTTACGACGAGGATCGTGAGACCCTGCTCGCTGATTTGGATCGGCCGGGCCAGCGCGTGATGTTGCTGCGCGGGGGTGATGGCGGGTTTGGGAATGGGCGGTTTAAGACCTCGACCAACCGCGCGCCGCGCCGCGCCGACAAGGGCTGGCCGGGGGAGGAGCGCTGGGTCTGGCTGCGGTTGAAGTTGATTGCCGATGTGGGGCTGGTGGGTTTGCCGAATGCCGGTAAATCAACGTTTCTGGCGGCGGTGACGGCGGCGCATCCGAAGATCGCGGACTATCCGTTCACCACCTTGCATCCACAGCTTGGCGTGGTGCGGTTATCGATGGCGGAGGAATTTGTCATTGCCGATATTCCCGGTCTGATCGCGGGCGCGCATGAGGGCGCGGGGCTGGGCGATCGGTTTCTGGGGCATGTGGAGCGCTGCGCCGTGCTGCTGCATCTGGTCGATGGGTCTGCCGGTAATTTGGTGAAGGCGTGGCGAACGGTGCGCAATGAACTTTCGCAATATGGCGGCGGATTGTTGGAAAAGCAGGAAATTATCGGCCTAAACAAGATCGATGCGATGACGCCGCGAGAAATTTCGACGCGCCGAGCGGCGTTGGAGAAGGCGTCCGGCCGTAAGGTCATGTTACTTTCGGGCGCCGGGCGCATTGGGCTGGACGAGGTGCTGCGCGCTTTGCAGGATCGCGTGACGGCGGAGCGTCGGGAACAGGTGGCATGAGCCTCTCGCTGAAAATGGCGCAGCGTTTGGTGATCAAGATTGGTAGCGCTTTGGTGGTCGATGGGGCGAAGGCGGAACCCCGCGCCACCTGGCTTGCCGGGATCGCGGCTGATATCGCGGCCCTGCGTGCGCGCGGTGTCGATGTCATCGTGGTGTCTTCCGGTGCTATTGCGTTGGCGCGACGCACGCTGAAGCTGCCGCGGCGTCATTTGAAGCTGGAAGAAAAACAGGCCGCCGCGGCGGTGGGGCAGATTAAGCTCGCGCAGGCCTGGAGCGAGGCGCTGTCGGCGCAATCTCTGACGGCGGCGCAGTTGTTGTTAACTTTGGAAGACACGGAGGACCGGCGCCGATATCTGAATGCGCGGTCGACATTGGATACGCTGCTGTCACTAGGGTGCATTCCGGTCATCAATGAGAATGATTCGGTGGCGACGACGGAAATTCGGTTTGGCGACAATGACCGCCTCGCCGCGCGCGTGGCGGAGATGACGCAGGCGGATCAGCTTATTCTTTTGTCCGATATCGACGGGCTCTACACCGCCGATCCGCGCAAGGATGCGTCTGCACGTCATATCCCGGTGGTGGAAGCCATCACGGCGGAGATCGAGGCGATGGGCGGCGAGCCGCCGCCTGGTTATTCGTCAGGAGGCATGCGCACCAAGCTGGCGGCCGCGCGGATCGCCACGCAGGCGGGCTGTGCAATGGCGATTGCGGTGGGCAATGTCGAGCGCCCGCTGGATGCGCTGATGAATGGCGCGACATGCACCTGGTTCCTACCCATCCCGGAAGGCCGTTCGGCACGGAAGCGCTGGATCGCCGGGGCGCTGGCGCCGCTGGGTGAGATCAGGGTCGACGCAGGTGCGGTTCGCGCGCTGGCCGCCGGGCGGTCGCTGCTGCCGGCCGGCGTGCGCGCGGTCGAAGGAAAATTCGAACGCGGCGATCCGGTGGTGGTGCGCGGCCCGGATGGGGCGGCGCTGGCGCGCGGACTGTCGGCCTATGCCAGCACGGATGCGGTGCGCATCGCCGGGCATCGGTCCGACGAAATCGAGGCAATTCTCGGGTGGCGGGGCAGGGATGAGATGATTCATCGGGATGATTTGGTGTTGCTGTAGGCTTGCTGCGCGTATTGCTCGCTTGACGAAACTACGGCAATGCCGTATATCGATAGTGATAGCGCGCGACGGATATTCCCGTCTTTCTGCTCAACGTGTTCGCAAAGTCAGAGTAGAGTCGATTTGTCCAAGACCGAACACAATGAACTTCGTGAGGAGCTTCCGGGGTTGGCGAAAGACTATCGGCGTGGAGTCAGAAATCGTGTCGCTCGTAGGTAGCCGTATTCTTCGCAGTGTCCATCAGGTCCGCACCTATGCGCAGGGCGAGGCGATGGAGGGTTTTGTCGCGCGTGTCCCCGAGCAGGTGGATGTCAAGGCGATCCGCGCCAAGTTGAAACTGAGCCAGGAAGGCTTCGCGAGGCGCTTCGGTTTCAGCCTGGCTGCCATCCGCGACTGGGAGCAGTCCCGTCGCCAGCCCGAGCAGGCGGCGCGCGTGTTGCTGTTGGTTATTGATCATGCGCCCGATATCGTGGATGAAGTGCTGACTTCGGTAATGTCGTATCTTACGGCCCGGCCATCGTCGCCGAGCCACCGCACGCGTGCCTGACATCCAACCCGCATCATACACCACCCCGATGTACACCGAATCCGAAGCCAATCAACACCTGCGAAAGGCCGCCACCGCGGCGAAGGAAGCTGCGCGTACTCTCGCCAGGGCTCCGGCCACCCAGCGCAACGCCGCGCTTGCCGCTATGGCTAACCGCCTGCGTGTCGGCGCCCATGCCATCCTCGCCGCCAACGCCACCGATCTGGCCGCGTTCACGGGCGGCAATGCTTTCCGCGACCGCCTGACCCTGAACCCGACCCGCCTCGAAGCCATGGGCCAGGGCCTGGAGGATATTGCGCAACTCCCCGACCCTGTCGGGCGCACCTTGTCGGAATTTACGCGGCCAAACGGGCTGCACATCCGTCGCGTGGCGCAGCCGTTGGGTGTGATCGGGATGATTTATGAAAGTCGGCCGAATGTCGGCGCCGATGCTGCCGGGTTGTGCTTGAAATCGGGTAATGCGGTGATCCTGCGCGGCGGATCCGAAAGTCATCATAGCGTGCGGGCGATCCATGAGGCGCTCTCCGCCGGGCTGCGCGATGCCAATTTGCCGGAAGCCTGCGTGCAGGCCGCCCCCACCACGGACCGGGCCTATGTTGCGGCCATGCTTGCCGCGGCCGGTTTGATCGACCTGATTGTGCCGCGCGGTGGTAAGTCGCTGGTGGAACGGGTGCAGCGCGAAGCGCGCATGCCGGTGCTCGCTCATGCTGAGGGCCTGTGCCACACCTATATCCATGCAGCCGCCGATCCCGCCATGGCGCGAGCAATCGTGCTGAACGCAAAGCTGCGCCGTACCGGCATTTGCGGGGCCACTGAGACCTTGCTGATCGATCGGCTCATCGCGCCCACGCTGCTGCCCGCCATCATTGCAGATCTGCGCGCCCAGGGCTGCGATTTTCGCGCGGATGCGGAGGCGCGCGCCTTGGTCCCCGACCTGCCGGCGGCCAGCGAGCATGATTTTCATACCGAGTGGCTGGATTCCATCCTTTCTGTTCGCGTGCTGGATGGGGTCGAGGAAGCGTTGGCCCATATCGCGCGGTATGGCAGTGAACATACGGATGCAATTGTAACCGAGGATGCACGGGCGGCGGAAAAATTCCTCGATGGCCTGGATAGCGCGGTAGGGATCTGGAACGCGTCGACGCAATTTTGCGACGGGGGGGAATTCGGCTTTGGCGCCGAGCTCGGTATTGCCACCGGGCGGATCCATGCGCGCGGGCCGGTGGGGCTGGAGCAGCTTTGCACCTATCGCTATGTCGTTGTCGGCACTGGCCAGGTGCGGCCCTGAGCGATTTTCTGCCCGTTTTTGGCGACCGCAGGCGCATGCGGGTGGGTTTGCTCGGCGGGTCGTTCAATCCGGCGCATGCGGGGCATTTGCATATCGCGCGCATCGCGCTGGCGCAGCTGCGCCTGCAACAGGTCTGGCTGCTGGTTTCGCCGGGCAATCCGCTGAAACCGGCACGCGGCATGGCGCCGCTGGCGCAACGCCTGGCCAGTGCTGGCGCGCTCACGGATGGGCGGCGTGTCGTCGCCACCGGCATCGAAGCCGCGCTGGGCACGCGCTATACCGTCGATACTTTGCGCTTGCTGCGCCAGCGTTTCCCACGCGCGCATTTTATCTGGCTGATGGGAGCCGATAACCTCGCGCAATTGCTGCGCTGGCGGCGCTGGAGGAGGATCATTGGGCTGATGCCCTTTGCGGTGTTGCCCCGACCAACCTACAATCATCGCGCGCTGGCATCGCCGGCCGCGCTGCGTCTGCGTTCCTCGCGGCGTCCGGCCAGCGCCGCCAGCATGCTCGCCACAACCGAAGCGCCGGGTTGGATTTTCCTGCCTGTGCGGCAACATCACGCCTCGGCCACGGCCATCCGCCAGGCAATGGGAGAATGACCATCGCGCGCAAACCCCCGACCTCAGCCCCGGTTACACGCAAGGTACCGGCCAAGCGCAAGAGCGCGCCGCGACTGCCGGCGGCAGACAAGACTCCCACCACCCTGCGCAAGAAAGCCGCAGCCGCGGGGCCGCGCGCGATGAAGGCAGCGAAGAAAACCGCCAATGAGATTTCGGCGCTGGATGCCTTGCAGGCGCTGATTGTCACCAGCCTCGACGAGGACAAGGCGGAGAACATTGTGACCCTTGATCTCGCGGGCAGGGCGGCGTTCTGCGACCGCATGGTGGTCGCTACCGGACTGGCGGATCGGCAGATCACGGCGATGGCGCAGCATCTGCAGGAGAAGCTGGAAAAAGCCGGTATCAAGCATGTGCCAATCGAGGGCATGGGGGGATCGGATTGGGTGCTGTTGGATGGGGGCGACATCTTGGTGCATCTGTTCAAGCCGGAGGCACGCGCGGCCTATGCGCTGGAAAAAATGTGGAGTGCCGATCTGGATCATGCGGAGGATGCCGCCAGTTCCCGGTAGGGTATTTTGGGCGGCGCTGAGTAGGCACCGGCCGGCATGATCCGCGTGCTCGCCGTCGGTCGTGGGCGATCGGGGCCGGAGATGGAATTATTCGCCCGCTATGCAGCGCGCATCCGTCCCAGGATGGTGCTGACGGAAATCCCCGAATCGGTGGGTGCGCCCGACGAGACCAAGCGGCGGGAGGCTACGGCGCTGCTGGCGGTGGTGCCGCGCAATGGCTTTGTGGTCGCGCTGGACCAGGGGGGCACGTCGGCGGACAGCGTGGCCCTAGCCGGATTGGTGGAGCAATGGTTGGGCCTCGGGCGGCCGCTATGTTTCCTGATCGGTGGAGCGGAAGGACTGGATGGCAGCGTCATTGCGCGTGCCGATAGGGTTTTGTCACTGGGCCCTCTGACTTGGCCGCATCTGCTGGTCCGGGCGCTGCTGGCGGAGCAGCTTTATCGCGCGCGAATGATTTCTGGGTCGCATCCGTATCATCGCGCAGGGCGACCAGGAGTCGATTTGAGGAGTAAAATACAACTTAAAAGAGTATTAAAATGATAAATTTTTTTATGTTGAATTTTATGCTATAAAATGCCTGTATTTTTAAATTTATTAATTAATTAGCATATTAATTTTAGTTTATTTACGCGCGCGATACGGTGCTGTTTCCCTCATGAGGGCGAGTTTCCGCGGATGGTCCGGATTATGCTTTGTGAGCAGAAGGTGTGTTTCAGCCGCAAAAGCAGACTATCGTGATCGTTGCATCTCAAGCCGCCGCCCTTCTGATCGGAATCGTTGTCTTTCTGGCTCTCGTCCTGCCGGGATACGCGCGCTATACCCTGTTCGGTGGTGGGGCCTTGATCGCCGTCAATGCCATGCTACTCGGGGTCATCGATGGGCTGTTGCCGCATCTCCTGCGCTGATCGCCGCGTCGGCGGCGGTACACATCGGCAGGCATAGCGCTTGCGGATGCGTCCGCTCGGCGCTACGGACCGATCTAATCGGATCATACCATGAGCCGGTTGGAATAACGGTCTTAAGGAGCGGGCATGGATCCACCGGAGAGGAAAAGCATGAGCCCCCTCGATCTTCGAAGGCTCATCGCCAGCCTGGGCATCACACAAACGGGAGCAGCAAAGCTGGTCGGGGTGCACTCCCGCACCATACGACGATGGCTTGCCGGCGAAAGCGAAATCCCTGTCCCGGTCAGTCGGCTCTTAGCCCTGACGACCCTGAGATCGCCGTGGCATCAAAACGTGGCGAGGCTGTAGTGCGGGTCATGGACGACATACAACCCGGTTCCGAGCAGGGAACCAGCCCGGTCATGCTGGTTATCCTGGATGGCTGGGGTTGGCGCGAGGACCGCGCCGACAATGCGGTCCGCTTGGCGCGCACACCCCATTTCGACCGGCTCTGGGAAGGCTGCCCGCACGGATTCCTGCGCACCTCCGGCCACGATGTCGGATTGCCGGACGGGCAGATGGGCAATTCGGAGGTTGGCCATCTGAATATCGGCGCAGGGCGCGTGGTGATGCAGGATTTGCCGCGTATCGACGCGGCGATTGCGGATGGTAGCCTGGCACGCAATGGCGAGCTGGCGGCGGTCATTGCCGCCCTGCGCCAGAGTGGTGGTGTTTGTCATCTGGTCGGCCTTGTCTCTCCCGGCGGAGTGCATGCGCATGAGGACCATGCTGTTGCCCTCGCGCGTATTCTGATCGATGCCGGGGTCGTGGTGAAAATCCATGCCTTCACCGATGGCCGTGACACACCGCCGCGGTCCGCTGGCGAAGATCTGGCTCGCCTGGAAGCCGTTCTGCCGGCGGGCGCCCGGATCGCGACGGTGTGCGGGCGCTTTTACGCCATGGATCGCGATCATCGCTGGGACCGCGTTGCCCGGGCCTATGCTGCCATTGCCGATGGCGCGGGGGCGCGGTTCGCCAATGCCGCCGCCGTCGTCGCGGACGCCTATGCGGTGAATATCAGCGATGAATTCGTCTTTCCCGCCTGTATCGGTGATTACGCCGGCATGAAGGATGGCGACGGGCTGCTCTGCTTTAACTTTCGCGCCGATCGCACGCGGGAGATTTTGGCAGCCTTTCTCGACCCCGACTTTGCCAGCTTTACGCGGCGGGCGAAAATTCGCTTCGCCGTCGTCGCTGGCATGACGCGGTATTCGGTCGCGCTAGATCCTTATTTGCGTACCTTGTTTCCGCCGCAGCCGATGACGCATCTTCTGGGCCAGATCGCCGCCGCCGCGGGACGCAGGCAACTACGGCTGGCGGAGACTGAGAAATATGCTCATGTCACTTACTTTCTGAATGGTGGCGAGGAAGAACTGAACCCGGGCGAGGATCGCATCCTTGTCCCGTCTCCAAATGTCGCCACCTATGATCTGAAACCAGAAATGTCGGCCGCCGAACTTACTGACCGCGCGGTGGAGGCGATCAACGGACGAAAATACGATCTGATCGTGCTGAATTTCGCCAATCCGGACATGGTGGGCCACACCGGAAATCTCGCCGCCGCGATCAAGGCGGTGGAGGCGGTGGATGTAGGCCTTGGCCGCATCGCGGATGCCGTGGCGCGGCAGAATGGGGCGCTGTTGGTGACTGCCGATCATGGCAATTGCGAGATGATGCGCGATCCCGCGACCGGCGGGCCGCATACGGCGCACACGCTCAACCCGGTGCCGGCGTTGCTGATGCGGGGCGCGGTGCCGGCGCATACCAATGCCCATCTCAACAATGGCCGTCTGGCGGATATCGCGCCGACCTTGTTGCATCTAATGGGGTTATCGCAACCAGTGGAGATGACCGGTATGTGCCTTATCTCGGCCGACGCGGCGCGCGCGTCGGAGTGATTTGTTTTCGTGCCCGTGCAGACTGTCGCGGCGGCTTCGCCGCGTATCGAAGTCTTGCTGGCGCGGGACTGCTAGCCGGTTGCATCCTGTCATCGAGCTTCGCCCAAGCCCCGCATCGGGCGGATGCCAGGGCAACCCGCGAGCAAATGCAGGAGGCCGAGCGTGCCCGCACCGCCGAGCTAGCCGCGCAGAGGGCCGGCACCGTGCGAGCCAAACAAGCGGCGGCGGCCGAACGTCATCTCGCGGCGGATCGGGTCGCTGCCTTGTCGCGTCTGCGTGCGACAGAGGCAAACACCGCCGCCACCGCCGCCAGGGTCGAAACCCTGCTCGCGCGGGAGAACGCGGCGGAACAGGGCCTGCTCGCGCGGGCCGAGGATTTGGCGGTTCTACTTCCCGTCCTGCATCGCCTGTCCCGCCATCCCGCGGAGACCTTGCTGGCGCTACACCCGGATCAGGGCCTGGCCGTGCGCGGAGTGCTGATTCTGCGGGGTCTGGCCACGCGGTTTGAGCAGGATGCTGCCGCCTTGCGCACCGAGCAGGCGGCGCTGGCCCGGACCCGCGAGACCCTGGGTGCCGAGCAGCTTCGCCTGCGCGCGGCCTTGGCGGCGCAAGCGGCCATCGGGGCTGCGCTCGATCGCGATCTGCATGCCGTGCAGACCATGCGGCGCGAGCAGGAGGAGATTGCTGAGGCAGCCGCGCGGCAGGCCGCGATCCAGGCTGGACGCGCAGAATCGCTGCGCGCCGCCATCGCTGAGATCGAGGCCCAGCGCCGGGCCGCGGAGGGGCAGGCCCGCGCCGAGGCCACCCGCGCCATACGCGAGCGGCGCGCCCAGGACGCGGTCGCCGCGCGCCGGCGCGAAGCCGCCCTGGCGCGCCCCAGCGGTGCCGGCACCATTGCCGCTGGTGCCCACTCGCGCGGACAGCTTCTGGCCCCGGTAGGTGGTTCTCCGGCGCGCAGCTTTGGCGAGGTGACCGGTGCCGGCCCCGCTACCGGCCTCATCTATCGTCCGGCCCCCCGGGCGCGAATCGTGGCTCCGTGCGCCGGGAGGGTGATGTTTGCGGCGCCGTTTCGCAGTTTTGGTCTATTGTTGATCATCGATTGTGGCGGTCCGTATCACGGTGTGCTAGCGGGAATGGAACGTCTTGATGTAAAACCCGGTCGCACCGTAGAAGCGGGTGAGAAGCTGGGCGTCATGGCGGATTGGGATCCACGCTCTGGCAACACTCGTCCAACGCTCTATCTGGAGTTATGGCGCGATGGCCGTCCCATCGACCCCGCGCCCTGGCTGGCCAGGCCGGAGGCGAGCAGGCCGGGATAGCGGAACGATGAACGAACCAAATTCCGTTGAGGAAGGGCCTCGATCATAGCGCACGCCAACCCAGATACTATTTCCCCCCGCGCCCGCGCGTGATGACTTAACAGGCTGCGACAGGATGACAGGCATGGATTTCCCGACCAAAACGCCTCGCCCCACGGGTGATGGCGCGCGTAGGCGCCTGCATCTTGGCGTGACATTCGTCGCTGGCCTGCTGGCGGCACTTATCTTGGCCCCCCTCCTGGCGCCGGTTGGCCGCTTCGTCGATGGCCAGCTCGGCATTTCCGCCTTCGCCCAGAATAGCGGTAAGGCGGAGACCTACCGCCTGCTTACCCTGTTCGGCGATGTGTTCGAGCGCGTACGCGCCGAATATGTGCAGCCCACCACCGATCGTGACCTGATCGAGAACGCGATCAACGGCATGCTCACCGGCCTCGATCCGCATAGCAGCTACATGAACGCGAAGGCCTTCCGCGACATGCAGGTGGAGACGCGCGGGCAGTTTGGTGGCCTGGGGATCGAGGTGACGCAGGAAGGCGGCTTCATCAAGGTTATCAGCCCGATCGACGATATGCCGGCCGCGCGCGCCGGCGTGAAGGCAGGCGATTTGATCACCGGTATCGATGGCAAGACCGTGCAGGGCCTGTCGCTGAACGAGGCGGTGGACAAGATGCGCGGCGCGCCCGACACTAAGATCACTATAACCGTGCGTCGCGAAGGCGCCGACAAGCCGCTCGACATTGCGATCGTGCGCGAGATCATCAAGATCCAAGTGGTGAAATCGCGCCTGGAGGGCGATGTTGCCTATTTGCGCTTGGCCACTTTCAACGAACAATCCGACTCTGGTTTGCGCCGCGCCATGGAAAGTCTGAAGCAGCAGGCGGGGGGTAAGCTGCGCGCGGTGGTCCTGGATATCCGCAACAATCCTGGCGGATTGCTCGACCAAGCGGTGGCGGTCTCCGACGATTTCCTTGAGCAAGGAGAGGTTGTGTCCACCCGCGCGCGCCATGCCGATGAGAGCCAGCGCTGGAACGCCAAGCCGGGTGATATCGCCAGCGGGCTACCGATGGTGGTGCTGATTAATGGCGCCTCGGCGTCGTCCAGCGAGATCGTCGCAGGGGCATTGCAGGATCATCGCCGTGCGGTGGTGGTTGGCACGCGCAGCTTCGGCAAGGGTTCGGTACAGACCGTGATCCCGCTACCGGGTAATGGCGCGATGCGTTTGACCACGGCGCGCTATTACACGCCCTCGGGCCGATCCATCCAGGGTCTCGGCATTACGCCGGATGTGGAGGTGGCGCAGACGCGGGAGGAGCGCGCGCGCTTCGGGCCGGCGCGCGAGGCGGATTTGAACCATACGCTGAGCAACCAGGGTGGCACTCCGCAGCCGACGCCGACGCCGCGCACGGACCTGCCGCCGATCGCCAAGGAATTGCCGGCCAAGCCGCCGGAGGGTTTTCCGACCTTCGACCCAACCAAGCCGGAGACTGATTTCCAGCTTCAGCAAGGCCTCGTCCTGGCGCGCGCGCTGGCCGATCAGAAACGGACGCGAGCGAATTGAACCCCCGATGCTGAAGGTCTCGGGGATCGCCGTCTGGGGGGCGGGCCTAGCGGAGCGCAGTCTGGCTATCGCGCTGGTGAGCGTGCTGATCAATGAACCCAATACACCGCCGCGACCGGTGGCACCCATTCCGCCCTGGCAGCCAACCGAGTCCCGCCTGGATCGGCAGGAGCGCGTGCGGTGATGGCTGGGCCTGCCTTGCCATACCGGCTAAATGTGGGGGCCGTTTTGTTTAATGCGGCCAGGCAGGTGCTGGTGGCACGTCGCGCCGATCTGCCCAATGCCGAGGGCCCCGCCGGTGGTTGGCAATTGCCGCAGGGCGGCATCGATGCGGGCGAGGATCCGCGCAGGGCCGTGCTGCGCGAGCTGGCGGAGGAGATCGGCACCGATCGTGCCGAGATCATTGGCGAGCATCCTGAGTGGCTTGCCTATGACCTTCCAGCCGATCTGATCGGCGTCGCATTGCGCGGCAAATATCGTGGCCAGCGCCAGCGCTGGTTCGCGCTGCGCTTCACTGGTATGGACGCAGATATTCGGCTTGATGCCGATCCGCATCCGGAATTCGATGCTTGGCGCTGGGTGGCGCTGGGCGAATTACCGGGGCTCGCGGTATCGTTCAAGCGGCCGATCTATACTGTGTTGGCCGCGTCTTTCGCGCAGTTCGCGCGCGCCATTAAATAACGGCGCGCCCGGCACATTCGCAAAGGTTTCCCATGCTGGACCAATCCGCCATACGCCAGTTTTATCCGCTGATCATGGCGTCGATCCACGATGGATATATTTGATGTGGATAGATGTCGATATCGGATTTTCACCTATGACATAATTTCACGTGCTGCTGTCCGATTGCGATGTCGAGGCCGGTGTCTATCCGCTGAATCGGGAGAACTAGCGAGCCGACGGAGTGCCCGTGGGGACCGGGCACAATTTTCGCCAGATTTATATCCGTTATGCTATCAATAGCGGGCGTAATGGCGAGACATATATTGACTTGCGCATCACGCTGACCGGATTCATGCTGATCAAGCGGGCCGCATTTACCCGCATGATTGCGGCGTTTCCCGAATTGCGCTTTGCTCCGGATCTGACGGGCAGTATTCCGCAGCATTTTACTATCGATTCTTCGATGACATGATGGATACGAGCAGAAATCGTTATTTGTCCAAGGATCAAGGTTTCTGTCGCCTGTGAGAACGCTTGGTCCGAGAGATTTACATGGACGAAAATTCCAATCTTTCGCATCAGGACGGGAAGATTTATCGCGGCGATAAAGCTGCCTCGATGATGCGTGACATCCCCAACGTGGTGACTGGGTCAGCGAGTTTGCACTATAACATCACCGGCATGGAATTTCTGAAGCCAAATTTACCCGGTGCTGTCTGGGGTTAGTCAAACCGCGTCGTAATCGACCGCCACGTGCGCCGTGGTGGGCTGGGCCTGGCAGGTCAAGACGAATCCCTCGGCGATTTCCCAGGGTTCGAGGGAGTAATTCACCGCCATCTCCACCTGGCCCTCGAGCACTTTGGCGCGACAGGTGCAGCACATGCCGCCCTGGCAGGAAAATGGCAGATCGAGGCCGGCGCGCTGGGCCGCCGCGATCAGTGGCTCCGCACCATAGACAGGAAATTCCAGCTGGCGTCCGGCATAAATGGCGCGGATGATCGCGCGTGGCGACGCCGATTCGTCCACCTGCGTGAGTGGGCGCGCTGCGGCGTCCGGCGCGGGGGTGAATCGCTCGACCTGGATATGCCCCGGATCGATGCCGATATCGCATAGCGCGGGCGGAAGATCCTTGATCATCGCTAAGGGGCCGCAGACAAAGACCTGATCGATGCACGCCACCGCCGGCATGGCCGGCATCAGCGCGCGTAGGCGTGGCGCATCCAGCCGGCCGGTTAATGCTGGAACATCCTGCTGTTCGCGCGAGAGCACGTGAAACACCGACAGGCGTGCCAGATACTTGTCCTTGAGATTTTCCAATGTGGCTCGGAACATGATGTCCGCGACACTGCGGTTGCCGTAGAAAAGGTAGAACCGGCTGCGCGGTTCGCGCGCCAGGACGGTTTTTAGGATCGATAGTACCGGCGTGATCCCGGACCCTGCCACCAGGGCGACATAGGTTTTGCCATCGTGCAGGGCGCCGGTGCCAAACCGGCCCATTGGGGTCATCACGTCGATCGTATCGCCGACCTTTAGGGTGCGTGCGGCCCAGGTGGAAAACCGCCCGCCCGGTAAGATCTTGATGGCCACGCGCAATTCCGCATCGTCGAGGCCGGCGCAGATCGAGTAGGAGCGGCGGATATCTCCACCGTCAATCGTCGCCCGTAAAGTTAAATACTGCCCTGGGGTGAACCGGTAGGCATCGCGCCATGGTTCTGGGATACCGAAGGCGAGGGTGATGCTCTCCGCTGTCTCCCGCCGTGCGTCGGCGATCCGCAGGGCATGAAAGCCGGGTGCGTTCATCAATGGCACTTGAAGGCGTCGAACGGCTCACGGCAGTCGAGGCAGCGATGCAGCGATTTGCAGGCGGTCGTGCCGAATGCCGCCAGTGTTTCGGTTTGCGCCGACCCGCAGTGCGGACAACGCACCGCTCGGAGCGCGAATAATGCCGGGCGCGCGCCAGCCGCCGGCGGTGGCACGATCCCTAAGGATTCTAGATGCGCGCGTCCGGTTGGGGAAATCCAGTCCGTCGTCCAGGCCGGTGCCAGAACGCGACGGACGCGCGCGTTGGGAATGCCTGCGTGCAGGAGGGCGACTTCGATATCGCGTGCGATCATGTCCATAGCTGGGCAGCCCGAATAGGTGGGCGTGATCCGTGCCTCCACCACTCCATCGACCAGCACCACATCGCGCAAGACGCCGAGATCGACGATGGATAAGCCCGGAATTTCCGGATCGCAGACCGATGCGACGGCGTCGCGGGCGCGGTCTAAGAGGGATATGGCCGCTACCATTGTGCGCCTGGGTGACTGCGCGGCAAAAATTGTAGTTCGGCCAGTAAATAGCCAAAATGTTCAGAATGTTGCCCTGCTCGCCCGCCCGACTGCATCCAGCCATTCGCCGGGCGATCCAGCATTGCGCGCCGCAGGACGTCATCCACGGTCCGATCCCAGTGTGGGCGCACCATATCCGGATGAATGGCGATTCCCGTGGGGGTAAATATGCCGGCAGTCGTGTCGTGGTCGAACAATTCCCCGGTGAAGGGCCATAGCCGGGCGAGCGCGGCGCGCGCGCGGCGCGCGCTTTCCGCCGTCCCGTCCCCGAGGCGGATCAGCCATTCGCTGGCGTGGCGCAGGTGATAGGCGGTTTCCTTTTCCGCCTTCTCCGCGATCGCCGCCAGGGTTGCATCGGTCGCGCGCGTCATCGCTCGCCAGAATGGATCTGCATAAGCGGTAAATAAGAACTGTCGCGCGATAGTGACGGCGAAATCGCCGTTCGGCTGTTCGACCAGAAGTAGATTTCTGTAAGCGTGTTCATCGCGGAGGTAAGCAAGTGCATCTTCGCCCTGTCCAGTTAATTCCCCAACATAGGAATATAACGCGCGTGCCTGGCCAATGAGATCGAGCGCGATATTGGACAGCGCAAGATCTTCTTCCAATGTGGGCGCCTTGCCGGACCATTCGGACAGGCGATGGCTGAGGATCAGCGCGTCATCCGCGTGGCCGAGACAGAAGGCCACCAGCGGTGTTTCCGCGACGGAGATGGAGGTAGTGTGCATCACATATGCCCGACATCGTCGGGGATGTCGTAGAAACTTGGGTGGCGGTAAATTTTTGAGGCGGCGGGTTCGAACAGGCTGTCCTTGTCCGCCGGGTCTGATGCGGTGATCGCCGATGATGGTACCACCCAGATGGAAATCCCCTCGCCGCGACGGGTATAAACATCGCGCGCGGCTTGCAAGGCGAGTTCCGCGTCCGCCGCGTGAATCGATCCGACATGACGGTGCGACAGGCCGGTGCGGGCGCGGATGAACACTTCCCAAAGTGGGGTTGGGGTTTCTACCATCAAGTGACTGCCTTGCGCGCGCGTTCCTTGGTGGCGAAGGCAAGCGCGGCGTCGCGCACCCAGGCGCCGTCGGCTTCCACGGTCTGGCGCTGTTCCAGCCGTTCGCGGTTGCAGGGGCCATCGCCGGCCAGCACGCGACGGAATTCGGACCAGTCGATGGCGCCGAATCGCCAGTGGCCGCTGGTATCATCGAAGCGCAAATCGGGGTCGGGAAATGAGAGGCCCAAAAAATGGCCCTGCGGTACTGCGGCATCGACGAATCGCTGTCGCAGCGCGTCGTTGGTGAAGCGCTTGATCTTCCAGCGCATGGACTGGTCGGAATGCGCCGATTCGGAATCGGGTGGGCCGAACATCATCAGGCACGGCCACCACCAGCGGTTCAGCGCGTCCTGCGCCATGGCTTTTTGGGCTAGCATGCCGCGCGTGAGTGAAAGCATGATCTCATAGCCCTGGCGTTGGTGGAAACTTTCCTCCCGGCAGACGCGGATCATCGCGCGCGCATAGGGGCCGTAGGAACAGCGGCAGAGCGGGATCTGGTTCATAATCGCCGCGCCATCAACCAGCCAGCCGATGGCGCCGATATCGGCCCAGTTCAGGGTGGGGTAGTTGAAGATGGAACTGTACTTGGCCCCGCCGCTTAATAACTGCGCGGTCAGTGCTTCGCGCGAGACGCCCAGGGTCTCGGCGGCGGCGTATAGGTAAAGCCCGTGCCCGCCCTCGTCCTGTATTTTTGCGAGGAGGGCCGCCTTGCGGCGCAGGCTGGGGGCGCGGGTGATCCAGTTGCCTTCTGGCTGCATACCGATGATTTCCGAATGCGCGTGCTGGGAGATCTGGCGGATCAGGGTGCGGCGGTAAGCTTCCGGCATCCAGTCATTCGGCTCGATCCGGTCGTCGGCGTCGATGCGGGCTTGGAAACGGGCCAGGGCAGCCGGATCCTCCGGCGCATCCGCCTGTCCGCCTGTCGTGTTCAGAGCCTGCGTGTACATGCGGGCAGTTAAGCAGAAATTCGTATCCTGACCAACGTCACTGCTCCGCTCTGCTGATTGCGTGCATGGACGGCGTAGTGGATTGCTGTTTTGAGAACATTGAGATCGGCGAACGTCTGATGCGCAAGATGATGTGGCTTGAGGTCGTGCCAGACCCGTTTGACGTTGTCTCGTTCGATGTTGTTCAGTTATGGCGCATACTTTGGCAACCACTCGGCGGTGCGCCACTGGGCACGTGCCGCCGGCGCGGCCGCGGGTAGCTTGTGGTGTGTATCGGACCATTCTCCT
>CAMBMS010000029.1 GCA_945868845.1 Asaia bogorensis | reverse complement strand
TGGGAGGCCAGGTTTCCGTTCACACAGAAACTGTCGACCAGTTGGCAAGGCAACAGTCGCTTTCCCGGTGAGGCAACCCTTGAAGAACAGCCAGTTCGATGCTTATCCTGCCTTCAAGATAACCGAATTGGTCGTTGTTCGGGGGAATTCTGGTTGCGTTTGCCATAGTTGACGGTAACGTGCAGAGAAATGCCGATAGCGAAAAAATCACTCAGGGAGAAATCAACGTGATGAAGCTAGTAATACGGCGAGCGCTATTAATTTTGTTCGGCCTATTCATTTCAATACCAATGGCTAGCGCAACGGAGAAAGTTACATGGAACTGGGCCATCTATGGGCCTCCACGTACCGTGACCGTGGGGTTCGAACATGTTGCAAAATTCGTTAAGGAACGCAGTGGTGGAAACTTTATTATTAACTTGCGTTACAACGAACAGCTTTCCGATGCCAAGGATGTGTTGGACGGCTTAAAAGTTGGCGCGTTTCAGGGGGCTATGGTGGCTTACTCCTACGCACCTGCAAAAACCCCGTTGCAAGGCGTGCTGGACATGCCATTCTTGCCGATCACTAATTTAATACAACTAGAAAGAGTGCAGGACGCTTTCGAACAATGGAAGCCGGTGGCTGACGAATTGGCGCGCTGGAATGCCATCCACTTCATGACCGTCCTTCTACCGCAATATGAGTTTATGGGTGCAGGAAAGCCGCCACGCACCATCGAGGACTGGAAGGGAATGCGCGTCCGCGCCCTCGGCGGCCACGGCGACGCGATGAAGACACTGGGCGCCATCCCGACATCGGTTGCGGCGCCGGAAGTCTATACCGCGCTAGAACGTGGTATGTTTCAGGCGGTCGCGTTCCCATTTGCCTATGCCTTTACAGCTTACAAGTTACATGAAGTATCCAAATGGTACACACTGGGAATGCATCTTGGCATCATCCACAACTCGATCAATCTGAGCATCGACGCATGGACAGCCCTGCCAGCCGAATACAAGAAGCTGCTCGAGGACGCGCGTGCGGAAGCCTATGTCCTGCAAAGGAGCGCGTATGAAGACGCCGACGGAAAATCTATCCCGCTCTTCGAAAAGAAGAAATTGGAAATTATCACGATCACCCCACAAATCCGAGAGGAACTGCTCGCCAGAGCCGGCAAACCGGCCTGGGATCAGTGGGTGACGAACATGGAACGCCAAGGTCTACCGGGCAAGGAAGCGATGGAGCTGGTGATGAAGCTGATCAAGCAGCATGCTGGTTCCGGGTCCTGACGGTCGGCGAGGCGAAAAGACATACCGATGTCCGCCAGCTCTCAACCAGTGCCACCTCAGCCAGGTCCGGTTTTATTGCGCCTACTCGACCGCTGGCTGGCGGTAGTGGAGGACAATGCCAATCTGATCGCCGCTCTGGCGATTTTCTTTCTGATGTTCGTCGGTATTGTGCAGATTATTGGACGAAAAATATTTGGCATTGCGATCTACGGTTATATTGACTGGATCGAGCAGGCGTCGGCCCTATTCGCCTTTCTGGGTATTGCCTATGCCCAACGCTTGGGTGGCCATATCCGAATGGATCTTACGCTCGGGTGGTCTCCTTGGTTACGCTGGCGGCTGGAATGGTTGGGTGTCGCGCTCACCCTAGTCGTTGTCACGCTGCTGATCAGCGCTAGCTTTGATGCCTTCTGGCGAGCCTGGTCGATCGGCGATTCCACCATCGATATCCGCCTGCCGGTCTGGCCCGCGAAGCTGATGGTGCCGCTCGCCCTAAGCCTGCTCTGGCTGCGCCTAGTTCTGCAATTCTGGGGCTACGCACGCATGGTTTTGAACCCGAACACTGTTCCGGTCGGAGTGCCAAAATTAGAAACGATCGATGACCAAGCAAAAGATGAAATTGCCGAAGTGCTAGGCCGCAACGAGACAGAAGCGCGCCGATGATACAATTTTTCGCCAATCTGGGTCCATCCGAGATCGGCATCCTCGGCACTATCGCGCTGATAGTATTATGCTTTATGGGTATGCGGTTCGCCTTTGCGGGCGCCATTGTTGGCACATTCGGGCTTTGCTCGCTGATCGGCTGGCAAGCTGGCATCCGCACCGCTGGCATCGTGCCCTATTCGGCAGGCGCCAACTACACGCTGTCCGTGTTGCCGATGTTCATTCTGATCGGCTACCTGGCATATTATGCCGGAATCACTCAGACCGCGTTCGAGGCGGCGCGGCGCTGGCTGGGCTGGCTGCCAGGGGGCTTGGCCACTGCCACCGTCTTCGCCGTGGCCGGTTTCTCCGCAGTTTCTGGCGCGTCCAGTGCGGCGGCTGCGGTGTTCGCAAAGGTGGCGATCCCGGAGATGCTGCGCGCCAAATACAGCCGCTCGCTGGCCGCCGGGGTATGCGCCGCCGGAGCAACGCTGGATTCGCTAATTCCACCCAGTACGCTGCTCGTCGTCTATGGCATCATTGTCGAGGAATCGATTGGAAAACTGCTGGTCGCTGGCTTCGTGCCCGGCATCATTTCCGCCATCGTCTATGGCGCCATCATCACTTTTCGGTGCTGGCGCAACCCGACGCTGGGTCCGCCGATTGCCGGCTATACCTGGGGACAACGATTTTCCTCGCTGCCCGGTACGGCGCCGATCTTCCTGGTTATCTTCATTGTCTTCTTTAGCATGTATTATGGGTGGGCAACGCCCACCGAGGCCGGCGCGCTAGGTGCCTTCAGCGTCTTCATCTTTGCGTTGCGCAATGGCATTCGTCGCGCCGAGATTCGTCAATGCCTACTCGATTCTGCCAAGCTGACAGTGATGATCTTCACGGTCATTTGGGGCGTGATGATCTTTGTCCGTTTCCTAAGCTTCACCGGCCTGCCTGGCGACATTGCAACCTGGGTCACCGGTTTGGATGTGGCGCCCATCTTTATCCTCCTGGCCATCTATCTTCTCTATTTTGCCCTCGGCACAGTGCTGGAAGGGATCGGCATGTTTCTGCTGACCTTGCCGGTCATTTTCCCTGTCATCAAGGCGCTCGGCTATGACCCGATTTGGTTTGGTGTCGTTCTCGTAAAGCTATCCGGTATCGCTTCATTGTCGCCACCGGTCGGGTTGGTAGTGTTCGTGGTCAACGGTGTTCGGCCAGATATCCCGGTCAGTGAAATCTTTAAAGGCATTTGGCCGTTCATTTTTGCGGATCTAGTCACCTTGGCCGTGATTACCGCTTTCCCCGAACTGGTCACTTTTTTGGTCAATAGTGAAGACTGATCGACGGTAACCTCTTTGATGACGACGCTGAGGCCTAGCCAATTAACTCGTTGGTCGGCGCGTTCATTGTGTGAACTTACCGAAGATTAGCGTCTTCCTTGATTTGTTGATTATGCGACGCTCCTGGCTTCCCCGAAAAGCTGCATCTTTCGAATAGCCCGCGCCTTTTCGAAGTTCATCGGACTGAGATAACCCAGCGTCGAGTGAATACGGTGATGATTATAGAATTGTAGCCAGTCCGTCGTACACCGCGCCCGTACGATCCCCGTCATGTCTCTTCCTCCAAAACTGATGAAACACATGCAGCCTTGGGAGACGTTCTTCAGGGGTAAGGCCATTCGGTATCAGAGTTGGTTCGGAGGGTTGCAGTTAGCGAGCAGACGTGTTGTCGCTAGACCCATTTTGGACAGTGAACGCGACGCAAACACCGGGGAAACTGGGGTCGCCGACCATGAGTTCCCCTGTAACGCGGCGGAATGATAGTATTTGGAATGTTCCACGGGTTCATCTGGGGAATGTCGGTTTAAGCATTTCTGGCGAGCCAGCTTCGTTCGTCGACCGAATATCCGAATGGGTGCGCGAACATGGCTGATGCCAAACTGCCTCATGCGAAATTGATAGATGGAAAAGCCTTTGCAGCGGGCTTGCGCCTACGCGTGGGCGTAGGTGTTGCTGAACTGGTGGCGACGGGGGCGCCCAAGCCGGGCCTCGCAACGGTCCTTGTCGGTGCCGATCCGGCAAGCCAGGTCTATGTCCGCACCAAGGGCAAGCTTGCCGCCGAACTCGGCATGGCGAGCTTCGACCAGCGGCTACCGACCGCAACCACCGAGGCCGAACTGCTTGCGGTGATTTCCAAGCTTAATGCCGATCCGGTCGTCAACGGCATCCTGGTGCAGCTGCCGCTGCCTAAGCACATCGATACGTCGCGTGTGCTGCTGGCGGTCGATCCTACGAAGGATGTCGACGGCTTCCATCCCATCAATGTCGGCCGGCTGGGCTCGATCGCCGCCGACGCGCCGCTCGACTTCCCGGTACCGTGTACGCCGCTGGGCGTCTCAATGCTGCTACAAAACGCGCTGAAGTCGTTGTCCGGTCTGCACGCCGTCGTCATCGGCCGCTCCAATCTGGTCGGCCGTCCGGTGGCGCAGCTGCTGCTGCGCGGCGACTGCACCGTCACGATCGCACATTCGCGCACGCGCGACCTGCCGGGCCTGTGCCGTCAGGCCGATATCGTGGTCGTGGCGATCGGCAAGCAGGGGTTCGTACGCGGCGACTGGATTAAGCCCGGCGCTGCGGTGATCGACGTCGGCATCAACCGCATCATGACGGCGGACGGCAAGAGCAAGCTGGTGGGCGATGCGGCCTTCGCCGAGATCCTGCCGGTAGCGGGCCATCTCACGCCAGTGCCGGGCGGCGTCGGCCCGATGACGGTGGCATGCCTGATGTTCAACACCCTCCAGGCCGCCCGCCGCGCCGCAGGGTTGAAAGCGGCTTCAGTCTAGAATCATTTCCCTCCCCTTCGCCGAGTCCGCGAAGGGGAGGTAGATGAAAGATCAACCCTTTACCGATCCCGTCACCCCGGCCACGTAGTGTTCGACGAAGAACGAATAGATGATCGCCACGGGGATCGATCCCATCAGCGCACCCGCCATGAGCGAGCCCCAGAAGAAGACGTCACCCCGCACCAACTCGGAAACCACGCCCACCGGCACCGTCTTCTGATCGGAGGACGACAGGAACACCAGCGCGTAGATGAACTCGTTCCACGACAGGGTGAACGCGAAGATGCCGGCCGACAAAATTCCCGGCACCGCGACCGGCAGGATGATCCAGAGCATCGCCTGCCAACGCGTCGCGCCATCGATGCGTGCGCACTCCTCCAGCTCCTTCGGAATGGCCTTGAAATATCCCATCATCAGCCAGGTGCAAAACGGGATAAGGAAGGTCGGGTAGGTCAGGATCAGCGACCACGGCGTATCACCCAGCCGAAAATTCCGGATGACATCGGCCAGCGGAATGAACAACAGAGTCTGCGGCACCAGATACGTCACGAAGATGGCGGTGCCCAGCGCGCCGGCATAGCGGAATTTCAGGCGCGACAGTGCGTAGCCTGCGAATACGCCGCACACCAGCGAGATCGCAGTCGAGGCGAGAGAAATGATCATCGTATTCCACATCCAGATGAGGAACTGCGTCTCCTCCAGCAGCAATCGGATGTGTTCCCAGGTTGGCTTCCAGGTCCAGAACGGGTTGTAGTTGGTTGCGTTCCAGGGCCTGTACAACTCCCCATCCGGGCGGATCGTGGTGATGATCATCCAGTAGAATGGAAACAGCAGAACGATGATGAATAACCACATCGGCATATAAAAGAAGATCCAGCGCTTCCCGCGCGCACCCTCGATCATCGGCGGGTTTCCAAGGAACGGGTCATCAACGTGTCTCCACGCGGCGGATGTAGATCAACTGAACCAGCACAACCACGAACAGCACCGGGAAAATCGCCAGGGAGATTGCCGCGCCTTCGGACAACAGCCCGGTCCCCACGCCGATCTGGTAGGCATAGGTCGCGGCAAGGTGCGTTGCATTTGCCGGCCCGCCTCCTGTCAGCACATAGACAAGCTGGAAGTCGGCGAAAGTCTGGATAACGGAGAACAAGGTCACCACCATCGTCACCGGCAGCAGCAGCGGCCAGGTGATATGGCGGAAACGCTGCCACGCATTGGCGCCATCGATCGCGGCAGCTTCCTGCAATTCCGGGCTGATCGTTTGCAAGCCCGCCAGCAGGCTGATGGCATAGAACGGCAACCCACGCCAGACATTCACCACAATAATGGAGAAGAAGGCGAGGTCCGGTTCACCCAGCCAGTGGATGCGGGTCTTGATGATCCCGAGATGAAAAAGACCCCAATTCAACACGCTGAAGGTCGGGTCGAACATCCATTTCCAGGCAAAAGTGGACAGCACCGTGGGGATAATGAACGGCAGCAGGACAAAGGCGCGCACCAGCGCCTTGCCCTTGAAATGCCGGTTCAGCAGCTGCGCCAGCCACAGCCCCAGGATGAGTTTGAACACGGTGGTAACGAACGTGTACCAGATCGTATTCCACACCGCCGTGCGGAAAATCGAATCGTTCCACACTTTTTCGAAATTCCGCAACCCGACGAACTCGCCCGGCACGCCGACGCGCGTATCGGTCAATGACAGCCAAATACCCTGGAAAAATGGATAGGCGATAAACAAACCCAGAAGCACAGCCGTTGGAAACAGCAAGGCGACAGCGAACCAGCGCTCGTCCTCGAGCAAGCCGGCTTTACGATGCACGCGTCCGTGCTGGCCCGTTATCGTTGCGGCGGTCGCCATGGACGGCTCTTTTCTGGAAACAAGAAAAATTAAGGGTGCCGGAGGCACAGCCCCCGGCACACCGTATCGATAGCCTTATACTTAGGCGCTATAAATCTTCTTCAGCTCGGCTTCGGCCCACTTGACCGTGTCCTCGGCCCGCATGCCCTGCACGGCCTTGGCGTACATATCGACGACAATGTACTTGGTCAGCGCTTCCGCCGCCTTCTGGTTCGGCCGCCCCGAAAAGCCCGGCACGCGGCCAAACTTGGCTGCATCGCGGTATGGGGCCATGACAGGATCTTCGTCCCACATCTTGTTGCCTTCCCACACCTTGGTCGGGCCGACCGCAAAGCCCTTCTGCACGGTGAACCAGCCTTCGTAGTTCGCCGGCGCCTGGAACCAGCGCAGGAAATCCATCGCCGCTTTCTGGTTCTTCGAATAGCCCATCAGCATGGTGGACTGGTTGGCATGAAAGGCATACTGCCCAGCCGGCCCGGCGGGGGAGGCGGCGTGCAGGATATCGTCCTTCAGCGCCTGGTCTTTTTCAGTCCGGTACTGCGCCGGCTTTCTCATGGCTTCGATATAGATCGAGGCGCCGTTCAAGGTGGCGGAGACGGTGCCGGAGAGGAAGGCACGGTTATTAGACGAATCGTCCCAGGCCAGCCCGCCCTCATCCATCGCATCCTTCCAGAACGCGGTCATGAACTTCACGGACTCAACGGTTTCCTTGGAATTGATCACGACGGTCTTGCCATCGTCTTCCACTTCCTTGCCACCGAAGGACCACATTAACGGATAGGCAAAGCCGGGCGCGTCACCGAACGTATGGCCCAACGTCTGGCCGAGGGGGCGGCCTGCCGCCTTCAGCTTTTTGCCGACGGCGCGATATTCGTCATAAGTCTTGGGGAAGCTGGTGGCACCAGCCTCGGCGAACCATGATTTGCGGTAGGCAACCATGCCGCCAATGATGGCAAAGGGGACGGAGATCCACTTTTTGCCGTCGTGGCAATTGCCCTTGGCAATGTCGTAGTAGCCACCCTGCGCTGGCCCGATGACTTCCGTTAAGGCGGACACATCCGCCACCGATTCGGCATAGAGCTGAGCATTACTGTTGAATGCCATGATCAGGTCGGCGCCGGACTTGGACTGGATCGCCGCCGTCGTGCGGGCCTGCAGATCGTTCGCGTTGATGGTTTCGAGATTGATCTTGAACCCCAGTGCCTTCTCCGCCGCTGGCAGGCCCACCTTACGCAGATACTCGTCTGCGGCCGGCACGAAATCGTTCCATTTCAGCCAATGCACGGCGGTACCCTGCGCATAGGCCGGCGCCCGTCCGCTGGCGAAAATCCCGGCCAGCCCCCCGCTGCCGGCGGCTACCGCCCCGGTCCCCGAGAGTTGCAAAAGCCCGCGACGCGAAATCCGAGACATGCTGTGTCCTTCCTTGTTATTCGCCTTCGACCGAATTATTCCCCTTTGAGCGACTTGCCGCCCCGCGAGGCCGATTTGTCCAAAAAACCCCCTGCCACCGATCCCCGTGGCCATTCCGGCACACAGGAACTCCGTAATCCGAAATCTCTAACCGCCAGACCATAATATATTGTAAAGTACATTTACAATATCTCATCTCCGCACACCCGCGCGCATATCGCGCTGACGCACAGGTGACCGGACATCACCCACTGGCCCCAAATCCTAATTTTACGAAAACTCCACAAATTTTTTCGGAATAATCTAGATATTTGGAAATTTGGCGCGCCCTGGTGGACTCGAACCACCGACCCACAGCTTAGAAGGCTGTTGCTCTGTCCAACTGAGCTAAGGGCGCATCCGGATCCCATCATACACGCACCAGCGCAGGCCGCGTAAACGTTACCGCCACCCCGTCATCGCACCGGAATTCCGCCGATCTTCCTCCGCGCGCACATTGTCCAGCAGGAAATGCGGCCCAAGCGCCTCCAAATTCACTGCCCCCAACTGCCCCAGCACCAGGTCGATCTCGCGTTGCAGAATAGAGACCGCTTTTTGCACCCCCTCCAGCCCGCCCGCCGTCGCGCCATACAAGGTCGCCCGCCCAGTCAGCACGAAATCCGCCCCCATGCACAAGGCTGCGACGATATCCGAACCCCGCCTCACCCCACTATCCAGCAGCAGCGGCACCTCCGGCCCCACGGCGGCGCGAATCATCGGCAGCACGTCCAATGGGGATGGCATCATGTCCAGCTGCCGCGCCCCATGGTTAGAGACGATCAGCCCATCCACCCCCATTCCCATAGCGAGGCGCGCGTCTTCCGGATGCATCACGCCCTTCAGCAGCAGCTTGCCCGGCCAGGCATGGCGGATGGCCTCCAGGTCGCGCCAGCTCTGGCTGGCATCGGGTGTTTGTGTGGCAAACAGTTCCGCAACCTCGTCCGGCGTCGCACCCGTCGGCGCGTAAGGCTGCCAGTTACCCAGCATCGGCAGCCCGCCGCTTCGGTAATAATTCAGCACCCAGGCCGGATGCAGCATCGCTTCCAAAATCGTCGGAAGGGTCATGCGCAGCGGCCGCACGAACCCATTGCGCCGGTTGCGCTCGCGGTTGGAACTCACCGGCACATCGCATGTCACCGCGATGGTGCTCACCCCACAATCGATCGCGCGTTTCACCAGATCCGCCGCCACCGCCCGATTGCGCGCGCCATAAATCTGATACCATAGGTTTTTCGGCGCTAGCTTCGTGCCTTGCTCCATCGAGGCATTGGCCGCGCCCGACATTAGATAAGGAATGTCCGCCTTCCCCGCCGCCTCCGCCAAATAAAGTTCCGCGTCGCGGCAAAACGCCCCGGCCATACCTGTCGGCGCGATGCCGAACGGGCTGGCATAGGTACGATCGAATAGTTTGGCGCGCTGCTCACGCTTGGACGTATCCACATAATAACGCGGTACCAAGCGCAGATCACGAAACGCATGGGCATTGGTACGCAGACCTACCTCGTCCTCCACACCGCCTTCGATGAAGTCGAACATGATCTTTGGTAGGCGACGCTTCGCTATACGCTTCAAATCGTCAATATTAATCGCACGATCGATCCGGCTCATTGTAACTTATCCCCCTCACACCCCGCGAAGATTACGCCAAGATCTCCCGCACGCTTTCGGATGGCCGCGCCAGTATGATGCGTTGATCGGTCACCACAATCGGCCGCTCGATCAAAATCGGATGCGCCAGCATAAAACCGATCAGCTGCGCATCAGTCCATTTCGGATCATCCAGGCCGAGTTCCTCATACGGCGTGCCGCGCTTGCGCAACACCCCGCGCACGCCCTTGCCAATGGCCTTGATCAACCGCTCCAGTTCGGCGCGCGCCGGCGGCGTTTTCAGATATTCGATGACGGTGGTCTCGACCCCCGCCTCACGCAAAATACCCAGCACATTGCGCGACGTGCCGCATTGCGGATTGTGATAGATAGTCGCCCTTGTCGAGGCGCCGGATCGAGTCGGCTGCATTCATCACCTCCCTCAGCGTGCACGCGCCCTCGCGCCGCCGTCGAAACCGAGGAACCCGGCTTCCGGCACCGCCGGCCCGCCATCACCGGCGAACAAACGTGGGCCTTGCGGCGCCACCGGCCCGGGCCCGGGTGCCACGCGCGCCGCCCCCTGGCGCTGCGCCTCCTGTTTTACCGCCCCCGCCCGCTCGACCGCGCTCGGCTCCGCCACCGGTCGCGCGGCCCGTATTTGCCCACGCTCGTCGATCCCGCGCATGGACAGCAGCAGAAAAGCGATATCCTTTCGCGCCAGATCTACCGCTAGCTCCACCGGCGAAAAGCCCAGCGGGCTCCGCTCGCGCAGATCGGCGCCGCGATTGATGGCCCCGCGCGCGGCGACGATATCGCCGCGATTAATGGCATCGAACAGCGCCTCGGTCGGCCCCATTTCGGAAGCCAGGCGACCGGCCGGCGCCACGCTGTCCTCATCCACCTCCGCCCCCGGCAAGCCGACAGCCTGCGGGCTCACCGTCTGCTGGCCTAGCCCGGTATTGGGGGAGTTCATGCCACCCCCAATCGTCGGCGGCTGGGTTAAACCGCCGGCCCCGCGCCTGCCGGGCAACTGCGCCTGCGCCGCACCTACCCCCAGGCCCATGCCCAGACCCATACCCAGGATCAAGCCTGCCAGCATCAGCCACCGAAAAATGACTTTGTTCATACCGACAGCCTTATCTCACCCACGGTTCAACCACCAGAAGCCAGCATTCAGATAAGTGGCATAGCAGACCCAGGCCAGATACGGCACCAGCAACCATCCGGCCGAGCGCCGCACTCGCCAGAAGGCGCGCAACGTCAGCACGATTAACCCCACCAGGACCAGTATCACTGCCAGTGCCGCGCCTGGGCTGTGTAACACGAAGAACACCGGGCTCCACAGCGCATTGACCGCCAACTGCCAGCCCCATAACCGCAGCGGTGCCTGCCCTCGCCCACCACAGCGCCAAACCAACCAGGCGGCAATGCCCAACAACATATAAAGCGCCGTCCAAACGGGTGCGAAAACAGCATCGGGCGGCGTCCCCGGCGGGCGGGCAAGCGAGAGATACCACCCCCGCACAGCCGGCGCCGTCAGCGCGCTCGAAGCCACCCCCACCAGCAAGCACAGCCCAACAAACCCGACCAGCACCAAGACCAACGATAATGGTCCACCCGATCCAGGCGTCCGCGCAGAGCTGGATCCGCAATCGTTTGGTTGCGAATTCTGCAAGATACTTTCTCCCGTTCAACCCGATCTCATGTTGGATCTAGCGGTGGCGTCTCATGCCCGCCGCCCTCGCGCCAACAAGCCAGCACCGCAAAGCCCAGGATCAGCGGTAGCGGCAGCGCCAGCCAGGGTGGCAAAGGCTCAGCGCGGCGATCCTCGTCGCCACATGGTCACGGCGCCGCTGCAATCCAATCCAGCTACCGCCGGACGCACGCGCCAGGCCCGTTCGGCTGTGGCAAAAAGGCCATACCTGAGGGCTTATCGCGGCCTACCTTTCCAAAATATACGACCAGCGGCCGAACAGCCCTTACGCAAACGGGACAATGCTACCTATATGCAGGCCCAAGACGAAAGCGCGGCGTCGAATTGGGGATATTGATCGTGAACGACAGCGTATCAAGACAGAATATCACCATCACCAGCACCAGCCGCGTAGCCCCGCCGCCCCATCTCGCGAACCCCACCTTAACCACACCTACCTTGACCGCGCCGAGCCTCGCCTCCCCTAGCTTGGCCACCAAACCACGACGCCAGCCAGTCGATTGCGGCGACCTGCCCTTCACCATCCGCCGCGACGGCACCTGGATGTATATGGGCAGCCCGATCGGGCGAAAGGAACTGGTCTGCCTGTTCGCCTCCGTCCTCATGCGCGAAATTGACGGCAGCTTCATCCTTGAAACCCCCGCCGAGCGCGGCCGCATCGTGGTGGAAGATGCCCCCTTCATCGCCGTCGAGCTGGACTGGTCCGGCGAAAGTCTGGGCCAGGTACTTTCCTTCCGCACTAATGTCGATAAAATCGTCACCGCCGGCCCTGACAATCCGATCCGCGTCATACATGACCGACTGACGGCGGAACCCACCCCCTACATCCATGTCCGCCCCGGCAAAGGCCGCCTCGGCGTTGAGGCCCGTATCAACCGCGCCGTCTATTACGAACTCGTCGCCCTCGCCGAGCCCGCGTGGGTCGGCGACCGGCAAATGCTCGGCGTCTGGAGTTCCGGCATCTTCTTCCCCCTCGGCGACCTGCCCGACGAAATCTGATCCGCCCGTGGACGCCACCAGATGAACGCCGCCACCTTGCGCGCCCGCATCGCGCGCCTGCCCCGTTCGCCCGTACCGCTGGCCAGTGACGACTCGTCGATGTTCACGGGCGGTAAACTGACCCCGGCCGCCGTTCTCATCCCCATCATCCTCGGCCCCGCGCCCGCCGTTCTGCTCACCAAGCGCAGCGCCCGGATGGCCAAGCATGCAGGCCAGGTCAGTTTCCCGGGCGGCCGCATCGACCCCGAAGACGCTCACGCCGAAGCCGCCGCTCTGCGCGAGGCAGAGGAGGAAATCGCCCTCGCGCCGGAACATGTCGAACTCGCCGGCCGCCTCGGCCAGTATGTCACCGGCACCGGCTATGCTATCACGCCCGTGCTCGGCTTCATCGCCCCCGGCCACGCCTTCCGCCCCAACCCGCGCGAGGTCGATGCGGTATTCGAATTTTCCCTCGAAACCCTACTCGACCCCAGCGCGCCCACGCGCCAGCGCCATTTCACCCGCGACCGATGGCGCGATTACTGGGTCTGGCCGCATCCGGAGCATTTCATCTGGGGCGCAACGGCTGGTATCCTAGTCCATCTCGCCACCCTGCTCCGCGACCCGGACTGAATTCTCACCCCCGAAAGGCCACCCATGCTTGGCCTGATCGAATTTTCTCTCTTTCTCGTTCCCATCGCCATCTACGCCATCTGGCGTGTCACCGCCGCCGAGGGCGGCCCCTCGCCGCGCGCCCTCATCACTGGCGCGATCATGGTGCTGGTCCTCGCAGTCTTCCTGCTCCTCTATATTCGCGAGGAACGGATGGACCCAAACGCTGCCTATATCCCTCCGAAGCTGCAAGACGGCCGCCTCATCCCCGGCCACACGGCATTGAAATGAGCCGCCCGCCCATCCTCGACGATCGCGGCCTGCAAGCCATCCTGACGGCCATCCAAGATGCCCGCCTGGTCGGCGGCGCCGTGCGCGACACCCTGGCCGGTCTGCCGGTGCACGATATCGACCTCGCCACGCCGAGCTCGCCCGATGCTGTCATCGCCGCCCTACGCAAGGCCGGCCTGAAAGCCGTCCCCACCGGCCTCGCCCACGGCACCGTCACCGCGGTCGCAAATCATCGCGGCTATGAGATCACCACGCTACGCCGCGACATCGCCACCGACGGCCGCCATGCCACTATCGCCTTCACCGACAACTGGCGCGAAGACGCCGCGCGGCGCGACTTCACCATCAACGCCATGTCGATGGACGCGAACGGACAGATATTCGATTACTTCGACGGCGCGGAGGATCTCCGCGCCGGTCACCTGCGTTTCGTCGGCGACCCCACCGCCCGCATCGCGGAAGACTACCTCCGCATCCTGCGCTATTTTCGTTTCTGGTCGCGCTATGGCCGCGAAACCCCGAACCAAGCCACCCAGGCCGCGCTGCGCGCCGGCATTCCCGGCCTCGCCCAGCTTTCCGTTGAGCGCGTTTGGCACGAGTTTTCGCGCCTTCTCGTCGCCCCCAATCCAATGCCGACCATTAACTTAATGAACGACCTCAGCGTGCTGTCCACCATCATCGCGGAAGGCGTTTCCCCCGCCCGCCTGCAAACCCTGATCGCCGCCCACGCCCCGCCCGACGCCATGCTCCGCTTCGCAGCGCTCCTGACGGGCTGCGCGCATGCACTCGCCACCCGTCTGCGCCTCTCGACCACCGAGCGCGACCGCCTCATCGCCTTGCGCGGCGGCCCCACGCCCCGCCCCGACGACGACGACGACACGCTGCGCCGCCTACTCGCCGACATTCCGCTCGAAACCCTCATCGGCCGAACCTGGCTGAACGGCGCGCCGACGGCGGACTGGGCCGCACTCCGGGCCCGCCTGCAAGCCATACCGGTCCCGATTTTCCCATTGGAAGGCCGCGACGCCCTCGCCCTGGGCCTCGCGCCCGGCCCAGCGATTGGCAATCTGCTCCGCGAAGTCCGAACCTGGTGGCTCGCCAATGGCTGCCGCGCAGATGGCAATGCGTGCCGCGCCCAACTGCGCCACCGCGCCGGCCCATGACCTCGCCCCCACCGTCATACCCGCGCATGAGGGCATCCACATCTTCACGTCCGCCGGATCACGATTCCTCCCCCCAATACACCGCCCGTAAGCGCGCATCCGCCAGAATCTCAGCCACGCTGGCCTGCGCGATCAGGGCCCCGCGATCGAGGACAAGAGTCCGATCCGCCGCGGTCAAATACCGCGCCCATGTCATGTTCGGTAAACAACATCGCCAGCCCGCGTTCGCGCGCCAGGCGCCGCACCAATGCCATCATCTACGCCCGCTCCGCCGGCGCCATCCCCGCCGCCGGCTTATCCCTCAGCAACAAGCGCGGCGCATTGGCCCCGGCCGCATCCCCGCCAGATAAGCCAGCATCAGATGCATCTCCCGCAAACTCATATGCGGAATTTCGTCAGCCTCTAACAGTTGGTGGCTGACCAGCAAATCGCCGATTTCTCGCAAGCTAATGCGCGCTGCCGTCTCGGCGTTGATCGGCAACCTCCCACTCATCAGCCACGCACCAGGCTGTGGCTGCGTTTTTCCAACCACCAGCCATATTCCTCCGGCCACATGGCAAAATCCGGATCGCAGCCCAACTGCTCCGCCGCATGCACCGGCCAGAACGGGTCGTACAGCGCCTGCCGCCCGATGGCGATCAGATCGGCCTTGCCTTCTCGCAAGATCTGCTCCGCCTGCTTACCGTCTAGGATCAGCCCCACCGCCATCGATGGCACGCCGGCCTTATGCACGGCCTCCGCGAACGGCACTTGGAACCCCGGATACCGCTTGATCGGCGCCGTCACGGCGGAGCCGGTCAAGCCACCCGAAGAACAATCCACCACACTCACACCCAGCGCCTTCAGCTCAAGAGCGAACGCCACCGTATCAACCAAATTCCACCCATCTGCACCATCTAGCGACGACACCCGGAAGAAAAGCGGCTTGTGGCTGGGCCAGACTTCGCGCACCGCGCGGGTGATCTCCAACGGAAACCGCATCCGCCCGGCCCTGTCGCCTCCATACTGGTCATTGCGCGTATTGCTGATTGGCGAGAGAAAACTGGCGATCAGATAGCCATGCGCGCCATGGATTTCGACGATATCGAACCCCGCCGCGTCACTACGCTTCGCCCCCTCGGCAAAGGCGCGCACTACTGTGTCGATATCGAGCTGCGTCATCTGCGCCGGCACGTTCTGCCCCGGTCCCATCGGCGTCCCGGTCGGCCCGATAATATCCCACGGCGCCAGCCCCCTTGCCGCGTCGGTGGCCGAATATGGATGCGTGCCGTCGATCGCCCGACTGGTGGAGGCCTTGCGCCCCGCATGCGCTAACTGCATCGCCGAGACACTGCCCTCGCGGCGGATATAGTCGGTCACCTTTTTCCAGCCATGCATCTGCGCATCGTTCCAGATCCCCGGACAGCCATGGGAAACCCGCCCGCGCGCCTCTACCGCGGTCGCCTCGTTCATCACGATGCCAAACCGGCCCAGAGCGAACTTGCCCAGATGGACCATGTGGAAATCGGTCGGGACGCCATCCTTAGCCCGATACTGCACCATCGGCGCCAGAACGCAGCGGTTCGGGGCAGTGATGCCACGCAGACTGATCGGCGTGAACAGCAGCGGACGCTGGGAGGGATCGCGCCAGGGCACGGCATTTGTGTCCATTGGTCTCATTTCCTTGTGGAGTCATAATTTTTCATCATCATCCTCTAGAATGCCATCAATTCCAAGCTACTCGGATCGGGGTAGTGGGTCAGTGGGTCAGTTAGTCAGGCACCGGCCTGCTCTCCAGACAGGAAAAAGGACACGGCATCACCCGCATCGTGCTGGGAAATGCCGATACCACGGTGCGGGTGATGGGATCATTGTGGTTTTACTTGGCCTAACAATACGCTACTTATCCTTCTGCCCAAGCGCATAACCGCCGCCATCGGTTGGGCGCAGCGCTTCGAACATTTCCGTCACCGTCGCGTAATCGCGGTACCCGCAGCGCGCCAAAGGTTGCGCCTTGGCCGTATCAAAGCGGCCGTCAGTGATAAACGCCTCATCAATATGTACGCCGACCACTTGTCCGATGATGATCCAACCCTTGAGTGACGCGCCATGCATATCCTGCAACTGCATGGAATACGTCACCTTGCATTCGAGTGCCGCAGGCGCAGCGGCCACGCGCGGCGCCTTCACAATGCGGCAGGGCGCGGTGGCAAGCCCGGCGGCTTCGAATTCGCTGATGCCTTCCGGCAAGGTGTCGGAGGAGATGTTCATGGCATCAAACAAGGGCCGGGTGCAGAGGTTGAAGACGAATTCCCCGGTGGCGATGGCGTTCGCCGCGCTATGCTTTATGCTTTCGCTGGTGAAGGCCAGCATGGGCGGGCTGGAATGCACGGCGTTAAAGAAGCTGTACGGCGCCAGATTGGGCCGGCCTTGCTGATCAAGGCTGGAAACCCAGCCAATCGGGCGCGGCGCGATGATGGCCTTGAAGGGGTCATGCGGCAGGCCATGGTCGAGATGGGGTTCGTAGAACATGCGTGAAGCCTTTCGTAATGTTGCACCTGCTGTAACCCTGGGTGCGCATTGAGGGAAGCGCTGTGCTTTCCGCATATCGCTTATGCTTGGCTGGGTGCAAAAGGGGGGCGATGAACCCGAAACTCATCCTGGGTTTCGCTTTTGGCTTGGCCTCTGCCCTGATTTGGGGCGGCCATGCGGTGATTGCGCGCCCCGTGCTGGCGGATGGCAGCTTCGGCAGCTTTGATCTGGCGGCGTTTCGCTACGGTGTTGGCATGATGGCGCTGTTGCCCTTTGCCTAGGCCGCGCGCGCCACGCTGCTGCGGCTTGGGCTGCGGCGCATCCTGCTGTTGGCGCTATTCCGCGGCGCGCCCAATCTCAATCCCTGCGCTAAGGTCCCCGCGCTGCAACGCCTGGATGCCAAAACTCTGACCCTGCCACCCAAATCCGCACTGCCATCCAGGCAATCCGCTCATAAACACCGCCCCCCTGCCGATGGATGGCATTCCGTTTGTGGGTGCGTCATGCTGAGATGTGACGCAATTCAGTAGGGGACGGCCGCATGAAAGTTGGGTTTATTGGCGTAGGCAATATGGGTGGGCCCATGTGCCGCAACATCATCCGCAACACCAATCACGACGTGATGGTGTTCGATCTCAACCCGGACGCCATCAAGGCCTGCACCGATCTCGGTGCCAGCGCCGGCGCTAGCGTGGCCGATATCGCGTCGCGCTGCGATGTGGTGATCACGTCCTTGCCCATGCCGCACCATGTGGAAGCGGTGGCGACGGATATCGCCGCGCATGCGAAACCCGGCACCACCTATATTGATCTCTCCACCAATTCCGTTAGCTGTGCCAAGCGCGTGCACGCAGCGCTGGCAGCAAAGGGCATTCCGATGCTGGAGGCCCCAGTCAGCGGCGGCGTGCCCCGCGCGACCGACGGTACTATTGTCATTATGGTCGGCGGTGACGAGACAGTATTCGACGCGCAACGCCCACTGCTGGCGTCGTTCAGTAAGGAGATCGTGCATGTCGGCGATGTCGGTTTCGGCTCCGTCGCCAAGCTCGTGAATAACATGCTGGCCTTCTGCAACATGGCCGCGGCGGCCGAGGCCTTGATGTTAGGCAAGATGGCGGGGATCGACATGGCGAAGCTACACCAGGTGATTACCAATGCGTCAGGCTTTTCCTCGGCCTATAACTCCATCGCGACGAAGGCCTTCGCGGGCGATTTCCAGCCTACTTTTGCGCTCAACTTGGCACACAAGGATCTACGTCTAGCGGTCGAACTCGCCGATGAAACTGGCATGGCGGGGATGATCGCGCCGCAGGTGATGAATATCATGCGCATGGCCCGAGCCGCCGGCCTCGGCGGGGCCGATATCTCGGCGATGATCCAGGTCTATGAGAAGGCAATGGGCCAGGACGTGCGCGTTTGAAATCAAGCGAGGCTCAGAACTTAAAGTTCGTCGCTAACAATGTCCCAGTGCTGGCTCTCTGACCTGAGCCCCTGGATTTCCTCTATTTTTGAGTAGAGTACATTTGGAAGGGGATGGACGATGGAGCGATCGCGGTTCATTGAAGAGCAGGCTGTTGGGGTTCTGCGCGGGCCGGCATCTGGTTAGCCGCCCGCGGTGTTGTACCGCCGGCACGGGATCAGCGGCACGATGTTCTACAAGTGGAAGGCCAATTACGGTGGCCTTAGTCTGATGCGCCGCCGTCAAGGCAAAAACCTTGTCGCCTCCGTGTGGTCGAACTAGATGCTCGTCATCGGGAACGCGCAGGTCCGGCTCGTCCCGCTCCAGTGATAGTCGCTATCCAACTGTCCAGTGATCTGACTATCAGTCCAAATTACTGTTATCATAATATACGTGCTCCGGATCCTACGAGGGAAACCCTGTCAGTAACCATAAAAATTAGATAGTGGTAAGGCTAGAATCAATTAACGATGAATCGGCTAAACTTACGATAGAAATACAAATATTAAATATTTTGAAATGCCGGGCAACCTAAATTCAGGATTACACAGGAATAATTTTTATGGATCTTAAAAAGATCTGATTTCTGGCGAAAATTCTTATGATATATTTATTTTATAATATTAATTTATATTATATCACTCAGTGATATAAAAATCGTGTTTCCACCCGCGCGCCTCAGCCACCGCCGGCCTGCATCTTGGCCCAGCTATCGCGCAACCCTACCGTGCGGTTAAACACCAGATCCCCGGGCCGGCTATCAATATCGATACAGAAATAACCCTGCCGCTCGAATTGTACCGCCACACCCGGCGCGGCCTGGGCCTCGGCCAAGGCCGGCTCCACCATGGCGCCGCGAAGCACCTCCCGTGAGGCCGGGTTGAGATCGGCCATCACATCCCCCGCCGCCCCCGGCTCCGGGTTGGCAAACAGCGTATTGATCAGTCGGATTTCCGCCGGCACGGCGTCGGCGGCGTTTACCCAGTGCAGGGTTGCCTTCACCTTGCGCCCATCCGGGGCATTGCCGCCGCGCGAGGCCGGGTCATAGGTGCAGCGCAGCTCCACCACCTCCCCCGCCGCGTCCTTTATCACCGCCCGGCACGTGATGAGGTAGGCGTAGCGCAGCCGCACTTCCTGGCCGGGGGAAAGCCGAAAAAATTTCTTCCGGGGAATTTCCATAAAATCCTCCCGCTCGACATAAATCTCGCGGGAGAACGTCACGGCCCGGCTACCCGCCGCCGAATTGTCCGGGTGGTTGATTGCCGTCAGCGTCTCGCCATCACCGGCCGGATAATTCTCGATCACCAGCTTCAACGGCCGCAGCACCGCCATCCGCCGATACGCTGTACGGTTCAGCTGCTCACGCACCGTGTACTCGAACAATGCCAGGTCCACCACGCTGTTGGCGCGCGCTACGCCAACCTTACGGACAAATTCGCGCACCGCCTCCGCCGGAATGCCGCGACGGCGTAGCCCGGCGATGGTGGGCATGCGCGGATCGTCCCATCCGTCCACATGCCCATCACGCACCAAGGTCGTTAGCACGCGCTTGGACAGCACCGTATACGCAAGATTCAAGCGCGCGAATTCATATTGCCGCGGCCGCGCCGGAACCGGCAGGTGGTCGAGCAGCCAATCATAGAGCGGACGGTGATCCTCGAATTCCAACGTGCAGACCGAATGCGTGATGCCCTCGATCGCATCGGACTGGCCATGCGCGAAATCATAGGTGGGATAGATGCACCACGCCGCCCCGGTGCGCGGATGCGCCGCATGCAGGATGCGATACAGCACCGGATCGCGCAGATTCATATTGCCGGATGCCATGTTTATCCGCGCCCGCAGCACGCATGCCCCGTTGCGAAATTCCCCCGCCCGCATGCGGCGGAACAGATCCAAATTCTCCGTCACCGTGCGGTCACGATACGGGCTGTCCCCCCCGGCTTTTGTCAAGGTGCCGCGCAATGCGCGCATCTGCTCGGACGGTGTGTCGTCAACATAGGCATGGCCGGTGCCGATTAAATGTTCGGCCCAATCATAAAGCTGCTCGAAATAATCCGAGGCATAGTACAGATGTGAACCCCAGTCGAAGCCCAGCCAGCTTACATCGCGCTGGATGGCATCGATATATTCCTGCTCTTCCTTCACCGGATTGGTATCGTCGAAGCGCAGATGGCAGCGTCCGGAAAATTCTTGCGCAATGCCGAAATTCAGGCAAATGGATTTAGCATGGCCGATATGGAGATAGCCGTTCGGCTCCGGCGGAAATCGTGTCACGACCTGCGCGGTGCGTTCGGCCTGTAAATCCTCGCGCACGATTTCGCGGATGAAATCGCGACCAATGTCGGCACTTTCGGCTTCGGCGGGCATGGCCATCAATATCTCCAGGCGGGTTGGCGCCGCTCCCCCGGGCGCACGGCGGCGGACCTTGCCCTACTCGGCGTCCGGCGTCACGTCCCGCTTATCTTACGGAATTTGTGCAGAGATCGAATTTCCCCCGGGCGCGGTACATCGGGATAAAAAGTTGGCCAGTTCGTCCACGACACCTCCCCCAGATAGATATCGCCCCGGCTGTCCACTGCAATCCCATGCGGCGCCTGCATCTCCCCCGGCCCCAGACCGGGCAACAGCGACCCCAGCCGCCCGACCCGCTTGCCGGTGCGGTCCAGGATGGAAATCCGCGGCCCGATATTTGGTAAATGCCGGTTCACCGCCAGC
Source organism: Asaia bogorensis (assembly GCA_945868845.1). Taxonomy (GTDB): domain Bacteria; phylum Pseudomonadota; class Alphaproteobacteria; order Acetobacterales; family Acetobacteraceae; genus SHWF01. The sequence goes on along the minus strand of CAMBMS010000029.1, from coordinate 10,390 downwards.
CCCGAGCCACATTCCCCCACAAAACACATCGGGCAATTTCCCGGCGTCATGAACAGCGCGCAGGGCCGATGCAGATTATTCCACTGCGTTTCATAAACGCCATCGCTGTTGAACACCTGCACGCGATGATTTTCCCGGTCCGCCACATAGACCCAGCCATCCGCATCGCAGACGATATTGTGCACGATGTTAAATTCCCCCGGATCCGTCCCCGGCGAGCCCCAACTCTTCAACAGTTTGCCATCCGGCGAAAACTTATGGACGCAGGCATTGCCATAGCCATCGGTGACAAAGATATCGCCATTCGGCGTCAGCGCCGTATGTGTGCAGCGGTGAAACGGCACCCCGCTCATGTATGGAGAGGGTTTCCCGGGAATCCCCAAGGTGCGGAGAATTTTTCCATCTAGCGCGCATTGCCGCACCGTATGATCGCCATCATCGGTCAGCCAGACCGTATCATCGGGCCCCATATGCAGCCCATGCGCGCGCGGAAATACCCCCTCGCCCCAGGAGCGGAGAAAATTACCCGCGGAATCGAACACGATCATCGGATGCTCGCCGCGATTGAAGACATAGACATTGTCGTTGCGATCGGTGCCCACTGCGCCGATTTCCTTGAACGACCAGCCCGGCGGCAGCTTCGCCCAGTCCTCCACCACTTCATACATCCAGGCACCGGATCCGACGATCGCCGTCATGTCACGCTCCCCATCTCACACTTTCTAGGCCCGCACCCGCGATTGGCTGTTTGGTCAGGCCATAACCACGCAGCTTGGCCTGTTTCGGATCGAGACGGATCGCCTCATTATAATCCGGAATGGCAAAGTCATGCTGGCCCAACGCCGCATAAGCCCGGCCACGACTTTGATGCGCGATCGCAAAGTCCGGATCGTGTCGAATTTCGTCGTCATAATCGGTGATGACCAAGTAAAATTGCCGCGCGCAGAAAAACACAGAGTCGCGATTATTATGCATATCGATGTGATCGGGGCGACGGCGGATCACCGCATCATAATCGGACAGGGCCTGCTCGAACTGGTCCAGCCCCGCATGCACGATGTCACGATCGGCGATGGCCTGCCCGGTCTGACCCTTGGCCATATGGGCGCTGGCCCGAAAAAAAAGACCCAGTACAGTCTGCGTCACCGTCATCAGCCGCTGGCCGTCGATCGGCTCCTGGCAGGCGGCGATCCGCGCATTGCTCTCGTCCCCATCCCGGCTACAGACCAGCCATTGCGGCAGCATTACCTGCCGCAAATTTTCCGGGAACGGATTGGCCGCGATAGTCACGACATTGCCCTTCGCGGGGCCTGGCGGGGCCAAGCCCGAGACCCCCAGCACCAGCACTCCCAATAACAGGAGGCAACGTGACTGCACCATCATCCGCACCCATACCGTTGGCGGCCACGATTCCACAACCCTCGGGCACGGGAGAATTTTCGTGTGTGTCCGTCGCACCACCAACCGTCTAGGGCCTTGTGAGCGGCACAAACCAGCGCGACACTGCCGCGAAACCATCAAGGGAACGACCGGCATGCCCAGCCAGCCCGTACATTTCTACAGCGAGGGAACGAAGCTCGCGGGGGATCTCTTCCTCCCCGGGAATCTGCAACCGGGCGAACGCCGCGCTGGCATCGTACTTTGCCATGGCTATACCGGTGTGCGCGCGCTTTATCTGCCCGACAATGCGCGTGCGTTGAACGAGGCCGGCTACGTGGTCGTGACCTTCGACTACAAGGGCTGGGGCGACAGCGAAGGCCCGCCGGCCCGCCTCGCGCCCTATTCACGCGTCGCCGATGTGCAGGCGGCACTGACATTCCTAGGCGCGCAGGCGATGGTCGATGACAGCCGCCTCGGCATCTACGGCACGTCCTATGGCGGCGCGACCGTGGTCTGGACGGCGGCAGTTGATCCGCGGGTGAAATGCGTCGTCTCCGTCGTCGGCGTCGGCAATGGGCGGCGCTGGATGCGCAGCGTGCGCCACCCGGACGAATTCGCCGATATTCTGGCGCGCTCCGCCGCGGATCGTCTGCAACGCGCCCTGACCGGCAAATCCGAATTCGTCGAGCGCACAGATGTCTTGCTGCCCGATCGCCAGTCCGCCGCCCTGGCCGCCGCCGCGCGCGCCAAGGTTACCGGCGCAATCAGCCAGATCCCGCTGGAATTCGTCGATGACACGCTGGGCTTCAATCCCGAATGGGTGGTGGGCAAGATCGCCCCGCGCCCCGTCTTGTTCATCACCACCGATGATGACCGCCTGGTGCCGCCGGAGGAAAGCATCGAAATGTACAATCGCGCCGGCGAGCCGAAGAAACTCGTCATCCTGCCCAAATGGGGCCATTACGAGGTCTATGCCGGCGAGGCGTTCCGTCAGGTAATGGAGCCGACTACGGCTTGGTTCCAGCAATACCTGCCAGCGCGGTAACGCCGCTTTCGAGCGGGTATTACCGCACCCCCTCGCACGCCTTCCAGGCGCGTTCCACCGTCACCAGCCAATCCTCGATGGAGCGATCTACCGGCTCGACCATCACATGTTGCACGCCAACATCGCGGTAACCGGCTATGCGCGCGCGCAACGCATCCGCGTCCTTGCCATCCCAGCTCGCGCGCATGGAGATGGTGAATTCCGGCTCCGGCCGATCCCGGCGCAGCCGCGCCACAATGGTTTTTACTTCTTCGGGCGTATAACGACTTCCGTGCCAGCCCTGGCAAACGCGAGTGGCGCGTGCCAGCGCCACTTCGACACGCCCGCCGATCCATACCGGAATCGGCACGACGGGCTTCGGCAGCATGCGCATCTCCTCGATCACCGCCGGGATGGTTTTGGCGTCGAAGCTGATCGGATCATCGTTCCACACCGCGCGCATCATCGCCAGGCCTTCGTCCATGCGCTTGCCCCGCTCACGGAACGGCACGCCGAGCGCGGAAAACTCGGCTTCCATCCAACCCACCCCGGCGCCCAGGATCAACCGGCCATTGGAAAGATTCTGCACGGTCGCCAGTTCCTTCGCCAGCGGGATCGGATGACGCATCGGTAACACCAGCACGGACGTTCCCAGTCGCACCCGTTTGGTGAACGCCGCCGCCCATAGCAAGGTCATCACCGGCTCATAGAAAATCGCCGATGGCGGATAGGCTGCATCCTTCGGCACGATGATGTGCTCGGACGTCCACACATCGTCATAGCCCAGCGCCTCAGCCTGTTCGGCGGCACGACGGATGTTTTCCGGCCCGGCCTTGCGGCCGACATGGGGCAGATGGATGCCGAGTTGCATAATGTCCTCCCTCATTTGCGCCACATCACGCTGCGGTGGGCTGGCGTTCGCGTCAACTAGGCGGCAGGATCAGGCTGGGGGAAAAGGCACATGCCCGTCGATCCGCAGATTCAAAAAATCCTGGACCTGGTCGCCACCCTGCCACCTATGGACACGCTAAGCGTGACGGAGGCGCGGGAACGGATGGAAAAACGCCCCGCCGAAGGGCTGCGCATCGCCCCGGTCGCGCATGTGGCGGACCGACTAATCGTGCGCCCCGGAGGTTCCCTGCCGCTGCGCATCTACACACCGATCGGCACCGGCCCATTCCCGATCATCACCTTCTTCCATGGCAGCGGCTTTGTCGTGTGCAGCCTGGATACGCATGACGCGATCTGCCGCAACCTGTGCGGCGGTTCCGATGCGGTTGTAGTCTCGGTCGATTACCGCCTCGCGCCCGAGCACAAATTTCCCGCCGCGCCCGACGATTGCCTGTTCGCCACGCGCTGGATCGCGGAGCATGCGGCGGAATTGGGCGGCGATGCGGCTCGCATTGTCGTGGCAGGCGATTCGGCGGGTGGCAACCTCGCGGCCGTCACGGCGCTGCGTATCCGCGACGAGGGCGGACCGAAGCTTGCCGGGCAATTGCTTATTTATCCGGTGACAGACTACCACGCGCCCGGCACGCCATCCTACGCCGAGAATGCCGAGGGCTACGGGCTCTCGCGCGCCGGCATGGCGTGGTTCTGGCACCATTACCTGGCCGATCCGAAGGATGCGATGCATCCGCATGCCTCCCCCTTGCGCGCAGAGAATCTTGCGGGCCTGCCGCCAACTTTAGTCTACAGCGCCGAATATGACGTGCTGCGCGACGAGGCGGAAATGTATGCCCACAAGCTGCGCCAGGCCGGCGTGGCCGTGCGCGAACAACGCTGGGAAGGCGTTAATCACGGCTTCTTCTTCTGGGTCGGTATAGTTGATACTGCCGGCGTAGCGATGGACGAAGCTTGCGCGTGGTTGAAAAGCGTTTTTGGTTCTAACCGTTAGAGGGAACGACAATGCGCGTGGGATTTATCGGTCTGGGTACCATGGGTGCGGGCATGGCGAACAACCTGCAGAAGGGCGGCTTCAAGATCACCGTTACCGATATTCGTCGGGAAGCAGCTGAGCGCCACATCGCCAATGGCGCGGTCTGGGCCGAAACCCCGCGCGAGGTGGCGGCCGCGTCAGATATTGTCTTCACCTCCCTGCCCGTGCCGGCGGATGTGGAAAAAGTGGCGCTGGGGGAGAACGGCATCATCGCGGGCCTACCAAAAGACGGCGCCTATCTCGATCTTTCCACCAATTCGGTCAAGGTGGTGCGCGCGCTGAACGCGGTCTTCACCGCGGCAGGAAAATTCATGCTAGATGGCCCCGTTTCCGGTGGGCCACGCGGCGCGAATTCCGGCCGGCTGGCGATCTGGGTAGGCGGCGACGAGGCTGCCTATAACCGCGTCAAGCCGGTGATGGAGGCTTTCGCGGACCAGATCCTTTACATCGGCCCCTCCGGCGCCGGCACCATCGCCAAGATGGTACACAATGCCACCAGCGGCGTGATGAACATCGTGCTGGCGGAATTGTTTGCCATGGGCGTGAAGGCCGGGGTGGAGCCGCTAGCGCTATGGGAAGCCGTGCGCCAGGGCGCCGGTGGGCGGCGGCGCACCTTCGACGGCCTAGCGGACCATTTTCTGCCCGGCGAATACGACCCGCCGGACTTCGCGTTTCGCCTACTCCATAAGGATGTCTCGCTTGCCGCCGAGCTTGGCCGCGATGTCGGCGCGCCGATGCGCATGGTGGCGCTGGCCATGCAGGACATGCAGGAAGCGCTCAATCGCGGCTGGGGCCATCGCGACAGTCGGGTTTCCATGCTGCTGGCGCCGGAGCGCGCCGGCATTCCGGAAATCAAGGTCGACAAGCAACGCATCGCCGCAATCCTGCAACGCGATAACAAAACCTGATAAGCATGGCCCGTCGGAAGGAAGTTCGGGGGTTTTGCCTCTGACCCCTCTTTTACGGTAATTGCGAACGAGCGGAGAACAACCCCGAGACGAGGCCAACGCTCCGCTAATTTACACCGAGATCTGCGCCAAATGTTCTGACGACGGACAGTGGCGCGGGTGCTGAACGTATTGGGTCGTGAGTCAGTTTAAATCCGGCACCGGCCCGCACCTACACCCCATCTCCCCTCGGGCACCAACAGCTAATGTACGCTCGATGGGTGGCCGGATGGGGATGCGGGCCGGTCCCGGACTTACTGACCCACTACCACGCGTTGCACTGAACTCACCCACGGATTAGCATCCGTCCGGTAACCGAGGAAAGCATCATGAACGTAATCACCGACCTTGATGCCATCAGCGCGGGGCAGAATCTGACGCGCAAATTATCCGATCAGGCACGCACGCTGCGTTATGAGGCGCTCAGCGCCGAAGCCCGAGAACTCGCGCGCCAATGCGTGCTCGATTACCTCGCCTGCACCATCGCCGGCGCCAGTGAACCGCTCACCAAAATTATGCTGGCAGAAATGGCCGAACAGGGCGGCGCGGGAGAAGCCACCGTGGTGGGCCATGCCGCACGCCTGCCAGTGCTCTCCGCGGCGCTGGTCAATGGCAGCGCGGCGCACGCGCTCGATTACGATGATGTCAATCTGGCGATGCCCGGCCACCCCTCTGTCGCGCTGCTGCCGGCCTTGCTCGCCATGGCCGAGGCGAACGGTGCCTCCGGTGCTGCGGTGCTTACTGCGTTCGTCGCGGGTTATGAATTGCAATGCCGGGTCGGCCGCGTGATCGCGCCAGGCCATTATGACGGGCTGGGCTTTCATGCCACCGCGACGGTAGGAAGTTTCGGCGCGGCGGCTTCCTGCGCGCATCTACTGGGCCTGGACGCGGCGCGATCGGCTACCGCGCTGGGCATCGCAGGCACGCAAGCGGCCGGGCTGAAATCGATGTTCGGCACGATGTGTAAACCGCTGCATGCCGGTAAGGCTGCCTATCACGGCCTGCTGGCCGCACGGCTGGCCAAGCGCGACTTCGACAGCCGGATGGATGTGCTGGAATGCGCCCAGGGGTTTGCCCGCACCCACAGTCCCGATTTTCACCCGGCTCGCGCATTTGAAACGCCGACCGGTGGCTATCACCTCCGCAATAATCTTTTCAAATATCACGCTGCCTGTTACCTGACGCATGGCCCGATCGAGGCGGCGCGCGTGTTGCGGCTGAACCATAACTTAACGCCGGACCGCGTCGGCGTAATCCGCCTGAGGGTCGATGGCGCGACGGATCGTGTGTGCAACATCGCCGCCCCCACCACGGGTCTTGAAACCAAATTTTCGCTCCGCATGACTACGGCCATGGCTCTGGCTGGCGTCGAAACCGGCAGGCTGGATAGCTACAGCGAAGCCAACGCCGCCGATCCGGTGCTGAACGGCCTGCGCGACAAAGTTGCCATCGAATTCCAGTCCGGTTGGCCGCACACGAAAGCGGAAATGGAAATCGAGACAACCGACGGCGCGCGAATGAGCGCAACCTATGACGCCGGCGTGCCCGCCGAGGATGTGATGGAGCAAGGCCGTCGGCTAGAACAGAAATTCCACGCGTTGGTCGACCCCATCCTGGGCGCCGCGCGCGCCCGCGACATCGTCGCTTTGGTCCAGCGCTTCGACAGCCTGGCCGATGTGCGTGCTCTGGCCCTCGCCTGCGCCGCCCCGTAGAGTTCGCCCGTACCCCGGTTTCGGCCCTTGAGAACGGCGCCAAATTGCGTTACCTGCTTGCCCGTGCCGGCCAGCCGGTCACCGGGATGGCCCCGAACAGGGTCACCACGGTCGATGGCTCCACCCAAAATCCGGCAGCCCATCGCATCTATTGGGGCGTAGCCAAGCGGTAAGGCAGCGGATTTTGATTCCGCCATTCGGAGGTTCGATCCCTCCCGCCCCAGCCACTCATATTGCCGGCTTTCCCCGCTTTCCAGTATGCGTCTAAAACCGTGCGAATAGCCAGGACCGCAGATGTTTTCGTGAAACAGACTGTTAATCCACAGGTCCCTGGTTCGAACCTAGGTCGGGGCCCGCACTCTGCTAATTTCAGCTGCCGGTCGGGCTAAATATTCTGACAACTGACAAGGCTGCGCGTCGATGTCTGCGATCCACCCTCAAACTAAATGAGGTGAGTGACGGGAAAATAGGAATTCCCATAAAATATTGAGTTAGCGTGCAGCACGCCTTCAATTTTGAAACATTATTAAACTTGACAGAATCAGCGATCACGATCGACCGGAACGCACATCAAGGCCAACTTTAACACATCCTGCCTGTCTCGTAGTCCCCGACGGGGGGACAGAGGTCGGCACCTATTGCAGCACCATCCCCGTGTACCCTGCCGCCGCGATCTTGTCGCAGTGTTCCCGGTAGGCCGGGGCACCGCCCTGGTATTGCAGGATGCGGCGGACGTTCTTGCCCTCCACATTGGTGTTGATCCCAGTGAGCCAGGAATCCACCTGTGCGTAGAGGAGGCCGGAAGCGACTTCTTCCACATGCTGCGTCCAGTCCGCCTCGGCTTCGGGTGTTGATTCGATGCGCGCCATACCGCGTTCGCGCGCATGGCGCATCAGGTCGGTGATCCAGTCCACGTTCTGTTCGATGCAGCGCGGAACGTTGCAGCGAGTGGAGGCGTTGTGCGGGCCGACGATGGTGAGCAGGTTGGGAAAACCGACACACATCAGGCCGAGAAAGGTCTTCGGCCCATCCGCCCAGTAGTCCTTCAGGCTGACGCCGTTGGTGCCCTGGAATTCGACGCGATCGAAGGCACCGGTGACGCCATCGAAGCCGGTGGCATAGATGATGATATCGAATACGTATTCGCCGTCGCTGGTCCTGATGCCTTTTTCAGTTACCCGTTCGATCGGGGTTTCCAGCACGCTGACCAATTTCACATGCGGCAGGTTATAGGCTTCGTAGTAGCCAGTTTCTTGCGGCACGCGGCGGGTGCCGAAGCCATGGTTCTTGGGGATCAGCCTATCCGCTACCACCGGGTCCTTCACGCGCTGGTAGATCTTGCGGGCGACGAACGCGCTGAACAGCCCATTTGCCTTCGGGTCTGTCATCATGTCGCGGAAATTCGCCATCCAGATGCTGAATCCAGGTTCGGCATAGAGTTTTTCCCAAAACCTCTCGCGTTCCCCCGCCGTCACCTCGAACGTGCCGCGCGGATCGGTGTTGTGGATATAGCAGCCTGGGGTCTGGCGCAGCAGTTCGAACATCGCAGGATAGCCGGCCTTGATCTTGCACTGTTCTGCTTCCGTGATGGCGCGGTTGTGCAGGGGCGTGCACCAGTTGGGTGTGCGCTGGAAGACGGTAAGCTGGCCGACCAGGGGTGCGATGGTTTGGATAACCTGCACGCCGGTGGCGCCGGTGCCAATGACGGCAACGCGCTTGCCGGCGAAGTCCACGGGATAATGCGGCCAGCGATAAGTGTGGAAGGATTGGCCCTGGAAGCTGTCAACGCCCGGGATGCGCGGCAGCGTATCGGCCGACAACGGGCCCATGGCGGTGATGAGAAAGCGCGCGGTATGCGTGCTGCCATCATCCAGGCTGATGGCCCATTCGCAACGTGCCTCATCGAAAGCCGCGGCGCGGACGCGGCTATTGAAACGAATGTCCTTGCGCAAGTCGAAACGGTCCACGACGTGGTTGATATAGCGCAGCGTTTCCGGCTGGCCGGCGAAATGCTCGCTCCAGTCCCACTCCTCCAGCAATTCGGGGGAGAAAGCGTAGCCGTAGGTGTAGCTTTCGGAATCAAAGCGCGCGCCGGGATAGCGGTTCCAATACCAGGTGCCGCCTACATCAGTGCCCGTCTCAAGCACCCGCACATTCATGCCAAGCTGGCGCAGCCGGTGCAGCTGGTAGATACCGGCGATGCCGGCGCCTATGATAATCGCGTCGTAAGAACGGACAGCGGCGACCTTTGCCGTGTCTACTGCAGTCGCTAGATCTAGCATGTCCCCTGGCCTCATTAATCCCCGTCACGGCAATGCCGTATTCGATGCTGGCACGGAAGGGGGGATAGGCCAAGGGTCCCGGACCCTAGCTGTGGGGGTGGATAGCGCTAGGGAGTAACAGATGTCGCGGGGGCATCACTCATTGGCTGCTGCGTACCCCGGCCGAGCCATCCGCGCCATGCTTGTAGGTTTTGCAGCCGAGTCCAGCTAGCTTGACGGCACCGGAGAGACAATCGGAGATTCCTTTTGAGCGATACCGTTGATGGGGCTGAATTTCGCAGGGGAGGCATCCTAAGCCTTACCGGCCGGCAATGGCTGATCCTGGGAATGGTCGGGCTGGCCAACATGCTCTTCAACATGACGATCACTCTAGCGAACCTCGTGCTTCCGCAGGTGCGGGGAGCACTATCCGCGACACAGGACGAGATCTCCTGGGTCATCACGCTCAATTTAGTCGCAACCGCCATAGCCACACCTGTGACGGCTTGGCTGGCCAGCCGGCTTGGCTGGCGAAAGATGATGCTCTGGGCCGTCGGCGGGTTCACCTTTGCGTCGTTTCTGTGCGGGTTGGCAAACAGCCTGGAGACGCTCATCCTTGCACGCGTTCTGCAGGGTGCATTCGGAGCGCCGATCGCCCCTCTCGGCCAAGCCATTCTATTGGCCACGTTTCCTCGACACCTTCAACCCTTCGCACTCGTTATGTGGGGTGTGGGGGCGGTGTTTGGCCCGGTTGTCGGCCCAATTCTTGGCGCCATGGCGACAGAGGCGTGGAATTGGCAGGCGGCGTTTTTCATGATCGTGCCTCCCGGCATCGGAACGCTGATCTGCATCTGGTTTGCCCTGCGCGATCACACATCCACTGCCGCTCTGCGCTTCGATTGGACCGGGTTTCTGGCTCTCGCAATTGTTCTCACCTGCGCGCAGCTCGTCTTCGATCGTGGTCAGAGAATGGATTGATTTGATTCTCCCGAGATCGTTGCCTATACATTTCTGGGCGTGCTTGCGGCCTGGGTTTTCGTTAGCCATTGCCTCACATCGTCGCAACCCTTCCTTGACCCGCGGATTTTTCTGGATCGGAATTTCTCGATCGGAACCCTGATTGCGTT
>CAMBMS010000028.1 GCA_945868845.1 Asaia bogorensis | reverse complement strand
ATGCCGTTTAGTGAAAAAAGCCGTTTAAAATAACTATCCCCGAAACCACACGCGACAGATGTGAATAAATCCCAGATCAAGATCGAGGAACGCTTGATGATTGCAGCAGAAGAGACTTTCGACGGCACGTGGCCGTACAAGCCTCACTTTTTCGAGGGCAACGGCTTTCGCCAGCATTATGTCGATGAGGGAACGACAAACCCGAAAAATGACAATGTCATTATCTGCGTTCACGGTGAGCCAACCTGGGGCTATCTTTATCGCAACTTCATTCCCCGCTTGCGCAAACTGGGGCGGGTTATCGTGCCGGATCATATGGGCTTCGGAAAGAGCGAGACCCCGCAGGATCGCGAATACTCCATCCGCGACCACAGCGACAACCTGGAGCGACTGCTGCTGGCGCTCGATGTGCGCAATGTCACTCTTGTTCTGCAGGACTGGGGCGGTCCCATTGGAGCTAGTTTCGCCATACGGCATCCGGATCGCATCAAGTGTCTTTGCGTCTGCAATGCTAACGTGCCTTGGGCAAGGGCTCCATTAAACCCACCGGAATACAAATGGTTGAAATGGGTGAACTCGGAACAATACGAACCGACGGTCTCCAATCTGGGGGCGACAGTCCTGTCCGTGATGAAGAGAATTGGCTTCGAGAGGGCGGGTCACGTGGACGAGACTTGGGTCCGCGCCTACGCCAGTCCGTTTCCGACACCGGAAGCCTGCCGAGGCGCTCTGCAGTTTCCGCGCAACATCTCTGATCCCAAGACGTTTGCCTTCTTCAAGGAACTGGCCGACAAGCACGACATTGCGGCTCTGCAGGCTATTCCCGCCATGTGCGTCGTTGGTGAAGAGGAACGCACTACACCTCCCGAAGTGAGAATTTTAGGCTTCAAAAGTCTTTGGCCCAATGGGCCCGTCGTGGTGTTGCCGGGTGTCGGTCACTTTCTGCAGGAAGACGCGCCTGAGGCCGTGGCTGCTCTTATCGACCAGTTCATCCAGATCAACAATCCCCCTGGTGCCACGTTTACCGAGCCGAGCCGGGCGTGGAATGAGTCCAGAAGGTGGGCCAGCGCCTCACAAGCATGATCCGAAATTAAATTGCGCCATCGCAGCTTCGAACGGCCGCCATGGACTGAAGGGACACTTGATGGATAACGTCTACCGAACACCGGACAGCGCCTTTGTAGGGCTGCCGGATTTCCCTTTCGAACCCAACTATTTGGAGTGGGATGGGCTGCGCACCCACTACCTCGATGAAGGCCCGCGCGATGCGCCGGTGGCGCTGTTAGTCCACGGCGAGCCAACCTGGTGCTATCTCTGTTCCCACCGACTCAAATTTGATCAGTTTCGACACGTTATGCCGATCTGCGATTGACCACCGCCGCCACTCGACAAACACTGGTCAATTCGCAATTGGCACGGGTGGCCAATTTGGGGGGGACAGCACTACACTAGATCGTCAATGCGCCACCATTTGACGTCATCAATTGCACCGACGACTTGATACTCCCTGACCGTAACGCGAACGAGTGCGCAATCCGGCGACCGCACGAAGGACTCCAGATCAGGATGCCACGCTAGGTGTGCACGGCGAGCCACTTCATTCTCTTCAACACTGATCTCTTCCGCTTGGCCGGTAATTCTGATCCTCTGCTCAGCCAACCTCCACCGGGCTAAGGAAATTGGCCGTCGTCGAGGCGTGGGAGAGCAACGCGTGCAGGGCGTGGTTCTCCTTGCCGTTCGCTGTGCTCAAAGCGCTCATGGACACGTAATATTCGTACGGACGCGGCACCCTGGAGGAGGCGAAACCTTCATAATGGCGGGCTTCCTGGCCTTACAGAACGCGCATGTCACGCACAGGAAGGGTAAATGTACCGGCGGGGGCGCGACCCAGCACTCCTGTCATGCGTCAGCGCAGCGTATCGTCATTGGGAATGACCGGAGCCAGCAGCCAGGGGGTAGGATAGACCACCATCCGCGACTGGGAGCTGAGCGCGAAACGGGACCCCGTATCCAGCAGGTTAGGCAGGGAGCCGCAGGCTTCGGCGGCCGGGATATCGACGAAGGTTTTATTGTGCGTTTCATCGAAATTCAGCCAGAGATCACCGGGTAGCGTGCCCAGACGGTTTCTATCGGCTAGTCTCAGAAACGGCTGAGAGGAAGCCAGTTAGTTCGCTGGGGTGACCGCGTAGCCAGACGTCACGTCCGAAGCTTGCATGGGGGCGGTCCCGGGGCGCGCTGCGACCAAGTTCACGGGCACAACCGGACTTGGGTATCGTGCGACAGCTCAGCGAGCTTACGGACTTCATCCTAATTGTTTCGGTGCTTTGCAACTCCAGTCCGCATCGTACGGGACGCCTTTACCCCGGCGAAGGAGCGCGAATACGGGATAACGTACAAATCTAATGAAATACACCCGCATGATTTAAATTCATGATTAAATTTGACGCCACCCCACAACAGGCATTCCAATCGTGCCAATTCAGCAAGATAGGACACGTTCGTGGTGTTAATTTAGTATAATATTTTATCTATAATAAATAAGGGTTTTTATTCAAATATGAGCATTGTTACCAGCCCCTTCACCCATTTCTGGCACTTTCCTACAGTTCCGATGGCCGCGAAATGGTAGTCGCCATCACAAAAAATAGAATAAGAGGAAAATGCTTGGTACGCCATTTTTGATGTTATTCTAATGCGTTCAGATGCGTTTTTCGAGAGGAATATAATCGCGCGCTGCCGGGCCGGTATAGATCTGGCGGGGGCGCCCGATACGCTGTTCCGGATCTTCCACCATTTCCTGCCATTGCGTGATCCAGCCGACCGTACGCGACACCGCAAACAGCGCGGTAAACATCGAAGTGGGGAAGCCCATCGCCTTCAGGATAAGGCCCGAATAGAAATCAACGTTCGGATACAATTTGCGATCAACGAAATATCTGTCGCTCAGCGCGATCTTCTCCAGCTCGATCGCCAGATCCAATAGCGGGTCGTCCTTGATACCCAGCTCGCGCAGCACGTCGTGGCAGGCCTGCTGGATGATTTTCGCGCGCGGGTCATAATTCTTGTAGACGCGGTGGCCAAAGCCCATCAGCTTCGTGTGGTTGCCCTTGTCCTTCACGTCGGACAGGAAGTCCGGAATATTCTTCACGCTACCAATCTCGGTCAACATGTTTAGCACCGCCTCGTTGGCACCGCCATGCGAGGGACCCCAAAGCGAGGCGATGCCGGCGGAAATGCAGGCGAACGGATTGGCGCCGGAGGAGCCGGCGAGCCGCACGGTGGAGGTCGACGCGTTCTGCTCATGATCGGCATGCAGGATCATGATCAGATCCATCGCCTTTGAGAGTACCGGATTGTTCTTATACGGCTCGGACGGCACCGCGTTAAACATATAGAGGAAATTTTCAGCGTAGCTAAGATGGTTCTGCGGATACATGAAGGGCTGGCCGACATTATATTTATAGGCCCAGGCCGCGATCGTCGGCATCTTGGCAATTAGGCGGAAAGCGCTGATGCGGCGGTGTTCCACGTTCGTGATGTCCAGGCTGTCATGGTAGAAGGCCGACATCGCGCCGACGACACCGCACATCACCGCCATCGGATGAGCGTCGCGACGGAAACCATTATAGAAGCTGCGCAATTGTTCGTGCAGCATGGTGTGGCGCATTACTCCACTCTCGAAATTCACTTTCTCCGTCGCGTTCGGCAATTCGCCATTCAGCAAAAGGTAACAGACTTCCAGAAAGGAGGATTTTTCGGCCAGCTGTTCGATTGGGTAGCCGCGATACATCAGTACACCGACATCGCCATCGATGTAGGTTATCTTGCTTTCGCAGGATGCCGTGGCGCCGTAGCCGGGATCGTAGGTGAAGATGCCGAGATCGTTATAAATCTTGCGGATATCGGCCACCGGGGCGCCGGCGGTGCCTTCGAGCAGGGGCAGTTTGGATGATTTGTTCGTCCCATCCAAGATCATCGTGACGGACCGGTTCGCCGTGCCGCTCATGCGCGTGCCCTCATGCTGGAGGCGGCGCCCCCATTCGCATGGGGCGTCGCGTTGACCTTCGGCCGCCGCCTAACCCGGGGCTCATTGCCCAAGTTGGCTTCCGCGGCATACTGCAAACTATGGCGGCGCGGCGCGGAACGCAACCTTCGCGCTCGCAACATGGATGTCGCGTTACGCGGCGGCCTCGGCAGCGGTGCGCCCCAGCACGCACGATACCGCTCCCGCCCGCACAGCGCGGCCGGTAGCGCGGCCTGAATCGCCTTTTCACCGGAAAAGGCTTGGGCGATGCGGGCCCAGGTTTCGTCCAGGAACACATCCCATACCCACACTAGGCCCAGCACATGCCCGAACGCGTGCAAATCGCCCGCCAATTCCAGCATCACCGGCGTCTCCGTGGCGGCGCGGAAGACCATCAGGGCCGCGCACAGTCGGCCCAGCGCAACCCTGGTCCGATCCACTAGCGCGGGATCCGCACCACAATCATCGATGCGCGGCGTATTCGGCCATTTGCGCGCCCCGATATTCCGGGATGTGCATAAAGGCCTCGCCAACATTCAAACCCACGGGTATCACCAGGGACAACGTGAGGGGCAATGCCGGCGCCGGGCCAGTCATAGCCGCCCGGGCAGGTCGCGCGGGCGCAGCAGGCGAAGCAGGCGGGCACAACTGGGTTGCAGTGTGTGCCATGCTCCGGGGATGGCGAATTCGGCCAAGGTTGCGGTGGGAAATCCTTCCGCCAAGGCGCGCGCGGGCGGATCCTCGCCCAGCACGGCCTGCTCACCGGCCAGGAAGATGGCGAGGTCTTGCAGTCCGGGGTTGTGGCCGATGACCAAAACACTGCGTGCGGTCTCCGCGACTGATTGCAGGATGGACAACAGCCGTGGCACAGGAGCCAAGTAAAGGGGATCCAGCACCTCGATCAGCGGGGCGTCGTCCCAGGGTTCCAAGGCGGCCAGGGTCTGGCGCGCGCGTAGCGCGGAGGAAACAAGCACGATATTCGGTGCCAGGCCGAGCCCGCGCAACGCCGCACCGATCGCCGCGGCCGCTTCCCGGCCGCATGCGTTGAGGGTACGCGCATGATCCGCCAAACTCGCATCGCCCTGGGCAGATTTTGCGTGCCGGAGAAGCAATAGCTGATGCATAACGAAGCCTATTGTACTACGCGCCGCGCCCGCCGGCTATGCAGGAATATCGATCCAGGAGAGATGCCCACCCTTGCCGGCCCCGGTATCAAGGAATATCGCGGCGCCACCCTCTTTATTGGTGAAGCGAGCGGGTCGGCCATCGGTGCTGCGGCGGTCATGGCCGCAATAGACGGTGAGGTCGCTCGGGATACGCGCGATCCAGGCGAGGCTGCGTTCGGGGTAGCCGTCGGACTGCATGCGCCCGGTCGGTTGGCCGAACAAGGCGCGCGCGAGGATGCCATTGGCGCGGCCCAAGGTCGTCGGCGGGGTCTGATCTAGCATCGCGGTATGGAAACCGCCATGAACGAAGAGCTTGTCGCCGGCACGCAGCCAGGCGGGGGCACTGGCGATTTTTTCCAACGCCCGCGCCCGCAATTCGCCGTCGAGTTGGGCGATAGTGGCGTGCTGGTCCTCGGTCAGATGGACATTCTGGCCGGACAGGGCTCGGGCGAGCTTGTGGTCGTGGTTGCCGAGGAGGAACAGTCCGCGCCCGGCCTCAACGATCGCAAACATGACGCGCAGCACGCCGGCGCTATCAGGGCCATAATCCACCAGATCGCCGAGCTGGACAATGAAATGGTCGGTGGCAGTGGCGTAAGCGAAGGCGCGCGTGTCGCCATGAACGTCCCCAATGATGCGCAGGGCGGTATTAGGTGGGATCATGTTTCGCTAAGCCGATGCACGATGCGTTCGGGGCTGGCATGGATACCGAGCAGGCGCAGCGTGCCAGGGCCGGGATTGCGAAAGACATGCACGGCGTTGGCGGGCAGCGCGATCATGTCGCCAGGATGAAGCGTGTGGGTATTTTCCTCGTCGCCGATGAGCCAGGCTTCCATCGTACCGTCGATGATGAACAGGCTCTCCACATAGGGATGAAAATGTGGTGCGGTCTGGTAGCCAGCCTGGCAGGTTTGCACGCCGGTAAAGATTGGCGTGTCGCCGGCACCGAGCAGGTTCTGGTAATGCGACAGCGGGCCAAAAGAGATTTTCTCCGCCGTTTTTAGCCGTGCGACGCAGGGGGCAGTAAGCGGTAACATGATTGGCTCCGATCAAAATCTGCTAATGAGTATAGCGCAAATCCAGGCCGCATAGTGATTGACCGCGCCGCCTTTGCCGTGCTGCCCTGGGCGGCGAACCAAAATTTGGCGGGAGGCCATTCCGATGACCATCACGTATCCGAACAATACGCGCCGCAAGATGGCGGCGGGGGGATTGGCCCTGGGCTTTGGCGTGGCCCACCTTCGAACCTCCGGCACGCCGATGCTGGCGGCGGCGTCCGGGCATGACTGGATCTTCATCGATTGCGAGCACAGCGCGTTTTCCATCCAGGAAGCGACGCAGCTTTGCCTCGCCGCCTTGCCCACCGGGATTACGCCCATCCTGCGCGTCTGCGCCAATGCGCTGGATGAGGGCACGCGGGCGCTAGACAATGGCGCGCTCGGCATCGTGGTGCCGCACGTCGATACGGCAAACCAGGCGAAGCGGATTTCCGATGCCTTCCATTACCCGCCGATGGGCCATCGCAGCTGGGGCGGCTCGCCCGCCGTGTATGGCTATCAGCCACCCTCACCGGCCGAGTCGCAGAAGTCACTGAACGCGGAAATTCTCACCGTGGTGATGATCGAAAGCCCGGAGGGGGTGGCGAATGCCCAGGCCATCGCGGCGGTGAAGGGAGTGGACGTGCTGCTGATAGGTACATCCGATTTGACTGCCGAGCTGGGGATCGCCGGGCAGATTGGCCATCCGAAAGTGGTAGATGCCTATGCCAAGGTGATCGCAGCCTGCCGCAAACACGGAAAATTCGCCGGCATGGGTGGGGTATATGATCAGGAGCACGCGGCGCGTTACATCAATATGGGGGCGCAGTTTTTGCTCTCCGGAAACGATCATAACTACCTGATGGCCGGGGCGAGCGCGCGGGCCCAGTTCTTGCGCGGGCTGAAGGTGGATGCGCCGGCTGCCAAGCCGGTGGATAAGAAGGTCCGTAGGAGGGGCTAAGCGGCAAGGGTGGCGATGCACGCCCCCCCCCTGCCGCGGATCGGTGTTGCTGACGCCCCCGGAAATCGCGCTGCGCGGTTTTGGCACCGCATCTGAGGGAATTTTTTCGCATATTCGGTGTGCCGGACGATGATCGTGTGGCCACTGCGCGGATGGCTGCAGCGCGAACCAGGGCCGTGCTGGTGTTGAAGGGAGCGGACACGATCATTGCTGCGCCGGATGGGCCGGTCGCGATCAACGGCTCCGCCCCCCTGCCTGGCGACGGCGGGAATGGGCAATGTGCTGGCGGGGATAATCCGGACCTGTTAGCTCAGGTGTGGAAGGCCACCTGCTCAGGAGTTTACCTGCATGGACAGACGGGTCCACTCGGTGGCGCGGGTCTGTTTGCAAAGGGTCTCTGGCATTGATCCCATGCGCCATGGAGGAAATCAGCAACATCCGTATGCCATAGTCTTGGGTTAGGACGCCGCATCTCCATGTCTTGACGGTTAACCGGATGAAAGCCAGATGCCAACACAGGACGCTGCCGTAACCGGACTATTCGATCGTGCCATTCGCCGCATCAGGAAAGCCTGGCGAGAGATGGCGGCCGGGGTGGCGAAGGGAGAAGACGATTCCGTCGTCGCGCAGATGCGCGCCTGCCTAGCGGCGCGTGGCGGGGAAGCCAGCGCGCGCAACCGGGCGGCAAAACTGGCGCAGACCTATCTGAGCCTGAACGACCCAAATCGACTCGAATTTTTACGAATCCTATCCAGCTTCGATTCTGATGCAGATGCGGTCGCACGGGCTATGGAATTGCTACGCACCGCGACCGACCCCAACGAGCGGGCCACGGCGCAAGTGGCGTTACGCCGGGTGTTGGCCCCCCCCCGGGTGCGGCTGCTCACGCAATTCACCTCCATTCCCGATGGAATGCCGTTTCTGGTGCAGTTGCGGGCTTTCCTCAATGCTGAAAGGAAGTCAGATAAATTACTGGCCGCACTGGAATCTGATCTCCGTGAATTGCTGGCAGGCTGGTTCGATATCGGGTTTCTGGAACTGCGGCGCATCGATTGGTCCAGCCCGGCGGCTCTGCTAGAAAAGTTGGTCGGCTATGAGGCGGTGCATGAAATTCGCTCCTGGCGAGATTTAAAGAATCGGCTCGATTCAGACCGCCGCTGCTACGCGTTTTTCCATCCGAGCATGCCCGATGAGCCGCTGATCTTCGTGGAGGTGGCGCTGGTAAAGGGACTCGCCAGTTCCGTGCAACGCCTACTGGATGAAGAGGCGCCGGTGCTCGACCCCGGCGAGGCTGATACGGCGATTTTCTACTCGATCTCCAACTGCCAGCTCGGGTTGGCGGGAATCAGTTTCGGCAATTTCCTTATCAAGCGGGTGGTGGATGAATTGTCAGCGGAGTTTCGCAATCTCCGGCATTTTGCCACCCTGTCACCAGTGCCGGGGTTCCGCGGCTGGCTGGATGAGCAGCTAGGCACGACACATACGGATTTGCTTACGGCGAAGGAGAGCACGGATTTACGGTCGGCGCTGTCTGCACACGGGGAACCACCTGCCGGTGGCGCCGCAGCGTTGGCGGGCATTCTGGCGCAGCGAGGTTGGCAACGGGATGTGGCACTGGCGAAGACGGCGGAGCCAGTATTGCTGCGGCTTTGCGCCCGATATCTGCTACTGGAAGGTCGCAACGAACGGGCACGCGATCCGGTGGCGCATTTTCACCTCTCCAACGGGGCGCGAGTTGAACGGGTGAGCATGTTAGCCGATACCTCCGATAAGGGGGTGGCCGAGAGCGCGACATTGATGGTGAACTATCTCTATGATCCATCGTGGATCGAGGCGTTTCATGAGGATTACACCGGCGAGGGCAAGCGCAATGCGTCGCAAGCCGTACGCAAGCTGGCCGGGATGTGAGGAAGGAAGGATTTAGGGATGAACGTTCCGGGTGTGGGTGTGCGGGCGGGCTCGTCGAGACGCGAGGCGCGGGGGCGCGTTACGCCGCGCGTTGAAATTCTGCGCGCATTGGAAAAGAAATTACTGTGGCTTTCTGCCTGGATGATCCACAACGCGAATCATGTACGACCGAACCGTGACGGGTTAAAAGTGGGAGGACATCAAGCATCCTGCGCCTCCATCATTTCGGTGATGACAGCTTTGTACTTCGAAATCTTGCGCCCTCAGGACAGGGTAGCCGTGAAACCGCATGCGGGGCCGGTGTTTCATGCGATCAATTACTTGCTGGGGCGACAATCGCGGGAAAAGCTGGCCACCCTACGGCAATTTGGCGGCATTCAGCCTTATCCTTCGCGAGTGAAGGATGGGGGGGAGGTCGATTTCTCCACTGGCTCCGTCGGGCTTGGGGTGGCGATGACGACGTTTTCGTCTCTGATGCAGGATTACGTGCATCATCACGGGCTGGCGCGGCCCGATTTGCCGCGCGGGCGACATATCGCGCTAGCGGGCGACGCGGAACTCGATGAGGGCAATATCTACGAGGCGCTGCTGGAGGGCTGGAAGCACGATGTGCGCGATGTGTGGTGGATCATCGATTTCAATCGCCAGAGCCTCGACAGCGTCTTACCCGATCGCTTGTTCGGGCGCATAGAGGGTTTGTTCCGTGACATGGGCTGGAACGTTGTCACCATCAAATACGGACGAAAATTGCAGGCGGCCTTCGCGCGCGAGGGAGGCGAGGCGCTGCGGGCTTGGATCGATGACTGTCCGAATTCACTCTACTCTGCGCTAACTTTTCAAGGCGGCCCGGCCTGGCGTCAGGCGCTGCTGGCGGATCTGGGACGGTCTTCCGGGTTGCGCGCGATTGTCGATCCGTTGGCAGACGACGAGCTTGCGACGCTGATGAATAATCTGGGCGGGCATGACAGCGAAACGGTGACGGAGACGTTGCGCGCCGCAGCGGCAAACGGTGATGAGCCGACTTGTTTCATTGCCTATACCATCAAAGGCATGGGGCTGCCATTTGCGGGACACAAGGACAATCATGCCGGTCTCATGACGAAGGAGCAGATGGAAGTTTTCCGGGGCGGGATGAATATTCGTCCTGGCCATGAGTGGGATTTTTTTGAGGGACTGGACATTCCCGAAACGGACTTACGAGAATTTCTGAATTCTTGCCCATTCGCGACGAAGTTAACGCCACAGGGCCGCGCACTGTCCGCGCCGATGGTGGCGGTGCCGGATTACTTGCCGGGGCCTTCGGTGGTCGGGCGCAAGGTCTCGACCCAGGGTGGGTTCGGCGACATTCTGGCGGAAATAGGGCGTGGACAAGGCGCGTGCCAAGAGTTGGCCGCGCATATCATGACCACGAGCCCAGATGTGACGGTCTCCACCAATCTGGGACCGTGGGTGAACCGACGTGGAATTTTTGACCGGCATACGCGCAACGATGTGTTCCGTGACGCCAAGCTGGCATCGGCGCAGCGTTGGGGAATGTCGCCGACGGGGCAGCATATCGAGCTGGGAATTGCGGAACAAAATTTATTTTTACTTTTGGGCGCGGCGGGATTGTCGGCGCAGATGACAGGCGCGCGAATTTTACCGATTGGGACGGTGTATGATCCGTTCGTCAATCGCGGATTGGATGCGCTGATTTATAGTTGTTACCAAGATGCTAGATTTCTGCTGGTCTCCACGCCTTCGGGCATTACTTTGGCACCGGAAGGCGGGCAGCATCAGAGCATCAATACACCGCTGATCGGCATGGCGGCGGACCGGCTGGCGAGTTTCGAGCCGACCTATGTGGATGAACTGACTATCCTGTTGCGCCATTGCCTGGAACATATGCAGAAGCCCGACGGATCATCCGGGTGGTTGCGTTTATCGACGCGGCAATTGCAACAGAAGGAGCGTGTTTTGGATGCGGCGGCCGTGATCGCAGGAGCGCATTGGGTGGTGCCGCCGGCGAGGGGGGCGCGGATCGCAGTGGCGTATCAGGGGCCTGTGGCGCCCGAAGCCGAGGCAGCGTTCGCCGATCTGGTGGCGGAGGAACCCGGCGCGGGGCTACTGGCGATTACCAGCCCGGATCGCCTCCATCACGGTTGGCTGGAGGCCGGGCGGGCGCGGCGGGCGGGGGATCGCGCGGCACGAGCGCATATCGAACATGTGCTGGAACCTTTGGCGCCTGAGGCGGCACTGGTGAGCGTGCTGGATGGACACCCGGCGGCGCATGCGTGGATGGGGGCTGTGCGCGGGCACCGAGTTGTCGCGCTAGGGCCGGACCATTTCGGACAGGCGGGGGATTTACCGGATCTTTATCGGGAATATGGGGTGGATACGGACGCGATCTTAGAGGCGTGCGCTCAGGCTTTGTTAGGATGAAAGTGATACGCGCCCTACGCATCGGCCGCCATGTAAGGCGGCTGACCATCAGGTATAAAATAAATGGCGCATCGCCACTTTCCTAAGTGACACTTTGGGTAAAACCCCTGATCGGGTCCGAGCCGGGACCGGATCCAACGACGAGGCCATCCAACGTAGTGGTATTATATACCAGGACGCTGAACCAGACATCGAAATTATCTCCGGCTCTGTCACTGGGGTCGTTCTCGCCCCGGCCACCTTCCACCGTGCCGCTAACGTGATAGGCGATGATCACATCCTCGCCTTAAAGCCCTTTGATGACGTTGTCGTTGCTATCGACCCTCAGATAGTCATCAACTTCCGTGATGTCCGCGCTGGATTCTCCGAACTTGGCATGCATCCGTCCTTAAATCTGTCGCATTGAATCTCCGTGATATTTTCCTACGTAATTCCGCGTTATAGCGCCGTCATGTAGATACATGACGCTACGCTATGACAAGGAGTGTTTCGTTAATTTTATTTTATATAAAAATTTATTTCGTGATTAAAAATATAACAAAATTATTGTATAGCGGTATAAAAAATTCCATTTACTCAATTCATTAACGCTTCAGTAATATATATTGTACTAGTAGCCGAATCTATTGCAATCGGTGAAAATTTACTTTCACCCGACAATATATTCTTGATGATTTAGCTCGGATGAGACATTTACGGAATGTAGGGAGCTCGGCCGTTAATATCCAATAGACCGAGGTTTTTTCATGCAAGTTTCGCTTTCTGGAGTCTGCTTAGGCAACAAGATGTAGATACCCTATCCAAATCCAAACATGACGCGAAAAGGTTACCAGAGCGACTCGCGCTCTGCTTCTAGTCTGGCCTTCACGTCCTTCTTAGGTACTTTCCCATAGCCGGACTTTGGTAGTTCAGCCCAGAAGACAAACCGCGTGGGCCATTTATAGCGTGAAATCCTACCGTCAAGGTGAGCCAGCAAAAATTCCTCGGCGATCGGGTGGTTATTTTCAGTGACGAGAACGGCGATGCCGGTTTCTCCCCATCTTTCATGGGGAATGCCAACGATGCAGGCTTCGAGAATGCCGGGGTAGGTTAGGAGAATTTCCTCGGCTTCCTTAGGATAGACGTTTGAGCCGCCGGATATGTACATGTCTGAGGCGCGGCCAGTAATGTAGAGAAAGCCGCGTCCGTCGAGATAGCCGAGGTCGCCGGTGTGAAACCAGCCATCGGCGAAGGCCTTGGTGTTCGCTTCGTCGTTTTCAAAATAGCCAGAGAAGACGGCATTACCGCGGACGCAAATTTCCCCGGTCTCATGCGTGGCGAGGGCTTTGCCCTGGCCGTCTCGGATAGAAATGTCGAGGCCGGTGCGCGGATAACCGCAGCTGCCAATGGGAAAGTCGGGGCGGTCCTCGATGCTATGCCATTGCGGCGGCAAGACGGTGATGTTGCCGGTTACCTCCCCTAACCCGAAATATTGCACGATGACAGGGCCAAGTTTTTGGAGAGCAAGTACCTGGTCGGCCCGGTACATCGGGGAGCCGGCATAGATGACGTGGCGCAGGGAGGAATGATCCACCCGGTCAACTGCTGGGTGCCGGCTGAGCATCGTTAGGATGGTGGGGACGGTAAACATGTTGGAGACGCGATACTGCTCGACGAGCGACCAAGCCTCGGCGGCGTCGAATTTTTCAGTCGCAAGCAGGACCGATTTGGCGCCGCGCGCGACTTGCGCCAAGGCGTGGATACCAGCGCCATGCGATAAGGGCGCGACAACGAGCGAAGCATCATTCTCAGTAAGGCCAGGCATGAGATCGGCGAGGTGGTTTGTGATGACGAAGACCATCTGGCTATGGGTAAGCACCGCCGCTTTGGGACGGCCGGTGGTGCCGGAGGTGTAGAAGAACCAGCACGGGTGGTCGCGCTGGACGTCGGCGGGCTCGAAGGTCTGGCCCCTCCCCTCCTCGATCAGAGATTCCCAGGTTAAGGCGCCGTCGCCAATCGTGATGTGAATCTTTGCGTTTGGGTTGGCGGTGCTCGCAGCTTCCGCGTGATCCCGAAAAACATCATCCATGATATGCGCGGTGGCGCGGGAGGATTGGGCGAGATAGGCGACTTCGATGGGCGTAAGGCGGAAATTGGTGGGAACCCAGACGGCGCCGAGCAGCCAACCGGCCCAGACGGTTTCAAACATTTCGACGGAGTTGCGGGCGTGGACGAGGATGCGGTCGCCCGGGGTGATGCCGCGGGCGCGCAGGCCCGCCGCGGCGGTTTGCACGCGTGCTGCAAAGTCGCGCCAGGTCCGGGTGGCACCGGCGCGAATGAAGGCAGGGTGGTCGGGCAGGCGGCGTGCCGTCTGCAGGAGAAGCGAGGCAAGATTTGTTGTTGGGATGGGCATTGCTGGCGAGATCAGCGCAGGCGCTCCAGAATAGACACGTAGTTGGCGACGGCAACGCCACCCATGTTGAACACGGCGCCGATATCGGCTTTCGGCAACTGCATCGTGCCGGCTTCGCCGGTGAGCTGCATGGCGGTGATGACATGCATGGAGACCCCGGTGGCGCCGATCGGGTGGCCCTTCGACTTCAATCCGCCGGAGGGGTTGATGGGCAGGCGGCCGTCCTTGCGCGTCCAGCCTTCCAGCGCGGCGCGGGCGCCCTGCCCAGGGGCGGTGAGGCCCATGGCTTCGTATTCCATCAATTCGGCGATGGTGAAGCAATCATGGCTTTCGGCAAAGGAGAGATCAGAGAGGCTGAGATCGGCGGCATCCAGAGCGCGTTTCCAGGCCTGTTCGGCACCTTCGAAGCGGGTGATGTCACGCTTGGAAATTGGTAGAAATTCGTTCACCTGCACGGCGGCGCGGAATATAACCGCTTTACGCATAGCGCGGGCGGTGTGTTCGTCGGTCAGGATGAGGGCAGCGGCGCCGTCGGAGACGAGCGAGCAATCGGTGCGCTTCAAAGGTGGGGCGACATAAGGATTTTTCTCGCTGACATTGCGGCAGAAATCATAGCCGAGGTCGCGGCGTAGCTGCGCATACGGATTGTCTACGCCATTCTTGTGGTTCTTGGCGGCGATGCTGGCCAGCGCATCCGATTGATCACCGTATTTTTGGAAATAAGTTTCCGCGATACGGCCGAAGACGCCGGCAAAACCAGCGGGGATATCGCCCTCCTCTTTCCGGTAGCTGGCGCTGAGAAGACTATCACCGACTTTGTCGCCTAGGGTCGCGGTCATTTTTTCGGCGCCGACGACGAGGGCGAAGCGACCGCGCCCGGCGGCCAGAAAATCGCGTGCGCCGTAGATAGCGGCGGACCCAGTGGCGCAGGCATTTTCAAACCGGGTCGCAGGTTTAAAGCGCAGTTCCGGAAGATGCTGCAGCACCAGTGAGGCGGGGAAATCCTGCGCGGAAAAGCCATTATTGAACAAGCCGACGAAACTGGCATCAATATCAGATGGGGCGATTCCGGCATCGGCGATAGCCGCGGCGACGACGCGGCCGATAAGCGATTCCACGTCCGGGTCTTCCAGCTTGCCGAACGGGCTGTGCGCCCAGCCAACTATACAGGCTTCCGACATGGCACTGTCTCCTTCGCCGCGATGGTAATGAGCTACGAACTCAACGTATAAGAGGCCTCATGCTGTTGACTTTAGCAGAATCGTACGGTCAAGGCTACAGGGCATAGCGGATGCGAGTGATGCGCTGGGGCCATGTTGGGGCTGGTATCGCTGGTCGATCGGTGCCGTCTCAGAACCCGCCACGCTAGGCGTTCGGACACCCCGAATATCTGGACAACTTGCTCCGCACGGGCGCGGCAGCGGGCGAGGCTTAGAAGTTTCCCCGTACAGTCTCTCCCAGGATCAGCTCTCCATTATCGGGGCAAAGACCGCCACGCCCCTAAATCAATTTTTTATCAGCGCTGTGACGTAAAAGGTACATTTGAATTTAGTTATAACGATTGTCCATGAGTTATTCCGCTGTCCAGCCACCGTCCACGGAGAGGCTAGCGCCGGTGACATAGGCGGATGCATCAGAAGCAAGAAAAACGACGGCGCCGGCGATGTCGTGCAACGTGCCGAAGCGGTTGAGTGGCGTGCGGTCAAGTAAGGGTCGCGCGAGCTCGTCTTTGGCGCGCATGCCGACAGTGAGGTCCGTTTCAAAATATCCGGGGGCGATTGCGTTGACGCGCACGCCTTTAGGTGCCCAGTCGATGGCGAGCGCCTTCGTCAGCAATTCGACACCACCCTTGGAAGCACAATAGGGAACGGCGCGTTTGAGGCCAACATTCCCGGCAACCGACGAAATATTGATGACGGAGCCCTTGCCTTGCGCAACCATCGGCGTGCCGAGATGCTTGCAACAGAGAAACAGGCCGGTGAGGTTGGTATCGATGATGTTCTGCCATTCACCAAGCGTGGTGCGCTCTACCGATTTATAGATCGGGTTGATGCCGGCATTGTTCACAAGCACGTCGATGCGGCCATAGCTCGCGATGACCGCATCGCGCAGCGCCAGCACGTCGGCTTCGCTAGAGATGTCGGCGGCGTGGCCGATAGCGTCACCGCCACTGGCACGGATGGCGGTGGCGGCCTCGGCGAGGGTGGCCTCGGTGCGGCCCGTGATCACCACCTTGGCGCCAAAGGATGCCAGGCCCTCAGAAATACCCCGTCCAATGCCACGTCCGCCGCCAGTGACGATGCAGACGCGACCGGTGAGGTCGTAAAGCTGTTCGCGTTGGGTCATCAGTAAATCACCAATTGGCACCGTGGCGCATGATGCGTTGGGCGAGGCTCCAACGATGCACCTCCGAAGGGCCGTCGTAGATGCGAAAGGCGCGGGTTTCGCGGAAGATGCGTTCCACCAGAGATTCGCTCGTCACCCCCTGCCCACCCATGATTTGGACGCAGCGGTCCACCACACGCCATACGGCTTCTGAGGAAATTACCTTCGTCATCGAGGATTCGGTGCCGCCACGTTCGCCCTGGTCCAGCACCCAGGCGGTGTGCCAGATCATCAGCCGCGTGGTACGAATATCCATCTCATTATCGGCGAGCATGAAGCCAACGCCCTCATGCTCGCCGATACGCTTGCCGAAGGCCATGCGGGTACGGGCATATTCGGTGGCGATTTCGTGCGCCCGCCGCGCCGTGCCGAGCCAACGCATGCAGTGGGTGAGGCGCGCGGGCGCGAGACGAACCTGGGCGTAGCGGAAGCCTTTTCCCAATTCGCCAAGGATATTCTTTGTCGGCACACGCAGATTGTTGAAGCGTACTACGCAATGGCCACCGGCAAAGGCGCTATCGAGACTGTCCATGGTGCGCAAGATCTCAATACCGGGCGCATCCATGTCGGAGAGAAACATGGTGGCGTTGCCGTCCTCCTGCTTCGCCATGATGATGGCGAAGGAGGCGCCTTCCGCGCCAGTAATGAACCATTTATCGCCGTTGATGATGAAATCATCGCCGTCGCGCACGGCCGTGGCGGAGAGCGCGGCGGGGTCGGAACCGGCGCCGGGCGGCGGTTCGGTCATGCAGAAGCAGGAGCGAGTTTGCCCGGCAGCGAGTGGGCGCAGCCAGCGTTCCTTCTGTTCGTGCGTCGCCACTACTTCCATTAAATGCATATTGCCTTCGTCTGGCGCGAAGATGTTCAGCGCAACGGGGCCGAGGAGCGAATAGCCGGCTTCCTCGAACAGGATCGCCTTCGCCACGTGCGACAGGCCGAGGCCACCGAATTCGGGAGAGACGTGCGAGGAAAGCAGGCCGGCCACCTTGCCCAGCGCGACGAGTTCCTGACGAAAGTCTTCCGTGGGACCGTGCGGCGTCTGTCGCTTGTCACCTTCGAGAGGTAGGATTTTTTCACGGATAAAATTGCGGGTGCGGTCCTGCAATTCCTTCAAGTCCGGTGTGAGGGCAAAATCCATTCGGAAAAATCCTTCAGAACGCGCGATCGGCGACGACATCGTGGGTGAATTCCAGGATGCCGGAGCCAATACGGGAGAGATGCTGGTAGCGGGCATCCGAGGTTTGACCAATGCGGTAGCGATGGCCGAGTTGTAGGAAGATCACGCCAAGCTTGTAGAGCGCAAGGACGCGGTAAAATTTGAAGTTGGACATATCCCGCCCGGTCATCGCCGCGTACATCTTCACAGCTTCCGAGCGCGGCGGGAAGCCGGCCTCGACGCTGGGCATCTGCGCCATGTCGTGCAGGGCGATGTGATCGTCCTTCTCCGTCCAGTAGCTGAGGAGGGTGGCGAAGTCGAACAGCGGATCCCCGCGCGTCCCTTGATCCCAATCAACGACACCGACGGCGTGCAGGTCGGCGGGGTCCAAGATCATATTGTCGAGCTTGAAGTCATTATGCAGCAAGGCGGGCACACCCTCGGGCACCAGATGCGCCTCCAACCAGACACCGAGATCGCGCAGTAGGGCTTCGTTGGCGTCGTAATGCACCGCCGCGCTGCGCTTGCGCCAGCCGGCGACGGCGCGCGCGAGAAAACCTTCAGGGCGGCCGAGATCGTCGAGGCCTATCGAGGCCGGATCGACGGCGTGCAGCGCCGAAAGCGTTTCCAGCAGCACCTGCGCGAGGCGCGAGCCAACCTTCGGACGGTCGCGCAGCACTGGCGGCAGGGTGGCGCGCACCACCAGGCCGGCGCGGTATTCCAGGATCTGGAATTTGACGCCGATGACGGATGTGTCCTCACAGAGATGCAGGGAACGCGGCACGAAGGGCAAGGCATCCGCGAGGGGAGAGAGGATGCGGTGCTCGCGCGCCATGTCATGCGCGCCGGCAGGCAATTGCCCGGCCGGCGGGCGGCGCAGCACGCAGGGCTTGCCATCCACATGGACCAGGAAATTCACATTTGCCAGTCCACCAGAGAACTGACGTGGCGGTGGATCGCTCTCCAGCCGCAGCCCGTTCGGAGCCAAGTGCGCACGTACCGCATCCCAGTCGAGTGGGAAACTTTTCCCGACGCTAAATAGGTCGGCGGGCATTTGGTCGGACAAAACTGATTTCCTGGATGGTGGCCGGCGAAAGTGGGAGGCTTCCCCGAAACCGTCAAGCCGAGGATGATCCGGCACGAACAGAAGGAACAAGGGCATGGCCAGTCCGGACAAAGTCAGCAGCGTTGGCGTAATCGGTGGTGGCACCATCGGTGCGTCCTGGGTCGCTTGGTTCCTTTCGCGCGGGATGCGCGTCGTGGTCTCGGACCCCGATCCGGGGCGTGAGGTCTACGTGCGGCGGATGGTGGGCGATGCCTGGCCGATCCTGGCGCAGCTCGGCATGGCGGTGGGCGCGTCACCGGATCGCTGGTCCTTTACGACCGATGCGAAGGAAGCGGTGCGCAAGGCGGAGTTCGTGCAGGAAAACGCGCCGGAACGCGCGGAAATCAAGCGCGCGCTTTACGCCGAAATCGAGCCGGTGCTGCCGGCGGAGACGATCGTCGCCTCCTCCTCCTCCGGGTTGATGATGAGCGGCCTGCAGGCAGTCTTGCGCACGCCGGAGCGGTTCGTGATTGGCCACCCGTTTAACCCACCGCATCTGATCCCGCTGGTGGAGGTGGTGGGCGGCGAAAAAACCTCCGCCGCGACAGCGCAATGGTGCATGGATTTCTACCGCCATATTGGAAAGGAGCCGATCCTTTTGCGCAAGGAAGCGGTAGGCCATCTCGCCAACCGCTTACAGGCGGCCTTGTGGCGCGAGGCGGTCAGCGCCATCGCCTCAGGCCTGGCTAGCGTAGAGGATGTGGACCGCGCGGTGACCTATGGGCCAGGACTACGCTGGGCGATCATGGGGCCGACACTGACCTTACATCTTGGTGGCGGCGATGGCGGGCTGCCACATATGCTGCGCCAGTTCCGCCCCAGCTTCGAGGCGTGGTGGAAGACGATGGTCACACCTGAGTTGACCGACGAACTCTGCCAACAGCTGATCGATGGGGTGGCGGCAGAGACGCAGGGCCGGTCAATCCAGGAGCTGGAAGTGGAACGCAATGCGCTGCTGGTGGAAATTCAGCAAGTGATCGCCCGGCGGCGCGCAAAATAGCCGTCAGAATCAGCGTTCGGGCTACGTGCTCTCGCTGGACAACTTGCCAAGCAGGGAGGCGCGAATCTTAGTCCCGCAGGCGACCGCGGACAGCCGTTCATCCAGCAGGTCGGCGACGCTCGCGACGATACGTCCGCGCGAAAAATACAGCAGGCCCAGGAAACTTCACGCCAAGACCAGCAGCATACAAAGCGGCCCGGCGAATATCAGGTTGATCACCACGGCCGAGACCACTGCCACTACTAGGCAATGGGTGCGGGCCCGCCCTTACGCCTAGGCAATCGTGGAGGGTTGGTGCCAAAGGAACTAACCCCGGGGGCCGCAGCCCCAGAAACTGCCCGGGGGACTTAGCGGCAAGAAGCCAATCCCAATCAGATTTTTTCCACTGTCCCACCAGCTTCGAGCCAGTCCTTGAAGCCGCCCAAATTGCGGACATCGGCGTAGCCCAAGTCCTTCAACGTCTTGCCGGCTAGGGCGGCGCGGCCGCCGGAGCCGCAATAGAGGATGAGGGTCTTCGAGCGGTCGAACGCCTTGTCATACATGGCGGATTCGGGGCAGGCACGGAATTCGAGCACGCCGCGCGGGGTATGCAGCGCGCCGGGGACCTTGCCGCTTGCGGCGAGTTCGGTCCCATCGCGTACATCGACGAACAGAACATTTCCTGACTTCGCCAGATCCATCGCTTCCTTGCCGGGAATGCGGGGTACGGCTGCATTGGCGGCGGCGAGCAGTTCTTTTGCGGTGACGGGCATGGTCGGCTCCTGGCAGGGGGTCTGATGGGGAGCCGCAAAGTGAACCGGTTACGTTAGAATAGCCAGTAGAATAGCCAGTATATCTTACTACTCGGTGATTACGGGGGTAGTTTCGGGCGGCGCCGGGGAGGCGGCTTCACCAACAAGACTAAATAAAACGCCATCCGCTGCCGATGATGATCCGTAGCCGGAGCAGGAACCAGTCCCTTGCGATCTGGGTCACGACCACCCAACAATGGGCAGCGAGATCGGTAGCGTCCCCAAGATACAACCCCGATCGTATCACAGGAACGAGAGAGCGAATCCTCCAAACACAAGGTTTTGAAATTCCGCGCAGTGCGCTACATCGGCGTGATGATGGTTCGCACGCGATTTGCCCCCTCCCCCACCGGCTTCCTCCATATCGGCGGCGTCCGCACGGCGTTGTTCAACTATTTGTTCGCGCGCCACCATGGCGGACAGTATCTGCTGCGCATCGAGGATACCGATAAGGCGCGCAACTCGGCAGAGGCGGTGCAGGCGATCCTACATGGCCTCGCCTGGGTCGGGTTGTCGCCGGATGAGCCACCCTTGTTCCAATCCGCCCGGGCCGCGCGGCATGCAGAGGTGGCGCACGCGATGGTAGCAGCCGGCGCCGCCTATTACTGCTACTGTACTGTCGACGAGCTGAAGGCGATGCGCGAACAGGCGATCGCGGAGGGCCGCTCGCCTCGCTATGACGGGCGCTGGCGCGATCGCGATCCGGTCGAGGCACCGGCGGGCGTAACCCCGGCCATCCGGCTGAAGGCACCCCGCGATGGCGAGACGGTGGTGGAGGATCTGGTGCAGGGCAGCGTCCGCGTCGCCAATGCGGAGATGGACGATCTGATCATCCTGCGCTCCGATGACTCGCCGACTTACTTGCATGCGGTGGTGGTGGACGATCATGACATGGGAATCACGCATGTCATTCGTGGCGACGACCATCTGACGAACACGTTCCGGCAGGTGCAGATTTTCAACGCCATGGGCTGGGACCTACCGCGGTTCGCGCATATTCCGCTGATCCATGGCGCGGATGGAGCGAAGCTCTCCAAGCGGCATGGCGCTGTCTCGGTACTGGAGCTGGCCGAGTACGGATTTTTGCCGGAAGCGGTGTGCAATTACCTTTTACGCCTGGGTTGGGCGCATGGCGATGAGGAGATATTTTCGCGAGAAAAAGCCGTGGCGCTGTTCGATCTGGACGGGGTTAATCGCGGCGCAGCGCGGATGGATTATACGAAGTTGACGCATGTGAATGGCGTTTGGATCCGTCGTGCCGACGATGATCGACTGACGAAATTGGTGCTGGATCGGCTGGCCCATCGGCCGGAGTTGGCGCTGGGTGCCATTGCGGCACAGCGCATTCGTGCCTTGATGCCAGCGTTGAAGGGACGTGCCAAAACAATCATCGATCTGGCCGATAGCGCGGCGTTTTTGGCACATCCCCTGCCTCTCCGTATGGAGCCGACGGCCGCCGCCTTATTGACTTCGGAGGCGCGTCTTATGCTACGCAACCTGGCGAGTGTTCTAAGCGGCACGGCGTTTCTGCCGGAGGATGTGGATGTCGCGTTGCGCGGTTTTGCCGAGCGGGCCGGATTGAAACTTGGACAGGTGGCGCAGCCTTTACGCGCCGCGTTGACGGGTTCCACGGTCAGCCCCGGTATCGATATGACCTTGATCGCACTGGGCAAGGATGAAGCGCTAGCCAGGATTACCGCCGCATCGACGTGAAATGTGCGATTTTAACTTAGGAGAGACAGAAATATGCGCCTGCAAGGGAAAATTGGCATCGTCACGGCGGCGGGGTCCGGCATGGGACGCGAGGGCGCGTTACGGTTCGCACGCGAGGGTGCGGCGGTGACCGTGGTGGATCTGGACCCGAATGCTGCAAACGCAGTAGTGGCGGACATAAAGTCGGCCGGAGGACGGGCGCTCGCCTTATCCGATGATTTGCGCGTCGATGCCTTCGCCAAAGAGATCGTGACGCGCACCGTGGCGGAATTCGGTGCACTGGATTTCGTGTGGAACCATGTCGGCCATCCCGGCCCGGCGGCGGTTGAGAGCATCGATATGGCACAGTATGAACTGGCCATGGACTTGAATTTGCGCAGCGTGCTGGTGACGACGGATGCAGCCATTCCGGAGTTGCGCAAGCGCGGTAGTGGCAGCCTGCTTTATACGGCGTCGATTTCTGGCATCGTGGGCTCGGCCGGCAGCCCGGTCTATTCAATGGCGAAGTTCGGCGTAGTGGGTTTCGTGCGCTCCCTGTCCAAGCGGATGGCGAAGATCAATGTGCGGGTGAATGCGATTTGCCCGGGCCCTGTAGACACGCCAATGTTACGCGTGTTCGTAAATCGCGCCGACCAGGAAGGCGGGTTGAAGCAGGACGTAGAGAACCAGGTGATACAGCGCACCGCTGGCCTGCCCTTCGGGCGCCCGGCGCGGGCGGTGGAAATCGCCAATGCGGCTTTGTTTCTGCTGTCGGATGAGGCATCCTATATTTCGGGCGTTGCGTTGCCGGTGGATGGGGCTGCAACCGCATAGGGGTGGTGTTTAGACCAAAGTTAAGCGGGCGAGCTGGTCGAACTCCGCGATACTGAGGGTTTCGGCGCGGCGTTCCGGGTCGATGCCTGCGCGGGCGAGTAACGTCTCTCCGCCGAGCGATTTCAATGATCCGCGCAGCATCTTGCGGCGCTGGCCGAAGGCGGCGGCGGTGAGGCGTTCCATGGCACGGAATAATTCCGGCGCTGGCTGTGTGGCATGTAATGTCAGCCCCACCACGGCCGACCAGACTTTTGGCGGTGGGACGAAGGCGTCCGGGGGAATGCGCAGCAATAGCGACGCCGCGCAGACCCATTGGGTGAGTACGGATAACCGTCCATAGGCAGCGCTGGCGGGTGCCGCACAAATCCGTTCCGCCACTTCCTGCTGAAACATTAGGGTCATGCCTTCCCATGCAGCCGCCTGGCGCAGCCAGCCGATCAGCAAGGGGGTGGCGATGTTGTAGGGCAGGTTCGCCACGATATGGCGCGGCGCAGGCACTAGGGTGGCGAGATCGAGCTCCAGCGCATCCGCCGCGACGACGCGCAGCCTTGTGTCCGAGGCCGCCAGTTCCTGGATCGCTGCAACAGCGCGCGGATCGACCTCAATGACGGTAATGGCCGCGGCATCGGTGGCCAGCAAGGCGCGGGTGAGACCGCCGGGGCCGGGGCCGACCTCGATCACCTGCCGGCCGGTAAGCGTGCCAGCGCCGCGTACGATGCGGGCCGTAAGATTGCCGTCGAGCAGGAAATGTTGGCCGAGCGATTTGCGAGCATCGAGCCCATGCCGACCGATGACCGCGCGCAAGGATGGTAAGGTGGGGCGCCCGTTCATGAGCGCCGATCATGTGCGATGTGGGGGAGGCAGGTATGGAACGGCACGGCGCATGGCACGCGCGCGGGGGTCGTGCCATCCGCCGCCTCGTGCCCCGACAATGCCTCGGTGGCCAAATCCATGCTGGGGGTGGCGGACGACGGCGGCACGGTCCGGAAGACGCATCTGTGCATGGCGTCGGTTGGCTTGCGGAAGAGCTGTGCGCTCAAGCGGGCCACCGGCACGCCGTTCGCGGCGACACCGAGCGGAAGCGGCGGTCGCGGATGACTACGGCACGTCGAGTTGCAGCGCGATCCCGCGAACAGGCCCGCCCCGGGCCAGCACGACCAGTTCCTGGCCCAGTTGCGGTAGCAGCAGCTGAGAGTGACGATCTTTCGGTCATGGCACCTGTGAATTACTGCAGCCAGGGAACCACCCCACAAAACGTTGGACAATCAAGCAGTTTCTGTTCAGACGAAACCCACAACTTCGTGCGGAACATATGGCTCTTCGAGGGATGCCATGTCCTCGCTGGACAATTTTACATTCACGGATGCGATGGCGTCGTCGAGATGTT
Organism: Asaia bogorensis; assembly: GCA_945868845.1. Lineage (GTDB taxonomy): Bacteria > Pseudomonadota > Alphaproteobacteria > Acetobacterales > Acetobacteraceae > SHWF01. The sequence continues at coordinate 8,728 of CAMBMS010000028.1, read as the reverse complement.
GGAGCTTCGTAGCGCCAACGATGGGGGCAGTGATGCCCGGCTTGGCGAGCAGCCAAGCCAGCGCTATCTGCGCACGCGGGATACCGCGCGCCGCTGCCACTGCCGCTACGCGATCAACGACTTTCTTATCGGCCTCCTCAGTCTTCCCGAACAGCCGCACGAAAGCCTCGTCGGTCTCGGTGCGGATGCTTGTGTAGTTCCAGTCGCGGGTCAGCTTGCCGCGAGCCTGCGGGCTCCACGGGATCACGCCGATCCCCTCCGCCGCACAGAGCGGCAGCATCTCTCGCTCCTCCTCGCGGTAGAGCAGGTTCACAAGATTCTGCATACTGACGAAACGGGTCCAGCCGTTCTTCTCGGCTATGCCGAGGGCGCGGGCGAACTGCCAAGCGTGCATCGATGAGGCGCCAATGTAGCGTGCCTTACCCGCCTTGACGACATCGTGCAGCGCTTCAAGGGTCTCCTCGATTGGCGTTTCATGGTCCCAGCGGTGGATCTGATAAAGATCGACGTAGTCAGTGCCGAGACGCCTGAGGCTCGCGTCGATCTCCATCTTGATGGCCTTGCCCGATAGTCCAGCGCCATTCGGGCCCGGGCGCATCCGCCCGAAAACCTTGGTGGCGATAACGACCTCGTCGCGCTGCGCAAAATCCCTGATCGCGCGGCCGAGAATTTCCTCACTACCGCCAAGCGAGTACCGGTTCGCCGTGTCGAAGAAGTTGATACCGGCTTCGAGGGCACGCTTGATGAAAGGCCGGCTTTCGTCCTCGCCTAAAGACCACGCATGGTTACCCTGGCTACCCCCGCCATAGCTCATACAGCCGAGGCAGATGCGGGAGACGTCGAGGCCGGTGTGGCCGAGTTTAGTGTATTCCATGATAGACTCCTACGCCTGACGGCCTGGCGCTGCCAGGGTAAAAAACAATGCAAACTCAACATTACGCAGCTGGCCCTCGTCGCCGGCCGCAAAACAGCTCGATCTTTAGCATTCCCCAACAATTACCACTTTATGACAGCACTTTGGGAGAGATCGTATAGTTCCAGTTCGGATGAAATGTATCGCCTTGCCTATCCTGGGTTCCCGTGGGGGGAGCATTTTTCTTCCACAATTTTTAGGTGCTCGGCACGCCGTGCCGAAGCGGTTCAACCGCGCCACATTTCGGGCAACGTTCCGGGTGACATGCGCGGTAGAATGCCCCCCCCTCACAGGCGGGGTAAGGACCGAGGCCGGTCGGAACCGGGAGATGCAGCGCGTCATCGCACTGCAGGCACCGCCGCTCCGTGGACGCGATGAATTCGCATGCGGGCGGCTCCAGCCATCTTGCCACCGGGTTCCAGTCCTGCAGGATGACCGACCCGTCTTGCGTCGCCGAAATCGTCAGGACGCGCTCCGCCCCCCGCATCAAACATGGCGTAAAACCATGGGATGAACTAGCTTTTCAACTGGACCACTTAGCGGGGCCGGTCAAAGCGTCTCGGGCATTGCGTTATCAGAATTATTACTCTCGTCTATGGCCCTGCACACAGCAGGCTTACCTACGTTTACGGCAAGGAAGAGTTCCGTCGGAAACCATGATATTTTCAGGGCACACAGGCTTGTCCCGCATTACTGAGGGCACCACCCTACCCCGGCTCCTGGCACGCCATGCCGCCGCGCGCGGCGGCCGCCCAGCGATGCGGGAGAAGCGGCTAGGCATCTGGCGTGAGCGGAGCTGGGCGGAAGCGCTGGAACGGTCCCGGGCGATGGCCGCGGGTCTGGCGGCACTTGGGGTGGCGCGCGGCGACCGCGTGGGGGTGATCGGCGACAACCGGCCGGAACTCTATTGGGCAATGCTGGCAGCGCAGATGATCGGGGCGGTGGCGGTGCCGCTTTTCCAGGAAGCCAATGCGACCGAACTGGGCGAAATCATTGCCCGCGCCGGCTTGGAGATCGTAATGGCCGAGGATCAGGAGCAGGTGGACAAGTTTTTGGCCATCCGCGCCGAAGCCGAGCAGCCCCGGCATATCGTGTTCCAGGATGGCCGCGGATTGAAAAGGGCGGCGGGGGATGGACTGATCTCCTCGGACGAGATGTGCCGGCGTGGCGCGACGTGGGGCGGCGATATCTCAGCGGAGATGGCGCGCGGGGAGGGGAGCGATCTGGCGGTGATCCTTTTCACCTCTGGCACCGCCAAGGGTGTGATGCTGAGCCATGACAATATCGTGGCCACCGCCAGCGCCGCCGTGGCGTTCAATGGGCTGGGTGAGGCCGACGAGGTGTTGGCGTGGCTGCCGATGGCCTGGGTGGGGGATTTGGTGTTCTCCCTGGGCCAGTCGCTGGTAGCGGGCTTTTGCCTATCCTGCCCGGAAAGCGGGGAGACGGTGCTGACCGATATGCGCGAGATCGGGCCCACGTATCTGATCGCGCCGCCGCGCATTCTGGAAACCCTGTTGACGAGCGTGAGCACGCGTATGGCGAGCACCGGCGGGATCAAGCGACGGCTTTTCGCTGCCGCGCTGGCCGGGGATGGTGGTGGATGGCTGCATGAACGGGTGATCTGCGCGCCGTTACGCAATGCGCTGGGCCTGGGGCGGGTGCGCTCCGCCTACGTGGCAGGCGAAGCCGTGGGTGCGGAGGTGCTGCGCTTCTTTCGCGCTATGGGGCTAAACCTGAAGCAGCTTTACGGGCTTACCGAGGCGAGCGGGCTAGTGAGCGCGCAGGCGGATGGGAAGGTGCGCCCCGACGCGGTGGGCGCGCCAGTGCCTGGGCTGGCGGTGCGAATAGGCCCCGATGGCGCAGTGGAAGTGCAAGGCCCTGGCGTGTTCTTGGGCTATTTCGGTGACGATGCGGCAAGTGCTGAGGCGCGCACCGCAGATGGATGGCTGCGCACTGGCGATGCCGGTGAAATTGGCGCCGATGGGCAATTGCGCGTGCTGGACCGGATGACAGATTTGGGTCGACTGGCAGACGGCACGCCCTTCATGCCGAAGGCGATCGAGAACCGACTGAAGGCCGTGCCCTATATCCGCGAGGCGGTGGCCCTTGCCGATGAGCGCGATTTCGTGGCCTGCCTGGTCGAGCTGGATGCGGGGGCCGTGGGCGCCTGGGTAGAACGCCAAGGCCAGCATGTCGCGGGCCTGGCCGATCTGGTGGGGCGGGAGGATGTGGCGGCGCTGATAGGCGGCAGCATCCGCGAGGCCAACGCTGAGCTGGGCCAGCTGGCGGTGCGCCGCTTTGCCATTCTGCCGCGCGAGCTGGACGCAGAGGTGGGCGAGCTGACCCGCATGCGCAAGCCACGCCGGGCGGTGATCCTGGAGCGTCGCGCCGCATTGGTAGCGGCGCTGTTCACGCCGGAACCTGGCGCCGGCGCGTACGAGGTGAGACCATGAGCGAGCGCGTGATCGGCGACGTGCTTCTGAAGGTGGAGCATGTCTCTCTCACCTTCGGCGGCGTGCACGCGCTGACCGATGTGTCCTTCAATATCCGCAAAGGGGAAATCTGCGCCATTATCGGGCCGAACGGGGCGGGCAAGTCCTCGATGCTGAACTGCATCAACGGATTCTATCATCCGCAGCAAGGCAAGATCACCTACAAGGGGGTGGAGCGAGCACAGATGCGCCCGTATGAGGCGGCGGCGCAGAACATCGCACGGACGTTTCAGAACATTGCGCTATTCAAGGGCATGTCCACCCTGGACAACATCATGACCGGGCGGTTGTTGAAGATGAAGCGCGGGTTTTTTGCTCAGGCCCTGCGGTGGGGTCCTGCGGCGCGCGAAGAAGCGGTGCATCGGGAGGTGGTGGAGCGGATCATCGACTTCCTGAACATCCAGGCGGTGCGCAAGCTACCGGTGGGGCGACTGCCCTATGGCTTGCAAAAGCGCGTGGAACTGGGCCGGGCGCTGGCCGCCGAGCCCGATCTCCTGCTGCTGGATGAGCCAATGGCCGGGATGAACGTGGAAGAAAAAGAAGACATGTGCCGCTTCATCCTGGACGTAAACGAGCAATTCGGCACCACTATCGCACTGATCGAGCATGACATGGGCGTGGTGATGGATCTTTCGGACCGGGTGGTAGTGCTAGAATATGGCCGCACCATCGCCGATGGCACGCCGGATGTAGTGCGGGCGGATCAGCGCGTTATCGATGCATATCTCGGCGTGCAACGGGGCGACTGAACCATGTCCTTTTTCTTTGAGGTGATGTTGGGCGGATTGCTAGCGGGAGTACTTTACTCGCTGGTGGCGTTGGGCTTCGTACTAATCTTCAAGGCCTCCGGCGTGTTCAATTTCGCGCAAGGCGCGATGGTGCTGTTTGCCGCGCTAACCCTGGTGCGGCTGATGGAATGGCTGAATTTCTGGATCGCCTTCGCTATTACCTGCGCGGTGATGATCGGCGTAGCCTTCGTGATCGAGCGGTTGGTGCTGCGCAAGCTGGTGAACCAGGAAGGCATTATCCTGTTTATGGCCACGTTGGGGGTGAACTTCTTCCTGGAAGGTTTCGGCCAGACAATCTGGGGCAGCGATATCTACACGCTCAATCTCGGCATCCCCAAGGAACCGGTGTTCATCCTGGAATCGATCTTTGATGGCGGATTGCTGGTGGAAAAACTGGATCTGTTCGCCGCCCTGGTGGCGGGCAGCCTGGTGGCGGCGCTGGCGTTGTTTTTCGCCAAGACCAAGTTGGGCCTGGCGCTGCGTGCAGTGGCCGATGACCATCAGGCGGCGCAATCGATCGGCGTGCCGCTGAACTATATCTGGCTGGTGGTATGGTCGGCTGCGGGGATCGTGGCACTCGTTGCCGGCATGGTGTGGGGGGCTAAACTAGGTGTGCAGTTCTCCATCGCGCTGATCGCGCTGAAGGCACTGCCGGTGCTAATCCTGGGCGGGTTCACATCCGTACCAGGGGCGATTATCGGCGGGCTCATCATCGGGTTGGGGGAGAAACTTTCGGAGGTGTATTTTGGACCCGTGTTCGGCGGCGGGATCGAGAACTGGTTCGCCTATGTGCTGGTGCTGGTAGTGTTGCTGGTGCGCCCGCAAGGATTGTTCGGCGACAAGATAATCGAGCGGGTCTGATGTTTTATCGCGAAAATGGCCAGTTCAAGACAAGCTACAGAGCCGATCAGGCAATACTACCGATCCGGCTGGACCGCATCGCGCTGATGGCGCTGCTGGGCTTCGCTGTGTTCATCGTGCCGCTACTGGCGACGCCCTATGTCTATACCGGATTGCTGATCCCGTTCCTGATCCTAGCGTTGGCCACCATCGGGCTAAATTTCCTGACCGGCTATTGCGGCCAGGTCTCGCTAGGCACCGGGGCCTTCATGTCGGTCGGCGCCTATGCCGCGTTCAACTTAGTGCTGCGGGTACCGGAGATGAATTTGCTGCTGGCCTTTGCCTTTGGCGGCGGCGTGGCGGCTTTGGTGGGCGTAGTGTTCGGATTGCCCAGCCTACGCATCAAGGGCTTCTATCTGGCGGTGGCCACCCTAGCAGCACAGTTCTTCATCGACTGGGTGTTCATCCGTATTAAGTGGTTTACAGATGGCGCTCCCAACGCGACGGCGCCAGATCTTTACCTGTTCAGTATTCATATCAACACTCCGATGTCACGCTATCTTCTGGTGCTTGGCATCGTGTGTGTGCTAGCTCTGGTTGCGAAGAACCTAGTTCGCGGTAATATCGGCCGGCAATGGATGGCGGTGCGCGACATGGACATCGCCGCGGAGATCATCGGCATTCGCCTGCTGCGCACTAAGCTGCTGGCCTTCGCTGTAAGTTCCTTCTATTGCGGCGTGGCTGGCGCGCTATGGGGCTTCGTGCATCTGGGCGCGTGGGAGCCGTTGACCTTTGATGTCAATCGCTCCTTCCAGGTGCTGTTCATGGTAATCATTGGCGGAGTGGGGTCTATACTGGGGTCTTTTCTGGGCGCGGCCTTTATCTTCGCGTTGCCGATTCTGATTAACCAAGTACCGGCGGCGTTAGGGGTGCCGGTTTCCACCGCGTTGGCGTCTCATCTGGAGGCGATGATCTTTGGCACGCTAATCATCTTCTTCCTGATCAAGGAACCGCACGGGTTCGCCCGGCTATGGGCGCTGGGTAAGGAGAAAATGCGGCTGTGGCCGTTGCCGCATTGATGTATGGTTGAACAACCCATAAAAGCAATGGAGTTAAGAATGAAACTGAAATACCTATTGGGAGCTGCCTTCCTGGCGGCCCCCCTAGCGCTGGGGGCGACAGCCCAGGCGCAGAACGAGCAATTCGTGCCGGCATTGGTCTATCGCACCGGCGCCTATGCACCGAACGGAATCCCCTTCGCCAATGGTCGGGCCGATTACTTCGCCCTGCTGAATGCGCGCGATGGCGGGATCAACGGCGTCAAGATCGTGTATGAGGAATGCGAAACGGGCTACGCCACGGATCGCGGGGTGGAGTGCTACGAACGGCTGAAGGGCAAGGGCCCGACCGGGGCGGCGGCGTTCAGCCCGCTTTCCACCGGCATCACCTTTGCGCTGACCGAGAAGGTACCCACAGACAAAATCCCGCTGCTGACGCAGTCCTATGGCCGCGCGGATTCCATCATCGGAAATGTGTTCCAGTGGAATTTTCCGATCACCGCCACCTACTGGGATGGCGCGGAAATCCTGGTCCAGCATGTGGCCACGCTGGTGGGCGGGACCGCGAACCTGAAGGGCAAGCGGATCGCGTTAGTCTATCACGACTCGCCCTACGGCAAGGAACCGATTTCGGTGCTGGAGGACCTCTCCAAGCGCTACGGCTTTACGTTTGACGCGATGCCAGTGACGCATCCGGGTGTAGAGCAGAAATCCACCTGGCTGCAGATCCGCAATAACCGTCCGGATTGGGTGTTCCTGTGGGGCTGGGGGGTGATGAACTCCACCTCCGTGAAGGAAGCAGTGGCGGTAAATTACTCGCGCGAAAAGATGTATGGCGTGTGGTGGTCTGGCGCGGAGCCTGATGTCGTGCCGGCGGGCGATGGCGCAAAGGGCTACTTCTCGCTCGCACTGCATCCTGCCGGGCAATTCGCCAAGGTGCATCAGGACCTGATGCGCAACCTGTACGACAAGGGACAGGGTGGCGCGAAAAAAGAGGAGGTCGGAGAGGTACTATACAACCGCGGCTTACTGGATGCGATGTATATTGCCGAGGCCATCCGGACGGCGATGGGCCGCTTCGGCAACAAGCCGATGACGGGCGAGCAGGTGCGCTGGGGCTTCGAGAACCTCAACCTGGATGCTGCGCGCATCGGGGCGATTGGGTTCACCGGACTAGCATCGCCGCTGAAAATTTCCTGCGAGGACCATGCGGGAGCGCATAGCGCGCGACTGCAACAATGGGACGGCAAGAAATGGAACCCGGTGGGTAACCTGATCACCGCCGATCAGACCTATCTGCGCAAGAAGGCACAGGAATCCGCCACCGCCTATGCCCAGGGCAAGGGCATCACGGCGGGCTGCCGGGCTTCGTAGAACCTTAGGGCCGGCGGTTCGTTTTCCATCCGCCGTTCCGTATGCCGCGATCGCGGGTGGCGATAGAGCCACCCGCGCTAAATTCGGATTGCCATGACCATAAACCAAACAACCCTGGCGCGCCCGATCTTAAGCGTGAATGGGATCGAGGTGATCTATAATCACGTCATCCTGGTGCTGAAGGGCGTGAGCCTTCTGGTGCCGGCAGGGGGCATCGTGGCGCTATTGGGCGGAAATGGGGCAGGGAAATCGACCACCTTGAAAGCAGTTTCTAACCTGCTGAAAGCCGAGCGCGGGGCGGTGACCAAGGGACGAATCGAGGCGTTCGGGGAACGAATTGACACACAAACGGCATCAGACCTTGTGCAAAAGGGCATTATCCAGGTGATGGAAGGCCGGCACTGCTTCGCCCATCTTACGGTGGAGGAGAACCTGCTGACCGGGGCCTTCACCCGTACGGAGGGCAAGGCCGCGGCTCTGGCGGATTTGGAGAAGGTGTATGGGTATTTTCCCCGCCTGAAGGAACGTCGCAAATCCCCGGCCGGCCTGACCTCGGGCGGGGAGCAGCAGATGGTGGCGATCGGGCGCGCGCTGATGAGCCGGCCTAAGCTCGTGCTGCTGGATGAACCTTCCATGGGCCTGGCGCCGCAGCTGGTGGAGGAGATTTTCGAGATCGTTAAACGGCTGAATGCGGAGCAAGGGATGACATTCCTGCTCGCGGAACAGAATACCAATATGGCGCTGCGCCATGCGCATTACGGCTACATTCTGGAAAACGGACGGATCGTTCTGGAGGGCCCCGCTGCGGACCTGCGCGAGAATGACGACGTCAAGGAATTCTACCTGGGTGTGGCGGGGGGAGAGCGTAAGAGCTTTCGCGACGTGAAGCATTATCGGCGGCGCAAGCGGTGGCTTGCATAAGATGGGGGCCATTTTGCGACCGATACATCTCGATCAACTGCACCGAGCGACTTGCCCACGCTGGCATTGATCTGAACTAGCAAAGACCCAATCTGGCAGCCATTGTTGGCTTTCGTGTAACTGCCCAGGTAGCGGAAGCCTGAACTTTGCTTGACCTGAGGGGCTGGACATGGGTCGAGCTCTTGATACTCCAGGCGCCGATCTTGTCCTATTGGCTGGATAACCATCTGTTCGTGGCCTCCACCCTATTGGGCTACAGCGTGATGGAGCGATATCCCCGCATGAAGGTCGCCATGGCGCATGGAAAGGCATCCTGGATGGAGGAGGTGCTGGAGAAAATGG
>CAMBMS010000027.1 GCA_945868845.1 Asaia bogorensis | reverse complement strand
ACTCGCCTTCGCGCTGGCCATGGGCCAGGCCGGCATGCTGTCGTTCGGCCACGCCGCCTATTACGGCCTCGGCGCCTTCGCGGCGCTGCACCTGATGCTCGCGGTCGAGGCCAAGCTCTTCATGTTCCCGACGCCCTTAATCCCGCTTGCCGGCGCCGCCGTCGGTTTCCTGTTCGGCATCGCGTTCGGCTGGTTCGCGACGCAACGCGCAGGTGTCTATTTCTCGATGGTGACGCTGGCGCTCGCAGAGCTGCTGCTGACCCTCGCGCCGACCTGGAACTCTGTCTTCGGCGGCGAGTCCGGCATTTCGACGATCCGCGGCAGCTCGTGGGGCCTTAGCTTCGGACCGGACAGCCACGTCTACTACCTGACGCTGGGCTGGTTCGTGCTGTCGGCCTGGTGCATGTGGGCTTTCACCAAGACGCCGCTCGGCCGCCTGGCACTCGCACTGCGCGACAACGAGCATCGTGTGCGCTTCCTGGGCTTCAACACGCACGTGGCGAGGACCCTGATCTTCGCCATCTCGTGCCTGTTCAGCGGCGTGGCGGGGGCACTGCTAGCGATCGCCAACGAGGCGACGAACTACACGATCTTCTCCGCGCAAGCCACGACCGCCGTTGTGCTGCAAACCTTCATCGGCGGCGCCGGCACGTTCTTCGGCCCGGCACTTGGCGCTGCGGTGATGACCTTCTTTGCCCGCGTCACCTCCGATCTCACGCGCTCCTGGCTGCTCTATCAGGGTCTGATCTTCGTGCTGGTCATGCTGTTCGCGCCCGAGGGCCTGGGCGGCCTGGTGTCACGGCACACGCGCCGTCTTAAGGTCGGCGGCTGGCGGCATCTGGTGGCGCCCTACGCGCTGTGCCTATTCACCGGGCTTGTCCTGATCGTTGGCTTTGTCTTCGTGGTCGAGAGCATCCATGTAGTCATGACAGATGCCTATTTCGCCAAGCGCACCGCCGCCAAGGGCGCCTGGGTGCCGTACCAGTTGTTCGGATGGACCTTCGAGATCACCGCGCTCGCTACATGGGCGATCCCGGCGACGCTGCTCGGCATCAGCGCGGCGCTACTGCCGATCGCGCGGCGCGTCACTTTGCGAGCTTGGTTGATAGCGACGTCGGACCCATCCGATGCCGCCGTCGGGGCGCCAGCGGCGCTACGCGAGGGTGTCCGAGCATGAGTATTGAACGGCAGAATTCGGCGGGCGCAGCCGCCATCGGCGAACCGGTGCTCGAGCTGCGCGACCTCACAAAATCGTTCGGCGAGACAGAGATCATCCGTGGAGTGAACCTGACTGTGAAGCGCGGCCAGCGGCATGGCCTGATCGGTCCGAATGGCGCCGGCAAATCGACGCTGTTTAATCTGATCTCGGGACATTACGTGCCGAGCTCCGGCGAGATCCTGCTCAATCGACAATCGATCGCCGGATTGCAGCCCCACGTCATCAACCGGCGCGGCCTTTCGCGCTCGTTCCAGATTACCAACCTGTTTCCGCGCATGAGCGTCGCGGAAAACCTACGAATCTCGATCATGGGGCGGCATGGCCACCGCTTCACCCTGTTCCGGGCGATTCGCGCGTTGAACGCCGTCAACACCGAGGTCGACGAGTTCCTCGATCGCCTGCGCCTTAGCCACCGGCGAGACGAGCTGGCCGGCGACCTGGCCTATTCCGAGCAGCGCGCGCTTGAGATGGGAATGTCGCTCGCGACCGATCCCGAAGTCCTACTGCTCGACGAGCCGACGGCCGGCATGTCGCGCGAGGAGACGGCCTACATTGTCGATCTCATCCGCCGTGTCACGGAGGGCCGCACGCTACTTGTGGTCGAACACGACATGAGCGTCGTCTTCACCCTGTGCGACCAGGTCTCGGTGCTGGTCTACGGTGAGGTCATCGCCTCGGGCGAGCCGGCCGTGGTGCGTGCGGACACGAAGGTGCAGGAAGCCTATCTCGGCGAGGAGGTCCATTGATGCCGAGCACCGCGCCCCTACTTTCAGTCGAGGACCTGAACGCTCACTACGACAAGAGCCATATCCTGCACGGTGTCTCCTTGCGGATCGCGCCGGGCGAGATTGTTAGCCTGCTAGGCCGCAATGGCTCCGGCCGCTCGACCACGCTCAAGACGATCATGGGCCTGGTGCGCCCCACCGGCGGCCGCGTCGTTCTCGACGGACGCGACATGGTTGGCCAGCGAGCCTACAAGGTCGCACGCGCTGGTATCGCTTACGTGCCCGAGGAGCGAGAGATTTTCGCGAACGTCACGGTCGATGAGAACATGCAGATCGGCATGCAGCCGTCACGCTCCGGCGTGCCGGCCTGGACCATGGACCAGATGTACGCGTTCTTTCCGCAGTTGAAGGATCGCCGGAGTACGGCGGCCGGAATGCTGTCTGGCGGCGAACAGCAGATGCTCACCATGTGCCGATCCCTGCTCGGAAATCCGCGCGTGATCCTGATCGACGAGCCGACCGAGGGTCTTGCGCCGAAGATCGTCGAGGTCGTCACCAACATGATCCGCGATATCTGCAAGCAGGGCGTCTCCGTGCTGCTGGTCGAGCAGAAGCTGACGATCGCGATGCGCGTTTCGAGCCGCGTGTACGTGATGGGCCATGGCCAGATCGTGTTCGAGGGTACGCCCGACACCCTTCGCAGCAACCCCGACATCCGTCGCGAATGGCTCGAGGTGAATTGAGGCCCCTAGTTGTTCCCAATGGATTCCAATGCCTCGTTTCTCGTGCGTGTTTGCACTCCCCTCTCCATTTAAAACCCACGTAAGTGCATTCTAAATGGCCACCGACTTATCTTTGCGCCGCACACGTCGGGCCTGCCGGGTGTTTATGCCAGGGTGATTGGGACTATTGCATGTGCGCTGTCTGATCTAGATGGGGCGGTACGACCTCTATCTGCCGCAGAAGCCTCATAATCTGGTCCAGGCTGGGTCTCTTCTTCGCCATGTCCAAGCTAATTTCTATCAATTCGCTTGATACAAAAAGAGGCACGCAGGTCAATTGGAGGTTGGTGGAGTTTTAGTCCCGACCGGTGAGCATATCCTGTCGGGGCCGCTAGCCCGGTTACGCTCTGTCCCAAGCGTAACGCCAGGGTATGAGTTCGTTGAGCTGGCTAGAGATATTAGTGCCTCCTAATCCAGCGCGAGCTGGCGGTAGCACTCCGCCGCGACCGCGTCGCAGTGCTCGCGATACGCAGGGTGACCGCCGCTGTAACGCATGATACGGGGCGCTTGCTTCCCCGCGACATTACGATTGACGCCCGTCATCCAGGAGCTGATCTCGTTCATGAGGTGCCCTTGACCGAGGCCCAGAACGTAATCAGTCCATTCTCTGACACCATCTGCAGTAGCTGCGATCCTTGTCAGGCCATGCTCCGTCGCGTAGCGGATGACCCCGGTCACCCACTCGACGCTATACTCTGCGGTGCGCGTGTAGTTACCGAGCCCGGCATGTGGTCCCATCGTCATGAGCATGTTCGGAAAACCTTCGACGAACACACCGAGATAGGTCTGCGGCCCGTTTTCCCAAACATTCTTTAGGCGTACGCCGTCGACACCTCTGATATCGATCCGGTCGAACGCACCCGAGATGGCGTCAAATCCGGTGGCGTAGATAATGATGTCGAACTCGTATTTCTTTGTACTGGTTTGAATACCGGTCACCGTTACGCATTCAATCGGAGTCTCGTTGATATCGACAAGTTCGATGTTGGATTGGTTGAAAACTTCGTAGTAGCCGGTCTCAAGCGGCACCCGACGGGTGCCAAAGCCATGGTTCTTTGGTACCAGCTTTTCGGCAACAACCTGGTCATGGACACGCTGGCGGATTTTGCTCGCGATAAACTCGCTGGCGAGCGCGTTGGCGGTGCGGTTGATCAGCATGTCACTGAAATTGCCCTGCCAAATGCCAAAACCCGGCGAGGCATAGAGTGTTTCCCAGAAAGCAATGCGTTCCTCTGGGGTCGTCTCCAGAGTCGCGCGCGGGTCCGTGGAATGGATGTAGCAGCCGGGTGTCTCGCGGCAGAGCGCCAGGATGTCGGGATAGTGGGCGCGTATATCGTGCATCTCCTCCTTGGAAATTTTCCCGTTGTTCAGCGGCGCACACCAGTTTGGGGTGCGCTGGAAAATAGTCAGCTGACCAACGGTCTTGGCGACTTCCTGGATTGTCTGTACCGCGGTTGCGCCCGTTCCGATTATTCCGACTCGTTTTCCGACAAAATCGACGCCTTCCATGGGCCAGTTATGGGTATGGCAGGATTGGCCTTTGAATGAGGTGATACCGGGGATATTCGGCATGGTTGGTGCCGAGAGGATACCAATCGCGGAGATCAGAAACCGCGTCGTATAGCGGCTATCATCATCCAGCGTGATCTCCCAGCTTCGCGTTTCCTCACGATAGTGTGCCGCAGTGACGCGAGTGTTAAATTGTATGTCCCTGCGCAGGTCAAACTTGTCGGCGACATAGTTGAGATATCGCTCGGTCTCGGGTTGAGGGGAGAAGTGCTCACTCCAATCCCACTCGTCGAGCAACTCCTTTGAAAACGAATACCCGTAGGTCCAGCTTTCGGAATCGAAGCGGGCGCCAGGGTAGCGGTTCCAATACCAAGTACCGCCGACGCCGCTGGCGGCCTCGAATGTTCGCACCCGAAGGCCAAGCTCGCGCAGCTTGTAGATCTGATAGAGTCCCGCAACGCCCGCACCGATCACAACGGCATCAAAATCCAAAAGCCCCAAGACCTTGGCATTCTCGGTTACCGCCGTGGATATACTCATCTCAATTCTCCTGCACAGACCCGTCCCCACGAAGAGGTCTGACGAGATTTTAGTTGAGGGCTGGTCCTGGCGCCAGAGGGGCATGGCCGCGGGACGCGGCCTGGGCACGTGCATGTGCTCGACCCAGGTGCCCGATAAATCGGGCAGTGCGGCGAGGTTGGCCTCACGCACCTGCCATGGCTCCGACGGTGTCCCAGGCTATTGCTGCCCGCCCCTCTTTCGTTGCAACGGCTCCCTGATCATAGGGACCCTCCCGCGCACCAGATAACCCTCTACCACACGCCGACCCCGCCCTTTGCCCATAAGGCGCGCATTGTGGCGCAAGAGCGCGGCGCGTTCGACGGCATCACAAAAATCCATACCCAGACAGGCTCCTCAGTGTGGCCGTCTACAGCGGTGTGGCCGTCTACAAGGGCCTTGGGGCGGGCTCCGGGTCCGCCTCATAGCAGGTGTCGATATTTCCGCGGCTCAATCAGGATTGATCTCGTCGGCAGGTTCAGGTCCACCGGCTTTTGAGCGCACCCATATTGCTTCGCCCCTGTGCTCACCACCGCGCTACGGATGGCAGACTACCTCCCCATATTCTCTGCTGGCTTCTTTGCCGGCTCCGGTCTACGGTTCATACTGGGCAAAATAAGATATAAGCCCAGCAAGAAATAGGGGAATGCCAAGATGCTAAAGTCGCGTATCTCACGTCGATCGGTCATCCGCACTGCGGCGGTGGCAACTGCGCTGCCGCTTGTCCACATTCGTACCGCCGGCGCCGCCGGAAAGCTCAATGTGGGTTTTTGGGACCACTGGGTTCCCACCGCCAACCAGACCATGCGCGATCAGGTCAATGCATGGGCTGAGAAGAACAAGGTGGAAGTCAACATCGACTTCATCACCTCTGTCGGTGGCAAGCTGTTACTGACCCAACAGGCCGAGTATCAGGCCCGTCGCGGCCATGACATCCTTCCCATTGCGAACTGGGAAGTCCAGAACCTCTCCGATCGGATGGAGCCGATGGACGACATCGTCGACCATCTCCAGAAGCAGTATGGCGAGTACGCGCCAGCCTATGGCTATCTCGGTAAGATCAAGGGCCGCTGGATGGCGGTGCCGTCCAGCACGGGTTCACTTAATCTGACGATGTGCGGACGCATTAGCATGCTGAAGCAGATGGCCGGGTTCGATCCGCGGGAAATGTACCCTGCAGCGCCCTCGGACAAGGAAATTGGCCAAAGCTGGGACTATGACATGCTGCTAAAGGTGGCCGAGGCCATCCACAAGGGCGGTGTGCCCTTTGCGCAAGGGATCGGGTCAACCACTGATTCGATCAACAACGTTGGGGCCTGGTACATGGCCTTTGGAGCTGAGCTGATCGACGCGCAAGGCAAGATTGCGGTCAAGTCGGACAAGATGAGGCAATTCCTGGAATATGCCCAGCGTCTCGTGAAGTTCTTGCCGGCCGACGCCAAGAGTTATGACGACGCGTCGAACAACCGGGCGCTGATCTCCGGCAAGAGCGCGTTGATTATGAACCCGCCATCGGCCTGGGCGGTGGCCAAGCGTGATGCGCCGGCGGTTTCCGAGGATACCTGGACCTTCCCGATGCCGCGCGGACCGGCGGGCCGCTTCATCCCCTACAGCTTTACCTTCTACACGGCGTGGGAATTCGGCCAGAACAAGAAGGCGGCCAAGGATCTGATCCGTCACTTGCAGGAACGCAAACAGGTCGAGGAGCGTTGCACCTCTTCCGAGGGCTTCGATCTGCCGGCCCACACCAGCATGAGCAACTTTGCCATCTGGTCGGATGTCGGGCCTCCCAAGGGTACGGTATACAATTATCCGATCCGGCCTTGGCACGGCTCGCAGCCAAGCCTGACGTCGATGCCGGCGCCTCCGGAGCTTGGGGTGCAGGTGTATGCCCGGGGTATCCATCCCGGTATCCTCGCGCGACTGCAAACCGGCCAGTCGATCAAGCAGGTCACTGACTGGGCGCAGGAGGAGTTGGAAGGGTTTAAGTAAGCCCGGCCGCGGAAAACTCTGCCACGGTAGCGGCGAGATAGTCCTGCTGTGGGGGGAGAGGGAGAGCCTCCCTGGGCATGGCGTGTTTGCCGGGCCCTGCTCGGGGTTGGCGCAAGATTAGCCGTCTTCAAGAACGCGCCGCGCGCGCGGTGGCCCCTGGCCATCCTCGACCGCGGCTTCGTGTGGCGTCCAAGAATGATAGGGTTGCGACGAGGAAACGGCTCCCTGCCAAGCTAGAAAACACAATGTGCGCTGGTAAATTTATGTGCCGCCAGATGGTTAATTTTTTTACTCCCCCGTTGACAAGGCTCCACGCTTGCTGATCTCCTAATTTAACCTCCAGTCGCTGTTAGTATTGATACTTGGTTGAGTCGCATAAATTCGCTGTCACGCCCCTCCTGACGGAGGCATTTTAATCTGACGGAGATATCTTGATGGGCGATTCGATCCACCTAGTTGCCGCCGGGGTTGGTCAATCTCTGACCTCCCACGCTCCCATCCGCCCCGTCGGCAGCCTCGCCAGGTTAACTCGACAGAAATCTATGATCGCGATCGCGCTGTGCGTGCCGCTGATCGCATTGATCCTCGGCCTAAAGGCATGGCCGACGATTTATGGGCTTTACCTCAGCATGCTGAACCGGAAGATGACAGAGTTTATCTTCTTGGATAATTACATCTTCCTGCTGGGGCGCAACACGTTCCAGATGGTTATCTTCCAGTCCTGCCTGTTCGCGATCACTGCTGTCATCGCCAAGGCTACGTTGGGCTTTGTGATCGCCCATCTCATGCATAATATCCGTGGACGGTATGAGCGTGTGTGGCGGGGCCTGTTGCTGGTGCCTTGGGTGATCCCGCTGGCGCTATCCACCCTGTCCTGGTGGTGGCTGCTTGATCCGTCCTACTCGGCGTTAAACTGGACGTTGGAGTGGATGGGCTTCAGCAAGATTGCCTTCCTGGGCGAAACCTGGAACGCCCGGATCATGGTGATCATCGTCAACACCTGGTTCGGCGCGCCGTTCTTCATGATCATGTATCTGGCGGCGTTGAAATCGGTACCGGAGCAGCTGTATGAAGCCGCCGCGATCGACGGCGCCAATGCTTGGCAGAAGCTTATCTACGTGACGCTGCCGATGATGCGGAACATTATCGCGATCACCGTGTTGTATAGCATGATTGTGACGTTCGCCGATTTCGACATCGTGCGCATCCTGACAATGGGCGGGCCGCAGGACAGCACGCATCTGTTTGCGACCTATGCGTTCACCATCGGCATCTCGTCCAGTAATATCCCGCGTGGTGCAGCTACCAGCCTGTTCATGCTGCCGATCATGGCCACATTCGCTTTCCTGATCCTCCGTGGGGTGAACAAGCGCAACAAGGAGATCGCGGCATGAGCGCTACCACCGCCGCTAATGAAACCCAGACCCGGGCGGCCGTCGGCGGTAGCCTGCACCGTCAGCACTTGTGGGCGTTGCGCGGCAGCTACACCGCGCTGAGCGTGTTTGTGATCATGTTCTTGCTGCCGCCCTTCTACATGCTCATGACAAGCCTAAAGACCTCCGCCGAGATCTCGGCGGAGAAAGGCAACCCTTGGGTCGCGCAGAGCCCGACGCTCTCGAATTACGTCGAACTCATGACCACAACAAAATTCGCGCTGTATTTCTTCAACTCCACCTGGGTTACGCTACTGACCGTCATGATCAGCATGACCATTGCGATTTTGGCGGCGTTCAGCCTTTCGCGCATGGGGTTCAAGGGGAGCCAAACGATCGCGACCGGCGTGTTCCTGACTTATCTGGTGCCGCCGTCGCTGCTATTTCTTCCACTGTTTCAGATCGTCGGCGCGATGCACCTGATCGATACCACGTGGGTTCTGGTGCTGCTGTTCCCCACCCTCGCGGTACCGTTCTGCACGTGGATCATGATCGGCTATTTCGGCTCCATCCCAAAAGAACTAGATGAGGCGGCGCTGATCGACGGCGCGACTTATATGCAGATCCTGTTTAAAATCTTCATCCCGGTGGCCTTTCCGGGCATTATCGCGGCGACAATTTTCGCGTTCACCGTGGGCTGGGGCGCGTTTCTGTATCCGCTAGCGTTCCTTTACAGAGGCGACCAGCTGGTGCTGACTGTCGGGATCGTGTCGGAACTGATCCGAGGCGATGTCTTCGCCTGGGGCAAGATCATGGCCGCCTGTGTAACTGCCGCCCTGCCGCCGATTCTGATCTACACGTTCCTCATGGACTACTACATCGCTGGCCTGACTGCCGGCGCAACAAAGGGATAGACGCCCCATGGCCCGAGTATCGATCCGCAAGATTGTGAAAATGTACGACGGAGACGTCCAGGCAGTGAAAGGCATCGACCTGGAAATCGAGGATCACGAATTCGTCGTCCTGGTCGGCCCCTCCGGCTGCGGCAAATCCACCACGCTCCGCATGATCGCGGGGCTGGAGGAAATTACCGCCGGTGAAATCTCCATCGACGGCACGGTGGTGAACGACATCCCGCCGCGCGACCGCGACATCGCCATGGTGTTCCAGAACTACGCGCTCTATCCGCACATGAGCGTGTTCGATAACATGGCCTTCGGTCTGAAGCTGCGTAAATTCGCCAAGGACGAGATCAAGCGCCGGGTGGATGAGGCCGCCCGCATCCTTGACATCATGCCACTGCTCGATCGCAAGCCCAGGGCGCTCTCGGGCGGGCAGCGCCAGCGCGTCGCCATGGGCCGCGCAATCGTGCGCAACCCGAAAGTCTTCTTGTTCGATGAGCCGCTCTCCAACCTGGACGCCAAGCTGCGTGTGCAGATGCGCACTGAAATCAAGCTGGTGCACCAGAAGGTCAACACTACCACCGTCTACGTCACCCACGACCAGATCGAGGCGATGACGCTTGCGGACCGTGTCGTTGTGATGAACCACGGCGTCATCGAGCAGGTTGGCCCACCGCAGGAGCTGTACCATAACCCCGCTACCCGCTTCGTCGCCGGTTTCATCGGCTCCCCGGGGATGAACTTCATGCCATGCGGCATCGTCCAGGACGGGGATGGCTTGACCGTGCGCATCGACGACAAGACGAACCTTGCCATTCCGCCATCCCGCCAGGCCCGCTACGCGCCGTACAAGGACAAGCAAATGATCTTCGGCCTGCGCCCGGAACATCTCACCGCCTTTAACGCGGAAAACCGCGTTAAGCCCGGCGTGGCCCGCATGGAAGCGATGGTGGGCGTGGTGGAACCTATGGGCATGGAAACCATGATCCATTTCCACACCAGTGGCGAACCGATGTGCGCCCGCATCGACCCCAATGCCCGTGCCGTACCGAACGAAATGCTCCCCCTCTGCGCGGACATGAACAACATGCACCTGCTCGATCCCACCACCGGGAAGGTCGTCTGATCTATGGCGGGCAGGCAAGCTTACCGACCGTCACCCTCCCGATTATTCGGCGCCGGATAATTTGAGGGAGATCAGGTTTATTTAGAAGATGAGGCTCTGGCGCATCGATTGATTGATGTTATGCAGCGATACGTCGGTAGTTCAAGCGTCGGTTTTCGATGGTCTGTCGTTTGATCCTTGCTTTTTTCAAGAGGATGGTCTGGACACGCGCGAAGTTGATATTGGCCGGTGTCAGATTGGTGATGCTCTCGTGATATCGCAGATGATTGTCGTAGGCGGCAAAGTCGCCGATCTGGCCTTGCTCGTCCACCGCTGGCAGTACGGGTAGGAGCGCAGGCGATAGAGCATGGCCGATCCTATCGGCTTCTTCGTCGACCTCGATATGGCCGGCGGAGGTTGCCACCGTGTCCAAAGAACTCCTTCGACTAAGTGTAATACAGGCTCTGGGCGATCCCTTCCTTGCGGCACAGCTCCGCATGCTGTCGTCGCCACGCAGGCCCTCCAGCACGATCCTGATCTTGTCTACAGCCGAAAAATAAGGCCGGGTCGCCCGCCAGATCGGCCAGCCGGATTGCGTCGTCTAGTTTCCGATAGGCCAACAGCCCGGCATCGGAGGTGACGCAACTGCCGTGGAAAGGCGGCATGCAAGGTAGCCCGCTGAAAGGAAGGAAAGGCCAAATTCATGAACGTGTCGAGGCAAACTGCGTGCCACACAGAAAGCGGGTTGGGAATGCCAATTGCATAAAGTTCTGCACAAAATTCGAGCAGAATGCAGTTCTTCAGCGCCGTTGGCAGGGATGATGCGGAAGTTCGGGAGATTGGGGGTGGGGCTCTATGTCCTGCTCAGCGACCAGTAAATATGTTTTGTAGAAGGTAGAAAACCCGGCGCTGGCGATACGGCGATAATTCGCCAACCCGGTCGATAATTGGCAGTAGAATTAATAGTCATAAATGACAAAATTCTATATAATCAATGTATTATGTATTGTTTCCGGCCGGGGGGGGGGGGGATACCTGAAATTCAACGTTCTCTGGAAGCGCCCACTCATCATGAGAAAGGACGCCGGCTGCGACGCTCCGTCGGCCGCCAAAGAACAACCAAATCGTCCCAAACCGCTCCGTGCGGGCTAGTCAACTGATCCAGCGCATCATTTCTTACGTACAACAGGGCATGAAACAATTTCTGACCACTCTGCTGCCCCTGTATCTTGTCGGCTGCTCCATGGTCGGCATCCAGAGAGGTATCGAACAGCCTCTGTACGAGGTAGTTGCTTCTCTGTCGGGCGGTATCGAGATTAGGCAGTACGCTGAGCGCCTCGCTGTGGAGGCCACGGTCAAAGCTGACGATTCCGATGATGGTCGGAACGCCGCGTTCCGCATCTTGTTTGACTACATCTCAGGGGCCAATCAGGCGAAAGCTCAGATCGCGATGACGGCGCCAGTTGAAAGAACCAGCGCTTCCCAGCGCATCGAGATGACGGCACCGGTCGAGAGCCAGATAGGCGAAACTGATACTATGACCATGAGGTTCTTCCTCCCGAGGCGGTTTACGCCTGAATCGGCACCCAAACCCACAGACGATCGGCTGCGCTTGGTGGTGATGCCCAAGCAACGCTTCGCCGTACTGATTTTTTCCGGATCCCGCAATCAGCAGCTCGTATCCGCGAGAGTGGAGCAGCTCCGCGCAACACTCAAAGCCCGAAATCTCGATACCGGAGTATCAGCACGGACCTTCTTCTATGATCCTCCTTGGACGCTTCCCTGGTTCCGGCGTAACGAGGTGGCGATTGAGGTAGTCAATAATTCGTAACCGGCGTATGACGTGATCCATATGGTCGATCTCGCCGTATTCGAAACGCAACCTAGCTGGAGCAGATACGCATGTTTACCCCCGTCCAGAAATTTATCGTGTATAGTTGGAACTTTGTATTCAACCATGAAGTTAGCCCTCTTCGGCACATTCCTGATGTTTCCATCCGACATGTTGTTTTACAGATTCTAGGCTTTATGTGGGCAGTAAGTTTCGCGCTAGCGGCGGGTAGTTATACGTATATGAATGCTAGCATCGTTGGGCATGCTGTTCTGATTGGGGCTGCGGCAATCACGGTAGCGACTTGGACCGCAGCTACTACGAAGCCTGAGATTTTTGGTGGCCGGTCTGACCGAAAGGGAAAAGATCAGTCTTGAAGTCGGGATGATTACTGATTGCGCCGTTACAAGTCCTGATGGGTTTAGGTGCCGGGTCCCACTCAGACAGCAAGGTGGGGATTCTAGCGTTTGAAGTGCCGATGAATAGCTCTGATGGACGGTCAGCGTTACTTAAAGTTTTTGACACAGAGAAATTTGGCCTTGATCGGTGATTACCGATGAGTAGGCTAATTATGTAGGCGAGCCTGTGCCCTGGTGATCGCATGTCTCGAATGTGTCGCGAGGATGAGTGACCATGGAGACATGTGTCGTTTGTCGCTGACCTTTTGCCTGGAGCAAGAAACGGGCGCGCGACTAGGCGAACGTGGAATACTGCTCGGAGCGCTGCCGCGCTGCGGCGCTGCGCCGCCCGAATTGATCGAGAGGTATAGATTGTCGCAGCCATGACGGTATCGAGAGTTTTTCTCGACGACCATCTGGGGCCTGATTTCAGCGTGGACAAAGGCTTGATGGAGCGATCGAACGATTTTTTAGGAGGGCCCTCGGCACAGCCGGCAATGTCTCGCGACAATACGAGGTCGCCGACGACGAGGCCCGATCGTCACCGGAGCAAATACTGACGATCGAACGTCCGTCGTCCTGGCTGGAGGAAGTTTTTTTTAAATTGTCGATGATCCGGGCGCCGCCGCCCCACGTAATGATGACGGAACTGAGGCTCTGGTCTGGGGCCGCGGCTGGAGACCGAACCGAAGGGGATTTCATGTCATTAGCGACTTTACAGATTGCCGAGGCGTCCGGGGTAAAACGGCACGCCGCGGCCGGGAACCGCCCCGAACGAGCGGCAGCCGAAGCCGCCGTACGCACGCTGATCGCCTATTCTGGCGATGACCCCGCCCGCGAGGGCCTGCTGGACACACCCGCGCGCGTGGTTCGCGCGTTCGACGAATTCTTCGCAGGATACTTCGCCGATCCGGTCGCGCTGCTGGAACGCACCTTCGAGGAAACCGATGGCTATGACGAAATGGTGTTGCTGCGCAACATTCCGTTCGCCAGCCATTGCGAGCACCACATGGTACCGTTTATCGGCCGCGCGCACATCGCCTATCTGCCGCACCGCCGGGTGGTCGGTATCAGCAAGCTTGCCCGGGTGTTCGAGGTTTACGCAAGGCGCCTGCAAATCCAGGAGAAACTGACGGTGCAGGTGGCCAACACGATTCGGCATGTGCTGGAGCCGCGCGGCGTTGCCGTTATGGTGGAGTCCGAGCATCAGTGCATGGCGATGCGTGGCGTGCACAAGCCGGGCGTGACTATGTCGACCAGCACGCTGTTGGGCGCGTTCCGCGACGACCCGCGTACCCGCCAGGAGTTCTTTTCGATGATCCGAGGCAGCTGACCGCCGAACCGCTCTCGAAACGGTTCAGGAAGGCCGCGCACAGCCCACCCGGGCTCCATACTTCACTGCTCCGGCGGGGCAGTCTGAATGCCGCCGCAGAAGAGCTCTGCAAGGGTCTCATTTGCGGCGATGCTTTTTCAGACGCACCGCCCGAAAAGCGCTAAAGGCGGATGAAGGGCTGGAGAAGCCGGGCTGTAAGCCCGGTGAAGCGGACCGAGCCGGTGGTAACGACGAGGCAGAGGCAGGGCCCGTCCGGATCGGCGACGGGACGGTGCACGTCTTCGGGTGTCGCCTCTTCTACGTCGCCGCGCGCGAAGCACCCGCTTTCGTCCGAGTAACTGCCGGACAGCACCAGCGTGAGTTCCGACGCCGCATGGCCGTGTCGCGGTAGCTTGAGGCCGGGCGCTAATTCAAGCAGACGGGCCGTGGCGCCGCCGCCCACAGTAATTGGCACGCGGCGCACGCCCGGCCCGACACGCTGCCACCGGAGACGGTCGAGCGGCCCCGCGAGATAGGAGCGGAGCGGCTGTGGGATGGTCGGCGCTACAGCAGACGGTACGGCCGGCGCGACAGCAGACGCTGGCCATGCCGGTGGCATGGAAGATCTGGGCTCCGCTCGACAAAGCCGTGCCTCGAGCGCAGCAAATGCGCCATCGTTTAAATCTGCCGGTTCACTCCCTGCCATGATCGCGCCGCCCATCGCCTCGAACGCCGCGACGCCCGCGCGGCACGCCGGGCACAGCGCCAGGTGGGTCGCCACCAGAAGGCCGGTCGCTTCGTCGGTCTCGCCGGCGGCATAGGAGGCGAGTAGATCGTCGCCGAGATGGTGCTGGATCGTCATAAATTTCCCTCGAGCTCGCTGCGGATGCGGCGAAACGCCAGCCGGAGCCGCGACTTCACTGTTCCAAGCGGAATATCCAATTCCTCGGCGATGGCGCCGTGCGCCTTGCCGACGAAAAATGACAGCTCAACGACGCGCACCTGCTCGGCTGGCAGGGCGGCGAGCGCTACTTGCACCAGCGCCGCCTGCTGCTTGCTGGAAAGCTCGGCGTCAGGCATTGGGGCCGCATCGCCCACAAAGGCCGGATCGTCGGGATCGATCTCGGGCCGACATTCGCGGCGCAGCAGGTCGATCCGTAAGTTCCGCGCGACGGTGAAGATCCAGGTTGCTGCCGCCGCCTTAGTTGGATCGTAAAGCCGCGCCTTGCGCCACACCCCAACGAATGTTTCCTGCACTAGGTCTTCGGCTTGCGCCGCCGGACAGCCGAGGCGGATCATGTAGCCCTTGATGCGCGGCGCGAACGCCCTGAACAGCGAGGCGAATGCTGCTTTATCCTCGCGCTCGGCGATAGCGCGGAGCCAGTCTTCGGGGCCCGGGGCTGCCGTTGCGGCGGGAGCGCTGCCTGTAGCCTCGCTCAAGACGGCATTGCCGGATTTACACCGGGGGAACGACACCACCCGCGCGAAGCGGGGCAGCAGCACCAGCGGAATGCCAGGTCGGATTGCATACTCCAACATAACATGTTCCAGCATAACCTGCTCCATCATCTGAGCGATTACGGGTCGTGTCCCCATCTGGATCATTCGCCGCCCGGCGATTTTTTGGCGCACAGGGCGAAACGGGCGTGATCCAGCCGCCAGGCCACCCCGTAAAACGAGTATAGAGCGTTCGCGCAGGGGGAGGACGTTCGGCAAGATGGAATCTGTTACGCAACCGAGAACGCAACGCGGCCTAAAGATAGCCGTGATCGGCAGCGGCATTGCCGGGCTGAGTGCAGCGTGGCTGCTCGGCCAGCGCCACGAAGTGACCGTGTTCGAGCGCGAGCCCAGGCGGGGCGGGCACAGCAACACGGTGATGGTGCCTGGACCGGGCGGGCCCGTGGCGGTCGACACTGGATTCATCGTCTATAACGAACCGGCCTACCCAAACCTAACGGCGCTGTTTCAGCATCTCAACGTTGCCACCCAGCCGAGCGACATGTCGTTCGCCGTGTCGGCCGACGGCGGCGCGTTCGAATATTCGGGCAGTGACATCGGCGGGCTGCTCGCCCAGCGCCGAAACCTAGTGCGGCCGCGATTCTGGCGCATGATGCGGGACGTTCTCCGCTTCTACCGCGAAGCGCCCAGGCTTCTGGCGGACGACGCCGACCAAACGCAGAGCATCGGCGACTATCTGAAGCGCGGTGGCTATTCGGACGCTTTCGTGCGCGACCATCTGCTGCCCATGGGCGCCGCCATCTGGTCGGCCAGCGTGGGCGACATGCTCGTCCACCCGGCAGCTGAGCTGATCCGTTTTCTCGACAACCACGGCCTGCTGCAGATCAGCGGCCGCCCCGCATGGCGGACGGTGACGAACGGCAGCTGCTCTTACGTGGAACGCCTGTGCAAAACCTCGGGCGCGAACTTCCGGACGGGCGTGCCGATATGCGCGGTGCGCCGCACCGAGAACGGCGTCATTGTCACTGTGCCAGGCGAAAGCCTCGCGTTCGACCGCGTCGTGATTGCCGCCCATGCTGACGAGGCCCTGGCGATTCTAGCCGACGCCACAGCCGATGAACGGAGAGTGCTGGGCGCCTTCCGCTACCAGGCGAACGACGCCGTGCTGCACAGCGATCCCGCCCTAATGCCGAAGCGCCGACGTGTATGGTCTAGCTGGAACGCTTTCTCCCAGCCGCAGCAGAACGAGAATGCGCGCGTCAGCGTGACGTATTGGATGAACCGCCTGCAACGACTGCCGGAGGTGCGGCCGCTGTTCGTGACCCTCAACCCGCTGCGCCCGCCGACCGAAAGCACCGTGCTCGGCCGCTTTCGCTACCACCATCCACTGTTCGATGCCGGAGCTGTCGCCGAGCAGCGTCGTCTGTGGCAAGTGCAGGGCCGCCGCCATACCTGGTTCTGTGGCAGCTACTGGGGCGCCGGCTTCCACGAAGACGCTCTGCAATCTGGTCTGGCGGCCGGCGAAGCCGCCGGCGGTGCGCGCCGACCGTGGTTGGTAGCGAATGAATCGGGCCGCATCCACGCGGGTCCGGAACCGCTGGCGGCCGTGCAATGACGGCACCGAGTTCGCTGCAATCGGCCTTCTATCCGGGTACCGTAGTGCACAGTCGCCTCCGGCCGAGGCGCCACCGCCTGCGCTATGGCGTGGTCTCGGCGCTGATTGACCTGGACGAACTTGCAACGCTGGACCGCGAGGTCCGCTTCTTCGGCCACAATCGCTTCGCGCCGGTCAGCTTCCACGATGCCGACCATGGCCCGGGCGACGGAACGATGCTTCGCGCCTGGGTTGCCGGCGAGCTCAGGCGTGCCGGCATTCTGGGCGAGCCCGGCGCCGTTCGCGTGCTGTGCTATCCACGCCTCTGGGGCTACGTGTTCAATCCGCTTTCGGTCTTCTTCTGCCACAAACCCGACGGCACGCTGGCGGCGCTGATCTACGAGGTGAGCAACACCTTCGGTGAGCGCCACGCCTACGTGCTTGCGGTCGGCGATGCCGGGGCTAGCGGCGACGGTGATATCCGCCAAGTCTGCGCCAAGACGTTCTACGTTTCGCCATTCATGGCTGTTGAAGGGCATTACCGTTTTCGCGTGCGCCTTCCGGGCAAAACGGTCGCCGTAGCCATTGGCTACAGCGACGGCGAAGGAACGCTGCTGACAGCAGCGTTCGCCGGCAACCGCCGGCCCTTCGTAAACGCAATGGTGCTGCGCTTGGCGCTGCGCCAGCCGCTGATGACGCTCAAGGTGATCTCTGGCATCCATTGGGAAGCGCTCCGCCTGTGGTTCAAGGGCGTACCGCTACAACCGCGACCCCGGCGCAGCGATGAAACTGTTGCGCGCCGCCATCCCTCGTCTTCTTCATCGACAAAGGTTTGAGCCCGTGACCGACGCCGCAACCACAGCCCTTGAAACCGCCGTCCCCGGCACGCCCTGGTGGGCCACCCCGCTAATCGCGGCGGCGCGATCGCTCGAGTGCGGAATGCTGACCCTTCACTTCGCAAGCGGTGCGTCGGTGCGCATCGCCGCACCCCTGCCGGGCCCGGTGGCCGACATGCGCGTCCACCGCGCGCGCGCTGTCCGGCGCATTCTGCTCGAAGGTGACATCGGGCTTGGCGAAAGCTACCGCGACGGCGACTGGGATAGCGGCGACGTGGCTGCCCTGATCGAGCTTGCGGCACGGAATCGTGAAGCTGTCGCCCGGATGGCCGACGCGCGCGGCCCGTGGCGGCTGTGGCACCGCCTGTGCCATCTGGCGCAAGCCAACACGCGCGCCGGCAGCCGGCGTAACATCCAGGCCCACTACGATCTTGGCAACGATTTCTATGCGCTCTGGCTCGACGAAACCCTCACCTATTCCGCCGCCCGCTTCGACCGGCCAAGCCTAAGCTTGGCTGAGGCACAGCACGAGAAATACCGCCGTTTAATCACTGATCTCAATCTGGCGCCCGGTCAGTCGGTTCTGGAGATCGGCTGCGGCTGGGGCGGCTTTGCCGAAGCCGCGGCGCGCCACGGCGCCCACGTGACGGGTCTGACGCTTTCGCCGGCACAACTGGCGTATGCGCAGACGCGCATCGAAGCGGCCGGCCTTGCCCCCAACGCGGACTTGCGCCTCGAAGATTACCGTGACGTGCGAGGTACGTTCGACTGCATCGTCTCGATCGAGATGTTCGAAGCGGTCGGCGAAGAAAACTGGCCGCAGTATTTTGCTGCCGTACGCGATCGGCTGAAGGCGGGCGGCCGCGCCATCGTGCAGACAATCACCATCGCCGAAGACCGATTCGCGCACTACCGGCGGAGCACCGACTTCATCCAGAAACACATTTTTCCTGGCGGCCTGCTGCCTTCGGAACCGGCGTTCGCCGAGGCCACGAATCAGGCCGGCCTTCTGCTTGAGCGGACCGAACGCTTTGGCGCCGGCTACGCGACGACGCTGGCGCACTGGGCGCAGGCGTTCCGCGCGCGAGCCCGCGAGCTGGGGGCGCTCGGCTTCGATGCGCGCTTCCGCCGGTTGTGGGAGTTCTATCTCGGTTATTGCGAGGGTGGCTTCCGCGCAGGTACTCTTGACATTCAGCAGTTCCACCTAGCCCGCCCGTGAGCACGCCCACGCGCTGGCGCGTAACACTCTACGCGCTGCCGGGCGTCGCGCTCGCCATGCCGACGCTGCCGGTCTACGTATACCTGCCTACGTTCTACGCCGAGACGGCCGGCCTCGGCCTTGCTGCCACTGGGGCCATCTTGTTCGCGGCGCGCAGCCTTGACGTCTTCACCGACCCGCTGGTGGGCGTCATCAGCGACCGCTGGCGCACCCGCTTTGGGCGACGTAAGCCATGGATGGCGGCCGGTGCTGTGCTGGCCGCCGTGGCGCTCGTCCGGTTGCTCAACCCGCCGGACAGCGCCGGCGGGCTTTACTTGCTGGCGTGGAGCTCTCTGCTCTATCTCGGCTGGACGCTCATTTCGATCCCCTACGCGGCGTGGGGCGCGGAGATGACCCAAGGCTATCACGCGCGGGCGCGCATCACGGCGGCGCGCGAAGCGGCCATGCTGGCCGGCATCGTCATCGCCGGCGCCACGCCGGCGCTGGCGGCCCGGGCCGGCGTGGGTGAGGCGGACGCCCTTGCGCTCATCGGCTGGCTGGCCATCGTCGCCGGCGCACCGACGCTGGCCGCCCTGCTGGCGTTCGTGCGCGAGCCAGAGGCCAGCCCATCCTCGCCCGCAGCGACCACCATGATAACCGCGCTTGCCGCAAACGCGAGCCCGCGCGTCTGGCAGTGGTGCGCGTTTCTCGCCAATGGGCCGTTCCTGCGGCTTGCCGGCGCCTGGCTTCTGAACGGCCTAGCCAACGGCATTCCGGCAGCGCTCCTGCCGCTCTATCTGAAGCATGGCCTGAAAGCCGACGCCGACGCGACGGGTGCACTGGTCCTCGCTTACTTTCTGGCCGGTGTTGTCGCCGTGCCGTTTTGGCTTGCCTTAAGCCGCCGCATCGGTAAGCACCAGGCGTGGTGCACTGCTATGCTCGCCGCGTGCGCAGCCTTCGTGTGGGTGCCGTTCATTCCTGAAGGCGGCATCGCCGCTTTTTTCGTGGTCTGTCTGGTGACTGGCGCGGCGCTGGGCGCCGATCTTGTCCTGCCGCCGGCATTGCAGGCCGATGTGATCGACCTCGACACGCTGCTCACCGGCGAACGGCGCGCCGGGCTGTTCTTTGCTTTGTGGGGCATGGCGACGAAACTGTCGCTTGCCGCCGCTGTCGGCCTGGCGCTTCCCGCCCTCGACTTTGCCGGCTTTGATCTAAATGCGCCGACGGAACCAGGTCTTTGGGCGCTGGCGGTGATCTATGCGTGGGTGCCGCTCGTAATAAAGGTATGTGCAACTTTTATAGTCTGGCGCCATCCGATCACCGCTCGCCGTCATCTTGCGATCCGACGCAGGCTGGCCGCCAGGGGCCTGGCCGAACCGCCCGAACGCGGCGCCTGACGCGCTCCGGAGCCGCGTTGGCGGCGCTCGCCTTTCTTACGGGATGCGGCGGAATGAAGATCGACGATTTTGCAGGTCGCACCCCCAGCCTCGCGATAGAGGAATATTTCGCCGGGCGAACCATGGGCTACGGGCTGTTTGAGGATCGCTTCGGCACTGTGCGCCGGCAGTTTACGGTCGAGATCGACGGCCAGGTGACGGACGACACGCTGGTTCTGGATGAGCGCTTCCACTATGCCGACGGCGAGCGTGACCGCCGGGTATGGACCATTGTGCGTACCGCGCCGGGTTCTTACGAAGGTCGTGCCGACGACGTGATCGGCGCGGCGCGCGGTGACGCCCGCGGCAACGCCCTTCACTGGACCTACAACATGAATCTCAAGGTCGGCAACGGCACCTGGCGCGTCGCTTTCGACGACTGGATGTTCCTGCAACCAGACGGCGTACTAATGAACCGCGCGCGTATTTCCAAGTGGGGCTTCGACATTGGAACCGTGACGCTGATGTTCCTGAAACCCGACGCGGCCATCAAGGGTACTCTGAACGCGCCGCTACCCGGCGTTTCGTCCAGCCGAGCAGCCGACCGATAAGCGGTATGCCTTTGAACACCTCGGCTGAATCCCAGTAATCCCGGTGCTCGCAGACTTTACCCGCGGCATCAAGCCGCACGACGCTCATGCCGCGGAAGGCGCGCCTACCACCCGGTAGCGAGCCGGAGAAGGTCCAAGCCAAAAGTGCACCGTCGGCTGTTTCGGACACCTGTTCGACACGGAATTCGAGATTCTTCACATCGCGAAGCGCCTGCGCTAACACGCGGGCATAGGCGTCGCTCCCGACGACGTTATGGAACGGGTCGCAAAAGCGTACGCCTTCGGCGCAATGGCGCGTGATCTCGCCGAGCGATACGGCATCGAGCGCCTGGAGCCAGTCGAGGTAACGGTCGAGCGCGGCGCGGCTCATGGCCGCATCCGCCCGGCGATCCGGAAGAACAGCCCATCCGGCAAAATGCGGAGAAATTTCATCAGCAAGGCGAAGCGCCACGGGAACGCGATCTCGAAAGCCCCATTACGGAGGCCCCGGACGATGGCCTTTGCGGCATCGTCGGCCGAAACGAGGAACGGCATCGAAAAGTCGTTGCGGTCGGTGAGCGGCGTTTTGACGAAGCCCGGATTGATCAGAGAAAGGCCAATTCCATGTGCATCGCACTCCGGCTTTAGGGATTCGCAGAGCGCGATGAGCGCCGCCTTGCTGGCACCGTAGGCGGCGGCGGTCGGCAGGCCGCGGTAGCCGGCAAGCGAGGCGACGACGGCGACGTGGCCGGCCCGGCGTTCTCTGAAACGCGGCAGCAGCGCTGCCAGGCCATGCACTGTTCCCATCAGGTTGACCTCCACCAGCTGTCGAAAGGGCGCTGATGAGAAATTTCCGAGCGTGACCGGCCGGTGCGTGCCGGCGTTAAGTACCGCGAGATCAAGCGGTCCCAGTGCGCTTTCGATCTTGGAGACGGCTTCGAGAACGTCTGCTTCGCAGGTAATATCGAGCGGCATTGGGAGGATGCGTCCGGTAAACTCAATAGCTTCAGCCGCGACCGCATCGAGATCTTCCTTTGTGCGCGCGCTGATGGCGACCTTCCAGCCCATAGACGCCAGATGGATCGCCAATGCACGGCCGATACCCTGGCCGCCACCTGTGACCCATGCCGCGCCGGGGCGGGCGAAAAGGGCGGCCGTCATCGGACGGCCGCCGGCGCGGCGCTCGGCGCGGGCGACGCATAACAGACTTCGCAGCCGCAGGTTTCACACACGTATTGGATCTTTGAGCCGTCGGTGCCGCGAAAGCGCATGGCGACCCAGCGGCCGCGGCCATCGTACCAGACCTCGGCTTCTACCTCGCCCGAATAAACGTAAGGCCGGGCCTCGATGGTGCCGCTCGTCGTGGCGAGCCGCTGCCACTCGCCGGGCGTGATGCTGACAGCGGCGATGCGACCAGTGAGCGTGTTGAGAACGCGGCTTTCGGAGAGCACGCCGGGATGCCAGTGATCGGTCGGAAACAGCTGTGCTGAAGCGTGGAAAGCACCGGCCGGTCCGTCGATCGCCAGTTCGTTGCCCTGGCGGCGCATCGTGATCTCACGCTGGCGGTCGTTCTCGGTGACTGTGACGGCAAGGTTTTGCAAACCGCCGGCGTTCCAAACGGCATGCGAGCGGTAGTCCAGCCGGTAAATCGTTAAACCAAGCAGCCGAACGCGGAGATCGAGCTGCGAATACACCGTCCAGCCCCCGACGCCATCGGGCATGAATTGCACTTCGAGGAAGCCAACCGGAGCACCATCACGCAGCACCTGAAAACGGTGAGCGGGGCCGTAGATGGCGAGCGGATCGAACGGCGCCGTGAGGGCTCCGGCAGTTGCGGAAAGCCCGACGGCCGCCAGCAGAATCACAAAAACGATGCGCAGTGAAGGCATTTTAGGTCGACTTCCTCTGCGCGCTGGACAGCCCACCATCGCCACCGATCACCTGTCGAGCCTCCTCCAATACGGCAAATTCACGAGCAATGAGCGAGAGCGGAATGCCGTCGGCGGCAAGCGTTCTGCACAGCGTCGAACCAATGCGGCCGGTCGTGCCAACGACAAGGGTCTGGGGCCTGCTGTACTGACCGGTGGCCATACCGCGCGGCTCAGCGCGCCCTCAGAGTGGCGTGCCGGCCGCGCCACGCCACAGCCGAAACATGTGTTAGGCGGGGGCCCTGGGAAAACACGCTGAGTAGAAATCTGGCTGCCATGAGTTCCAGGACACCTACGAAGCGGGCGATAGTGTTCCTCTTGGCCTGCGGACTTTCCCAAATACGGCTTTCAGCCAGCTGCAACCGAGCCGTATGGCGTCTGAGAGGGGTAAAACGATTCACCGCATCCTCCTGCTGTTCATATATCTAGATAGTTTCGCCCTAATACGGTCGTCGGGACTTTTCGGATCATCCTAATGGAGGCGCTCGGGACCAAAATCGTCGACATTTTGCGCGATGCCTTTCATAAAGGATTGTTTGTTTTACCCGACCTACAGGGTATTAGCCTTGAGAATGCTGATACCGCCCATGACCAACTGGAATCTGGTCGCGGCGGCGGTAGCCTCTATCTCATCCCGTAGATTTGAGGAAACAATACAGGGTGTGCGCTTAAACGCCTTCAAACAGTCTGATGTCTCTGTCTGCTCCGCCATCTAACGCAGCGAGCGCAGCTTTATAAGCGTCACTTTCATAGGCCGCGACAGCCGCCTTAAAGCTTTCGAATTCAATCAAGATGGTGCGCTCTTCTCGACCGTTTTCCTTGGCGACCACACGGCCACCAGCGGCAAGGAATGTGCCTCCTGCCGCTTCAAGCGCCGGGATAGCCAGCGCCCGATAAGCGGTGGCTTTTTCGGGGTTAGCGGTGCTGCGGTGGGCGCTTATCATATAACCTTTGGGCATGGGAAATCCTTTCAATAATCGTGACGATGCCATCTTAGATGCCGTTTGAAAAGTCGCGGAAGGGGCGCGCGCTTAGGCGTCCGGTGAAGGCCGCAGATCAGGCTGACCCCGGGGGTAATCCCCCCGAATCTAAGAGCTGCATAAATAGGATTTTCTCGGCACGATGCATGAGGGGATTTTGCATGAAGATTAGCAGGTACAACTACCTGCAGATCCTATTGACCCTTCGCTCGGCGGACGGTGGTGTGCCGCTGAGCTGTGCCGTGAACACGGCATGAGCACGGCGCCATGTTAAAAGTGGTGGGCAAATCACGCCCGGGAGAGGCAGCGCCCCCTGCTCCTCGATCAGCTCTCCATCAGAATCTCGGCCAGCGGGTCCGGCATCGTCAGCATCGGGTAATGCCCCGTATCTAATTCCAACCATTTTGCCTTTAGCCGGGTGGAGGCGCGGCGCTGATGTGCCTCACCGGGGTTTTCCGCCTGGCGGCACCAGATCACGGTGGCATTCCAGGACAAATCCCAGAAATCCCGCAATTGCACGGGCGTCATGGAACAGCCAACCGGGTGCGGGGTGTAGCGGTCCAGCACCCAGGCCAGGGTTTCGGGGTCCAGATCCGCGAACAGGGCTTTTGCCGCGTCATCCCGTGCGGGGGCGAAAGCCGGGCCGAAGGGTGCGGGCGCGCCGCGGTTGACGATGTCGCGCGTGCGTTCTCCGGGAAACAGAGCGAGCGCATCCACCAGCACAATCCTGGCCACGCGGTCCCGCATCTGTTCGGCCGCCCGGCAGGCGACCATGCCACCCGAGGAGGTGCCCACAAGAACAACGTCACGCAAATCCTCAAAGAAGAGCAGCTCGGCAATCTCATCGCCCATCGTGGTCGTATCGATTCCCGCGCGCAGCCCGCGCCTGCGGTCGCCGCAGCCATCCAGCGTGGGGGCGTAGACCGTGTGTCCAGCCGCGCGCAGGCGGGATGCGACACGCTGCCAGATCCATCCGCCCTGGTAGGAGCCGTGGACAAGAACAAAATTGGTCATGGTCCCGCGTCCCCCGCGATTGCTGGTCTATTGTGAAAACGGCAAATTCTGTATCAATCCGTCCCGCAACCGTGGCATCGGATCGCCCCGGCAAAGCGGCACGCTGCCGCGACGCTCGCCTGACGGAATGGTAGACGTCGCGGACTTTTAATCCGCGGCCCTATGGCGTGGGGTTCGACTTCCCCGGCGGGCACCAACTGGCTCAACCTGATGCGAAAGCCGGACGCATCCCCGGCCGGGCCGGGCCGCCAAAGGCAATCTGCACAATCCCGGCCACCACGCCGATCATCACCCCCACCCGCCAGGCGATATCGTATGAACCGAACAGATCTAAGACGATGCCCCCTCCGAGTGCGCCAGTGACCGAGCCCGCTTGGTGGATGACAAAGGCGAGGCCCAGGATGGTCGCCATGTAACGAGTGCCAAACAATTCCGCGATATAGCCGGAAACCAGCGGAATGACACCGAGCCAGACCATGCCCATTACTGCGGCGAACACGATCGTGCTGGTCGGTGTCGGCGGCACGATGAAATAGGCAGTGATCACCGCCGATCGGGCGAGGTAAAGCAAACCGAGAAGAAGATGCTTTGGATAATGCCCGCCCAGCCACCCGGCGCTCCAGGACCCCAGGATATTGACCCCGCCGATGATGGCAAGCGCTGTGGCACCCAGCATCGGGTCTTGCCCGCATAAGGCTAGGTAGTTTGGCAGATGCGTGCTCAGGAAAATCAATTGCAGGCCGCAGACGAAATAGGTGCAGCACAACACGACGAAGCGCCGATTACTCAGCGCGATGCCCACCACCTCCCGAAATCCCGCCCGCTCGTGTGCCGGCTGCGGCACGCGGTCCACCCGGCCCGTGGCCAGCGCCGCCGGCAGCATCGCTATGCTGAGCACTACCAGAAGCCCGGCGGCAACGCGCCAGTCCCAATTGTCCAGCAACGCCTGCAGCAGCGGCGCCAGCACCAGCATGCCGACAGATGAAAACGCCCCAACAATTCCCAGCATTAGGCTGCGTCGGGCTGGATCGGCTGCACGCGCCGTTGCTGTCATGGCGATGGAGGAACCCGTGCACGCCACCGAAACTCCGATGAGCGCGCCGGACAGCGTGAGCCCGGCGATGCCAGTAGCCAGCATCATGACAATGCTGGCCAGGATATAGGTGAAAACTCCGCCCAGCAGGACCGGACGTATTCCAAGACGATCCGCCAGGGCCCCCAGCGGCGCCTGGCATAATCCCCACACCACGTTCTGCACAGCGATGGCAAAGGTAAAGTCGGATGCGCTAATGCCAAGGTCGCGCGTCATCGCCGGTAGGAACAGGCCCAGGCATTGGCGCATGCCCATGGCCAGGCTCATCATCACTGCCGCGCCGATCAGGATATGCGTGGGGTTGGGCAGTCGCGTTATCGCCGGCACGTGGGCATCTCCGTTGACGAAGGGGACGTCCGGACTGTCAGGAACGGAAGCGTCAGGAAATCGTGATGCCGCTATCCACCGGATAGACTTGGCCAGTGATCTTGCGGGCTTCTTCCGAGGCGAGGAAGACGGCCATGTTGGCGATGTCGTCCGGCTCGATCAAGCCGAGCAACTGGGATGCGGCCATCTTGGTAATGCGGGGCACGCCGGCCTCGAAGCGGGCGCGCACGCGGTCCGTCATTGTCGCCGCCGGGGCGATGGCGTTGACGCGGATGTTTTGTGCCGCGTGGTCCACCGCCATGGCGCGGGTGAGCGCGGCGATACCGCCTTTCGCGGCCGTGTAGCCGGCGCGCCCCGCAATGCCCATCAGCGCGACATTAGAGGCCATGTTGATGACCGCGCCGCCGCCAGCTGCGGCGATGGCGGGAATGCCGAAGCGGCAGCCGAGGAAGGTGCCGAACAAATCCAGGCGGATGGCACGCCAAAATTCCTCGATGGGAACGTCCGTCACGGCGCTGTCGGCTGGGGTGGAGCCGCCGGCGTTGTTGTGCAGGATGTGAAGGGCACCGAATTCGCGCAAGCAGGCATCCACCGCTGCGCGCACGCTGTCTTCCTGCGTCACATCAGTGGGAATAGCGATGCAGCGCCCTCCCGCCTGGGTCACGATCTGTGCGGTTTGCTCGCCGGACGCGGCGTTGAGTTCCGCCACCACCACCGAAGCTCCGGCCGCAGCCATAGCCCGCGCCGTGGCCCGCCCGATGCCGGTGCCGGCGCCGGTGATTAGCGCGACCTTGCCTTCTAGGCGCGCCATCACACTGGTTCCAGCGGGGCGTGCAGCCGGGTGCCCTCGCAAATGATGCCGCCGCGATTGCCGATCTCGATGCTGCCATAACGCTGCGCGTAATGCGCCGGCAGCGGCCGCCCCCCCGGCGCCGCCAGCCATAGCCGCAACAAATGGCGCTTGCGCTCCGGCTCCGGCCAGTCCTCGAAAGCTGTGCGGTCGTGCAGGATGGTGTGGTTGTGCACGAATTGCATATCTCCGGGGCAAAATTCCATGTCCAGGCGCAGCTCTGGGCTTTCGGCCAGGCGGTCGAAATGATCCAGCGCCTCGTAATCGATCGGCTCCAGACGCGGCGCCTCCGGGAAGCGTTGCGAGGACCGCACATAGTGCGGCGCGTAGATGGCGGAGAGATAGCCCGCGTAATCACTGTAGATTGGGGTTTCGAACCACGGATTCTTCCCGAGCGGCACTTCCCCACGCCGATCCGTTGGCAGAACACGAAACAGTCTCGCGGCGAGATCGGGCCGCGCGCGGGCCATCTCGTTATAGACGCTCATCGAACTGGTGAGGGAGGAAAGCCCGCCGGATTTTGCGGTTTTCAAACATAGCAGCGCGACGATGTCGCAAGAATCAGTGTGAAAATTCTGCCGCTCCGTGGTCTGGTAGATGCGCACATTGGGGTCTTTGGACGACAGGCCGAGATCCCGCACATGCCCCAGCAAATGCCCTTTGGCGTTTTGTGAGCGGGGATTGCCGAAATGCCCCCCCAGCGCCCAATAAGCCATAGCTGGCTCTGCGATGGGCCGGCCCGCTACTGGCAGCCCGCGTAACAGCACGAAGCCGCGCCCGTTCAGAACCTTCTCGCGCAGCCGGTCTAGCACCGGGGCCAGGCGCGGTAGGGGAAAATCCGCCCGCCCCAGTGTCGCCATGTCCGCCCCGCGCGCCAGATGCGGCGCGCAAGCGGCAGCGATTTCTGCCAGCTCGGTCGCGTTGAATTCATGGATCCATTCCGCTGGCCGGGCTGCCAGGTCTGGCCCGCGCCAGGCGGATGGCCCGGTCACGGGCGGGCATGGCGGCTGGGCGATGAAGGCGTGGTTTATGGCGGCCTCCCCATTCGTACGCTTCCTCGACGCTGAGTATGGCACTTCCGGCGCACGCTGCCAGTTGGCAGGTTGCAACCCCGGATGTTAAAGGCCTCGGCTCGAAAGTCACTCGAAAGAAGATGTCCATGAAATTGCACCACTTGTCT
Organism: Asaia bogorensis; assembly: GCA_945868845.1. Lineage (GTDB taxonomy): Bacteria > Pseudomonadota > Alphaproteobacteria > Acetobacterales > Acetobacteraceae > SHWF01. Next base: position 5,053 of record CAMBMS010000027.1, on the reverse strand, counting down.
CTCCTGCTCGCAGGTTGCATGGCCTTGGCCGGCACCGCGGCCGCGCAGGCGCCTTACCCCACCAAGCCAATCCGCCTCGTGGTGCCCTTCGCCACTGGCGGGGCCACGGACGTGATCGGCCGCCTGATCGGGGCTAAGATGTCAGAAACCCTCGGTCAGCAGATGGTGGTGGATAACCGCGCCGGCGCCGGCGGCAATATCGGCACGGACCTCGTCGCCAAGGCCCCGCCTGATGGCTACACCGTGCTGGTCGCCACCGGGTCCACCCATACTATGAACCCACGCCTCTACAAGAAGATCGCCTACGACCCGGTGAAGGACTTTGCCCCAATCGGCCAGATCGTGGTCACGCCGTTCATCCTGGTGGCCTCCAAGGATTTTCCGGCGACCGACCTGAAATCCATGCTGGCGCTCCTGAAGGCCAACCCGGGCAAATACAATTACGGTTCATCCGGTATCGGCTCTAACCTGCATCTCTGCACCGAGTGGTTGAAGAAGCTGGGCGGGGTGGATGTCACCCACGTGCCCTATCGCGGCTCCGGTCCGTTGCTCAACGACCTGACGGCCGGACAGATCGCCTTCGCCCTGGACACGGTGGCAACCTCCGCCGGCCATATCGAGGGCGGTTCCCTGAAGCCGATGGGATCGGCCATGCTCTATCGCCTGCGCTCCTACCCGAACCTGCCAACGGTGGACGAGCAAGGCCTGAAGGGATTTGAGTGCTATACCTGGAACGGCCTGTTTGCCCCGGCCAAGACCCCGCCCGCCATCGTCAACACGCTGAACGCGGCGCTGAACAAGGCGATCTCCGATCCCGCCATCAAGAAGCGGCTGGAGGAGATGGGCTTCGATCCGACCTTAGACACCACCCCCGCGAAGCTGGAAGCCTTCACCATCGCCGAGCTGGAGAAATGGACGCCGATTATCAAGGACAGTGGCGTTCAGTTAGACTGACACCCGAGACGCGGGTGGTCCATACCATCCGCGCCGATGCCATGCGTGGTGCGCTCACCGCGTTGGCCATCGCGCTGGCCAGCGGGGAGGTCGGGAACGCTGCTGTCGTGACGTTGGGGCTCAAGAACCGGTCCCGCGCGGCCAGTGGCTGGCATGACAGCCAGAGGCTGCAACACAGCGGTCCAGAGGGCGGCGCGATACAACAGCAGGTCACTGGGGCGTTTGATGTCCACTCCCTGACTGATGATGAACTGGAGGTTCTGGAGGGGGTGTTCTGGTCTGCAGTCGAACGAGAGGGCCGGGCGCTGACAAAGCGGTTAACCGCCACTTGCTAAACGCAAAGCTTCCACAGCCGGGGTTGAATATCTCGAAGAGGGTATTTGCGGGACTGAAACTACGACCCCAAAGCAGGGTCGCTTCAAGCCTGGTCAGTCAGGCAACCCCGCTGGCTGACCAAAGGGCACGCGTCATGCCACCAGGGTAGCCATTGAGACACGACTAGCAGCCCGCCTTGACGCCTCTACAGCACCCGACAGATATCCCGGCTCGGTTGAGCTGGTTTCACTTGCAGCCAATATCAATCGCTCTGCCCATGGCCCCCTAACCCAGTCCACCCTACCGGATGACGGGTGGCCGGAAGCAGAGCCATCTGCAGGTGTTGAGGTCCGCTCATCTGCGGTCCAATCCTTCAGAATCGTGGCGCGGGGTAGAGCGGCCTCCGGCCCAAACAAGCGCGCCAATTGTTGGATCGCGGCGCGGATGAGGGGCTCCTGACCGATGCTCACCCGCTGTGCAGCGGAATTTCCGACGAAGCCGAACAACGCAGCATTCCCTTGAGCCGTCGTTGCATCATGGATTTCGCCTAGCGGTCCAACCATGCTCTGCGCGGCCCCGGACAGGCCCGCCTCGCGCCAGAAGGAGCGGTCATAGAGAGCGAAGAATTTGGCGTGGGGGGCCATCCAAGTTGGGGTGCATTGCCAGAGATTGAGCGAAGCTGCCGCTGGCGCAGGATCGAACCTGATGGCCGCTGCAAGAAGGCGCGGCGGTAGAGCTGCAATCACATGCCGGAAACTGTCCCGTTGCGGCGGCTTGCCGTGACGCTCACATGTCAGCTCTATCCCGGCTTCGATCAAGCGCAAATCGGTCACTACGGCACCAAGGTGCAGCGCATCTTTCGGCAGCTTGCTTGCCAGCGCGTGAATCAACGAGACGCTGCCGCCCGTCAGTCGCATGGAGCGCAGTTCCTGCCTCATGCCGCGCACGCGATGGGGGCGTTCGCGCAGACCGCGTTCGTAGAGCATGTCGCCGTCAGTGTGTTGTGCAAAGGTTCCAAGGCAAAGTTCGTCTACCAGATCCCCAAGATTGGGTTGCGTGTCGGGCCAGAACCATGACGGGCCGAGATCAAAACCAACCTGGTCGGGGCGCCCTGCTTCGTTTACCGTTAGGATGCGTCCACCAAGCCGGTCACGCGCCTCAAACAGTTGAAACGAGACACCTGCGCGATGCAGTAGATAGGCAGCGTGAAGCCCGGCGAGGCCGCCGCCGATAATGGCCACCTGAGTTTGGAAGATGTTGGTCACCTGAAGAAGATGTTGGTCACCTGAGGCTGTTCAAAGAGGCATGGGCAGAATGTCTGCATGACGCAGCGGCGCATCTTTGATCCAGACTTGCGCGCCGTCTGCGCCAACCTTGGCAACCAATGGCTCTCCGGCTGGTAGGCGGCCCCAACCGTGTGCGCCGAGGTTTTTGCCTCGTACATTCGCCGCGCCAGATAGGATCATGAATTCCAGCCCACGCTCATTTGCGATGGTCAGGTTGGCATCGGGTGACCATGTTTCCAGCGTAACCTGTTCGGCATCGTCGTGAAACAAAAGGCGGAATGACTTGGCCACGGGGTGCGGTTCGAGACGCTCTTCTTCGCCCCGTTTAAACACGATTTGGGCGTGATCGCCCAACCGAAATTGCCAAAGACGAACGAATATCACGCAGCCTTGGGCCGCAGCCGGACTGTGAGAGGTTCCGGCGGGTTACGAAAATAGCTCCCCTGCGGATAGTCGCCATGTTCATCTTGAAAGGTCCCTTGAAGAACGAGGATTTCCTCGCCGCCCGTATGAGCATGGGCCGGGAATGCGCTCCCTGGGGCGTAGCGGACGATCGAGGTCGCGCGGGCGATCTCATCCCCCTCACGGTACAGCATCCGTCGGTCCACACCGACAACCGGGCTGGCGATCCAGTCCATCTGGCCCGTATCCAGCAGAACAGCTGTTGTGAGATCTTCATTGATCAGCATCCTGACCTCCGCTTCAGAGCATCGAACCAAGCCTCGGAGCCATGACATGGTTGATGAAATCGTCGCGCAAACACCCGCCCCATCTCCTCCGCAGATGGCAGATACGTAGCTTCGACCAACCGCGTGTGCCAGATCTATGAGGGCACCTCGGATGTGCAGAGATTGATCCTGCAACGGATGCTGTAACCCGAGCCTCGGCCCGGGACGGTCTGGGCCTACCGCGTCAGCCCGACCACCATCGCCGCGGCCCCCACCGCATATCGCGCAATTCGTGGCACATCCACCGTTCCCGGAAACCGGTCGCTTGGCAGATGGAACCACGGATTGGTACCGACCAGTGTCACATAGCGCCCGCCCGCGCGGTGGATATCCCGCGTCTCGCCGCTTGGGACCACGGCGGGGTCGGCCATCTCATCCGCCCCCTGCCCCGCGGCGATCAGCGAGTCCCGCATGCGGACCCGCAGATCCGGATCGGCCGACATGATCGACAGCCCGCCACCAACGGCGCCGATATTGGCACCGTAATGCACCCAGATCACCCCATTCGGCCGATCCCAGCCCGGCCGCGTCTCCTGGAACGCATCCAACCCGGTATGGCCCAGCTCGTGCCCGGAATTGGCCGTCAGCACCACGTCACAGGCAGGTGGATTGCCTAACAACGCCCGCAACGTCTCCAACCAACAGACCAATCCGCCGCCCCGCTCGGCCACCGATTGCCACCAGGAGCTGCGCGGTGTCATCACGACCACCCGAGGCAACAAGCTCGGCTGGGTCCCGCGTAGGGTGACCACGACATTGCGGGGAAAGGCACGAACTCGGTCATACCGAGAGACCAAACGTCCCATCGCGCCACAAGCCACCGCATCCCGCACCGCCTCGGCCGCGCCTGAATCGAGATGGATCGCCGGCGCGCCATAGGGTGCCTTGAACTGTTCGGCGTTCAGCAGGCCCAGGCCCGGGTGCTCCCCCTGGCACAACACGACCAGCCCAGCCGGCCCCTGGTCCTGGCGCAGTGCGCGCCAGGTCGGGCCATACACGGCGCGCGGGGCCAGTTCGGCCACGGCGATGCCCTGCCCCAGCACGCCGCTCAAACCACCGGTCGGCGGCGAATCGAACACTGGTACGCCCGGGAAGCGTTGGTCGCCGACCTCCAGGAAGGTCTCGACCGGATCGATGCGGTCCATCGGAAATGGTTCGAACACCGGCGCAGCACCCAACGCGCGCGCCTGCGCGCAAAGCCAGTCGGCGCCGGCCTGGTCGCCTTCGGTACCGGTCCGGTGTGTGCCCTGCGAGTCCCAGGCGTCCAGCCAGCGTTCGGCCGCGGTCAGGCGCTTGGTCATTTCGGAGATCCCTACTCTGGGGAGGAGCGTTCGAGGAGCAGAAAACGAGCCTAGTCGGACGGCGCGAGCCGGCGCAAAATGCTCACCTTTCCCGCCCCATCTTCGAGGTCGACATGCTCCCCGATCCCCGCAGCCACCGCCCGCTCATCATGGGGCGCCGTGGCGCCGTCGCCACCAACCATCCGCTGGCGAGCCAGGCCGGCCTCGACGTGCTGCGCGCCGGCGGTAACGCCGTCGATGCCAGCGTCGCCATCTGTTTCACCCTCGGTGTGGTCGAGCCGATGATGTCCGGCATCGGCGGCGACGGCTTCTATCACGTTGCCATGAACGGCTCGCGCGACGGCCTCGTCTACAACGGCACCGGCGCCGCGCCGGAGGCGGCGACGGTCGAGCGCTACCGCAAGGAAGGCGGAATCCCGGTCTCGGGCCCGCTCTCGACCTCGATCCCCGGCACGGTCGCCGGCATCGC
>CAMBMS010000026.1 GCA_945868845.1 Asaia bogorensis | reverse complement strand
ATGGCATTCGTCTGGGGTGAAGGCTCTGAGTAATTGGCTGGCTGCGGCACAGACTGTTTGGGCGGTTTGGGCGGCGGCGTTTCGCAGTAGATTTTTAAGTTTTGCGAAGGGCACCTTCTGGGTGACTAGGCATTGACCTCTGGCGGGCTTTAGTCGTCCGCGATGCGGAACCCAGTAAAATATTTCGACAACTCCTCCGAGGTGATCGGCCTAGCGCTGTTGCTGTATGTCCGTTCCGCTGTTGCTGCGTGACGTGGAGGACTGACTGGCTGAGTGCAGGATCGAGATTTGCCATGAGACCGTGCGGCCAGAGTGGAACCGCTTTGGCCCGCTGTTGGCCGCTGGCTCAGAAACCGCCGGCTCCGGTTGCGCCAGGGCTGCCCAGAGTGGCAGAGGCATCTCAAGAGGTGTTGGTGCACGTCAACGGCCGAGCCCACTCTCTGTGACCGGCCATCGATCATGAAGGCAGGGTTCTGGAGCCCGTTGCAACGAAGCGGCGCTCGCCGTGCTGCCTTGAAACGCCCCAAGAAACGGATGAAGCGCTATGGTCAGCCGCAGGCCGTGGTGACCGACCATTCCCGCGTCCGATGTCTCCTTTTCCTAAACTGAGTAGTGTAACTGACAAAGCTCCGTAAGCCACGCTCCTCGAGGTATGGGATTACTCCGCCGCCATGCGGGGTGGGTCGATCAGGCCGGTTGCGATTTGCAGGTCGACGGAGAGCAGGCGGGAAATGCCGCGTTCCTGCATGGTTACTCCGTAGAGGCGGTCCATGCGGGCCATGGTCATCGGGTGATGGGTGACGACGAGGAAGCGGGTAGATGTTTCGCGCACCATGTCGTCCAGCAGGTTGCAGAAACGTTCGACATTGGCGTCGTCGAGCGGGGCGTCCACCTCATCCAACACGCAGACGGGGGCGGGGTTACAGCGGAAGACGGCGAAGATGAGGGAGAGCGCGGTCAGCGCCTGTTCGCCGCCGGAGAGCAGTGAGAGGGTGGCGAGTTTCTTGCCAGGGGGCTGGGCGTAGATTTCGAGGCCGGCCTCCAGCGGATCGTCGGAGCCCACCAGGGCGAGATGCGCTTTACCACCGCCAAACATGCGGACGAACAAAGCCTGAAAATTGCGGTCCACGTCTTGTAACACGGCGTTGAGGCGTTCGCGGCCCTCGCGGTTGAGATGGCCGATGGAGCCGCGCAGCTTGGCGATGGCGGTGGAAAGCTCCTCACGCTCGCTGATGATCGTGAAAATATGTCTTTCGACCTCTTCCGCTTCCACCTCGGCGCGTAGGTTCACGGGGCCCATTTCCTCGCGTTCCTTTTGCAGGCGATCCAGGCGTTTGCGGGCTTTTTCTTCGGATTCAGGGGTAAGTTCAGCCGGCGGGTTAGGCATGGCGGGATCGGAGCCGAGACGTTCGAGGATGCGTTCGGCGACGACGCCCCAGGCGTGATCCGCCTGCTGTGCCTGACCCTCGGCGCGGATGGCGGCCTCGCGGGCGTTGGTCAGCGAAGTTTCAGCGGCGCGGGCAGCGCGTTCGGTGAAGGTCGATTTGTTGTTAGCGACGATCATCGCCTCCGCCGTACGCTTATGGGCGGCTTCGGCGGCTTCCAGCGCGTCCAGCGCTTCCGCGTATTGCGCTCGAAGCCGGGTGGGGGCGGATTCTAGGGTAGCTAATTCGCTTTCGGCTGCCGTTTTCCGTGTCACGAGGTCGGAGACGCGCGATTGTGCGTCGGCGGCACGGTCGGACCAGTCCCGGCGCTCGCGGGTGATGAAACGGCGGCGGCTGGTGCGCGCGCCGTGTTCGCGGGCCAGGGTGTCGCGGGCGGCGCTGGCGGCGGAATCCGCCGTGCGCGCGGCCGAGAGCGTGGCCCGCGCAGTTTCCATGTGCCCGCGCAGAAGGGAAATATCGGGCAAGGCAAAGCTGGTGTTGCTGGCATGGCTGAGCGTTGCCTCCGCCTCGGCGCGTTCGGCGGCAAGGTGAGAAAGTTGGTCATCCAGGGCGGCGAGGCGGGCGGCAATGTTGCTGGCCTGGGCCTTCAGCTGCGCGGCGCTGGCGCGATTGTGTTCCGCATGTTGTTCGGATTCGCGCCGAGCCTGGCGGGCGGTTTGCTCGGCGGTGATGGCCGTGCGTTCGGCGGCCTCTGCCTCGGTGCAGGCCATGCGGGTGGTTGTGGTTGTGGCCTCGGCTTGGATGAGGTCGGTGCGCAGTGCGTTCAGCCGATTGCGCTGTTGCAGGCGCACGGCGGCGGCGGTCGGGGTACCAGTCTGGATCGTGTAGCCATCCCAGCGCCAGATCGCGCCGGCGCGGCTGACCAGGATCTGGCCGGGCCGGGTTTTCTCCTGTAGCGCGTCGCCATCTTCATCGACGTTCAGCAGGCCGACTTGCGAAAGGGCGCGCGCCAAGGCGGGTGGTGCCTGCACCAGGGTGGAAAACGGGGTGGCGCCCACAGGCAGGGCAGGCACGGGATCGAGCGGAGCGAGCACACGCCAGTGCCGCGCGGCACGGGGGTCGGAGGCGGAGGAAAGTTCTTCGCCGAGGGCGGCGCCGAGCGCGGCTTCCAAGCCGGCGGGGACATTGAGCGAATCTACCATCGGCGGCCATTGCTCGCCGTCCTTCACGCCCAGAATTTCCGCCAGGGCGCGGGCTTCGGCAGCGAGGCTGCTACGATGGGATTCTGCCAGCGTGGCCTTTTCGCGGCAGGTGGTCAGGGTGGCATGGGCGGTGAGGCGGGCGTGCTCGGCCTTTTCGACGTTGGCATGGGCGGTGGCGAGCGCGGTTTCGGCGGCCTCGTGCTCCGCGGTGGCGGCGGCCAGGCGCTCGGCTGGAACGGCCTGGGCTGCCAGGCGAGCGTGGTCCTGCCGTTGCGAGGCTTCTTGATCCGCCACACGACCCGCCCGAGCCTGGGCCTGAGCCAGCATCTGCGCCGCCGCCTGGGCCCGCGCCGCGGATTCGGCGGCCGCCTCGGTGGCGCGATTGGCGTCTAACTCCGCCAGGCGCACGGCTTCGGCAGCTTTGGTGGCTTTTGCCGCGGCAACTTCGGCGTGGGAAATATGGCCGGCTTCGGCCTCGAGTAGGGATGCCTCCTCGGTCGCCAGACGCGAATCAGCGGCGGCAGCATCTCGCACAAGCTGTTCGGCATGAGTCAGATCGCGGCCCAATTGTTCCAGGCGCTGGACGGCGGCTTCCAGCGCAGCGCCGGCGCGGGCTTCCTCGGCTGCGATATTTTCTTGCGCGATCCGATGCCGTTCCAGCGCCGTGCGCGCATCCGATTCGGCTCCGCGCAAGGGCGGTAGCAGGGCGGCGGTTTTGGTCGCCTCGGCGCTGGCGCGGGTGGCGGCCTCGGTGGCGCCGGCGACGGCGGATTGCGCGTCAGTCCAGGCGGCATGTGCTTGGGTGCGGGCCGCCTCGACGCGGGCGCGCTGGATGGCGAGAAGCTCGGCTTCCGCATCGTGGATATTGCCGGAGATGTTACGATAGCGGCTGGCCTGCCGTGCCTGGCGCTTTAACGCAGTGAGTTGGGTTTCCAGCTGGCCGCGCAAATCTTCCGCGCGCGCCAGATTGGCTTCGGCGGCGCGCAGTTTCAGCTCGGCCTCGTGGCGGCGGGCGTGCAGGCCGGTGATGCCGGCGGCTTCTTCCAGGATGGCGCGGCGCTGATCGGGCTTGGCCGTCACCAGCGCGCCGACACGACCCTGACTGACGATGGCGGAGGCGTGCGCGCCAGACCCCAGATCGGCGAACAAGGTCTGCACGTCGCGCGCACGCACTTCCTTGCCGTTGATGCGATAGGTTGAACCGTTGCCGCGCTCGATCTTGCGGCTGATTTCTAGTTCCGGCTGTTCGTGCAATGGGGCCGGCGCTACGCCGGCGGTTTCATCCAGCGCCAGTACCACCTCGGCGATATTGCGTGCCGCGCGGTGGGCGGTACCCGCAAAAATGACATCTTCCATTTCCCCGCCACGCAGGGATTTGGCGCTGTTTTCTCCCATCGCCCAGCGCAGTGCCTCCACGACATTGGACTTGCCGCAGCCATTTGGACCGACGATGCCGGTGAGGCCGGGGCGGATTTCCAGGTTCACCGGCTCGGCGAAGCTTTTGAAACCGGCGATGCGCAGACGGGAAAAAGCGACAGGCAAAGCGGCTCCTTTCGCCCCGGGGGCTACCCCTGGGCCGCAGTGACGAGTTGGTTGAAACGCTCAAAACTTAGGGCACTGCCATGGGTCTCGCCCTTGATGATGAAACTGGGGGTGGAGCTGATCTTGTGTTTCTTTGCCGCCGCGTCCTGGGCGGCAAGGATGGCGGCTTTCAGGGCCTCATCGGCGACGGTGGAATCGAAGGTGGCGCGCGACATGCCGGCCAGGGCGGCAAATTTCCACAGCTCCTCATTGTGGTTGATGCCGCGGGCGAAGGCCCAGCGATCCTGGCTGGCGAACAGGGCGGCGATGATGGCATCGTAGCGCGCCTCCGGCAGGGCGCGGGCGACGGCGGCGGCGGTGAGCGCGACCTGGTCCAGCGGGAAGTCGCGGTATATCAGGCGGACGACGCCTTTTTCCACTAGGTCCGACTTCACCTGCGGCAGGACAGTTTTGGCGAAGTGGGCGCAATGCGAGCAAGTGAGGGAGAAATATTCCTCCACCACGACTTTCGCATCTGCCCGGCCGACCGAGCGTTCGCCTAGGCGCGGGTCGTCCGCGGCGCGCACCGCGAACGACATAACGAACGGAGTCGCAGCAACAACAGATAGTAGGGAACGGCGGGTCAGGCGCATAGGAACCTCTATATCTGGTAGGTTACTCGGAGCAGGGGAGGCTGTCGAGTGTTACGTTACCGCTTTCGCGCGGGGATCGGGCGATCGGTGTGGATGGAGTGCCCCAAGGCGGCCAGGGCGTCGCGTAAAGGTCCATCTGGCAATGTGGCGAGTTTTTTTTTCACGACTGCGATCGCCTGGGGGGAGGGGGCCGGGCGCGACTCAGGTGTGGTGGCGGTGGGCTGCAAATCCTGGGTGAAGCGCAGTGCGCTGACCAGGGCGTGGCCGATATGGGCGTTGATGCGGGCGATCAGCTGCGGGGCGAAATGCTGCAATTCCATCGCCACCGGCCCGGCGCAAGCGATGGCAAGGCGCCCGCCAGTCAGGCGGCGAGGCACGGTGGTGGCGGCCAGTTCGGGGCCGACGATGGTAGCCCAGTCCGCCAGAACCTGTGCCGCCGCCGGGCCGCGTTTACGAAAGGCGGGTCGGGCGATGGTGGGAATGAGCGCACCGACGCCGCGCAATCCGTAGGCGCGGCGCCCATGGACGTCTCGTGGCTCCTCCGTCATATCCGGTTTCATGCCCTCCGCCATTGCCGCCGCACTCCTGCTCGCCTGGTATGATCGCCACCACCGGCGCCTGCCCTGGCGCATTCCGCCGGGAGAACAGGGGTCCAAAGAGGCGGCCGATCCGTATCGCGTCTGGCTCAGCGAGATCATGCTGCAACAGACGAGCGTCGCGGCTGTCATACCGCATTATGAAACTTTCCTCATGCGCTTTCCGACGTTGCGAGCATTGGCGGCCGCGCCGGTGGAGGATGTCATGGCGGCCTGGGCTGGGCTGGGCTACTACGCGCGCGCCCGCAACCTACATGCATGCGCCAAGGCGGTGGTGGCGCAGGGAAATTTCCCCCGCGATGTGGGTGCACTACGCGCCTTGCCCGGTATTGGGCCCTATACCGCGACCGCCATCGGGGCAATTGCGTTCGGAATCCCGGGCATTCCGATCGATGGAAATGTGGAGCGTGTGCTGTCGCGCGTGTTTGCCATCACCGAGGCGTTGCCTGCGGCGAAGCCGGCGATCCGGGCGGCGGCGGATATTGTCGGGCGGGACCGGGCGGCGCGCGCGCGGGCATCGGATTTCGCGCAGGCTCTGTTCGATCTTGGCGCGACCATTTGCACGCCGACGAAACCTGTCTGCGCGCTGTGCCCTTGGCGGGCGGGGTGCGCCGGGCGCGCGCAAGGCATTGCGGAGACGTTGCCGCACAAGGTCGCGAAGGCGGAGCGGCCGCATCGGCATGGTGCGCATTTCTGGTTAGAAGATTTTTCCGGCAATGTCCTGCTCCGCCGTCGCCCGGCTTGTGGGCTGCTGGGCGGTATGACGGAATTACCGGGCACGGAGTGGCGCACGCTTGCGTGGCCGCGCGATGAAGCGCTGGCATTGGCGCCGATGTCCGCCGATTGGCGCGCGATGGGAATGGTGCGGCACGGGTTTACGCATTTCACCTTGGATATCGCGCTGTATGCGGCGCGGGTGAAACGGATCAAAGGGGGTGGCTTCCTGCGGCAAGTCGCGGCGTTGGCCGAGGAGGCCTTACCGTCAGTTATGCGTAAATGCGCGCGGATGGCGATCCTTTAGCGCGTACGTCGCCGAAATTGGTTTGGGCCCGCACACCGTCGCCTCATTTTCCTTGGGGCCACCCACAGAAGTGTACGCTGTTTGGGTGGCCCCAAGGGAGATTGGGTGCGGGCCGGTACCGACTAAGGTAACGAACGCGCTACCCTTTAAACCTTCTCGCCTTCGCGTCGGGCCTCGGCGGTGCGCCGTGCCTGTTTGCGGCGTTCTTCAAAGTGAGCGATGCGGCGGCGGGTGTTGGGGTGGACGATATTGTCCGTCGCGCCAGGGTTTTTCTGTGATCCGGCCCAGCCATCCTCGGCAATGTCGAAAATGACGCCGGCGGGGTCGGTGTATTTTACTTCGTAGCCACCTTTATTTTGTGGATCTCCCATAATCCAGGTGGCGCCATTGGCTTTGGCGACCATGCCCGTGGCGATGGCATCGTCTACCCAGAATCCGACATGGTGTAACCCGACAAAATCCTTACCGGTGCCTTGCGCAGCTTCGTCGCTCTTGAAGCGCAGCAGTGCCAGATTGATCACGCCATCGGTCAGGTAAACGCCCTCGGCTAGCTTGCCGTCGGATTCACCCAGTTCTTCCAGGCCAAAGGTTTCCTTGTAGAACTCTGCCGCCGCCCAGGGATCCGCCACGCTGATGGCAAAATGGCGAATGCGGCCTTTCGGTTTCTGGCTCATGCAATATCCCCCTTATGTTTATGGAATCAAACTGATAGCGGAGGGGCTGCCGATATTTATTTTTACTCTCGTGCGGGTAAGCCCACTGCTGGTTGGATCAATGTGATAGGCGACGATGGTATCGCTATCCTGATTGGCGGCGAAAAGCTGTTTTCCGGCTGCGTCCAAAGTAAAGAAACGTGGTGTCTTGCCGCCGGTCGATGTGTGATCGATCAGGGTCAGTTCGCCGTTGCCGGGGGCCACCGCGAAGTGCGCGATCGCGTCCTGCCCGCGATTGGATACATAGAGATGCCGCCCATCCGGGCTGACTGCGATTTCCGCCGTCGTATTACGCTTGGGAAAATCGACTGGTACGGTGGCAACGATGTGCACGGGCGCAATTGCCCCGATCGCGCCATCCCAGCGATAGACCGTCACCGTGCTGTCTAGCTCGTTGTTCACGAACAGTACGGGTAATTGTGGATGAAAAATACAATGGCGCGGCGCCGAGCCGGGCCGCGCCGGCATGATCTGGTGCAGGGCGATCCGGCCGGTGTCGGCATCGAAGCGGAAAATAAAGACGCAGTCACGACCTTTGTCGGGCACGATGGCGAAGCGTCCGGACGGATCGAAAATCACCCCGTGCGGCATCGCGCCCTGCTGATGCGCGGTATCCGGCCCTGTAGTGCCGGGCAGCACGAAAATTTGCGTCACCGCCCGCAACGATCCATCTGCCGCTAGGGGCAACACGGCGACATTACCGCTGCTGTAATTAGGCACGATCAGGAATCGTTCCGTCGGATCGAGCGCGGAATCGACGGGATTGATCCCGCCGCACTCGACCTGGTTCAGCAGGGTCAGGCGCCCATTGGCGGGATCCACCCGAAAGGCGCTGAGCAGCTGGCGCGCACCATGGACCGAGTAAAGCACCGAATTGTCGCGTCGTAAGGTGAACAGAGACGGGTTTTCCAACCCACCAACATGCTGTTCCTCGGTCCAGGCCCCGCTGGAGGGATCGATGGCGTAGACATGGATGCCATTGCCTCGGCCGTCCCGGTCCGGCGTCGTATAGCCCCCAACATAGGCGCGCATCCCCCAACCTTCCCCATCGACCGGACGGTAATCTGGCGCGGAATGGCCCAAAGCGGAACCGGTTTTTATGGAGCAGGTTTTGTGAATAAAATTGGCGACGAATTTCTGACCCGCGCGCGCGGCCCACTGCCCATGCTGGCGGCACGCGAATCCGGGGTATTGGCACAATTCGAGGTGGCCGGCGAAACCATCGCCGATTTCCACCGCGCCGGCATTCTGCGCGTGCTTCAACCGCGCGCTTTTAGGGGCGTGCAGGGCTCCTTCCTCACGTTCTCGCACATCGTTGAGGAACTGGCCGCCACCTGTGCCTCCAGCGCCTGGGTCTACCCACTGCAACCATTCTCGCGGTGCGCCGCGACATCGCTTTCGCGTAGCGCTATGTGCGCCGCGCGGTGGAACGTCTGTGCGACACGGTCGGGGCCGCATATCGTCTATGACAACAGCCCGTTACAAGCGATCCTGCGCGATGTGCTCACCATCTCCAACTATCGCGTTTGGTCATGGGAACGCGCGATGCTGCCCTATGAAAAATGGGTGCTGAATGGGCAACCATAAAGCGCCCCCGAAGCATGATCCACGATGCGGCCGGCGCATTAATGTCAAGTTTCGATGAGTGCGACTGGCGCGAAGTAAAATCGGGGGCTTTGCCTCCAACCCCTCACCAAAGGGGAAGCTCTTGGAAACGGTCAGTTGGGACTGATGAAGAAGTGGGCGTAGCCCTTTAGCGGGGTTCGGGGCAGCGCCCGACCTTGCTTCCGGCCGGTCAGGCTCAACGGAACGTGGTATTAATCCGCCGCCGCGCGTAGCCCGGCTCCGGCCGCTAGGGGGCATAAAGGGAGGGCAGCGGCCAGTAGTGCGGCCAGCGTGAGGAAATGCGGGCGCACGCTGAGTTCGCCCACCGCCGCATCCGCCGCGCCAACGCCGAAGATTAGCACGGGCACGGACAGCGGCAGTACTAGCAGCGGCAGCAGCACCGCCCCGCGTCGGGCGCCGAGCACTAGGGCCGCCCCGGCGGTGCCGATCAGCGACAGGACCGGCGTGCCCAGGGTCAACCCGGTCAGCAATGCCCACAGCGCGGTGGTGGGAAAATGCAGCATCACCGCCAGCGGCCCTGCTGCTAGCAGGAGGGGAAACCCAGTCAGCAGCCAGTGCGCGCACGCCTTCGCCAGCGCCACGCCGGATGCCGGTAGGCCGCCGAGCAGCAGCAGATCGAGCGAGCCATCCTCGTGATCGGTGCCGAACAGCCGTTCCAGCGGCAGCAGCGCCGCCAGCAGGGCCGCCACCCAGACGACCCCCGGTGCCATCCGTCCCAAAATTTCCTGTCCCGGCCCGACCGCCAGTGGAAACAGCGCCACCACGATGGCAAAGAACAGCAATACGGCCAGCGTATCCGCCCCATGCCGAGCTGAAATTTTTATCTCGCGCGCGATCAGGGCGAGAAACTGCGTCATACGAGGGCAAGCTCGACGGCATCCGCCAGTGGCAGCGGCAGATGTGTCGCCGCCACCACGATGCCGCCATGCGCGCGGTGCGCCGCCGCCATCGCGCCGAACCGGTCCACCGAGGCCGCGTCCAGACCCAGGGTCGGCTCATCCAGCAGCCATAGTCTTGCCGGCCGCGCCAGCAGCCGGGCCAGCGCCAGGCGCCGCCGCTGCCCGGCCGATAGCATGCGCGCCGGCATATCCGCCAATGCGTCCAGCCCCATGGCCGCCAGGGCGGCGATTACGTTCTTTCGCGGATGGAAAAAATTCTCCGCCACCGTCAGCCCCGGCTTCACCGCGTCCTGATGCCCAACATAGGCGAGCCCCGGCGCACGCGTCCCCGGATCGCGCCCCACATCCGTACCATCCCACAGCACGCGCCCGGCATCGGCCCGCTTCAGCCCCGCCAGCACCCGTAGCAAGGTGGATTTACCGGACCCGTTCGGGCCGACGAGAAGCAGCGCGCCACCGGCCGGCACGCCGAAGGAGACGTAATCGAACACCAGACGCTCCCCCCTTATCACCGCCAATTGCTCTACAAGCAGCACGCCGCAAACCCCCTTTTTCTCTGTCCCGCATCCGGTTTACGGGCATGGGTATGTGTGGTTAAAGCCCGGCACCGAAAAAACCTAACCCGATAGCAGGGTCCTCGAGTTACAATCTCCCCTCACCGCCGCGCAACCCAGCGAGAGACGTCTTCCCCGCGAAGACGCCCAAGCAGACGAAGGCACGCACATGACCCAGACCGGCCAGGATACGCTCAAGACCCGCCGCACGCTGACCGTAGGGGGACAGCGCTACGACTATTATTCCATTCCCGAAACCGCCAAGACGCTAGGTGACGTGTCCCGCCTGCCGGTGAGCATGAAAGTCCTACTGGAAAACATCCTGCGGTTTGAGAACGGCACCAGCTACAAGGTCGACGACGCTAAGGCGATCGCCGGCTGGCTGGCGAAGGCTTCCTCGGCCGCCGAGGTGCCATTCCGTCCCGCCCGCATATTGATGCAGGATTTTACCGGGGTTCCCGGCGTGGTCGACCTGGCGGCGATGCGCGACGGCATTCTCCGCCTTGGCGGCGATCCGCAGAAGGTGAACCCGCTGATCCCGGTCGATCTGGTAATCGATCATTCCGTCATGGTGGATGTCTCGGCGCGCAGCGATGCGTTGCAAAAGAACGTCGATATCGAGTTCGAGCGCAATGGCGAACGCTATCAATTCCTGCGCTGGGGCCAGGAGGCGTTCGATAATTTCCGCGTCGTACCGCCCGGCACCGGCATCTGCCATCAAGTAAACCTGGAATATCTCGGCCAGACGGTGTGGACATCAAAGGCCGCCGATGGCGCCAGTATCGCCTATCCGGACACACTGTATGGCACCGACAGCCACACCACGATGGTGAACGGATTGGGCATTCTCGGCTGGGGCGTGGGCGGGATCGAGGCGGAGGCGGCCATGCTCGGCCAGCCCATCGCGATGCTGATCCCGGACGTGATCGGTTTTCGATTCACCGGCCATTTGCCGGAAGGCGCGACCGCCACTGACCTCGTGCTGACCGTGACGCAGATGCTGCGCCGCAAGGGCGTGGTCGGAAAATTCGTCGAATTCTTCGGCCCTGGCCTGGATGGGTTGACGCTACCGGATCGCGCCACCATCGCTAACATGGCGCCCGAATATGGTGCGACATGCGGTTTCTTCCCGGTCGATCAGGTGGCACTCGACTATCTATATCTGTCCGGGCGCGAGACTGCGCGCATCGCACTGGTGGAGGCGTATTGCAAGGCACAGGGCATGTGGCGCGATGCGTCCACGCCGGACCCGGTGTTCACCGACACGTTGGAGCTTGATCTCTCCACCGTGCTGCCCTCCATCGCCGGACCGAAGCGGCCGCAGGATCGGGTGCTTCTGATCGATGCTTCTTCCGCGTTCCGCTCCGAACTGACTAAAGGCCTGGGTGTGCCGGTCGACGACGCCCACAAGAAAGTCGCGGTTGCGGGTACGAATTACGAAATCACCCATGGCGATGTGGTGCTGGCGGCAATCACGTCGTGCACTAACACATCCAACCCCTCCGTGTTGGTGGCCGCCGGGCTAGTGGCGCGCAAGGCGCGAGCCAAGGGATTGACGGTGAAACCATGGGTGAAGACTTCGCTGGCGCCCGGTTCGCAGGTGGTGACGGAGTATCTGGATAAATCCGGCCTGACGTCGGATCTCGATGCGCTGGGCTTTCAGACCGTTGGCTATGGCTGCACTACCTGCATTGGAAATTCCGGTCCGTTGAGCGATGCCATTACCGACGCGATCGAGGACAATAACCTCGTTGGTGTGTCCGTCCTGTCCGGCAACCGTAACTTTGAAGGCCGCGTGCATGCCAATATCCGCGCCAATTACCTCGCCTCGCCGCCTCTTGTGGTGGCCTATGCGATTCTTGGCACGATGAACCAGGATATTTCCACTGTTTCGCTCGGCACCGGGACGGACGGAAAGCCAGTTTACCTGAGAGATATCTGGCCGACTAATAAGGAAATCTCTGATGTGGTGGCTTCGGCGTTATCACGCGCGCAATTCCTAAAGCGGTACGGCGAGGTGTTTAAGGGTCCGCCACAATGGCAGGCCATCAAGGTTGATTCGGGCAGCGTTACCTATGGTTGGTCGGACGCTTCGACTTACGTGAAAAATCCTCCTTACTTCGAGGGTATCACGATGGAGCCCGCCCCGGTACGCGATATTACCGGCGCGCGCATTCTCGCGCTGCTGGGTGATTCCATTACGACAGATCACATCAGCCCAGCGGGATCGATCCGCAAAACTTCCCCCGCCGGCGATTACTTTATGGAACGGCAGGTCCAGCAGAGGGATTTCAACAGCTACGGCGCCCGCCGCGGCAACCACGAAGTAATGATGCGCGGGACGTTTGCCAACATCCGCATCAAGAACGAAATGGTGCCCGGCGTTGAAGGTGGCTTTACTAAGGTCAGCGGCTCGCCCGAGCAGCTTGCAATCTATGACGCGGCGATGCGCTACAAGCGCGCCGGTACGCCGTTGGTGATTTTCGGCGGCAAGGAATACGGCACTGGTTCGTCGCGCGACTGGGCGGCGAAGGGCACTTACCTGCTTGGCGTGAAGGCCGTTGTCGTTGAAAGTTTCGAGCGTATCCATCGCTCGAATCTGGTCGGCATGGGCGTGATACCGCTGACCTTCAAGGACGGTATGGATCGCAAGAGCCTAAACCTGACGGGTGAGGAAACCATAGACATTCTCGGCCTGGAAAACCTGACGCCGCGCATGGATCTGTCCCTCGTCATCCACCGCCCGAACGGCGGCACAGACAAAATCTCTGTCCTCTGCCGCGTCGATACATTGGATGAGGTGGCGTATTACCGCCATGGCGGCATCTTGCAATACGTGCTGCGTGGCATGGCGCGGGCTGCTTGAACGCATCTATCTGGCGTAGTCGACTGTGGACCGGGCTCAAGGCGGAGTGCAGAGCAAAATCCGGCCTGATGGAATGATCTAGTCGGATAAAACGGCTCGTTTAAACAAAAAATAAAATTTTTCCGTGCTGCCATCGGCACGGAAAACACTCTATTTCGCCAGCTCGACGGTGATCGAGATCGGTAGCTTGACCACGCGGGTGTTGGAGTCCGTCACTTCCAGGATCAGGTCATGCTGGCCCGATGGCGCCACCGCTATGCCCTGAAGGCGCAATTCTAGACTGGGCGGGTCGGCGAGCGAACCTATTGCCTCAATCTCGCACGGCAGTAGAGCCGGGTCGCAGCTCTCGGCCCCAGGTGGACCGGATGGCGATGTTTGCCTAGTATTGTTCGGCGATTTTGCAGCCAAGAAGGAAACGAAAATGGCCCAAGCCCCCAGCGCGTCCCGCGATGCTGTCCGCCCGATGGTTCCTAAGATGGTCGAGCTTACCGAACAGGTGCTGTTCGGCGATGTCTGGGAACGCCCCGGCCTGTCCAAGCGTGACCGCAGTCTGATCGTCATCGCCACGCTAATCGCCACCTATCGTCCGGAGCAGCTGAAAGGTCATCTGGAACGTGGTCTCGCCAATGGCCTTACCAAGGACGAAATCTCCGAGGTCATCACTCATTTGGCGTTCTATTCCGGCTGGCCCGCCTCGATGACCGCCGCCAAGGTGGCGATGGGCGTGATGCAGGAAAAAGGTTTGCTTTAGGGGGTGCCTACCATGCGGATTGCCTTTATCGGCCTGGGTACCATGGGTAACCGGATGGCCAACAATGTCCAAAAATCCGGCGCGGAGCTGGTGGTGCATGATATGCACCGCCAGGCCGCCGGCAACCTGATCAACAACGGTGCCGTCTGGGCCGACAGCCCCGCGGCCGCCGCCGCGCAGGCGGATGCCATCCTGATGTCGCTGCCGGGACCGGTGGAAGTCACCGCCGTCTGCACGGGCCCCGGCGGTGTTCTGGAAGGTATGAAACCCGGCACGACTGTGATGGACCTCACTACCAATTCGCCAACCACGGTGCGCAAGCTGCACGCCGAGTTCGCGGCCAAAGGCGTGCATTTCATGGATTGTCCTGTCAGCGGCGGTCCCGCCGGGGCCGGGTCGGGTAAACTCGCCATCTGGGTGGGGGGCGATCGGGCGGTGTTCGAAGCCAATCGCGCCGTGCTTGACCGCTTCGCCGATCAGGTGCGCTACGTCGGCGAAATCGGCGCCGGCTCGGTCGCCAAGCTGACGCATAACTGCGCCGGCTATGTGATTCAGACGGCACTGGCGGAAGTGTTCACCATGGGGGTGAAGGGCGGGGTTGACCCGTTGGCCCTGTGGGAGGCTGTCCGCCAGGGCGCGCTGGGGCGGCGGCGAACCTTCGACGGATTGGTGGACCAGTTCCTGCCCGGAAAATTCGATCCGCCCGCCTTCGCGCTGCGTCTGGCGCACAAGGACGTCAGCCTTGCCACCCAGCTGGGCCGTGAACTAGGCGTGCCGATGCGCCTGGCCAATTTGGTGCTGGAGGAGATGACCGAGGCGCGCAACCGCGGTTGGGACAATCGCGATTCTCGCTCTCCCATGTTGTTGCAGGAAGAGCGCGCGGGGGTGGAGATCAAGGTCGACCCCGTTTCTATCCGGCGCGTGCTGGACGCGAGCTGAACGGCGCTTCCGACAGGTGCTCGCCGCCACGGTGCGAGCGGGCGAGTGCCGGACAGCAAACCGAGACACTCGCCGGAAATCGCGGCCGTTGTCCCGGACCCGGGCCGGCGGTAACGTCTCGCTATTATCCACCAGGAAGGAGTTCGAGCCGTGCCCGATGATTCCGCCACAGCCGCTATGCCATCCGTGAAGGGAAAAGTCGCCATTTCCCGCGCCAGCGCGCCGAACTACGTCGCCGGCCGGCGCGACTTCTTCAAATACCGTGAAACCGGCGTCACCGAGGGCACCAACGGCTTCATGCGCGCCCAGGTCACCATCGGCACCCAAGGCCTAACCCAGCCGACGGGTTGGCATTACCATATCTGCGACGCCCAGTTCGTTTACATGCTGAAAGGCTGGGTAGAATTGCAGTTCGAGGGCCAGGGCACCGTGCGGCTGGAGGCCGGCGATTCCGTCATGATCCCCGGTAACCTGCCGCATAACGAGATCCGGGCCTCCGACGCGCTGGAAATTCTGGAAATTTCCGTCCCCGCCGCCATGGGCACCAAGCCCTGCGACATGCCGGCTGGCTTCAAGGGTTAAAATCGTCCGACATTAACACAATACCGTCCGCCCCCAGGCGGGCGGCGTTGTGTTTTTGAGGGAAAAATGCTGATTGTGGACGCGCAAATCCATCTCTGAGGCAGCGGTCCGTGCATCCGTATAAGTGAGGTCTCGGTCCGTCCCGCTCCCTCTCAATCCACCACGGAAATTCTGTTAATCAAGCACTATCTGTCCTGCTTCGTCCGCCGAAGTCCTGTAGAATTCAGCCCGATATGGTGGGTAAAGTGGTGAGTAGGAACTGAGGATGGCAAGAGGACATGGCAAGCTTTCAAACCTGGCTGTTGGACGAGCAGCGCGGCCCGGCCTCTATCCTGATGGGCGGGGCCTGTACTTGCGGATGTCTCGGTCGGACGCCAAGTCGTGGACTCTCAGGTACCAGCACGCCGGTCGGCGTCGGTATATGGGCTTGGGCGGGTCTCTGGGCTCGTTGACTTGAAAAAGCTTGCTCGTTACAAGGTAGCTATCAGGGCGCCACTTACGCCCTTCGCCCTTTCATTAACTTCAAGGAAAAATAATGACATCGTTAGATTCAATTCTTGGTGGTCAAGTTGAACGCATCGCTCTGCTGAGAGTGTTGGGGGAGAATAGCTTTGATTCTGTTTTGATCACTGATGCCACCTCTCGAGGAAATATCATTTACGCGAACAAAGCGTTCAAGAAATTGACTGGGCATGATCCAGACGCTGTGATCGGCAAAACTCCTCGAATACTTCAAGGCGCCGGAACGGACAAAAAGGTTATCGAGCGGCTCGCCAGTGCTTTGAAGTCTGGCGGCAGATTTGAAGGCAAGGCGATTAATTACAAGAAAGACGGAACTCCGTTCATTATGTTTTGGCGGGTTTTACCTATCAAGGTGGGCAAGAAAATAATCGCCTGGGTTGCAATTCAAAGGGAGGGCGCAGCGATCTAGCTGCGCCAAACAAATAACAAGCGTCTAAGGAGGCCTCGCAAGGTTTCTATCGTAACCCAATGCTGCACGAAAACAGTGTCTGCAAGTCCGAGCGTAACCCATTGATTAAAATTGATGCTTTATTTTCGGGTTGAGGACAAGGCGCCACCCGTGCATGGAATCTTCATATCATTCGCGGCCGGAGAAGTCCTGCGCGGAGCCAGTGCTGGCGCTATCGTTTCGCGCGATCATTAGTGCGGTCAAGGAGAAGGGGGCGAACGTCCGAGTAGAGAATAGACCTTGCCGACCGGGGAAGCTGTCGGTTCGGTTGCGTGCGTTTCCGTCCGGCCTGCGCGAAAGCCATGTGCATGATGTGGCGATTACGCGGGAGGCACCCAACTGGCGGGGCGAATAACATCCGGGGATTTTCGGGGCACGCATTGCCAGCTGTGGATGAAACCATCATCGCTAGTAATAGCGCAGCGACCCCTTGGTAGATGCCCCTAGTGACAGCAAGCCCGATCCAGGATTACGCTCCCCCAGCAAAAAAAACGGGGGAGTAACGATCCATGGTAACCGGCGCTGAATCCTGTCTGGCTGGGCTGCGTATACTCGACCTGACGCAGTTTGAGGCCGGCCCGTCTTGTACCGAAGCCCTGGCCTGGCTCGGTGCGGAAGTGGTGAAAGTCGAGAATCCGAAAGTGGGCGATCCCGGTCGCACGGCGGGTGGGTTGCCGGGCGCGGACGCCTATTACTTCCTGCAATACAACGCCAATAAAAAATCCATCACCGTCAATCTAAAATCTCCCGAAGGCCTTGCCTTAGTGAAGGAGATGGTGAAGAAGGCCGACGTCTTCCTGGAAAACTTTGCTCCTGGCGCGATCCAGCGTCTTGGCCTGGGGCCAGATGTAGTGCGTGGTATTAACCCGGCCATCATCTATGGCCAGGTGAAGGGCTTCGCCGAAGGCAGCGAGTTTGAAAACAATCTTGCCTTTGACATGATAGCCCAGGCCTGCGGCGGGGCGATGAGCACCACCGGCGCAGATGACGGCCCACCGATGAAGCCCGGCCCGACCATCGGCGACACCGGCACCGGTATGCTGCTCGCCGTCTCCATCCTCGGCGCCTATATCCGCCGGCTACGAACCGGCGTGGGCGAGCATCTACAAGTCGCGATGCAGGCGTCGATCATGCATTACTCGCGAGGTGCCTTCGCCTTTCATGCACGCACCGGCAAGCCAGCGCCACGCGCGGGCACCAAGGTTGTGGGTGGCGGGCATCCGCCGATCGGCGTCTATCCCTGCAAGGGCGGCGGGCCGAATGATTACGTCTACATATACACGTCGCGGGCCAATCCGGAACATTGGACCCGGCTACTGAAAGTTATTGGCCGTGAGGATTTGATCGGCGACAAGCGCTACGACACCATCGAAGGTCGCGCCGCGCATGCGTCGGACGTCGACGAACTGGTTTCCAACTGGACGCGGAAGCAGGATAAGTTAGCGGCGATGCGCGTGATCGGTGCCGCCGGCATTCCCGCCGGGGCGGTAAACGATACCGGAGAATTGCTCAACGATCCTAGCTTCGTCGCCAATGGCACGATGCAGACGATGCAGCATCCGGTAATCGGCGCATACACCATGCCCGCCTGGCCTGTGCGCTTCGGTGGTAAGCCGCCGGAAGTTAAACCCGCGCCGCTACTGGGTGCCAATAACGTCGATGTGCTAGAAAGTTGGCTCGGAAAATCGGCCGGTGATGTTGCCGCCCTCAAAGCTGCCAACGTGATCTGAACCGATCATGCATTACACGACTCTGGGCTGGTCCGGCCTGGGAGGCTCTGTCGCCGGGCTGTGCCGGGCGCACGGGTCGTGGGGCGGGCCGGTTCTGCGCGCCGGCACCGGGGGATAATACCATGAACGCGATGGCCGTGCCGGCGGCGTGAATTTTTTCACACCATCTTTCTTGTGCGAGCTTCGATCGTACTGAGCCGCCTAGCAGGTGGGCGCCGACGGAGTCAGGGTGGCGCGATTTCGAACCAGAAATCCAGCACGTCGCCGGTGCGATTTTCGGCGAAGCGTGTAATGACGCGCGTGCCGATAGCCAGTTTTACGGCGGCCTTGTGGGGATCGGCTAGGTCGACGCCCTTGAAATAACCGCCGATCGCGGTGTCCGCACCATCCAGCAGGACGTAGCCGAAGGCATAGGGTGGGGGCGGCAGGTTCTTGAATTCCTCATAGACGAAAGTAAACGTTTGGATGGTGCCGTCGGGGCCGACTTCCACCCAGTCCGTAGTGGGTTGCAGAGTTTCATCGGAAAAGGCGCGCGGCGGAACCAGGACGTGTCCGGTCTTGGCGCAGCGCTTACCGTAGATTTTCGCATGGTCGCGGAGCTGGGTGTAAAACCAGCTGGCGGTTTCACCTAAAGCATGGGTATAGGTGATGTTCCAGCTTTCGGTGCGGGTCATTAGTTCCATTTTTGTGCTCCTTAAGCCTCGATTACCATGGTGCCGAAAATCTGGTGGTCGCCGCCATTGCCGCTCGCGACGCCGATGCGCGCGCCCTTTGCCTGGTGCGCGCCGGCGCGGCCCCAGACCTGCAAGGCGGTTTCCGCCACGCGCGCCATGGCGGTGACGGCGATGGCGTTGGTGCAGAGTGTACCGCCGGATGCGTTGACCGGAATGCGGCCGCCGAGATCGAACTCGCCGTCGCGCAGGCGCGGCACGGAGTCGCCGTTCTTTTTCACCAGCTGCGCGGCGTCGATGGAATGGAATTCGGTGCTGCTGAACGGCGCGTAAAGCTCCGCCACATGTACCTGGTTTTCCGGATCGGTGATACCGGCCATTTTGTAGGCGCGCTGAAAGGAGCGGCCGAGGGCGTAGGCATCGGCGTGTTCGGCGGTGGGGTGCGATCCCATGCGGTCGCCCATCCAGTAGGTTTCCGCGCAATGGGCGAGGCCGGTAATCCACACCGCGTCCAGCTTGTTGGCGCGAATATAGTTTTCGGAGGCGAGTACGAGGGCGGCGCCGCCGGTAGATTGTGGACAACAATCCAGAAGTTTCAGCGGCCAGGAAATATAGCGGCTATCCATCACGTCCTGGATAGAGACAACTTTGCGCAGATGCGCGTTGGGATTTAGTGCGGCGTGGTGACGGTTTTTCACCGTGACGCGCGCCATGTCTTCTTCCGTCATGCCATAAAATTTCATGTAGCGGATAGCGGACATGGCCAGCATGTTGATGGTGCCGAGCGGAAGTTGGCGTTCGTAAGTCGGATCCCAAATCTTGTTTAGAACCGATTGCGAATCGCCGCATTCACCCACTTTGTCCGCGCCGGCTGTGAGGACGACATCGCAGGCTCCGGAGGCGACGTGGTAATAGGCCGCAGAGACGGAGGAAATACCGGTGGCGCCGCCGGTGTTGATTCGGAGAAAACGCTTATTGCGTCCCCCCACGGCATCGACGCCGAGGCGTTCGGCGTTGCCGATGCCGATCATGGCGTCGGGGGAGAGCGAATAGACCACCGCCTCGATGGCGTCGAAATCCAGTTTGGCGTCCGCCATGGCGATGGCGACGGCTTCACGCACCAGGTCGGGGTAGTTGGCCTCGGGGCGGCGGGCGGCGAAGGGGGATTGGCCGATACCGATAATGCCGACGCGGTCGTTGCTTCCCTGGGGTCTCATGCGCGCGCTCCCCGTTCGCGGCCAAGGATGATGGCGGACTGGTATTGCATGGCGGGACCGCTGCCGGCGTGGGCGATGCCAAGTTGCGCGTCTTTACGCTGATGCGCGCCGGCCCGGCCGCGTACCTGATTGGCGATTTCGGCGATGCGGATGAGGCCGGTGCTGAAGACCGGGTTATGGGTGATAACGCCGCCGGAGAGATTGACCGGCAATGCGCCATCTGGGGCGAAGCGGCCGGCGGCGATGTCCTTGGCCCAGTTGGCGCGCGGGCTGAGGCCGAGGGCTTCGTAGGCGAGCAGCTCGGCGTAGGGCGTGGCATCGGTGATTTCGGCGATGTCGATTTGCGCAGCAGTGACAGCGGCAGAATCGTAGGCTTGCCGCGCGGCAGATTCCAGGGCTGGGGCCATGGCGAGATTACGGTCGCCGAGGAAGGCGGGTTCGGTGGCCCAGCCCATGCCGCGCAACCAGGCGACGTTTTTTCCGTCGCGTTCAGCGATGAAATTTTCCGTGGCTAGGACCAGAGCGACGGCGCCGGTGACGGGTTCGTTGGTCATGTCGGATGTCAGTGGCCAGCGCAGCTTGCCGGCATTGGCGCGTGTATCCGGATAGGCGGTGGCGCCATTGGCACGGTTTTTCGCCGCCACCGCGATGGCTGCCGCGCGCGTGCCGGGCACGGCGTGTTCCAGCGCGGCGGCCTGCATGGCGTGCGCCGAAAGTTCGTCGAGCGGCAAGGCGCGGTGAAAGTAAGGATCGGCGCCGAGGCGTTGCGCTTCCGGCATGGAGGAAACTTCCGTCGGGCTCCAGGAGACGACGAGTTGCGTGCGATATTGGCCGGAAGCGATGCGGAGCGCGCCGAGGATAAAAGCGTGCTCGGAGGAGGAGGGGGTGGAAAGGATGTCACGGTCCACGCCGCCGAGTGGGCCGGAGGCCATCATCACAGAAATGGCGCGGCCATCGAACTGGTCGTTGCTGGCGCAGACGATGCCGTCGATTTCCTCGATCGTCAGGCCGGCATCGGCGAGGGCAGCCTGCGCCGTGTCATACATGATTTCTTCGAGCGAGCGCATGCCGCCGCTGATCATGGGACGGATGGCGACACCGATAACGCCCGGTTGCACTTTCAGACGCATGCGAAACTCCGTTGGAAATTAAAGCACTGCGATCGGGCTGATCGGACTGCCGGTACCGCCGGTGACGGGCAGCGGGCTAGCAGCGAACAGAAAGGCGGCGCGGCCCGTTTGCGCGAGGGGCTTTAGCACCAGGCCTTCTAGGAGCGGAATACCGAAATCGCGGATCAGGCGTTGATGCACGGGAAAGACGGTGTTGTCTGGGAAGGGCATTTGCTCAATAGCAAAATTGTCGGCGCCGATGAGGGCGATATTCGCCTCGGCCAGCCACAGGGCAGCGTCCAGATTTAATCCCGGTTCAGTGTTGAAGGAGATATTTTTCTGCCCGTCGTTGCGTTCCCACCAGCCGGTGCGGATCAGCACTACGTCGCCCGTTTCGGGGGTGATGCTGGCGGCGGTGGCGGCCTGTTGCAGATCGGCGCGGGTAATGGCGGTGGCGTCGGGCAGCGGGCCGCCTTTCAGGGCGACAATATCGAGCAGAATGCCACGCGAGACGATGGGGCCGAGCTTATCGATGCCGCAATGCGCGGCGCCGGTGGTGCTGCGCGTAGCGTTCTGCGGAAAGCCATTAAACAAATGGTCGTCGTACCAGGCGTGGCAGAGCGCATCGAGATGGGTGCCGACATGTAGCGGCAGCACCACGGTATCTTCGGCAAACTGGAAGCCGCCGGGGCGGCGGGCGCCGGCGGCGTAGTCGCCGCCATCACGGCCCATGAAATGCTGGATGCCGGCGCGATGGGCCGGAACCGGCGTGCGCGGGGAAAGCGGCTGCGCGAGGCTGAAGACTTCCCCGGTGATCACCAGGGCGGCGGCGGCGCGGATTTGCGCGGCGCCGATATGGTTGAGCGCGCCGCGTTCATCGGCTGTGCCCCAGCGATGCCAGTTTTCCTTAGTCATTTTTTGCCAATGCGACGGCGATTTTCTTCAGTTCCCGGCGCAGCAACTTGCCGGTAACGGTGACGGGCAGGTTGTTCGGAAATTCGATGAAGTCGGGCACCTTGTAGCGCGAGGCCTGGGCACGGCAATGCGCGATCAGGCTTTCCCGCGTGGGTGTTGCGCCGGGTTTTGCCAGCACATAGGCGGCGAGTAACTCGCCTTGCAACCGGTCTGGCACGCCGACGACGCCGGCTTGCGCGACATCGGGGTGGCGCATCAGCACGTCTTCGACTTCAGCAGGAGAGATGTTGATGCCGCCTTTTTTGATCATTTCCGTAGTGCGGCCGATAAACTGCATTTCGCCATCCGCCGTCATCAGGCCCATGTCACCGGTGCGGAAATAGCCGTCCGTTGTCATCGCGTCCGCTGTTTGCTTGGCGCTGGCGCCGATATAGCCACGCAGGATGTAGCCTTTTACTTCGATCAGGCCCGGCTCGCCAGGGGGCAGCGCCGCGCCGGTTTGCTCATCGGCGATGCGGATCGTCACGCCGGGCAGCGGTGGACCCTGGCAGCGTGCGCGCCGTTCCAGCGGCCAGTGATGCCAGGTGACGCAGCAATTACCATGGCTTTCGGTCTGGCCATAGACATTGCAAATCTCCATCGCGCCGAGCACTTCGGCGGCGGCGATGACATCCTGCGGGGCGCCGATGGTGAGGCCCGTGCGCAGGCTTTGCGTGCGCGCGCGGGAAAAATTCGGATGGCTGGTGATGGCGGAGGTGATGGCGGGCAAGGTGTAGAGCGCGGTACAGCGATGGCGTTCGATCAGGTCGATGGTCTCGCCGGGTTCGAATTTGCCTTGCAACACCAGGGCTGCGCCGTGTGTCAGTGTGGCTGACATGGCGTTGGCGCTGCCATAGGACCAGAACAGGGGGGGGGCGAGCAGCACGCGGTCCTTGGGCGTGTAGCCCTGGCGTTCGCCGATATTGAAGCCGTTTTCGATTATGCCGTAATGCGGCAGCGGCACGGATTTCGGACGGGAGGAGGAACCGGAGGTATAGATGATGATCGCGTCAGCGACCGCGCTGGCGCCATCGCCGGGCGCGGGCAGCGTGGGCAGCGGTTCTGCGGTGAGCAGATCTTCGTAAGAGAACCAGCCGGCGCCGGCGCCTTCGCCCAGTAGCACGAGATGGCGCAAATTGGGGAAGCGGGCGGAGCGCCAGGGGCCTTGTGTGTCGGCCTCCGGCACCAGGGCGCGCAGGATGGCGGCGAAATCCTGGCCGCTGAACTGGTCCAGCGTGATCATCGCGCGGATATTTGAATCAGCGATCAGGTAATCGAGTTCATCCTGGGTGGACCAGGTGGAGAAAGCGACGATTTCCGCACCCAGCATGGCGGCGCTAAAGAAGCTTTCCACCCATTCTAGCCGGTTGTTCAGCAGCAGCCCGACACGGTCGCCGCGCCCGATGCCGCGCGCGGACAAGGCGCTGGCGATGCGGGCGGCGTGATCGGCCAGCGCCGAGTAGCTGGCGACGCGGTCGCCGCAGAACACGGCGGGCGCGTCGCCATGGCGTGCAGCCTGTTCAAGAATGAGTTCACCCAGGGTGCGGCTGTAGGGCGCGTTCATGCCGTGATGATCCCGTCCCGTAGCCATTGCCGCAATATGTCCTTCTGGATTTTACCGGTCGGTCCATGCGGCAATTCGGAGACGAAGGCAACCTGATCCGGCAGCCACCATTTGGGTACCAGGGGCGAGAGATGAACGAGTACGTCGTCGGTGGTGAGCGTGGCGCCTTGCTCGGTCACCACGATCAGCAGCGGGCGTTCCTGCCAGCGTGGATGTTCCACGGCGATGACGGCGCTTTCCACGATCTTTGTGTGACGGTTGGCGGCTTCCTCCAGCGCCTGGGAGCTGATCCATTCGCCACCAGATTTGATGACGTCCTTGGCGCGGTCGACGATATGCATGGTGTTGTCGGGGTCGATCACCGCCACGTCGCCGGTTTGCATCCAGCCACCGTCCGTGATCAGGGCGATGTCTGGGCGGCGAAAATAGGCCTCCGCGATCCAGTGGCCGCGGACCTGCAAATGGCCGGGTGTGGCGCCATCGCGCGGCAAGGGCGCGCCGTGGTCATCGACAATGCGGATCTCGTTGCCGAAGACGGGCTTCCCTTGGGAACGCATTTTTCCCATCGCCTCATCGGGCGAGAGATCGCGCGGGATAAAGGACGAGGTGGAAAGATGCGTCGTCTCTGTCATGCCCCAGGCGTGAAAAGTGCGGACATTGTATTCGCGCATATAGGCATCGATCATCACCGCGGGGGGCGCGGTGCCCCCTGTGAACAGGCGGTTGAGGTTGCCGAGGCGGAGATTGTGGGCGCGGCAATGGTCCAGCATTTGCAACCAAATGGTGGGTACGGCGGGGCCGACGGTGATGCCTTCCTCGGTGATCAGCCGGTGCAGGAATGCCGTGTCCATGTTGCGACCGGGCATGACGAGGCGCGCGCCATACATCGGCGCCAGGAAGGGCACCGCCCAGCCATTACAATGAAAATAGCCGGGTAGGGCCAGGATGCCATCATCCCCCGACAGGGCCCAGCCGTTGCCGCCGCCGGACGATAGGGCCGAGAGTACGCAGCCGCGATGGGTGTAGAGCGCGCCTTTCGGATCGCCGGTGGTGCCGGAGGTGAAGCAGAGCGTGCTGGCGGTGCGTTCATCCAGTTGGAGCCAAGGGAAACTTTCTTTCCCGACCGCGATCAGGTCTTCGTAGCAGGTCGCGTTCGGCAAGGAGGTGCATGGCATGGCCTCGCGCGCGGCCATGATGACGTAGCTGGTGATTTTTGGCAGTTGCGGCGCCAGTTGCTCGGCCAGGGCGAGCGTGTCGAGATCGATGAACAAGGTATCGTAGCCGGTGAAATTCACCGTATAGGCGATCTGCGCCGGGGCGAGGCGCGGGTTGGCGGTGTGCAGCACGGCGCCGATGCCGGTGACGGCGTAGAATAGTTCCAGATGCCGGTGCGTGTTCCAGGCGAGCGAGCCGACGAAGCTGCCGGGTCTCCAGCCCTCCGCGCGCAGACTGCTGGCCAGCAGGCGGGCACGGGCGGCGAGGCTGGCGTAATCGAGCCGCGTGATCTCGGCGCCGCTGTGCGAGACGATGGGCACGTCGGCGTGGTTGGTGGCCGCGTGTTCCAGGATGGCGGAGATCAGGAGCGGGTGATCTTGGTGCAGGCCGAGCATCGTGCTTCCGTATGGGCGGATTTTCTTCCGCTCCAGGCTGTGCCACGGTGGCGGCGGCGTCAATTGAGAATGGAGCGGGCCGCGTGGCGGGCATGTTGGACGGCAAGGTTGCGGTGGTGACGGGCGCTGGCGGCGGCATCGGGCGGGAGATCGCTCTGATGATGGCGAATGCGGGCGCGATGATCATTGTCAATGATATCGGCACCTCGCTGGGTGGGCAGGGCGCGTCGGCGACGCCGGCGCAACAAACGAAACTGATCATTGAGCAGCGCGGCGGGCGGGCGGAGATTTCCACCGAGTCAGTGGCGGAATGGGGCAGCGCGCGGAAAACCATCCAGGCGGCGCTAGATCATTACGGGCGCATCGATATCGTGGTGAACAATGCCGGGGTGCTGCGCGACACCATCTTCCACCGCATGACGGCGGATGACTGGACCACCGTGATCAATGTGCATCTGAACGGCAGCTTCTTCATGAGCCGCGCGGCGGCGGAGCCTTTCCGCAAGCAGGAGAGCGGGGCGTTCGTGCATATCACCTCTACCTCCGGCCTGATCGGTAATGTGGGGCAAGCGAATTACGCGGCGGCGAAGCTAGGGATCACGGCGCTGTCGAAATCCATCGCGCTGGATATGAAGCGCTACAATGTGCGCTCCAATTGTCTCTCCCCCTGGGCGTGGAGCAGGATGACGAGTTCCATCCCCTCGGCGACGTCGGAGCAGAAGGAGATGGTGGAAAAGCTGCAACGCATGGGACCGGAGAAGAATGCGCCGCTGGCGGTATTCCTCGCCTCGGACGCGGCGAAGGACGTGACGGGACAGGTGTTCGGGGCGCGGATGAATGAGCTTTACTTATTTTCATCCCCGCGGCCGGTTCGGTCCGTGCATCACGGAACGGGGTGGACGCCGGAGCGGATCGCCGAAATCGCGTTGCCGGCGTTTCGCGATGCGTTCATGCCACTCGATACGTCCGAAGACCAGTTCCATTGGGATCCTGTGTAGGGGAGAAAGGTCAGGGGGCTTTTCCCCAAAAAACCCCCCACCAGGAACCATTACTCACTGGACCCTCATCCGTTTGGGTAGAATGAAGAAGGGGCCTACTGCGGTGGTGGCAACCACTCAGTAGGCCCCTTCTTCATTCTACCCACACGGATGAGGGGGCTATAAGTGTCATAGCCCCTGAACGGGGTTCAGGGCATAGCCCCGACCGACCTTCCGTTCCGCCCCATGCGCCAGCGGCGCCTGGGATCACTCGCTGTTGTTGCGCAAGCCTATTAGTTGCAGCAGTAGGGTGAACAGGTTGATAAAGTTCAGATAGAGGCTCAGCGCGTCGGAGACGCTGCGCTTGGCGGCTTCGTCTGTGCCGATGGCGTAGGCGTACTCGATATAGTCGGCCTTGATGCGCTGCGTGTCATAGGCGGTTAGGCCGGTGAAGATCACCACGCCGATGACGCTGATGAGAAACTGCATCATCGAGGAGGCGAGAAAGATATTCACTAGGCTGGCGATGATGATGCCGATCAGGCCCATCATCAGGAAGCTACCCATCCGCGATAGGTCGCGGTTGGTGGTGTAGCCCCAGGCGCTCATCACTGCGAACGTGCCGGCGGTGATGAAGAACACCCGCACGATGGACGCGCCGGTATAGATGACGAAGATATTCGTCAGGCTTGCGCCCATCGCGGCGCAAAACGCCCAATACACCGCCTGCACGCTAGAGCGTGAGAGCCGGTTCACCCCGAAGCTTATGACCAGCACAAAGGCAAGCGGTGCGAACATGGCGACCCACGCCAGGATCGTCGGTGAACGCACTATCCGCCCGCTGGCGGTCATCACCCGCGGATAAAAGAGATCCATCAGTTCCGTGTGCGCGATGCCATAGGAAACGATGCCGGTGACCAGCAGGCCCGACGCCATCCAGTTGAAAACGCGCAGCATATAGGCCCGCAAGCCAGCATCCAGCACCTGACTTGCAGCCGTTCCGGCAGGATTATAGGTCCGGTATTCTGGACTATAGGCCATAGTTATTCTTACCCTCCCAGGAGAAACCTGTGTCTCCATATTTATGGGTCGCCGCGCAAAGTTCAAGGGAAATCAGCGCACCAGGACCAAGCACCAATCCATACACCCCATCAGGCCCCGGTCCAGGGAGGGTGGCCGTGCGGGCGGCGTGAAAGTCCTACTGGCCAATGTGCAGACGCTAGCGCTCTACATTGCCGCCTGCGTAGAGCAGATGACGGTCGCCACTCTGCAGCTAAGTCTGGCCGCGATCAGCGGCCAGCACCGGCATGCCGGGCATGTGCTGCCCATGCAGGTCCAGATCAGGTATGGCGGGGGGGGGGGGCGGCGCCCTCATGGCACCGCGCAGAAGAAGAAAGCGCCGGCCCTGACCAGTGACGTGGTGTGGTGTGTATGCTGGAAGCCGCGGGCGATGATATTCGCGGCCGCCGGGACCGCGCACTGATCCTGACCGGTTTTGCCGGGGCATTCCGGCGATCAGAGCTGGTGGCGGTAATGGTGGAAGATATTAGCTCACTAGCGTCGGCGTGGTGGGATGGGTGCCTCTGTCCAACCCTGACCAGGAAGGGCGCGGGCGTGCGGTAAAGATGCTGCAATCAGCCGTGCGATGTAACAGCGGGTGTATTCGGCCTCGCGACCATGGCCACTGTTGTGGAGATGCCAGCGGCGGAGATCGTGTCTGTTCTGGATCGGATCCGCCGGCGGTTCTACGCCGGCTTGGTGGAGCAGGACCCGACGCAAGAACGATTCCTTGCCGGGTGGCTTAACCGGGTGACGGCAACGGCGACGACGGCGGCGGGGAAATGGAGCTCTGGCCCCCCCCCTCGCTTGCGATTGCCGCCGTTCCGTGGCCGCCTGTGCCAGCTTCGAAGTGGGCTGACCCGCCCATCAATTGCCTCGCGCGCACCGAGCATGCTAGCTCGACAGCACCACATCACGCAGAAGGAACCCATGCCCCGCATCGGAACAAGTTTCGACCCCAACGCAGTCACCTGGCGCCACGTAGTCGATCCTAGCTGCACGGAATTCAAGGTCGATTTCGAATACAGTTTGCTGGGCTACGACCTCACAGCCGGCCGGCTGGACATGCTGTTGCGCTACGGAAAGGGCAAGGGCCATTGCCGGCGCCACCGCCACGTCGCCCTTACCGCGACGCTAGTGCTGGACGGCGAGCAGCATGTCACCGATGTCCATTCGGACGGCACGCGGCATATCGTTTCCCGTAAGAAGGGCGACTACGCGCTGGCCCCGGCGGACGCGCTGCCGCATTTGGAACATGGTGGCGAAACCGGCGGCACGGTGTTGCTGTCGATGTCCGCGCCGAATGGGGTTTTGTTCGAGTACCTGGATGACAACTATCGCGGTGTCCATCGCCTCACGATCCAGGAATTTGTCGACGCCTGGAGCCAGGGCGTTCCCTTCGGCACCCCGCTGCAGAAGCAGGTTGCCTGAGTGGTAAACGGCGTTAGCGCTCGTTAATGGACGATGGTGGGTAGTATGGCATCATGTCCCCGCCTTTTCTCCAACAATCCCACCATAACCCGACAAACGCCGTGATCCCTCGCTGCGCGTTGGACGCCAGGATCTGCTCATCCTGTCTGGATTCTGTTTGGCTTAGGAAATTACGTCGGCATGCGTGTAGAGGCTCAGCGACGCGCCGACGTTAAAACCATAATGTAGGCCCCCCAGTCGCCCGATCGGGGTGAAGTCCTTCCGCAAATCGTAGCCGATCTTGCGCGGCTGTGGGATGACTCTAAGCACGGAATTCGGATAGTGCAGAAATGTATACCCATCCGGCACGGACCGCGCCGCAGCCATCCGCCCCGATGGTGCCGGACGCACCACCGCGACTGTCGATCGCGAAAGGCTGGCCGAACGTCTGCGTCAGCTTATCCGCCTGGGGGCGCGCCAACGAGCACGTCGCCCCACTAGGTGCATGCGACCTGCAGGCGCTTCGGTCACTGGGGTTCTACGCCCGATGCCGCCAACGCCTTTCTCCAGATCGCGTCCTGGTTCCCAAGATATTCGCTGAATTGCGCGATCGCCATGGACTTCGCGATGACCCCCTGGGTGCGCATGCGTTCCTGAGTCTCCGGCTTGGACAGGGAGATGGCGATCTCCCGGTTCATGCGGGCCGCGATCGCTGCGGGCAGGCCGGCCGGCCCCACCACAGCGAAGAAGGCCGCGAACGGGTGCGGCGGCTGGCCGGCCTCGATCAGCGTTGGCGTATCCGGCCAGAGCGGATTGCGCATATCGGTCGAACCCGCCAACACGCGCAGATTGCCCGCCTTTACATGGGCGAAAAGCGATGTGGATGTCCCGACAGTCATATGCACCCGCCCCGGCAGTAGATCGAGGATGATATCCGGCTCCCCCTTGTAGGGGATGGTGAGGAGATCGAGCTTGTTGTGCTGGGCAAAAAGCCCGGCCGAAACGATGGCATAGGTATGCCCGGTGGCCGCGTTCACCTTGCCAGGATTGGCCCGGATATACGCAACCAGCTCCGCCATGTTTTTGGCCGGCACGGAAGGATGAACAGCGAAGTACAGCGTGTTCAGCCCGACCAGCCCTACCGGGGTGAAGTCGGTCAGCACGTTGTAGGGCGGTGTCTTGCGTAGGTTTGGCGCCACCACCAGTGCGCTGTTGGTACCGAATAGGAACGTATAGCCATCGGGCGTCGCCCGCTGCACCTCTACCCCCGAGATGGAGCCATCCGCCCCCGGCTTATGGATGATGACGATGGGTTGCCCGAGCTGCTTGCTCAGATCTTCCGTGAGGATACGCGCGATCGCATCGCTCGCTGAGCCGGGCCCGAAGGAGATGACGAACCGGATCGGCCGTACCGGCCATTCCTGAGCGTGCGTTCCACTAAAGGGAGCAAGCGCAAGGGTGCAGAACAGCACCAATACGAGCCTAAGCATCGCGACACCTCTTGTACATGGAAGGCAGGAATATGGCAGGCTTGGCCCCGACTGACAAACATGGCTCGAAGACCTACGTTAAGCTTTGCTGGAATTTCACCAATGCTACAAAACTACCTGACTGATCGAGCGCCACGGCTCATGGCTCGGGCGGCCTTCCGCCAGCAGCAGCTTGAATCCAAAATCTTGCCGCATAGCATTCAAACAGATGTCCCAGTAACTGAGGGGGGCACCGTCTCCAACTCCTTCAGCCGGCGCACCGGATCACCTTTCAGGCCACCATATTCCTGCCGCCACTGGTAATACGTCGCCTCCATAACCCCGATCGAACGCATCGCTTCCACTGTTAGTTTGCCCTAGGATACAAGCGGATCAACCTGTCGTAGCTTCACGACAATCTCTGTCGCAGGATGGAATTTTTTCGGTATCGCCAGTCCTCCAAATGGCCAATTGGCCTTACCTCAAGGAGGACCTCTTTTCAGGAGACAAGGTCGCAGGTCCGCGTCACGCGGTCTTGCCGCCGTGGCCAAAGATAACACAATGGGTGACCAGCTTTAAATCCGATGCGGTCGGTCTGGCGCTAATTCTTACCCTACTCTGCCTGGTTTGCGGCACCTTAATGGAGAGCGTGTCCATGATGTTGGCCACGTTGCCGATCTTGGCGCCGGCACTGAGGGCGACCGGCGTCATTATGGTTGTGCTGGTAGAGGCGACGCTGATCAGCCCGCCCGAAGGCATCCACCTCTACGTTATTTAGGGCATCCGCAAATCGATAAATGAGGAGGCTGGTCAACCCACCCGCACAATTTTGGATCTTTATCTGGACGTACTTACCTTCATGCTTAGGATGGCGATTCCCCTGGCCCTTCTGGTGAGGTTCCTCGAGATCGCGCTGTGATGGCCTGACCCCTGAGAAGTGGTTCTCTTTAATGTAAGGCCTTCTGGCCAAAAACAGGAATGCCGATGGGGAAGAAGATTCACACTGTGGAAAGTATTGTTGCGAAGCTGCGGCAGGTTGAGCTGTTGGTATCGCAGGGCAAGCCGGCGGTTGAAGCGGTTCGTGCGATCGGGGTGACGGAAGCAACCTATTACCGCTGAAGGTAAGAATAGAAGGGCGATCAGTTGAGGCAGCTGAAGGAACCCGAGGTAGAGAATGCCTGGCTGCGACGGGCGGTCTCTGACCTGACGGTAGATAAACTGATCCTGAAAAATGTCGCCGCTTCACTCGGTCGCTATCACCTGTTAGGCTCCAATGCGGGGATCCGGAAACCGCGGGCTGTAAAGTCGCCAAAGCAATAGCTTAAGAGCAATTAAGGCGTCCATATCGCAACGCACCAGGAGGAAAACATGACAGGTCACGCTCATAAGTCTCCGGCGGAAATTCGTGCCGGCCTGAAACACCCGGTCGTCGACGGCGATGGGCATTGGGTGGAATATGATCCAGTCTTCGCAGAAAAAATGCGCAAAGTGGGCGGTGACAAGGCCGCCGATGGCTATCTAGCGGCGATGCGTGTCACCAAGGATGCACTCAACATGAGTGTCGCTGAGCGCCAGCGCCGCCGCGTGGCGATCCCCGCCTTCTGGAGCCGCCAGACCGGTAACACGCTGGATCGTGCCACCACGATGATGCCAAGGCTGCTTTATGATCGGCTAGATGAATTCGGCAGTGACTTCGCGATCATTTACCCCACCGCCGGTCTGCGCCTACCCAGGATCCGCGACGATGAAACCCGCCGCGCGGTGATCCATGCCTATAATATCGTGGTGGCCGAATATTTTGAAAAACTTTCTGATCGAATGACCCCCGCCGCGATTATTCCGATGCACACGCCGGATGAAGCGATCGCGGAACTTGAATTTACTACCAAGCAGCTTGGATCCAAGGTGGGGATGTTCGGCAGCGCTTTTCCGCGCGCAGTGGAATCCGTGCCCAAAGACCCTGAAGCTGATAGATTCGCGGTCGGTTACGAGGTTTTCGGTGTCGATAGCCTCTATGACTACGATCCGGTCTGGGCCAAATGCCGAGAGGTGAAGATAGCGCCGACTTTCCACAGCACCGGCAGCAACCAGGGTCTGCGCAACTCGCCGACTAACTTTGTCTATAATCATATCGGCCATTTCGCAGCAGCCGGTCATGCCGCCGCAAAAGGAATTTTCCTAGGCGGTGTTACCCGTCGCTTCCCCGAACTGCGCTTTGCCTTCCTGGAGGGCGGGGTCGGCTGGGCGTCGCAATTGTTTGGCGATCTGATCGAGCATTGGGAGCGGCGCAACGCCAAGGCGCTGGAGAATATGCATCCGGACAAGCTCGATCGCGCATTACTGAGAAATCTGGTTGAAAAATATGGCTACGAGGACATTCGTGACGCCTTGAAGGAACGTAATGGTGTGCCAGATCCTGAACTTCAGGCTACGGGCGGCCTGGAAAATCTAGATGATTTCTCTAGGTGCAAGATTACCCGCAAGGAAGATTGGTGCGATCTTTACTCCACGCCATTCTATTTTGGCTGCGAGGCAGACGATCGCATGAATTCTATCGCGTTCGGTAAGACCAACCCCTTCGGGGCAAAACTAAACGCGATCTACAGCTCTGATATCGGGCATTTTGATGTGATCGATATGCGTGACCCGCTGCCGGAAGCTTATGAGTTGGTGGAGGATGGTTTCATCACCCAGGATGATTTCCAGAATTTTGTCTTTGGCAATGCTGTGCGGCTCTGGGGTACACAGAACCCCAATTTCTTCGACGGAACCCGTGTCGGGAAGGAAGCTAAGGCGCTGCTGGCCCAAACTCAGACGCGTATGGCGGCGGAGTAAGACTAAGCCGTCACGGCCTATTTACTACCCCCAATCGGGAGGTAGATGTATTGGTCATGGATAAAACAAACTGAGAGGGGATCCTCATGGACGCACTCGACCTGCTACTCAACCGCGCTTCCGCGCTGAAGCTGGAAGCGCCCGGACCGAGCGAACAAGATCTAGACCAGATTTTCGCCAGCGCCGTGCGCGCACCCGATCATGGCCGGTTGCGCCCCTGGCGGTTCGTGGTCATTTCTACCGATCAGCGTGGTGCCTTTGGCGAGGTGATGGCAAAGTCGATGGCCCAGCGCGATCCGAAAGCCAATGGCGAAGCCTTGCAGCGGGAGCGCGATAAGCCCATGCGTGCTCCGGTAATCGTGGCAGTGGCTGCACATGTCCAAAAGGGCCATCGGATCCCGGAATTCGAACAGATTGCCTCTGCAACGGCAGCGACTCAAAATATCATTCTGGGCGCGGCCGCCTTAGGCTATGGCGCGATGTGGAAAACCGGTGATCCAGCCTATGATCCCACGGTCAAGGTCGCACTGGGGCTTGACGCCGCGGACGAAATTGTCGCCTTCCTTTATCTCGGTACCGCTGTCGGTCCACCCTCCCCGGCCGCTCGTCCCAGCGCTAGGGATTACGTGACAGTCTGGAGCGGTTAATCATACTGAGCCACGAACGTTTTGCTCCGTCCAGGAGTTTGTTATCCTCGATGGGGCTCTGATTTGGTGGTTGTCAACGTTCAAGCCGTCCAACGACTGACTGAACGGTAAGTTTCTAGCTACACGCGCTCCGGACCTGCCACTCTGGATTCGGTCAGGTCCCGCCTTTACCGTTGGTCGCGTCCGGCGGACGCCAATTGTCGTCGGCGTAGCCATTCACTTCCACCCGCGTGTGCTGGGTCGTCTTCGAAGTCTGGGCCGCTTCCCGGAGGATGCCGCGCGCCCGGTCCGTCAGGGTCGATTTGTCCCAATCAAAGAATACCAGGAACGATTTCCCAGCCGGCGCAGCAAC
>CAMBMS010000025.1 GCA_945868845.1 Asaia bogorensis | reverse complement strand
TAGGGGTGTGATAGCTAATCGCCTACAAATTCGACTGGCCACCTTTAACATTCCAAGCCGTCGTGAACGTGAAAAGGCACTCAAGCACTGTGTGCATATCGTTCGTCTAGAAGGACAGTGTCGGATTTTGGACACCCTGCCATTCGCTCAAAATTACCCCAAGGGGGGGATGATACCAACGTGACCCGACACCTGCGTCCTAGGGGTCACATGGACCTACCCCATTTCCGTGGACAGTTGAGATCTTGGGATCAGGCTACTCTATCTGACTTCATATTGCTTATTTCTTCCTGTTCTTCGTGCCTGCTGGTGGGATCCTTTTGTTCGGCCCCTGCGGAGCCCATCCTTTCGTCCCGGCCCGGACATTCAGCACGCCGTCGCGCGGAGGGGCGGTCAAGGCCGCGTGCTTCAGGCGCCCGCGAGGGCTTGGCCTTGAGGGCCCCGAGCACGGCGGCAGGATCGAGTGCGTCGGGGGAAGCCGCACACGCCCCGTGTTTGCGCTCGAATGCCACCGGCGAGACGTAACCGAGCGAAGAGTGCCGGCGCTGCGGATTGTAGAAGCCTTCGATGAAGTCGAAGACGGCGTTGCGCGCCTGCGTGTGGGTTTTGAAGCTGCTCCTATCCAGCAACTCGCATTCCAGCGTGGCGAAGAAACTCTCTGCCATCGCATTGTCGTAGCAGTCACCGACCGAGCCCATCGATGGCCGCACGCCCGCCTTGCGGCAGCTGTTGCCGAACTCGATCGACGTGTACTGCGAGCCTTGATCCGAGTGATGAATAACGCCTCTCGGACGGCGCATCGTCAGCGCCATGCTCAACGCGTCCAGCACGACCGTCACGTGCAGCGTGGTCGACATCGACCAACCGACGATCCGGCGACTGAAGACATCGAGCACGACCGCCAGATACAGGAAGCCCATCCACGTCGGGACATACGTGATATCAGCTACCCACAGCACATTCGGCGCATCCGCCGTGAACGCACGGTCGACCAGATCGGGCGCTTGCCGCCCGCCGTCGCGCACCGTCGTCACCACGAACTTGCGCCGGCTGACGCCGACAATGTTCGCCTCACGCATCACCCGCGCGACGCGGTTCCTGCTCGCCGGAATGCCTTCCGCAGCAAGCTCGGCATGAACGCGTGGCGCACCGTAGGTTCCGCGTGAGACCGCGTGGATCGTCCGCACCTTTTTGGTCAGTGCTGTGTTGTCTTGCGAACGTCGGGATGGCGCGCGTTTTACCCACGCATAGTAACCGCTGCTGGATATGCCCAGCACACGGCACATGGTGGCGATGTTAAAATCGGCCTGATGCGCTGTCACGAATTTGAACCCTTCGGCGGGATCACATCCGTCTCCCGAGCGAACCAGGCCGCGGCTTTTGAGAGGATGTCGCGCTCCACTTTGAGATGACGGTTCTCACGCCGCAGACGATTGATCTCGTCGCGCTCGTCGGTCTTCAAACCGTCGTCGCGGCTGCCATCGTCACGACCGGTCTGTGCGACCCAGTTGCGGATCGTCTGGGCCGTCGGCTCAAACTCCTTGGCGAGGCTCTCCGGACTTCGTCCGGATCGAACCAGATCGATCATCTGACGACGGAACTCAGGCGTGAACGGTGCGCACTTTCTGGCCATTGCGGACTCCTGGAACACAAATGTTCGGGTGTCCACGAAATCGGGGGAACTTCAGCATGCAATTGCAGCCGCACGGCATTCGCCTTGAAACTTTGGCATGATAGGCGCGTCTAGGTGACGGCGTTCTTGCCTTCCTTGATCCACTGCTCCGCCGTGCCGCGATGGTTGTAGAACATCACCACCCTCTCGGCTGGGCGGGTCATGTTGGTGACGATGAAGCCGACGCGCGGATGCAACTCACCGGGATGCCACTCGACCTTCGCCACCACCCGACGGGGCTTGGTCCATGACGCGGCCTGGTAGCTGAAGCTGGCATAATATCGGCGCACCTCGTTGGGCGGGCGACCGACAGGACGTTTCAGCAGCCAGCCGATGCGTTGCTGAAGGACCGCGTTGGTGGGAAGGCGGATGGTGTATTTGTAAGCCTCGGCTTCGAGAAACGCGTAGATCTCCGGATTGGCGAAGGCGGCGTCGCCGCGGAAGTAGCGGCGCTTCATCTTGTGCCGGTAACGCGCCACCACCGGCTCCAGCATCTCGCGCCAGCTATCGGCACTGTGCACGTTGCCGGACCGCAGGCTACACCGCTCCAGATCGCCGAACTACACGAACAGCGGGTGGTAGCACATGCAGGCGAAATACCCGTTGTAGGCGGTGCCCTCCTGCGCGCCATGGGTTTCACTGACGCTGCTGTCCATATCGAGCACGATCGTCGTGTGCGGCCTGCGCCCGTGCACCCGATCGATCCAGGCGCCGGACAGATCACTCAATGCCGTGAGGTTGGCCTCGCTGGTCAACCATCCGGTCTCGAAACGGCCCATCTGACTGGTCGAGGCGGCACGACGATCCAACCCGCTGCGGTCGACCACGGCACGCATCGCCGGATCATGCGCCAGGCGATCTGCGTCGTTCACGTCCTCATAGCCGGCGAGACGACTGAACACGGACTGCCGAAACAGCCCAGTCAGCAGGTGGCGGGTATTCTTGCCACGGCGGCTTTCCGACAGCACCGCAGTTGCGAGATCAGTGAGGCCAAGCGCGTCATCCAGTTCTCGGTGGACCAGGATGCCGGCGTCGGAGGTGATGCGGCTGCCATGGAATTCCAGCTTCAGGCGACGGTCGAAATCGACTCGCAGAGAGCCATCATCCGATTCACCCGCTGGGTGTTCCATGAACTCACCACCATGACAGACACAACGTCTTGATACTCATGGTAGATTCAGATGATTCGTACAACTATATTGTCGTTCATCTGGGAAATCCGGGATAAAAGGCTTCAGGCTCTTTGGTGGGGATTTTGGGACAGCGCCGGACCTGTCCCACTTAGAGTCACCAACACCCCAAAATTAACCCGCGAACTCCACACGGATGACCGCGCTGTGTGCGCCGATGTCGGGAACAGGTCCGAGAACACGTGCCCCATCGCTTAGTAATGCCGGCGGCGCGGCAATTGCCACTACTCCACCAGGCGTTTCCACCTCAATCCGACGCAGCGCCGGATGGGTAGAAAATTCGGCGACACTGTTGACAAAACCATAAGCCGTATTCGCGGCACGCAGCTTCTCCGCCGCCGCAGTGCGCGTCAGCGCCGCAAACTTCGCGCCGACATAGCTATCAACCACAGCGCGATTGGTCACGCGGCTGACATTGCTTTCAAACCCCGCACGCTTTGGCAGATCGGGTTCACCCATAAATTTCCCGCAGAACTCCGCCCATTCACGTTCGTTCTGGATCGCGATCAACACCAGCGCGCCGTCCTTTGTCTCAAACGCGCCATAGGGACTGATGGAAGGATGCGCCAACCCCATCCGCGCCGGAGCCTTGCCTGTGCCTTCAAAGTAAAGCAGCGGCACATTCATCCAATCCGCCATGCCGTCGAACAGAGACACCTTAATGCCCTTGCCGCAGCCGGTAATGCCCCGCGCAATCAAGGCTTCCAAAACATTCGCATGCGCCGCCATCCCGCAAGCAATATCGCACGCGGAAACCCCAACCCGGCCCGGCCCGGCCGGATGGCCGGTAATCTGCGTCAACCCGGACTCCGCTTGCACCAACAAATCATACGCCTTCATCGTTGCGTAATCGCCGCTATCGCCATAGCCGGAAATATCCACCGTGATCAGTCGCGGATTTTTGACACGCAGTTCTTCAGATCCAAACCCCGATCGCGCTGCCGCTCCTGGCGCCAGATTTTGGATAAATACGTCCGTGCGCGCCAAAATCCGATGCAGCAACGCTGCGTCATCGGACTGCTTAATATCTGCAACTAGGCTCTGTTTCCCTCGGTTTAACCAGACAAAGTAGGAGGAAAGACCCTTCGCAGCAGTATCATAAAACCGGGCAAAATCTCCTTCCGCCCGTTCGATCTTAATCACTCGGGCTCCGGCATCAGCCAGCCGAGAGCTGCAATAAGGCGCCGCCACCGCCTGCTCCAGCGAAACGACGGTCAGGCCTTCAAGTGGACGATTACCTGACATTCAACCGCCAACCTGCGTAACCGCCTGGCACCGGCACGTCCCAGCCAGATGCAATTCGATCATATTGTCCGAAGGGTCATGCATAAAAACCTGCTGCGATTGCAACCTAATAATCCCCTCCGCCACCCAGTGTTTGCTGTCGATGCGTTCTGACTCTGCCCGCGTCTCCTCGAGATCCTGCACCGCGAAGGCGATATGCGGCAGAGACGGATCCATCCCCGGCCCCTTGGGATAGTACGAGGCGCCCTCGACACCCATCAAATGGATCTGCGCCCGCCCACCAACATCGATCCGGTAGCCCAGTATCCCCGAAATACTCGGCCGCTCCACGTCAACACCCAATCTCAGCACATCGTGATAAAAACTGGCAATAGGACTTGCTTCTTCCCGCATCCCGCCTACCCGAACGCTCTGGTGATGCAGTTCCGAAACCTTAATCGCCAACGAAACCTCCTGTTGCAGCAACAAAGATTTAATAACTTCTTGGCATCCCCAACACATGTTCCGCAACATAGGAGAGAATCAGGTTCGTACTGATCGGTGCCACCTGATACAGCCGCGTCTCGCGATATTTGCGCTCGATATCATATTCCTCCGCGAACCCGAACCCGCCATGCGTCTGGATGCAGGCCTCGCCCGCCGCCCAGGATGCTTCGGCGGCCAGCATCTTCGCCATGTTAGCTTCCTCGCCTGGCGTCTCCCCGGCTTCGAACCGCTCATAGCCCGCCTTCACCAGCAATTCCGCCGCCCGCATTTGCGCATAGGCCCGTGCGATGGGAAATTGAATTCCCTGATTCTGCCCGATCGGTCGAGAAAAAACTTTACGCTCATTCGCATAATTGGTGGCTTTCTTGATAAACCACTTGGCATCGCCAATACATTCCGAGGAAATCAGCAACCGTTCCGCGTTCATCCCATCCAAGATATAGCGAAACCCGCG
This sequence comes from Asaia bogorensis, assembly GCA_945868845.1. Classification (GTDB taxonomy): domain Bacteria; phylum Pseudomonadota; class Alphaproteobacteria; order Acetobacterales; family Acetobacteraceae; genus SHWF01. The sequence continues at coordinate 30,565 of CAMBMS010000025.1, read as the reverse complement.
TCCCTCAACACCGATCAGATTTTCCGCCGGTACTGGCATATTGTCGAAAAATAATTCGCATGAATTATGGTTCATCATCGTGCGAATGGGTCGGATCGTCAGCCCCTTGCCCAGCACAGTGCGCATATCGACAATGAACGTGGAAAGCCCTTCGGTCCGCTTCGCCACTTGGTCACGCCCCGTCGTGCGCGCCAGCAGCAACATCAAATCCGAATGCTCCGACCGGCTGGTCCATACTTTCTGCCCGTTGACGATGTATTTATCGCCCTCGCGCCGCGCGAACGTGCGCAATGCCGTCGTATCCGTTCCGCTGGTCGGCTCCGTCACGCCAAAAGCCTGCAAGCGCAATTCCCCGGTTGCAATCTTCGGCAAATAGGCTTCCTTCTGCGCCACGGATCCATGCCGCAAAATCGTACCCATGATATACATCTGCGCATGACACGCCGATGCGTTGCAGCCCTCCGCATGGATCGTTTCCAGGATCGCGCCAGCCGCCGACAGCGGCAGGCCCGTGCCGCCGTAGTCCTCTGGGATCAGCGCGCCCAGATACCCCGCCTCGGTCAGCGCAGAAACGAACGCGGTCGGATAACCGCGCTCCTGATCCAGCTTGCGCCAATATTCCCCCGGGAATCGCGCGCATAATTTGCGCACCTCCTCGCGGATTTCCTTGTGTGTTTCGGCGGCAGTGGACAGATGATCCATGGAGAATTCCAGCTATTGGTCGGTGCAGGGGCCTGCATGGCGTACCCCCCGCCCCCGCGCAAGCCGCCAAACTTGCGGCCACCACGACCGCCGGTTACGACAGCCAGGCAATAAGGGAACCAGACCATGATATCACTCGCCGGAAAATCCATCATCGTCACCGGTGCCAGCCGCGGCATCGGCGAGGCCGCCGCTCATGCGCTGGCCGCCGCCGGTGCCCGCTTGATGCTCGCCTCCCGCGACGGCACACTCACCTCCCAGGTCGCCGCCGCCATTACCGCGTCCGGCGGAACCGCAACCGCCACAGCATGCGACGTATCGGACTACAAAGCCATGGAAGTGCTGGTCGCCAAGACGATAGGAGCGTACGGCCGACTCGACGTCCTGATCAACAATGCCGGCGTTATCGACCCCATCCAACGGCTGGAAGATTCGGACCCCGCCGCCTGGGCCCACAACATCCAGATCAACCTGATCGGCGCCTACAACGCCGTACGCGCTAGTATCGGCCCGATGATCGCCGGTGGTGGCGGCACCATCGTCAACATCTCCTCCGGCGCCGCTATCCGACCACTGGAGGGCTGGAGCGCCTATTGCACCGGCAAGGCCGGCGTTCACATGATGACCCGCGCCATTGCCCTGGAAACCGCCATGAAAAACATACGCGTCTTCGGCTTCCAACCCGGCACCACCGACACCGACATGCAGGTGCAAATCCGTGCATCCCGCATGAACCCGGTCAGCCAGATCCCACGTGAAAAACTTACCCCCGTCACCGAACCTGCCCGCGCCATCGTCTATCTCTGCACACAAGCAGCCGACGACCTCACCGGCCAGGAATTCTCCCTCCGCGACGACGATTTCCGCCTCCGTATCGGTCTTGGCTGAGGGTGCGGGAGTAAAATCAAGGTCGGGGCGCTGCCCCAAATACCACTACGGGCGAAACTCCTAAAAACCCCTGCAGCAAAGAGTTAAATCCTCTGAACGGGTTATGACTCCTTCTACGTTGTACGATTCGGAAGAGGAATTACATATGGATCCCGGAGCATCGTCACGCGCGGATCGTCAGGGTTTATATTACCTGAGTGATCTAAGGGACGCAGAATGGCGTTAATTATACGACTGGCCTGCTCCGCCAAGCGGAGTGGCTACGCTCTTCAAAGGCCTGCTGCCACGGAGCACAGCTTAGGCGTATTTCGATCTCTGGGAGTGGGCCGGCACGCTGAACCGCATCAGGTTCCGGCGTTTAGCCGCAAATATCTCTCCGAAAATCATAAATTTCCAGACGGGTCCTGAAGACCGATTAATCAGCTCTACTGCGGGAGAGGAAGGACGACTTGTTTCCACCGACACCTCAGTTCGTTTCTATATAAAACTAACTGAGAGGGATCTAGGGACGACATGTCGATGGTGGGATTTGGGGATAAATCCCTAGGCTTCCTTTACTTATCGCTATCATTCTGCCGCGGCGCGCCGTGGCGGAGCCGTCATCGGCCCAGCGTTGATTTCGCGCAGGCGGGGCATCACCTCCTTGGCGAACAGGCGGATATTGTCGCAAGTGTCAGCGTGCGAGAGATGCCCGCCTTGACCGAACATTAGTAAGTTTCCAATCCCGCCCATGCGCTCGGAAAAATTCTTGATCTGATTGAACACGTCGTCCGGAGTACCGGCGAACACCGTATCGGTATTCATGAATTGCTGCACGGTCGCCTTTCGGTGATCGATCGGCACGCCTTGCTTATCGGTCACAATCCGGTGTGCACGCGATCCGCCTTTCAGGATCGCCACATTGGCGGCGATGGAGTTATAGCCAGGCGGGTTTGTATAAGGTTCATGCACCACGGGCGCCGTACGCACGTAATCGGCGATCTGATCGGCCCGACGCAGCCCCTCCTCCTGAGTATGCCCCACACCTACCAACCCGGCATAGGCCATACGATCTGGTCCGGCTTCCCAACCCAGTTCGCGCGCACGCTTGCGATAGGCATCATACATCGGTTTCGCCGTGCCGGCGGAAAGCAGGGTACCGATCACATGGCCCTTGTTGGCGGCTAGCACACCTGATTCGACACTCATCCCCGTCATCCACACGGGCGGGGTCGGTTGCTGCACCGGCCGAGGGAAGACGTTCACGTTTCGGTAATGAAAATACTCACCCTCCCAGTTGAATGGGCCATCATGGGTGGATAATGCCTTAAGAATGAGGTCGTGCGCCTCCCAATACCGGCGCATCAACCGAGCGGGATTTTGGTTGGCTGGATGCAGTTCATAGGGCGCGCCCTTCACCAGTCCCATTTCCAGCCGCCCACCGCATAGCACGTCCAGCCAGGCCATTTCCTCAGCGACCCGCACCGGATCGGGCCGATTGGCGATGGGGTTTCCCAAAGTAAGAATGCGCGCCTTTTTTGTCTGCCGCGCGATGACCGCCAACGCCATCGGTACGGAAACGGTCATGCAGGTGGCCGTACTGTGGTGTTCATTCACCATGATATCCAGCCCTACCTCGTCGCACAGTGCGAACTCATCGAAATAACGATTAAGCAGCGTGTGCGCTATACCGGGATCGATATAGTGGCTAGGCAGATTAACGCGTAGAGAACCCCGTCGTAGGCCTTCTTCCCAAGCCGGATGATAAGCCATTTCAGAGAAATAAAATACACGCATGGTTTCCGTCTCCTCGCTTCAGCCGCGCTGCCCAAAAACTGTGGCGAATTTTTCCGGCTGTTCCCAATGCGGATAGTGGCCAACATCGGCGATGATATCTAACGTCGCACCTGGGATTTCCGCACGGAACGCCTCGGCATAAGCCGTACTGACGATGCGATCCTTGGCACCCCAAATCAGCGCGGTGGGAATATCGATCCGATGCAACCAGCGTTTCAGGCGCGGATTATGCATATAAGGTTTCCAGCCGAACAGCGCCAACGCTTCCCGTCCGCGCGCGATCCCGGCCAGTTCCATTTCCGAAAGCTGGGTATAATCCACCACACCTTTGGCCGGATCGGCCCAGCAATTAGCGATCAATTCCTCGCGCGTCATCGCATGCATATCGGCGATATCACGCACGGTGGGACCGCTCACCTTGATGCCCAGCGATCCCACTAGCGCCAACTGGCCAAACCGGCGAGTCTCGCGCACCGCCATTTCCGCCGCCACCCAACCGCCAAAACAAGCCCCAACCAGAACGGCATTCTCCAGTTTCAGCTCGCGCGCGAGGTCGAGATACAGATAGGAAAGATCCTCCACCGTGCCGACCCAGTCCGGCAGTACCGAGCCACCCCACCCCGGATGCGAAGGCACGATCACCCGATGATTGCGCGCCAAAATGTCGAGCCACGGCCGATCGGTTCCGGGGCCCTCGCCCGGATGTAAAAACAGCAGCGGGCGGCCACTGCCGCGTTCCTCGACTTCCAGGCTAACGCCCGCAACATTAATCTGTCGTGCCACGCTTTTGCTTCCCGGGGGGTTCTTTCTAATGATATAGAATAGCCCAGGTGGGGAAACTGGCAAGTGAGGGAAAGATGGCTATTGTCTTACAGGAATCATTGCGTGGTGTGTTCTACGCCCCGTTCTACCTAGCCCTCGCGTACGACGAATTCACCCGCGCTGGCGTGAAGGTGATATTCGCCTCCGCCCCCCGCCCCGGCGATGCAGCGCTTGGCCTATTCAATGGCACCGTCGATGTGTGCTGGGGCGGCCCAATGCGGGTGATGGAGACATACCAGAAACGCGCAGATTGTGACCTGGTTTCCTTCGCCGAGATCGTCACCCGCGATCCGTTCCTCTTGGTCGGGCGCGGCCAGCGTCCCGGATTCTCTCCCGCTAACCTACTTTCCCTGCGCCTGGGTAGCGTGAGCGAAGTTCCCACACCTTGGATGTGCCTCCAGGAAGATGTGCGCCGCGCCGGCGCCGATCCGGCACGGATCACGCGCGTCGCCGATCGTTCCATGGCCCACAACGCAGCCGCCCTGAAACGCGACGAGATCGATGTGGTGCAGTTATTCGAGCCTTACGTTTCTGAGCTTCTTGAAGATGCCGCGTATCAGGTCTGGTACGCCCAAGCCGATCGCGGTCCAACTAGTTATACAACTTTCTACACAAGGCGCCCAAATCTCACCACAAGGCGTGAAGAATTGCTGAGCATGGTCCGTGCCATGCATCACACGCAAAATATCATCACGACCTTAACCGGCGCGGATATCGCCGCCTCAATCGCGTCCTACTTCCCCGACGTGCCGGCAGGGCGCCTGGCCACCGCCTGTGCGCGTTATAAAGCGCTCGGCATCTGGGGCAACACCCCCGTCCTACCTCGCGTTGGTTACGATCGGTTGCTAGCCAGCCTCATCTCCGGCGGCTTCGTCCAACCCGGAACGCCGTTTGACGTGGCAGTGGATAATAGCCTGGCGGAGGCCGCGTCTATGCCGTCTTGAATCCTTTGAACGCACTGGGGATCGCCTGAATGCCGGCGATCACCCGTTGACGGACCTCCGCGCTGTCACCAGGGAGAAATTCCACCGCCACCGTATCGACGATACCACCAAAGCGTTTTTCAATCGCCGCTGGCAGACTGTCATAGGTGGCACGTGCCACGAACAAATCCAGCACATCGTCCGGTATCATCGCCGCCATTTCCCCCCATGCCCCGCGCCGCGTCGCATCGCGCAATTTAGGCCCGAGGTCGTGCAGGCCGTGCAATTCGAAAACTCCGTGATATGCCGGTGTGGAACCATAAAACGCCACCCGATAGCGGATTTTTTCCGCCTGTTTTGCGACCTCTTCCTCGTTTGGGCCTGTGGCGATAAATCCACCGCCGGTGACCTCGAAATTTTCCCAATTTTTACCAGCAGCTGTTAATTCAGCTTCAAGCTGTGGGCGCACCACCTCTTCCAGATATTTGCGGGTCGCAAAGCCGTGCAGGCGTACACTGTCGCAATGCCTCGCTGCAGATTTCAACATATACGGCCCCACCGCAGCAATCGCGATCGGCGGCGGCGGCAGCCCAACGGGCGGCGGCGAAAACTCCGGCGTCATCAAAGTAAACCGGTAATGCTTGCCCTCGAATTTTAACGGTTCACCATATTCCCAAGCACGAAAAATTGCCCGCAAGGATTGGACATATTCCGCCATCCGCTCCGCCGGATGCGACCAGACCGAAGAAAACCGCCGCTCAATATGCGGCTTCACCTGCGTACCAAGACCAACGATATACCGCCCGCGCGAATTCCGGTGCAGGTCGTACGCTAGATTCGCCACAATCATCGGGCTGCGTGGAAACGAAATCGCCACCGATGTCACTAGTTGCACCCGCTTGGTCACCACCGCAGCAAAGGCCAAAGGAATAAACGGATCATGCTTCAGTTCGTTACTTTGTACCGAGTCATAGCCATCGGCCTCCGCCTGGATTGCGGCGGGCGCCACCTCTGGCCAATTGACAACAGGCATCAGAGTAGAAACGCGCATGTTTTATTCCTTAAATCTCTTCTATGGTGATAGGAAAAAAATCGTCCGGCCGCTCCACATCCATCAGATGATACAGACTGAACCGGTATGCTTCGCCCGCGTCCAGTTCCGGAGGTGTGATCGGAAACGCTAGGTTGCCACCCGTAGAAAGCCGCCCGGTAAACCCGTGGTGCAGGCAATATTGCTTGAAGGATAACAGCGCGCCTTTGGCGATCTCCGCTGTGGCCGCCACGCATTCCACCATGATAAAGATTTCCTCAGCTTCTCCCGCAGTTCCCGCGAACAGCGGCACGCCGCGCCGCCCATACACACGCGGATAAAGAGTAAACGGATGCGGATACAGGCTGCGCGTCATCGTCTCCACATCGCGCAGGATCTCATCTATTTTCTCGATCACCACCGGATCGGCGCTGCCCGCTAGCATCACTGCGCGCGAGCCCAGCAACTGCGCGCCCTCGATTTTGATCCGGAATTTCGTTGCCACCTCATATTGCGCGCCAAAGCAACGGGTACGATGATGATCCACCGCTTCATACTGAGCTTCCCGCAACAACAGTTTTCCTTCCGGCTCGGACACTGAAAACGGATCGTCCTGCTCATACAACACATGCGCCGCAACGGAGAGAGGTGTCGCATGCCGGTCAGGGTTCATGCTCTCCAAAGTAAAATCATTCTGCGTCAGGTGGCCAAGGATCGAGTCCCGTCCGCCCGGTAGGCAGCATAACGAACAGCATTCAATAATCTTCGCCATATGTAGAGCCAATCCCATCGGATAGCCCAGTAATTGCGGCACGGCGGCAAAAATTCCGGTATCGCAGGCCCGTCCCGCGATCACCACATCGGCGCCCATCTCCAACGCTCGCACGAAGCCTGATGTTCCCATCTGCCCAACAATCCGGCTCGCACGAATATCCTCCGCCGTCGGCTCCGGTATTCGCCCTAACGGGTGTAGCTCCCCCGCCTCCTGCGCCGCGATCACCGCCTCCGGATTAATATCGGCGCGAATGGAAGCCAGCTTGAAATGCAACCCGGCTTCGCGCGCAATATCTCGAATCATCGCCAACGTCGCATCCAGATGCGGGCTGGCCCCACCCGTGCCAGCGGTGCCCAGCAATAGCGGAATATCTAGCTTGCGCGCACCCAGCAGCAGCATCTGCAAATCGCGCCGCGTCCGTTCCGCCCCCGTTGCCATCCTGCCGGCACCCAAATAGTACGGCCCCGGATCCACCGAGCCCATGTCCGCGCCGATATAATCGGGCTTGCGAGCGATCCCCGCCTCGAACGCCAGCGCGATCACGCCATATCCCAACTGCCCGGACGCCGACATGCCCACCAGAGGGCGCGATCCGTCATGACGCGCGCGCACGCGCTCCAGCATCGTGCTCATAGCTCGATCTCCACCAAGGGTCGGTGCTGCTGCGCGCCATAGACATCGGTATCCCCCGGGCTACCCGCCACGATCGGGCGCGGTAGCACTACCTTGATCGCCAGTGCCAGCGGCACCGGGATCACTCGCACATCCCCGGCCGGGATCTCGTACAGCGCCGCCAGCGCGGCCGGCGCCAAGGCGGGCGATTGCACCGCGCGATCGAAATTTTCCCGTGTCTCGAACATTAGATCCAACGTGACCGTCAACGGCCCCGCATTCTTGCTGCGCAACACCCGCGCCGCGTCCCGAAGTTTCATTCGTTTGTCCTTGTGTTACCCGGCCATTCTTAGTCGAAACCTTGTCGGCGATAATCCACGCGCGATCACGCCTTTGCCCACCCCTTCTCGAACGACGCGCTCATTAGCGGCTGGGATCGCTTGTGGCTAAACATCCATACGCCATCCACCCGCCGATATAGTTCATGATCGATCCCCGCCCGCCACGTGGCCTGGTTTTCCGCTGCCACTGTACAGGGCATGAACAGATACCATTGCGCCCGTGCCGTATCGCCTGCCACGTGGATCTGCCCGTTCAGGCTGTAATGGATGGCAAAGCTAAAAATTCCCGCTGCGCCTCGAAAAAAGTCGCGGATCGCCTCCCGTCCTACAAAATGCCCCAGGCTAGGGCTTTCCCAGATCGCGTCCGGCGTGAATAACTTCGCGATCGCATCGGCATTATAATTGTCGTCGCAATAAGCAGCGTATTCGGCCTTCAAATTGCGGATCGCCTCCGCATCCTCCAACGCCAGCAGGCGCCGCTCCAGCCGCTCCATCCGGTCTTGCTCACGCGCATCCATCCCACGCCTCCCCCTACCACATGCGCCATTGTACCGACCCAAGCGAGACAGATAAATAGTTTTTATAGAATTGTACGGCCCACGCATATTTAATCACCCCGCTTCCACCAAATAAAAGAGGGCTACGTGTGGAACGTACCGGTATAGCAAATCAATAGGAAGGCCATAACATGCTGGGAATTTTGTTCATTCTGCTCACCGGGGTGATCACGCTGCCGGTGCTCTAGTCGCTCGCACCCACCTGGGCGCAGGACAACTACCCCAATCGTCCGGTCCGCACCATCATCGCCTATCCCGTTGCGGCCAGCACCCACAATATCGGCCGCCAGATAGCCGACCGGCTCTCCCGCACCTTCGGCCAACAATTCGTGGTCGAAAACCGTGGCCTCGCAATGGCAAAGTCATTTAGTAGCGACCCCGGCCTCTACCGAACTATTCGTCCGGCTCCAGCAATGCGCCCGCCGCACGCAACGCCGCGATATCCACCGCACTCATTCCCGCCTCCTGCAGCAATTCTGCCCCGTGCTCGCCAAAGCGCGGCGCTTGGCGGCGGATTGCCCCGGGGGTACGGGAAAAACTCACCGGCACGCCAGTCAGCAAAATCTCACCCTCGGTAGGATGCGTGTGACGTTCAAACAGGCCTACCGCCTGGATATGCTCGTCCTCCAGCAATTCCTCCAAATCCTTCACCGGCGCGCAGGGTATTTCCTTATCCAAACACGCCGCCAGCCATTCGGCGTTGGTCTTGGTCAGTGCGCATTCATCCAGGAACCGGTAAAGCTCATCGATATGAGCCGTCCGGCTCCCTACATCGGCGAAGCGCGGGTTGGCGGCCATATCGGGCCGCCCCGCGATTTCGAAGAAACTTCGCCAGTGCCGGTCCGTATAGGGCAGGATGGCAATGAACCCATCTTTGCTGCGATAGGGCCGGCGATAGGGCGTGGTCAGCCGCCCATAGCCGGTGCCGCCAATCGGCGGGACGAAGCCGCGCCCGTATAAATGCTCCAGGCTCATGAACGCCGTCAGCATCTCGAACATCGACACGCCCACCTCCTGACCCTCACCCGTGCGGGCGCGATGCACCAGCGCGGCGAGGATACTCATCGCCGTGGTCAGTCCCACCAGCTTATCGACCATGACCGTGGGGGCGAAGCGCGGCACGCCATCGATACGCGCGGCCATGCCCGCGAGACCCGCATGTGCCTGGATCAGGTCGTCATAGGCCGGGCGCGCGGCGTACGGTCCTTTCTGCGAATACCCATAGGCACCACAATAGACGATATCTGGCTTCAACTTCACCACGTCCGCATAGGAAAAACTAAGCTTGGCAATGGCAGTCGGGCGCATATTGTGCAGAAATACATCCGCCGTACCGATCAAACGGCGTAGCGCGTCGCGCGCCGCCGCCTGCTTTAGATCGAGCGCAATGGAGCGCTTGTTGCGATTGGCATTAAGGAACGGTCCGCCCATGCCCTTATGTCGGGCCGGGCCGACATGGCGCGTAGTATCGCCGAAGGGCGGCGCCTCTACCTTGATGACATCGGCACCGAGATCGCCAAGCCATTGCGCTGCGTACGGTCCCAACAATACGGTGGTGATGTCAATGACGCGGTAACCCGTGAGCGGTCCAGGCATACAACAATCCTCTCGATTTTCCGTTATCGGCGCGCAGTCCGCGCCGACTTAAGTACTCAATACTCTAAAGCAATTCCCCCTATGTCGGCACCGACCCGAGCAGTTTCTATCCGCCTGAGCCATAGACCAGCGATCACGGTCTATGTATACACCGTAACGTTATTTGCCCTGGTGGAAGAATGGAGGCTTTCTCGGCGACCAAACATTGACCGCCAGCAAGATTTAGTCGTCCGTGATGCGCGGCTTGTTCAAATATTTTAACAATTTCTCCGAGATGATCGGCCTGGCGGTGCTGCTGTATGTCCGTTACCCGCTGCTGCTGCGTAACGTTGAGGGCTGACTGGCTAAGCGCGGGATCGAGATCTGCCATGAGACCGTGCGGCCAGGGTGGAACTGCTTCGGACCGCTGTTGGCCACTGAGCTCAGAATGCGCCGGCTCCGGTTGCCCAGGGCTGCCCGGAGTGGCAGAGGCATCTCAAGAGGTGTTTGTAAACATCAATGGCCGAGCCCACTCTCTGTGACGGGTCATCGATAATGAAGGCTGGGTTCTGGAAGCCGTTGCAACGAAGCGGCGTGCTTGCCGTACTGCCTTGAAACGTCTCAAGAAACGGATGAAGCGCTATGGTCAGCCGCAGGCCGTTTCTTCGTCGCCAGGGTGGCGCTGAAATTGGGATAGGTCTCACGCAGATACAGCTTGATCTGTAATTTTGTGATGCCCACCAGGTGGTTCGGCGCCAAACGCCGCGTTGGAGCAACAGTAGGCCGGCGTCTCAGTCGCGCTTCTACGCACGCACCAAATGCTTGAGCATACACACGCCAACCCCGAGACGTTCCGACGCTTCCCGCTGGCTCAGGATCTTTTCGATCGCGCGTCGGACCAGGTGTGACCGCTACCGTTCGCTCGTGCTCATCACAAAATGCTCTTCCGCCATTCGATTCCCTCATCGGGCAAGGCTCACAAGCGGACATTCCCGCGCTGCGGTAGCACAGATCGAGAATCCCCTTGATTGCGCAAGTGTCGTCTCCCAGACTGCCTCCGTATGCGGAGCCGGGCCAGAGGCCCGGGACGCCTTAACAGGGAGGTCATAAATGAATAACATGAGACGCCTGGGCATCGCCCTGGCTGTGCTTCTGGGTCTGTCGCAAACACCCGCCCTCGCCCAAGGCACCATTAGGATCGGCTATAGTGAGGCCTTGTCGGGCACCTTCGCCCAGATCGGCGACCAGGGCCTGAAGACGCTCCAGTTCATCATCAACGGCATCAACGCCAAGGGCGGCGTGCTGGGCAAGAAGCTGGAACTAGTGCCCTACGACAACAAGGCGCAGCCATCTGAAGCACTGGTCGCGCTGCAGAAGATGGTCGATGAGGGGCTGTCGATCGTGCTAAACTGCGGCCCGTCCAACATCGCCGCCGCCCTGGTGGACGGTGTCAACAAGCACAACGCCCGCAACAAAGATCACCGCATCGTCTACGTCAACTGCGGCGCGGTCGCGACTGAGTTGACCAATGAGAAATGCAGCTTCTGGCATTTCCGCACCGATGCCCATGTCGGCATGAAGTCCGAGATCATGGTCCGCGGCCTGCCCAAGACCACCACCAAGGTCTACCTAATCAACCAGGACTACTTGTTCGGCCAGGGCGTGCAGAAGGATGTCCGCGCCTATCTGGTCAAGCTCCGCCCCGATGTCCAGATCGTCGGTGATGAGCTGGTGCCGCTGGGCAAGATCAAGGACTTCTCCTCCTACATCGCCAAAATCAAGGCGGCAGGCGCGCAGGCGGTGATGACCGGCAACTGGGGTCCGGACCTGGCGCTGCTGGTCAAGGCTAGCATAGAGGGCGGCATCGGCGCTGAGTTCTACACCTTCTACGCCCATCTCGCCGGTGGCCCGACCGCGATCGGTGCCGGCGGTAATGGCATGGTCCACGCCGTGATGAACTTCAGTGAGAACCTGGGCATTCAGATGAACAATCCTGAACTGGACGCCTGGGTGCGGTCGTTCCGCGCCGTTCACAACTTCGACTTCTCCTTCGGCGACCGTCGCCTGGCTGTCGAGCTGATCGCCAACGCAATCAACAAGGCCGGATCGACCGACCCGTTTAAGGTCGCCAAGGCGATGGAGGGCCTGTCCTGGATGGACGGCACCGGCCAGCCCGTGACCATGCGTTCGGCCGACCACCAGGTGCTGATGCCCTACTATGTCGGAACGTTCTCGACTGGGACGACATACGACTCGGAGAAAACCGGGCTGGGCTGGAAAGTTGGAGCCTTCATCAAGGCGCAGGACCTCGACCAGCCGAACACCTGCGCGATGAACCGACCCGCAAGCTAGCCGGCGCGGATATCCGCTACCACGGCCCCGGTCATGCGTTGCAGATCGTGGGCCGTGGTGCGGAACACTTACAGCGACGACCATGACCTGACGGGTTTCTTTTGTACCAAACGGTTTATTAGAAACTGACTTGGGAAGGAGCTTTGTCATGCGAAAGCAAGGGCCTAGACCGAAGCAGATCGTGCCGCTAATGCGGAAAATTGAAGCTGCAAACTGGCAATCCCCGTATTTCTAGCGGGGTGCGATCGTAGAATTCATGCAGCCATTTTCAGTTTCTGGGCGAGTGTGATGCCCGATGCGGTCGCGCAGTGGTCGCTGACCAGCCTGCGGGAGAATCTGATCAAGATCGGTGCCAAGGTCGTGCGCCACGCCTGCTACACCGATCGCTCCATAGGAATCGCGCAGCGTCGCCAGCCGATGGCTGGGCGAGGCGTTTTCAATCCCAAGCATGGATTTTCTTCGATTGTCATCGGCATGGCGCATACGGCCTAATTTTCTGTCGCCAGTCTTTTGGCGTGCGTGGGAGGCGCCGCGTGCGATAGGGCAGCGTTTGCCAGGGAAGATTGATATATTTTTAGGATATGTAAAACATGCCGTGACGGCGCCGAACGGGATGGGTCGGCATCGGGAAAACTAGGAGATCACCATGCGGGCCGTGCTGTGCCGAAGCTGGATGACATATCAGAACCTGCCATTGGAAGACGTTCCGACGCCCGTTCTGCGCGCGGGGCAGGTGCGCATCGGGACGCATTATGCCGGAGTGTCCTTCGCCACCAGCCTAGTGACGACGGGGCGCTATCAGCGCAAACCGCCCTTCCCATTCTCGCCTGGCACGGAAGTTGCGGGGGAAATTTTGGAAGTGGCGCCGGATGTCAGCCGCTTCAAACCCGGCCAGCGCGTCTGTGCCGTGGTGGATTGGGGCGGGCATGCGGAGGAGGTGACAATCGATGCCGCCACCGTCTATCCAATTCCCGATAGTCTGCCCTTCGATGTGGCACCACAATTTCCGACATCCTATGCCACGTCGTTCGCCGCGCTGGACTGGCTGGCGAAATTACAGCCAGGCGAGACCTTACTGGTGCATGGTGCGGCCGGCGCGGTGGGGCTGGCGGCCGTGGAATTGGGCAAGGCGATGGGGGCGCGGGTGATCGCCACCGCGTCTACCGCCGAAAAACTAGCGGTGGCGCGCGAGCATGGGGCAGATGAGACGGTGGCGTTTCCATCCCCCGATGCGTTGGAGCGTATTCGGGCGGTGGCGACAGGCGCAGATGTCGTGTTCGACCCGGTGGGCGGGGATGCATTCGATCTGTCGCTGCGGGCCGTGCGGGAAAATGGGCGGATTTTGGTAATCGGGTTTGCCAATGGGCGTATTCAGCAAATTCCCGCGAATATCTTGCTGGTGAAGAATATTACCGTCCTCGGCCTTAACTATGGAAAATATACCGGCTGGAGTTTGACGGACGAACGTAAAATCCATGAGCCGCGTGTGCGGGCGCAGTTCGATCGGATGTTCGCATGGTACGAGCTGGGGAAGCTGAAGCCCACGACCTCGCACCGGTTCGCATTGGCGGATTATGCCGCCGCGATGGATGCGGTTCTGGCGCGCCAGGCGATAGGTAAGATTGTCTTGCGTATGCCGCGCGCAGAACGGACCAAAGCATGATTGCCACTGCTTCCGAGCGTTTGGCACGCTATGTCGTGGTGGTTCGTCATTCGTCGCTGAACGGGGAGACAATCACAGCGGCGAAGACATGGGCTCCTGATATTTTGGGCCTGGGCGAGGTCGGCTGCACGGCGGAGGTCTAGTGCCGGTTCCGTCATGTCGTTTCGAGTTGGGGCATGGCGAGAAATACGTGTTCTGGGACATCATCTTGCGCCTGCCGACGCCGTCGGCGGCGTTACTAAATGCGACGCAAGTGCATTACCAGAAATTCGATTGTCTCCAGGAAGGCGCGGTGCACATGCGATAGTGACGGTGTTGCCCGCTGCGCTGGCATTCGTGGAACGATGCGGCGGAATTTCCGGCATGTCATTGCTGTGCGTGGTGGTTTCCGGGCTGGATATTTCGGTGAGAGTTAGATTGGAGGCACGGGGTAAGTTGCGGTTTTCTCATCCGGCGACGGCGGAAACCGCCTTGGTGGCAGGGTTGGACGCGGATGGCATCGCACATGCGCTGGATATACAATACGCATAAAACAGCGTTACTATCCTGGCTCATACGGAGACCAACACCGTATTGCCGATGTAGATCCGCGCCCATGCGCGCGCGGCGCTGATAGTGGGCGACGCGCGGAAGCTCAGTCCCTTGCTTCGTGCTTGATGGAAACCCGCCAGTGGATGCGGTCCTGCTCCGGCGGGTAATCGCCAGCGGCGCGGTGGACGGAGCAACGATTGTCCCAGATGACGATATCGCCGACTTTCCATTGGTGATGGTATTCAGCGCCGGGCTGGATCATGTACCGGGTGAGATCCTCGATGATGTCGTCGCTTTCGGTTTGTTGCAGGCCCTCGATAAACAGAATTTTTCCGGGATCAAAGTAAAGCGAGCGCCGACCGGTTTCCTGATGCGCCGGTAAAAGTAAATGCATGGCCGGCGGGCGGTCGCGATCTTCCGGATTAAGTAGCGCCTGAGAGCGTGTGCGCCCACCATAGACAAAACCGCCGCGCCGGCCTTCCAGCAGGGTCTTCAGGCGTTCCGGCAGGGCTTCATAAGCCGCGTACATATCGGAGAACAGCGTGTCTCCGCCCTGACTAGGGATGGCAATACCGTAGAGCTGCGTGGCCTTGAAGGGGATGTCGTCATAGGCGCCATCGGTGTGCCATCCTTCGGCACCACGGCGGTAGACGGCCTCGATCAACTTGCCGTCGGGGCCGAATTTATTAATGCCGAGCATAGTGATTTCCGGATAGTCCGGATGGCGAGTGGATTTGGAGGGATGCGGTTCAATCTGACCGAAGCGACGGCTGTAGCGGAGGAAACCCTCGATCGTAAGGTCCTGTTCCGGCACTACGAGGATGTTGTAATTGAGCCAGGCCCGATAGATCGGTGCAAAGCCTTCATCATCCAGCGTTTTGACATCCACGCCGCGTGCCTCGACGCCAATCCGCCGACCGAGTTTTCGGATTTCAACCATTATTCTCTCCTCTATCTGACATCCTCGCGGATCAGATCCGCGGCCTTTTCACCAACCATGATGGCCGGCGCGTTGGTGTTGCCCGAGGGCATAGTGGGGAAGATCGAGGCATCGGCGACACGCAGGCCTGTCAGGCCATGCACCTGCAAGCGATCGTTGACCACGCCATTAGGTGCCATGCGGCAGGTACCGATCGGGTGATAGGCGGTTTCCGAATTGGCGCGGATCCAACCGAGGATATCATCGTCGCTGGTCACCGTTGGGCCGGGAGAATATTCCGCGCCGCGATAGGTATCAAAGGGGGTGGTGTTGATGAAGTTTCGGATCAGCTTAAAGCCGTCCACCATGGTGCGCCGGTCCAATGGATCGTCCAGAAAGTTAAAGCGAATTTTTGGATGACACTTGGGATCATTGGCACGGATATGGATGGAACCGAGGCTTTCCGGTCGGAGCTGGTAGCAGCTGACCGTCATGCCCGGGAAATCGTGCAATTGGCGTTTTTTCGGATTCTTCACCGCATAGGGCACGAGATGGAGCTGGATATCTGGGGTTTCCAGATCCGGTCGGGTTTTCAAAAATGCCAACAGCGGGGCGGAGGGCAGCGAAACGAAGCCGCCACGGGTGAAGATGTATTTTAGGGCTTCCTTGACCTTCCCCAGCCCGGCCATGCGGGTATTGTACGAAACCTCCGGCACTTTCAACCGCCATTGGATACGCGCGGCCAGGTGGTCCCGAAAATTTTCGCCGACCGCGTCTAGCGCATGGTTCACCGCGACGCCGTGCTGGCTCAGTACATCCGGCCGCCCGATGCCAGAGAGCTCGAGGATCTGCGGCGTGCAGACGGCGCCGGCAGAAAGAATGGTTTCGCGGCCTGCACGGGATTCCTTTACGTGCCCGCCGACTTCGTAAACCACGCCGACGCAGCGCTTACCTTCCAGGATGACGCGATGGGTCAGAGCCTCGGTGATGACGTGCAAATTGGGGCGCGCCATGGCGGGGCGGAGATAGCAATACGCCGTGCTCATGCGCCGGCCGTTGCTGATCGTGGTCTGAGTTGTGACGATGCCTTCCTGGTCGCGGCCGTTATAGTCACGGTTACGCTTGAAGCCGGCGGCTTCGGCCGCTGCGAACCAGGCGTCGTAGAGCGGGTTCTGGTCCGCCACTTCCGAGACGTTCAGCGGCCCGCCGGTGCCGCGCGCGCTGGTAGTTGGACCTTCGTAGTTTTCCAGCCGCTTAAAGATCGGCAGCACGTCCTCATAGCTCCAGCCGCGATTCCCGAATTGCGCCCAGAGGTTGAAATCCAGCGGCTGGCCGCGCACGAACACCAGACCGTTAATGGAGGACGACCCACCCAGCAGTTTGCCGCGCGGGACGGGGATTTCGCGATTGTTGGTGTTGGGTTCGGGGTCTGACTGGAAACGCCAGTTGGCGGCGGGATTGTCGATCAGCAAGCCAAAACTCAAGGGAAAGCGCGAGGCCCAGTGGCTGGCTTTACCGGCTTCGAGGAGCAGGACTTTCGATGTGCCATCCTCGGTCAGCCGATAGGCCAGGGCCGCACCGGCGGAACCGGCGCCAACGATGATATAGTCGTATTGGGCCTCTGGCTGTTTGCTCATGCCGATTTTCTCCCCTGACGGAAGCTTAACATCAGGTTGGGGTCAGGGCCAACGATCGGCTGGCGTGATGCCCGGTCCAGGGGCAAGCTACGTCGGGCGCGAGTAGTGGGAAAGGAGACAGGGTCATGCCGGCACGGTCGGGGAAAGAATATCTCACCAGGCTAAAGGCGCAGCAGCCGGAGGTGTGGCTGGGCGGCGAGCGGGTAAAGGATGTGACCACCCATCCCGGATTAAGCGGTGGCGCGCAGGCCATCGCAGCGCTGTATGAAATGCAGGCCGATCCGAAGACGCGCGAGGAGATGACCTATGTGTCACCGACGACCGGGGATCGGGTGGGATTGTCTTTCATCATCCCGCGCACGCAGGAAGAATTGGTCGCACGGCGGGTGATGATGCTGAACTGGGCGCGAACGACCTGCGGGATGATGGGGCGCTCGCCCGACTTCATGAACGTGACCTTCGCTGCCTGGGGCGCGGCATCCAATTACTTTGGCGCGGCAAAGCAAGAATATGGCGCGAACATCCGCCGCTATTATGAATATATCCGCGAAAACGATTTGGTCCTGACGCATTCGCTGATCAATTTGCAGCGTAGCCGGAATATCAATGGTTTGTATAACTTGCAGGAAGGCACGGCGCTGCGGGCAATCAAGGAGTCATCCGCGGGCATTACCGTACGCGGGGCGCGGGTGTTGGCGACATTGGGGCCGCTAGCCGACGAGATCGCCGTCTATTCACCACGGCTGGGTTTGTATTCGGAAGAGCACAGCCCGTTCGCGCTGTCCTTCTCCATTCCCTGCGCTACGCCAGGATTGAAATTCCTTTGCCGGGATAGTTTCGATCAGGGGCGGTCGCATTTCGATCACCCCCTGGGATCGCGGTTCGAAGAGATGGATACGATCGTCTTTTTCGATGATGTGCTGGTGCCGTGGGAGCGGGTGTTCCTGTATGGCGATGTAAAACGGCTAAATGATACCTCCATCGCCACACATTATTCGGCGCATTCTTCACACCAAGGCGCGGCCAAAAATTTGGCAAAATGTGAATTTGTACTCGGCATCGGACTGTTGATGACGGAAACCCTTGGCACAAAGCATTTGCCACATACCGAGGAGCGTATTGGCGAATTGATGTTACAGGCCACGTTGATGAAAGCCTGCATGCGCGCCGCCGAGGCGGATGCAAAGCTAGATGAATGGGGGGTCATGTGCCCCGATCCGGTGCCAATCGAGAGTACGCGCAACCTATTCATGAATGCCTATCCGAAGATGATCGAAATCTTACAGCTTTTGGGCTCCTCGAGTTTCCTGACAACACCGAGCGAAGCTGATTTTCACGGACCACTGCGAGAACAGATTGATCAATATCTGGCCACTGATACATCCAGCGCACTCGATCGTACAAAACTTTTTCGGCTGGCCTGGGATGTGGCTCTAAGTTCTTTCGGAAGCCGGCAAGTTTTGTATGAGAGATTCTTTGCGTCCGATCCCCTGACACGCGCGCGTGCGTTAGCTGCAATTTATCCAAAGACCGAAGCAATGGATCGGGTAAAAGCCTTCCTCAATCGCGATGATTTGAAGTTATAGGGATATTAATGACGTATAATATCTATATCACTGCGCATCCTATCGCTGAAAATATTCACACAAAAACCCATAACGTGGATATCTCCCATGATTTACAAAATTCTTCCATCTTCGAAATATATCAAGTTGCGCTCGATCAAATTGGCAGAGAAATTATCGAACAAAGAGCTCGATCCATCGGCGCCACGTCGGGGTGAGCATCCGCCGACACAGCCGACCGCGCTGTTTGTTGGAAACGATATCTCGCCGGGCTCGAGCTAATGCGCGCGGTGATCGGAACGGATGGGGTGATGGTGTTGGCAGGGCAGCGTTTTCGCTGCGCGCTGGGCAAGGGTGGCGTGCAGCCGCGCAAGGAGGAAGGCGACAGGGCGACGCCGGCTGGGCTTCTGGCACTGCGGCGGGTGTTATACCGGGCGGACCGGCTGGGGGCGCCGGAGTGCGCGGTGCCGTTGGAGCCGATCGGGCCGACAGATGGCTGGTGTGACGATGCGGGCCATGCCGATTATAACCGCATGATCAGCCTACCGCATGCGGCGCGGCATGAGGCGTTGTGGCGGACGGATGGGCTGTACAACATCATAGGTGTGCTGGGATGGAATGATGCGCCGGTGATACGCGGGGCGGGCTCGGCAATTTTCCTGCATGTGGCACGAGCTGATTATGAGCCGACCGAGGGATGCCTGGCCTTGGCACTGGCGGATTTACGCCGCGTGCTGGTGATGGGATTGAGCGAGATTGAGGTTCAAGTTTGAGGGATAGAGAGAATTATTGATAATAAATAACTATTTAAGCTACAGATTGTTTCACGCAAAACAATCCATAGACTAACCGGCGGCGGCTACGGCGTGCCCAGCGGAGATGCGGAAAACACGATCCAGGCGCTCGGCGCCGGACAGCCGGTGGACGATCAGGATCAGGGTGCGCCCGGGCGCCGCCGCGTTCAGCGTAAGGAAGAAGTCGCGTTCGGTTTCCGCGTCCAGCCCGGCGCAGGGCTCGTCCAGGATCAAGATTGCGGCGGGCGATAGCAATGCTCGGGCGAGGGCGAGGCGTCGTCCCTGGCCGCCGGAGAAACGGGCGCCGCCCTCGCCCACCCAGGTCTCCAACCCGTCGGGCAAGGCGCGCACGAGGTCGGCGATGCGCGCACCATGCAGCGCGGCCCAAAGCGCGACATCATCCGCGTCCGGACGGGCGAGCAGTAGGTTGTCGCGAATGGAAGCATCGAACAGATGCGTCGCCTGCGACAGCCAGCCGATGCGCGCACGCACGCCATCCGCCGGTAAATGCGCGATATCCACTCCGCCTAAAGTAATGCGCCCAGCCTGCGGCGCGGCCTGCTTCAGGGCCAGCGCGGCGATGGTCGATTTACCCGCTCCCGATGGCCCAAGTAGGGCAATGCGCGAGCCCTCGGCCACCTCCAGCGACAGGCCAGTAAAGACGGGCAAGCGATCGCCCTGCCAACGGAATTGCACGGATTCGAACCGCAGCGCGAAGCCCTTCCCCATGTCAGCGGGTTCCGCCGGTTCAGTTACTGGCGCCGGTGCCTCCGCCGCTTCCACCACGCGCCGCGCCGCTGCCGCCGCATGACCCGCCAAAGCGCCCGCTCGTGGCAGCCCGCCCACGGCCTCAAACGCCGCTAGCGTTACCAGAACGATGGGAATGGCCACCACCCAGGTTATTTCCACCGCGACCAACAGCGCCCATATCGCTGCCTGCGCACACAGAAACGCCGCCGCCCCGGCCAGCGCGACACGCCTCGCCACAGCACGTTGGGTGGCCAGCAGAGCCGCCTCGCGCCCCTGCACCAAACTTAACATGCGCCCTTCCGCGCCGAAGGCCCGCACTTCACGCCGGCCCGTCAGCGCATCCAGCGCGGAAATGCGCAACGCCCCAGCGGCGGCAGCCAATTTTTCCCCGGCCGCTAGGCTGGTACGCGCCGCCAGCCAGGGCAACAGAAATGCCGCGACCGAAAATAGCACCACGACGGCGAAACTTAATAATACATCCTGCGTTCCGATCACCACGACCAGCAACGGGAGCAACAGAAGGGCTGCCCCGATGGGTAACAAGACTCGCAAATAAAGCCCATCTAGCGCCTCTACATCGCCCACAAGCCGCGCCAGCGCATCGCCGGCCTGGCGAAATCCCAACCCCCCTGCCCCGCCGCACGCCAAGCCACGAAAGAACCAGACACGAAGATCCGCCAGCCCGCGAAACATCGCGCCATGCGCAACCAGACGTTCCACATATCGCAACACAATCCTCGCCAAGCCCAGTCCGCGGAGCCACGGCAGCAGCAGAACGCCCCCACTGGCAAACACCACGCCAGAGGCCGCCATCACCCCAAGCCCCACCAGCAAGGCCGCCAACGCCAGCACCAGCCCCGCCAAAAACCAGGCCCAGCGGGCGCGCCAAAGTGAAAATATACGCCCCAGCGCGCTCATGCCACGCCACGCACCGCGTCCGCGCGGCCATCGCGCAGATCTAGCCGGTGACCTGAAAATAAATGGGCCGCCGCAGTATGGCTAGCTAAGATCACCGTGCGCCCTGCCGCCAAACGGCGCAAACTATCAAGTAGATCCGCTTCCGTCACCGGATCTAGATGCGCCGTCGGCTCATCGAGTAACAGTAATGGCGCATCTTTCAGGAATGCCCGCGCCACAGCCACACGCTGTGCCTGCCCGCCCGACAGGCCATAGCCACCTTCGCCCACCATGGTCTCCAATCCCAACGGCAGGTCGGCAGCAACATCGCCCAACCGCGCCGCGTCGGCCGCACGCGTTATTGCATCGTCGGATGCCTCGGGCCGAGCGAAACGAATATTGTCGCGGATCGTGCCGGCGAACAGTACCGGGCGTTGGCCGACCCAGGACGTTAATCTAGATAACGATATCGGTACGAGGTCGAAAATATCCGCGCCATTGATCGTTACCTGCCCCGCGTCCGGCCGCGCGAAGCCTAGTAAAATTTCGAGCACGCTGGATTTTCCTGCCCCCGACGGCCCGACCAGAACCAGCGTTTCTCCCGCCGGCACGCGGAAACTTAAACCGTCCAGTGCCTTGCCGCGCGCGGCATCCCAGGTCAGGCTGACATTTTCGAATACTACGCTCACGCCCTGGGCAACGACGCTGCGCACCTCGCGCACGGGTGCCGCTGGGGGCACTTCCGGCAACGAGCCTAGCGCGTCGGCCGCTGCCGTCGCATGCAGCCGGTCCTGGTAAGCTAGCGCGAAGGCGCGCAACGGCGAAAAGAATTCTGGCACGGCCAGCAGCACGAACAAGGCCGGCCCCGCCGCCAAATCCCCCGTGCGCCAGGCTGCGCCATAGCGCAGCGCCAGGAAAATTATCGCCGCCACCATCGCCAGATCCAGAACGCTGCCGGACAAGAATGCCACACGCAAAACCCGCATCGTGCGCCAGCGCAATTCATCAGCCGCTGCGCCCAGCGCGCGTGCCTCGCGTTCGGCGGCGCCATGCGCGACGATGGTGGCGATGCCACGTATGCGGTCCAGAAAACGCGCCTGCAAGCGTCCCATGGAGCGAAACTGCGCGCGCGCCGCCGCCCCTGCGCCGATCCCCGCCAACGCCATGCCCACCGGCACCACCAACCCGGCCGCCAACAACAGCAAGGCCGCGATCAGATCCACCCAGACCACCGCGGCCAGCACCAGCAACGGCCCCGCCACCGCCAGCACGGACGCCGGTAGCCAGCGCGCAAACAGTCCGTCCAGCGCCTCAATCCGGTCCGTCACGGTTGCGGTCAACTCCGCCGAATGCACGTCGCGCAAGGCCTGCGGGGCGGCATATAGCAGCCGCGTCATCGCTTCGCCACGCAACCGCCGCCGCCCGGCGGCACCCGCGGCGAAAGCAGCCTGCTCCGCTGCGAACCCGACCATGGCGCGCGCCACGGCCAGGCCGGCAAACCCCGCCAAGGGCCATGCCAACTCTCCCACCCCGGCCCCATCCGCCGCCATCAATGCCGTTGCCAGCACCACCGCCACGCACCAGGCCTGCCCCAGCGCCAGCGCGACACCCAACAGCCCCCACAGAATCACTGGCCGCGCTCCGCCAATGCCCAACCGCATCTGCCGGCGCAGCCATAGCCTCGTCTGTTCGCTGGTTTGTTCCATCGATCGTCGGCTTAACCGGGCTTAGCCGTGCTGCCCAGGGCGCGCCTCAATGCATCACGTCCCCGCCATTGGGCGAGAGGGTGGCGCCACAATAGAAGCCGCCTTGTGGCCCGGCCAACAGAAGCGCTGTGGCGGCGATTTCCTCCACCGTACCGAATCGCCCCACCGGTAGGCGCGCCTGAAACGCCATCCGCCATTCCGGTGTATTTTGCCGCACCAGATCCGTATCGATCGGCCCCGGCGCGATCGCATTTACCCGGATGCCACGCGGCGCGGCCTCCCATGCCAACGCGCGGGTAAAGCCGATGATCGCAGCCTTTGCCGCGCTATACGGCACCGCACCGGGCTGGCCCTTCAACCCGGTCTGCGAGGCGGTGGAAATAATAATACCTTCGCCGCGCAACAACATCGTACGATAGACGGCCTGCGCGATAAAGAACGCGCCCTTGAACAGTACGTTCACAATTCGGTCGAAATTTTCTTCGGTCACATCCTCGAAACTCGCCCGAATATTAAGGCCGGCATTGTTAAATAAGATATCGATAGGACCGAGCGCCTGCGCCGCCTCCATCACGAAACGTTGCCCGGCGACGATATCGGCAACATCGACACTGCGGTGCATCACGCGCCGGCCCAGGGCGGAAATTTCCGCCGCCGTGGTTTCCGCCTGCACGTGGTCATCCAGATGGCAAAACGCGATATCCGCCCCTTCGCGCGCGAACGCCAACGCCGTCGCCCGCCCGATCCCGCGCGAGCCCCCCGTCACCAGTGCGATTTTTCCTACGAGTTGCATTTATTTATTTCCTTCATCGTATCGCAATTCTGCGGATTGATCACGGTCGGGGCCGGCACCACGAAGGCTAGCGACATCACCGCATGCTGGGCAGGACCCATGATCCGCGCACCGGCGTTGAGAAACTGTCTGTGATCGACCACGCCTACCCCGCCAGCGCCTGCTTCGCCACCCCGGCGAGCCAGGCCGCCGCCGCCGGCAAAATTGCGTCGTTATAATCATAGCCGGGGTTATGCAGCTCCTTCCCCGGCACGCTCGCCCCATTGCCGATCCACACATAGGCACCGGGACGTTCGGCGAGGAACCAGGAAAAATCCTCACCCGCCATCGTCGGTGCCAGATCGCGCCGCACCGACAGGCCCTGCGCCCGCGCTGCCGCCACCGCCAGCTCCGCCTCGTGGGGAGAATTCATCGTCACTGACACACCGTGGCGCACCTCCACATCCACCATCACGGAGAACATTTGCGCGATGCCGGTGCAGACCTGCTTGATTTTCCCGTCCAGCAAATCCCGCACCGCCGGTTTCAGCGCCCGCATCGTGCCGCGCATGTCAATCACATCCGGAATCTGATTCGCCGCCGAACCGCCCTGAATCATGCCGATCGTCACTACGCCACTTTCCAACGGATCGACATTGCGCGCCACGATCGATTGCAGCGCGATAATCAGATGCGCCGCCGCCACCATCGGATCGCACGTGAGTTGCGGCATAGCCGCATGCCCGGCATGGCCGCGCACGGTAATATAAATACGCGCCCCCGCCGCCATCGATGCGCCGTCATGCACCATCACCGTACCTGCCTCCAGGCCGGGCCAGTTATGATAGCCGAAAATCTGCTCCATCGGGAACCGTGTGAACAAGCCATCGGCAAGCATACTTTTTGCACCGCCGCCGCCCTCCTCCGCGGGCTGAAAGACGAAATGCACCGTACCCGTCCAAGTCGGATCGTCCTTCAGCAACACCGCTGCACCCAATAAAGACGTCGTATGCCCATCATGCCCGCAGGCATGCATCACGCCCTGATTCGTGGAAGCATACGCGAGCCCGGTCGCCTCCATGATCGGCAAGGCATCCATATCCGCGCGCAGCCCGACCGCTCGATTGGAAGACCCGCGCGAGAGCGTCGCCACTACCCCATGCCCGCCTATCCCGGCAGCAAACGGAATGCCCAGTTCGGTCAACCGCGCCTGAACGAAAACGCTAGTTTCCTTCTCCTGCAACGTCAGTTCGGGATGCGCATGCAGATAGCGGCGCCAGCTAATTAAATTTTCAAGAAGATCCTTGTCCATACCGCACCTCTTACTTCGGATCCGGTCCGACGCGGACCACCAGTTTGCCGAAATTCCGCCCGATCAAAATTCCAGCTAGCGCATCCGGCGCGTTCGCCAGACCGTCCACCACGTCCTCGCGGAATTTTAAATTTCCGGCCGCCACCCACGGCCCCGCCAATGCCCGCCATTCCGCGAAACGCGCCGGTTTGTCCGTAACGATCAAACCTTCGATCCGAATCCGCTTGCGTACCACGAAACCCAGGTTTGGCCCGGGCGGTAAATCGGTCTCATTATATTGCGAAACCATCCCGCACATCACCACCCGCGCAAAGGGATTCACCTGCGCGAACACCGCATGCTGGATCACCCCACCCACATTCTCAAAATAAACATCTATCCCATTCGGACAGGCAGACCGCAACGCCGCATCCAGATCCAGAGTGCGATGATCGATGCAATCGTCGAACCCCAGAGTGTTCTTCACAAAGAAACATTTCTCCGCCCCGCCCGCGATGCCAATCACCCGTGCGCCCGCGCGTTTCGCCAATTGCCCCGCCACCGAACCCACCGCGCCGGACGCCGCCGAGATCACCACCGTCTCCCCGGCTTTCGGTTGGCCGATATCCGTCATGCCCGAATAAGCCGTAGTCCCGGGCATGCCCAGAACGCCGAGATAGGCCGATAACGGTACATGAGGATGCGCCGCCATCCCAGATAATTTCGTTAACCCAGTGCCCGGCGAGCAGGCATGCGTCTGCCAACCTCGCGCGCCGACCACCACATCGCCCACCGCGAAGCCAGGATCAGCGGAGGCGACCACTTCGCCTAGCGTCTCTCCCGTCATCACCTCGCCCGGCTGCACCGGTAGCGCATAGGACCAAGCATCTGAAATTCGCCCGCGCATATAGGGATCGATGGAGAGAAAGATTGTTC
This sequence comes from Asaia bogorensis, assembly GCA_945868845.1. Taxonomy (GTDB): domain Bacteria; phylum Pseudomonadota; class Alphaproteobacteria; order Acetobacterales; family Acetobacteraceae; genus SHWF01. The sequence continues at coordinate 4,751 of CAMBMS010000025.1, read as the reverse complement.
GGGTTACCACTTCGCCTGCGCCGGCACTGGGGATCGCATCCTGGCGCATCTCGAAATCGGAGGCGAAGGGCGCCCCGTGTGGGCGGCGCTTCAGAACAATGGATGTGCGCATCTCGGCCATGACCAGACTCCCTATTCGGTGCCCAACTATAAACACAAAAGGCCGGAGCGAGCCCGCCCCGGCCCTTCATCGCGCGCGAGCTACTCAGTTCACGTCCGACTTCAGCACCAGCCGCCCGGTGACCTTGCCATCGCGCAGCCGCATCAGCGCGTCATTCGCGTCGCGCTGCGGTACACTGGCCACCGGTAACGCCTCCAGCTTTCCGTCCTGCGCCAGTTGCACCAGCTCGCGCAGCTCCTTCACACTACCCACATAACTGCCGCGAACCGTCAGCGCACGGATAGCCATAATAGGCAACGGCACCGTCAGTTCGCCGCCAAACAGCCCAACCTGCACCAGCTTACCGCCTTTGCGCAGCGCCTCGAACGCGAAGCGCGCGGTGGAGGTGCCGTTCACCAGATCCACCACCGCTTCCACCAGCCCGCCCGCCGCCGCGACGATCCGCGCCGTGACGTCGCCACCGGAGGCATTCACCACCTTCGTCGCGCCGGCCTTCATCGCCGCCACCAGTTTTTCATCCGACAGATCGACGGAAATGATATTCTTGTGCCCCATCGCCTTCAATACCGCGATGGCATTCAGCCCCAACCCGCCGGCGCCGACGACGACGACCGGATCCTGCGGCGGGATCGGCATCACCTTCTTGATCGCCGAGAACACGGTAATGCCCGAACACGCATAGGTCGCCGCCACCGCCGGATCCAACGTACCGGGGTCCACTAGGTGGCGCGGATGCGGCGCCACCACATGCGTGCCATAGCCACCATTTTGGTAAACGCCGAGACTGTTGCCAACGAGGCACATATTATCCTCGTCCGCTAAGCACTTATCGCAATGCCCGCAGCCGAGCCAGGGATACACGATGCGCAGATCGCCTTCCTTAGCGCCCAGGCCAGCCGCATCCGGCCCCAGCTTGCGCACGCGCCCGACGATCTCGTGCCCCATCGCCAACGGCAGCTTCACGCCGCGATCGGCCAGCGACATTTTCTTGCCACCCCCAATATCGTAAAACCCTTCCCATATATGCAGGTCGGAATGACAGACGCCACAATGCGTCACTTCTACCAGGACTTCCGTACCTTTTGGCTCCGGTGTTAGCCATTCGACTTCCTGCAGTGGCTTTCCATTTTCGACGACTGCCCAGGCGCGCATGTTATCTCTCCACCCTCAGGCTGCAGGCGCGACGGCAAGCCGCCCAACCGTGCCGTGTTTCTCGATCAGGCTTTTAACAAAATTCGACGCCTTCGCTTCCTCGACGAATTCGCGCAGGAACGCTGCGCCCGCCGTGTTAGCCTTCGCCGTGCCCACCGCCTGCTGCACGGCGGCGAACTGGCCGTCCAGGATACGCGCGCCTGGCAGTTTCTTTACATCCTCGATCAGCCGAGGACGCAGGCCGGACAACGCGTCCAACTTCTCCTCGACGAATCGGTTAAAGGAGCCGTCTAGGCCCTCGGCCAGGATCAAGCTGGCATGTTTAATATTATTCTCAAGCCACAGACCGTAGGCACTGCGCGCGCTGGTGATGACCCGGACGCCGGGCTTGTCAACATCAGAGACCGATTGGATGGGCGAGCCCGCCGGCACCAGATAGGTGGCCTCGATCTCCACATAGGCCGCCGTAAAAGCGATTTTTTCCGCCCGCTGCGGCTCCGCCCCGATCAAACCGATATCCCACACATTACCGCCCACTGCGTCGCCCAGCTCGCCCGGCGTCTTGAACGGCACCAGCTTCAGCGACACGCCCAACCGCGCGGCGATGGCGCGCGCCATGTCCGGCGAGCAGCCATCCGGATCGCCTTCCGGCGTCCGTCCGGTAACGAGCAGAAAATTTCCCATATTGATCCCCGCACGTAACACCCCGGTGGGTGCCAGTTCGGCTTTAGCTTTTGCGGACGCTTGCACGGCCATGTGTTTCATCCCGGCTTTTGTTGATGAACAGAGTCTACGGGCGCTGGCGGAGCCCGACAAGATGGGGGAGCTAGCCGGTGCCGGACTGTAAAGCCCAAGGTTGACGCGACTCTGTCACCCCGGCACCTCTTCCGCATGGACGCCGGCTCCCTCATGCACCAGCGCGACCCAACCGAGCTGCTGCATCGCATCTTCGGCTTCCCGGAGTTCCGTGGCCTGCAGGAGCAGGCCGTGCACCACGTCCTGAATGGCGGCGACGCGTTGGTGCTGATGCCCACTGGCGGCGGCAAGAGCGTCTGCTATCAGATCCCCGCTCTCTGCCGCCCTGGCACCGCCATCGTGATCTCGCCGCTCATCGCGCTGATGGATGATCAGGTGGCAGGGCTGCGCCAAGCCGGCATCACCGCCGCCGCGCTACATTCCGAACTGGACCCGGCCGAGGCACGTAATGTCACGCGCGATCTGATCGAGGGCAATCTGGATCTGCTCTATGTATCGCCCGAACGACTGCTCTCAAATGGCACCTTGGAACGCCTCGCCCGACTACCCATCGCGCTTATCGCCATCGACGAAGCGCATTGCGTTTCCCAATGGGGCCATGAATTTCGTCCGGAATATCGCGCGCTGGCCTGCCTCTCGGCGCATTTCCCGAATGTGCCGCGCATCGCGCTGACCGCCACCGCCGATCCGCGCACGCGCGATGACATCCTGCATGCGCTGGACATGCCGGGCGCGAAGGTTTTTCTCGCCAGCTTCCACCGCCCCAACCTGCACATCACCGCGCAACCAAAAATCAGCGAGACCGCGCAATTGCTGGATTTCCTGTCGCGCCATGGGGGGGAATGCGGCATCGTCTATTGCGCCAGCCGCGCCAAGACCGAACGCACCGCCCTGCGCCTGCGCGAAAAAGGCTTTTCCGCTATTACCTTTCATGCCGGGCTGGACCCAGCCGAAAAACGCGAAGGACTGGCGCGGTTTCGTTCAGGCGAAGCCGTGATCATCGTCGCCACCATCGCTTTCGGCATGGGTATCGACCGCCCCGATGTCCGCTTCGTCGTGCATCTGGACATGCCGGACAGCCCGGAAGCCTTTTACCAGCAGATCGGCCGCGCCGGGCGCGATGGCGACCCGTCCGAAACATTTTTACTTTATGGCGGCGAGGATATCGCGCGCGCGCGCCACTGGATGATGCAGTCGGCCGCACCCGACCAACAAAAACACGTTATGCGCGCCCGCCTCGAGAGCATGATCTCGCTGACCGAAACGGTGGAATGCCGCACCGCGCGCCTGCTCGCCTGCTTCGGGGAGACGCTGGCCAACCCTTGCGGCCACTGCGACAATTGCGCGGCCCCGCCGGTCACCCACGATGGCACGACGGAGGCGCAAAAAATCCTGTCGGTCGTCTATCGCACCGACCAGATCTTCGGTGCGTTGCACATCATCGCCGTGCTGCGCGGCGAAAAGACGGAAACAGTTCTGCGCCATCACCATGACCGCCTACCCATCTTTGGCATTGGCGCCGACCGTTCTGCCACGTTCTGGCGCGGCGTCGTCCGCCAGCTGATCGCGTTGGGCGCGCTGGATGTCGATACTGCCGGTCATGGCGGGCTGTTCCTCGTGGCCGACCGCACGCGCCCCATCCTGCGCGGGGAGGAGCGGGTCATGCTCCGCGAGGAAACTTCGACCCACCCCAAACGCCGCGCCCGCGCGGAGGCCAAACGCGAGCCTTTGCCGCAGGACGTGCCGCCCGCTTTGTTCGAAGCCCTGCGCGCCTGGCGCTCCGAGCAGGCAAAGGCGCAACGCATCCCGCCATATGTCATTTTCCACGACAGCGTCCTGCGCGACATCGCCGCCATGCACCCTGCAACCGAAGATGGTCTCGGTCAGATCAAGGGCGTCGGCGCCTCCAAACTGGCCCGCTACGGCAAGCCCGTGCTCGCCATCCTCGCCGCGGCACCAGCCTGAAATACCCGTTTGACGCCCTACCTACCAGGCCCTAGAATCAAGCACGCGAAAGTCGTGTGGGAAAAGTCCCCAACGACGCCCTGGAGGAGGGGTGGCCGAGTGGCTGAAGGCGGCGGTTTGCTAAACCGTTGTACGCTGTCAAGGCGTACCGTGGGTTCGAATCCCATCCCCTCCGCCAATCACCGCCGTCCCAACAGTCTCCCGGCCCATTCGGGACCGCTAAAAAGCCCAGAAAACGCGGGCTTCTTCAGACAAGGCTCCTGACCGCCGTAAGCGCCAGAAACGCTGTTTTGGTCTCTCTCAGCCCCGTTGTCTCCAAAGCTCCTGACTTTGCGATTTTAGTACGGAACTTTAAGCGATTGAACTTGAGGGGTTATTCGGCGCGGAGAATCCGTACCTTTCGTATCACTCTCGTGGTGCGAGCGGCGCTGAGATGGAAAAGCCAACTCGGTTTCTCGGTATCCCTCCGCAGAATGCCACGACTTTTTGATCTGCCCCCTTCAGAGTGGTCCATCGACTATTTTAGTGTGGACCCTGAAGGAGAAGACAAATGGGCAAGAGACACGGGCCTGAGGAGATTATCGGCAAGCTGCGTGAGGCAGAGATCGTGCTGGCGCAGGGCGGAACGACGGGGGATGCGTGTCGTCGGATCGCAGTCACCGAGCAGACCTACTATCGCTGGCGCAAGGAATATGGCGGTCTGAAGACCGACCAGGCGCGGCGGATGAAGGATCTGGAGAAGGAGAACCTGCGGCTT
>CAMBMS010000024.1 GCA_945868845.1 Asaia bogorensis | reverse complement strand
GCGTAGCCATTCACTTCCACCCGCGTGTGCTGGGTCGTCTTCGAAGTCTGGGCCGCTTCCCGGAGGATGCCGCGCGCCCGGTCCGTCAGGGTCGATTTGTCCCAATCAAAGAATACCAGGAACGATTTCCCAGCCGGCGCAGCAACCGGCGGAGCCACAGCTACTGGAGCGGCCTGCCCACCAAATCGGAAATTCACACCAACCTTGATCGTTTCGAGACGCGGTCGAGACTTGACGTTAGTCCCAAGTACAACATGCGTCTCCGAGCCCAGATCGTAGTGGATATACTCCGCCTTCACCGACCAGTTTGGATCCATCGCATACTCAATGCCGGCACCGGCCGACCAGCCCAAATGGTTTTTGCGTTGCCCGCCCAAGGTGCCGATAACCGCGATCGCCTCCGCATTCACCTCGCCGAAACCAAGGCCGCCCGTACCGTAAAGAAGAATATCTCCCATGGCATAGCCAGCACGCGCGCGCACTGAACCCAAGCTATTAACGCGCGTGCGGCAAGTGACGAAAGGATTCTGGCATGGCGCCTGACCCTTGATCCCTGCGGCGTCTAAGTCAGTTTCGAGACCGAGCACAAAATTATCGGTTAGATGGTGGTTGTACCCGACGGTACCGCCACCAATTATTCCGCGAAGGTTATGATCCGAATCCGCTCCCGTATACGCGTAAGGTGTGTGCCCCCACCCAGCGCCGCCAACATTGGCGCCGATGTAAAGACCAGTCCAATTCGTCGTGGTAGGTTGCGCCCGCGCCGCCGGGGCCTGCAGTGCCAAAGGTAACGCTAGGGCTGCCGCCGCCAAAAAAGTAGCTTTAAATGAAGTCACGCCTAACTCCTCGTAAGATACGCCTAAGGCAATGCACCCTGACAACGCGGCGATACGGCCCACAGACCGCAATGTCCATGCCTGCTTATATCATGCCGCGGAAAAAACGGCGGCATGCAGTTCCCTGATCGAGCGTGTAGGCGGCATTTGTGCCGTTATTGTGGCACATAAGCCACAGCGAAATAAAAGTCGTAGTATTCCACACCAACCCTGAAGGCCAGTTCAGAGGCTGCGCCCAAGGATGACGTCATCGCGCGCAGCTGATTCGCCCGCCGGCCAGGGGGCGGGCCACCCCGGTCGTGCCTGGAAAGCTGAGCGGCAGGCCGGCCAGCACCCGGGCCCCCAGGAAGCCGAAACACTGCGCCTCCAGCGCATCGCCGTCCCAGCCGACAGCTTCCACGGATTCGACCGGCACCGACAGCGCGGCGCGCAAGGCCGCCATGATCGTCGGATTATGCCGCCCACCGCCACAGATCAGCCAGCGCCGGGGCGGGGCGGGGAAGCGCGCGGCGGCAACGGCGCCGGCGGTGAAGGCCACCAGGGTGGCGGCGCCGTCGGCGGGCGACAGCGCCGCCAGCCCACTGGCCGCAATCGCGTGGGAGAAATCCAGTCGATCCAGCGATTTTGGCGGCGGAGCCAGGAAATACGGATGCGCGAGTAATTGGACGAGCATTGCCGCATCGGCGTGGCCGGCACGAGCGAGAGTGCCATCGCGGTCGAAGCGCGCACCCGTGTGGGTAAAAACCCAATCATCTAGCGGGCCATTGCCGGGGCCGGTATCGAAGGCGACCAGTTCATCGTCCGTGCCGATCCAGGTGACGTTCGCCACCCCACCGATATTCAGGATGGCGACGGGGCGTTCCAGGCCGGTGGAGAGGGCTTGGTGGAACACTGGCACCAGCGGGGCGCCCTGCCCCCCGGCGGCCACATCGGCGGAACGGAAATCATGCGCCACCGCGATCCCGGTTTCGCGCGCCAGCAGTGCCGCATCGCCCACCTGCCAGGTCCGGCGTCGCTCCGGTTGGTGCAGAATCGTCTGGCCGTGAAAACCGATCAGATCGGCCGGCTGGCCGAGTGCGCGGACCGCACGGATATGTGTCCAGGTGAGCCGGTGCACCGCATCCGCCAGCGCCCGATCGGTCTCCCCCAGCCCCACGGTCAAACTGGGCGCGCGATCCAGGATGGCGCGCAGATCGGCGCGCAGTGCGTCGTCATACGCCACGGTCAGGTTGGGGCCGAAGCGCCCCATCCGCACCCCGTCCGTCTCCAGCCAGGCGGCGTCGACGCCGTCGAGGGAGGTTCCGCTCATCAGCCCGATGGTCCGCAGCATTTTGTCTCGCGCCCGCCTGTGCTAACCCGCGCCATACCACTTAGCGGGCCATACGCGATGTCATCCAGCGATTTTCTCAAAGAAGCTAGGCAGCGAGGCTTCATACACCAATGCACCGACGAGGCAGCGCTGGACGCGGCCCTGCGCGCCGGGCCGATCGCCGCCTATATCGGCTTCGACTGCACCGCCGACAGCCTGCATGTTGGCAGCCTGCTGCAGATCATGATGCTACGCCTGCTGCAGAAGCACGGCCACAAGCCGATCGTCCTGCTGGGCGGCGGCACCACGCGCATCGGCGATCCGTCGGGCAAGGACGAAGCCCGCCAGATACTGACGGACGTGGTAATCGCCACCAACATGCAGGGCATCTGGCGGGTGTTTGAGCCGTTCCTTCGCTTTGGCGAGGGCGCGGCGGATGCGATGCTGACCAACAACGCGGACTGGCTGGACGCTTTGGGTTATATTGGGTTGCTACGCGATATCGGTACGCATTTCACGGTCAATCGGATGCTGACCTTCGATTCGGTGAAATTGCGACTGGATCGCGAGCAGCCGCTCACCTTCCTCGAATTCAACTACATGATCCTGCAAAGCTACGACTTCCGCGAACTGAACCGCCGCCATGGCGTGGTGTTGCAGATGGGGGGGGCAGACCAATGGGGCAACATCGTCTCTGGCGTGGAGTTAACACGGCGCACTGACGGCAAGCAGGTGTTCGGATTGACCACGCCGCTGATCGAGACGTCTTCTGGCCAGAAGATGGGCAAGACCGCGCGGGGCGCCATCTGGCTCACCGCCGACCGGCTCAGCCCCTATGATTACTGGCAGTTCTGGCGCAATACGGAAGACGCTGACGTCGGCCGCTTCCTGCGTTTATTTACTGAACTGCCGCTCTCGGAAATCCGTCGCCTTGAATCTCTCGGCGGCGCGGAAATTAACGAGGCGAAGAAGATTCTGGCCACTGAAGCCGCTAGCCTCGCGCACGGCCACGCGGCGGCAATCCTCGCCGCCGAAACCGCGCGCCGCGCGTTCGAGCAAGGCGAGGCTGCCGCCGACTTGCCCAGCATCGATATCGCCGTCGCTGACCTCCAGGCCGGCATCCTGGCTCCCGCTTTGTTCCACAAGGCTGGCCTCGTCACCAGTAACGGCGAAGCCCGACGCCTGATTCGCGGCGGCGGCGCGCGCCTGAACGACGTGCCTATTACCGACGAGGCGCTGGTGATCTCCGCCGCGGACCTGCGCGACGGCACCATCAAACTCTCCGCCGGTCGCAAGCAACATCGCCTGGTCCGCCCCAGCTAACCAATGAGCCGGTGCACTCCGTCATAGTCCGCGAAGGCGGACCGTCTAAGCTTTTGCGTATTTCCGCGCCGCCTGGGGATGTTTCACGTGAAATCTCCCATAGGCTTATTCACAGGCTTACCCGTGATTTAAAACAACGCTTTCTAATAACACGATAAATGTTATAAAATCAAACGTCCGCGCGCGGTGCTTCAGTCACCTGAATTCCTCACACATCCCTGCCCTGCGGTCCCTAGCCCAAACGGCAGGCGCCCGCTCGATCACCCCGCCCTGTTATTCACCAAATCCGTCACCACCGCCGGATCGGCGAGTGTGGAAATATCCCCCAGACTATCCGTCTCATTCGCCGCAATCTTGCGCAAAATCCGCCGCATGATCTTGCCCGATCGCGTCTTCGGTAGCCCCGGCGCCCACTGGATCACATCCGGCGAGGCGATCGGCCCGATCTCCTTGCGCACCCAGCCCACCAGCTCCTTGCGCAAATCCTCCGTCGCCTCCACCCCAAGCATGAGGGTGACATAGGCATAGATCCCCTGTCCCTTGATCTCATGCGGATACCCCACCACCGCGGCTTCCGCTACCTTGGTATGCGCTACTAGCGCGCTTTCCACTTCGGCTGTGCCCATGCGATGGCCCGACACATTGATCACGTCATCGACGCGCCCGGTGATCCAATAATAGCCATCCGCGTCGCGCCGCGCGCCATCGCCAGTAAAATAAAGCCCCTTGTAGGTAGAAAAATAGGTCTGCACGAACCGCTCATGATCGCCATAAACCGTACGCATCTGTCCCGGCCAGGAATCCGCCAGACATAGATTGCCCTCGCACGCGCCATGTAATTCATGCCCATCGTTATCGACGATGATCGGCTTCACTCCCGGCAACGGCTTCGTCGCCGAACCTGGTTTCAAATCCGTCGCGCCCGGCAACGGGCTGATCAGAATTCCCCCCGTCTCCGTCTGCCACCAAGTATCCACGATCGGGCAACGATGATCGCCCACCACGCGATGGTACCACAGCCAGGCTTCCGGATTGATCGGCTCGCCTACGCTGCCCAAAAGCCGCAGCGACTTGCGAGATGTCCGCTCCACCGGCGCCACCCCATCGCGCATCAAGGCGCGGATCGCGGTGGGCGCGGTGTAGAAAATATTCACCTGATGCTTGTCCACCACCTGCCAGAAACGCGAGCTATCGGGATAATTTGGCACTCCCTCGAACATCAAGGTCGTCGCGCCGTTCGCCAGCGGCCCGTAAACGATATAACTATGCCCGGTCACCCAGCCTACATCGGCGGTGCACCAGTAAACCTCTCCGGGTTTGTAGTCGAATACGTTCTCATGCGTATAGCTAGTCCACACCATATAGCCGCCTGTGGTATGCAGCACGCCCTTCGGCTTGCCGGTCGAACCCGAGGTATATAAAATAAACAAAGGATCTTCCGCATTCATCTTCTCCGGCAGACAATCGGCGGCCGCCGCCGCCAGTAGCGCGTGATAATCATGATCCCGCCCGTGTTGCAGCGAGGGATTGCCCCCCGTCACCTTCACCACGATTACATGCTTCACGCTCGGGCAGTTTTTCAGCGCCTCATCCGTATTCGCCTTCAGCGGCACGGCACGCCCTGCACGCCTCCCCTCGTCCGCAGTGATGACGGCGACGGAGTTACAATCCTGAATCCGCCCCGCCAAGCTATCCGGCGAAAACCCGCCAAACACCACCGAGTGGATGGCGCCGATGCGCGCGCAGGCCAGCATCGCCACCGCCGCCTCCGGCACCATCGGCATATAGATCGTCACCACATCGCCCTTGGCAACGCCCAACGTCTTCATCGCATTCGCCAACCGGCACGTCTCGGCATACAATTCCCGATACGTTACCTTTCGCGACTGCGACGGATCATCGCCTTCCCAGATGATCGCCACCCGATCCCCATGCGCAGCCGCATGCCGGTCGAGGCAGGAAACCGAGGCATTCAGCACCCCATCCTCGAACCATTTGATGGCGACATTGCCGGTGAAGGTCGAGTTCTTAATCTTCGTCGGCTTCTTGATCCAGGCGATGCGGTCCACCTGCTCCGCCCAGAACCCATCCGGGTCGCGCGCTGCGCGCGCGCTCAGCGCCTCGTACTGTGCGGCGTTGATATGCGCATGCGCCGCGATTTCTGGGCGCACCTTGATCAGTTGGTCATCCGACATTGGGGCTCACTCCGGTCTCTTCGTCTTGAACTTATAATCCCGCGTCCGGTGGCACAAAGATCACCCCATCGCGGATATCCGTCACGATCGCATCCAGATGCTCGCCGGCACAGGGGCCGAGCAGGCACTCTCCGCTGACAATCCGAAACTCCGCCCCATGCGTGGCGCAGATGATGCGGATCTTGTCCAACGTCAGAAAATCATCATTGCGCCAGTTCAGCGGCACGCCGATATGCGGGCAGGAATTGACATAGACGAACACGCGCTCGCCTTTGCGCACCGCGAACAATCCGACGAACCCGACCCGAGCGGGTGGAAACCCTTTCGATTCTCCGTCGCCGATCTCTTCCACCCGGCACAGCGCGCGCCATTCCGGCTCGATCAATTCTTTGATCCGCGCCATGTTCTAATCCGGTTGCCTGTCTATCTGCTTGTCCATTTTAACTCCCAACGCCTCGATCTCCGCATCCGAAAAGCCGAAATGATGCGCGATTTCGTGCACGAGAACGTTGCGCACAAGACGATACAGATCTTCCCCCGTCTCAATCCATTCGAGCAGAATCGGCTCGCGGAACAGGAAGATCATATCCGGCTCCTGCACCACATCGCCAACGCTACGTTGGGTCAGCGGTCGGCCGCGATACAGGCCCGTCAGCTCCCACGGCGTCTCGATCCCCATCTCCTCTAGGGTCTCGTCATCCGGCGCGTCTTCCACGACGATGCTGATGCCCTGAACATGCGCGGCCAGGTGTGCCGGAATGGCGGCGAAGGCGCGCTCCGCCAGGGCGATCAAATCGTCCGGGCTGGGCGGGATGGTAAATTGGGTCGGCGCGCTCATGCCACTATCGGCGCAGGCTGGCGCGAACTGGTCAAGCCTACCCTTGGCGAGCGACCCGTGGCAGGGTCCGCCCTATGCGAATCCATTTACAAAACCCCGACAACGACCCGCTCTTTGATTTTTCCCCCGACCAATGGCAGGCGGCCGCTGCGCGCGCCGGCATGCTAGGCCAGGGGCATGAGGTCAGCATCGGCCACACGCGCGCCGACTGTGCCGCCGCCCTGGCCACGGCCGAAGTTCTGTTCGGTGACACCGCCGTCATCCGCGCACAGATTCCGCTCTCTGTGCCGCATCTGAAAATCATCCAGGCCACTATGGCGGGCGTCGACGGGCTGATGCCCCTCGACTGGCTGCCGCCCGGCGTGCAATTTTGGACCAATCGCGGCGTGCACGCAGCGAAGGCCGGTGAATACGCCATCATGGCTATCCTCATGCTCGCCAGCCGCATGCCGCAATTCGCCACCGACCAGCGCGCCGGACGCTGGGCCAAGCATTACGGCTCCACCCTGGCGGGCCGCCGCCTGACCGTGATCGGCCTCGGTGCGCTCGGCGCCAGCGGCGCACAACATGCAAAGTATTTTGGCATGCATGTCACCGGCGTGCGTACCACTACCACGCCGCATCCGGCCTGTGACACGGTGATCACCGAGGCCGACCTGGACCGCGTCCTGCCCGATACCGAATTTCTGCTCGTTGCCACGCCCAGCACCCCAGCCACGCGCAACATGCTCAGCCGGCGCCGGCTGGCGGCGCTGCCGCCAGGTGCCGGGGTGATCAATATTGCCCGCGGCGCCTTGCTCGATCAGGATGCGCTCTGCGACCTGCTCGATACCGGCCATCTCAGCGGCGCCATCCTGGACGTGTTCACCCCCGAACCAGTGCCGGCAGGCCATCGCCTCTGGACCACCAGAAACCTCATCATGAGCCCGCATACCTGCGCCGACGATCCGCGCACCTACAACGTCTGCACCATCGACCTGTTTTTCGAAAATCTGCGCGCCCTGCACGCCGGGCAAACGCCCCCCACCATCGTCGATCCCACGCGCGGTTATTAGGGACGCCACCATGAAACTCTGGAAATTTCCGCAGGCCAACGGCATCAGCACCTTGGCCATGGCCGAGGCCCCCACCCCGAAACCTGGACGCGGCCAGGTTCTCGTGCGCGTGCGCGCCACCAGCCTGAACTATCGCGACCTGATGGTCGCCTCCGGCAGCGGCGCGCGCGGCCCCACGCCACCCAACCTCATCCCGCTCTCCGACGGCGCCGGCGAGGTGGTGGAAATTGGCGCCGACGTCACGCGCGTGAAACCAGGCGAACGCGTCGCGGCCCTGTTCATGCAAACCTGGCTCGGTGGCGAAATCGAACCGCATCACACCGCCAGCTCTATGGGCGGTGCTATCGACGGCGTGCTGGCCGAATTTTTGCTTGTTGACCAGGATGGCCTCGTGCGGATTCCCGACCACTTATCGTTCGAGGAAGCCGCCTGCCTACCCTGTGCCGGCGTCACCGCCTGGAACGCGTTGTTTCACCTCCGTCCCATTGGCCCGGGCCAGACCGTCCTTGTGCTGGGCACCGGCGGCGTCTCCATCTTCGCCCTGCAATTCGCCCGCGCCGCCGGCGCCCGCGTCATCGCCACCTCCTCCTCGGACGTGAAACTGGCGAAAGCCCGCGCCCTCGGCGCTACCGACACGGTGAACTATCGCCAGCACCCAGAATGGCAGACCGAGGTGCTGCGCCTGACCAACGGGCGAGGCGTCGATCACGTAGTGGAAGTCGGCGGCCCCGGCACCCTACCGCGCTCCATCGATGCTACCCGCCAGGGCGGAAATATTTCTCTCATCGGCGTCCTCACCGGTGCTGCCGGCGAAATCAGCCCGGTAACGATGATGCGCAAAGGCCTCGTCGTGCGCGGCATCTATGTCGGCTCGCGGCAGATATTCGAAGCAATGAACGCCGCCATCGACCTGCACCAAATCAAACCCGCCATTGATCGCGCTTTCCCCTTCGCCGAGGCGAAGGCCGCTTACCACCACATGGCATCACAGGCCCATGTCGGCAAAGTGGTCATCCGGGTGGATTGAGGCATGGTCATGATGCACGGAGTCTGCGGGAAGTAAGATTGGGGGCTTTGCCCCCAAGCCTCCACCAGGGATGTGTCGTCCCTGGATTCCCGTCCGTTTAGGAAGAATAAAGCAGGTAGCTACTGAGTGGTTGTTACCATCGCAGTAGCCATTGCTTTATTCTTCCCATATGAATGGGTTCCAAGAGCGTCACGCCCTTGGCGGAGTTCGGGACAGCACCCCGACCTTGCTTCCGCCACACCCATGCATCAGACCAGCGCGTCGATCGCCTGTGCTAGCTTTACGTCATGCGCACTCAACCCGCCTGCATCATGCGTGGCCAGGGTAATGCTCACCTTGTTCCAGACATTGGACCATTCGGGATGGTGGTCCTGCTGTTCGGCCAGCAGCGCGACCCGGCTCATGAACCCCCACGCCGCATTGAAATTTTCAAAGCGGAATTCCCGCGCAACGGCATCCCGCCCCGCCACCAGCGACCAGAGCGGTAGGGTCGCCGGCAGGGCGGCACGCTCGGTTTCGGTCAGTTTCGGAATCATGATTTTGTTCTTTCCCTTGCTGGTTGCCAATGTCTTGGGCATGAGGGCGCATGGCCGAGCCCCAAAAAATTCTATTCCAGGATGCGCGCTTCGTCGTGTTCGACAAGCCAGCCGGCTTGCCGGTGCATCCCACCCGGCGGGGTGGGCCCAGCATAGAGGCTTTCTTCCCCGATATCTCCTGCCGTAAGGACGGCCCGTGGCTGGCTCACCGGCTGGATACGGACACTGCTGGGTGTCTGCTGGTCGCTTTGCGCAAGGCTGCACTGATGGCTGCACAGGTAGAATTTGTCGCTGGGAGGGTACGCAAGACCTATTGGGCCGTCGTACGCGGCGGCCCGGCCAAGGACAGCGGGGAAATAAATTCTCCACTTCTGCGCCGCACGGGTCCAACGGGCTGGCGCATGACAGTGGACCCAAAAGGCCAGCGTGCCGTAACGGCATGGCGGGTTCTGGGGCGTGCGGCGGGCATCACCTGGCTGGAGCTGCGCCCACGCACCGGGCGCACGCACCAATTGCGCGTCCATTGCGCCGCGCTTGGTTTTCCTATCGTCGGCGATCCGGTCTATGGCGATGGCGTGGGCCAACTGCATCTGCTGGCGCGCGCGCTGGAGCTGGATCTCGGCCCGCCGGTGACCGCCACGGCCGAGCCGCCGGCGCATATGCGCGTCGCGCTGGTGCAATGCGGTTGGACTTAACTTAAGGGCGGCCGCTGATCTGCCCATGGCGCGATCGCTTCAAATGCGGCCGCCGCCTGCAACACGCCAAGATCGTCGAACCGCTTGCCAACGATCTGCAAGCCCACCGGCAGCCCCTCCACCGTAAACCCGCACGGCACGCTGGCCGCCGGCGCGCCTGAGAAATTGAACGGATAGGAAAACTCCGCCCAGGACACCCAGTCCCACGCATGCTCGGGCCAGTGATGCGGCATCAGCCGCTCGGCGGGAAAGGCGGAGACGGAGACAGCGGGAGTCAATAGAAAATCCCAATCCTCCAGCCACGCCAACTGGCGTGCGCAATAGGCGTATTTGCGTTCACGCAACAATTGATAATCGGTCATCGTCACCTTCTCGCCAGCGCGAATGCAAGCCACCAGCCCAGGATCCATGCGTGATTCCCATTCCGCTAACCGCGGGATCAGGCGCGAGAGATGCGCCGGCCAAGTGGAGCGGATCAGTTCCGGCCCTTCCTTTGCCCAAGGCGTGGAAACCTGCTCCACATGCGCGCCCAATTCGGAAAACCGATGCGCTGCGCGCTTCACCAACTCAGCCACATCCGGATCGACGCGTGCCACATCCAGATCGGGCGAGAAGGCAATGCGCTTGCCCTTCACCCAATCCGGCAACCGCCCCGTGTAATCGGCGCCCCAGCTTTCGAGGGAGGAATGATCGAGCACCGATGGCCCCACCATCACTTCCATCATCAGCGCCGAATCCGCCACCGTGCGCGTCAACGGCCCGATATGGGAGGTATTATCGCCGCCGCCAACCGGATGGTACGGAATGCGCCCATAAGTCGGTTTCAGGCCGAACACGCCACAAAAATGGCTGGGAATGCGCACCGACCCTGCGCCATCACTGCCCTGGTGCAAGGCCCCGAATCCAGCCGCCGCCGCCGCACCGGCCCCGGCCGAGGAAGCCCCCGCGTTCATCCCGTGCTTCCACGGATTATGCGTAATCCCGGTCAGTGGGCTGTGCGAAACGCCGGTCCAGCCAAATTCGGATGTCGTGGTCTTGCCAGTGACAATACCACCCGCCGCCCGCAAGCGCTGGACGAAAACAGAATCCTCCGCCGGCTTATTATCTTTGAAAATATTGGACCCGAATTGCGTCGGCATATCTCGGGTGATCGCCAAATCCTTGATGGTCACCGGCAACCCGTGCAGTTTCCCAACGGATTCGCCCTTCATTAGTGTCGTCTCCGCCGCCCGCGCCTGCGCCATCGCCGTCTCGGGCGCCAGATGGGCAAAGGCATTAATGCGCGGATTAAACCGCTCGATCCGATCTAAAGTCGCGCGCATCACTTCCACCGGAGAAATTTTCTTCTCGCGGATCAACGCGGCTAATTTGGTAGCAGAAGTAAAGGCGATGATATCGTCGTTCATTACGTTCTCCCGCACTTAATAAGTGGCACGTCCACCGGACACGTCGAACACCGCGCCAGTGGAAAAACTGCATTCCTTGCTCGCCAGCCAGCAGACCAGGGCGGAAATTTCGGCAATTTCCGCGAACCGACCCATCGGGATTTTCGCTAGCATGTATTCAATCTGCGCCTGCGTCATTTGCGTGAACAACGGCGTCTTCGCCACCGCCGGCGCGACGCAATTTACCCGAATTTCTGTCGCGGCCAGTTCCTTACCGAGCGATTTGGTCAACCCGATCACACCGGCCTTAGAAGCCGAATAGGCCGCGGCGTTCGGGTTGCCCTCCTTGCCGGCAATCGAGGCGATATTGATGATTCTCCCGTACCCACCCCGCAGCATGTGCGGCACCACGGCGCGGCAGGTATAATAAACCCCGTTCAAATTCACATCAATCACCCGCCGCCACGCATCCAGCGGATATTCCCACGCATTCGTGTTGGGCCCCGTGATCCCGGCCGAGGCCACCACGATATCGATCCGGTCCAGCGCAGAGGCCGTGCTATCGGCGGCGCGCTGCACGGCCTCGGCGTCCGTCATATCCAGCGCCTCGGTATGCGCGGCCAAGCGTGCGCCCTCGCGATCCAGTGCGGCGCGGTCTATGTCCCACAACGCCAGTTTCGCCCCCTCCGCCGCCAGCCGCTCGGCAATGCCGAGGCCGATGCCGGAAACTCCCCCGGTCACCACCGCCACCTGCCCCGCGAACCTTTCTTTCGTCGCCATTTTTCGTCCTTGTCGTTTACGGGCATATGAAGGGCCCGAAACGCGGTTCCGGCAAGCCGGGGAAAGGAAAGAAATGAGCCGCTATATCGGCGCCATCGACCAAGGCACCACCTCCACTCGCTTCGTCGTCTTCGATCGCGCGGGCGCGATCGTGGCGCAGGCGCAGCAGGAACACGCGCAAATCTTCCCCCAACCTGGCTGGGTAGAACACGATCCACGGGAAATTTTCCGAAATACCGAAGCAGTGATCTCGGCCGCCCTGACTGGCGCCGAATTAACGGCGCAAGATTTGGCGGCGGTAGGCATTACCAACCAGCGCGAAACGACCGTCTTGTGGGACCGCGCCACCGGCCTACCCGTGCACAATGCCCTGGTCTGGCAGGACACCCGTGTCGAATCCCTGGTGACCGCGCTTGCCCGCGATGGCGGGCAGGATCGATTTCGTGCGCAAACCGGCCTGAGGCTGGCCAGTTATTTTTCAGCACTTAAACTACGCTGGCTTCTGGACAACATTCCCGGCGCCCGCGCCCGCGCGATGGCAGGGGAGTTTGCCTTTGGCACCATCGATAGTTGGCTGATATGGAACATATGTGGCGAACACATAACTGATGTCACCAATGCCAGCCGCACTATGCTGATGAATCTTGCCACGCTAGCCTGGGACGATGATCTCCTCGCGGCCTTCGATATTCCCCGTACCGTTCTGCCACGCATCGTTTCCTCATCCGATATCCATGCCACGGCGCGCGGCGTGCTGGCTGGTGTGCCGATCGCGGGTATCCTTGGCGATCAGCAGGCCGCGCTGGTGGGCCAGGCCTGTTTTCACCCCGGCGAGACCAAGAGCACTTATGGAACCGGCTGTTTCATGCTGATGCATACGGGCGAAAATCCCATCCCCTCGCAGGCCGGATTGCTGACCACAGTCGCTTACCGTTTCGGCGACGCCGCACCGTGCTATGCCCTGGAGGGCTCCGTGGCCAATGCTGGCGCCCTGGTGCAATGGCTGCGCGATAATTTAAAAATCATTCCGTCCAGCGACGCGGTGGAGGCGTTGGCCAATACGGTTGATGATAACGGCGATGTCTATATCGTGCCCGCCTTTTCCGGCCTTTACGCGCCACACTGGCGCGCCGATGCGCGCGGCGTCATCGCCGGCCTCACGCGCTTCGCCCATGCCGGCCATATCGCCCGCGCCGCGCTGGAGGCCACCGCCTATCAAACCGCAGACGTGCTGGACGCCATGACCCGTGACACCGGCATTTTTCTCGCGGAACTGCGCGTTGATGGCGCCATGGTGGCCAACGAAACCTTAATGCAATTCCAGGCCGATATTCTGGGCACCACCGTCATCCGCACCGCCTGCCTTGAGACCACCGCGCTCGGCGCCGCTTACGCCGCCGGCCTGGCGGTGAGGTATTGGCAAGACACCGACGAGCTGGCGCGCAACTGGGCGGTGGCGCAAAGCTGGCACCCGGCGATGGGGGCTGCACAGCGCACCGCCCTGCGCGCAAGCTGGGCAAAGGCGGTGGAGAAAAGCCTCGGCTGGATTCCACCCACTGCTTCATGAGGAGGCGCGAACACTCATGTGGTGCGCGTTCATCTTCGGCCTGCTCGCCATCAAGACAAGCAAACACGATTTAACTTGGAAAACAAAATAGCTCCTGAGAGCTTGAAGTTTTATAAGTTTCAAGACATCTTAGCTTAGAGGGGAAGATTGCATGGACTTCCTATGCAACGTGCTTTTATATGAGCAAAAATACTCATTGCTCGTAGGGAGCTGACTGGACTTGCACAAGTCAAGCCGATTGCTTAAAGCGGATGCGTTGAGATAAAAACGTATTCCACTCTGGCTTATTCATTTGAGAGCGTGATTCAGACCTCCGGCGATTCCGCCGCCAGTCATCACGCTCCAGGCGCCCCGATGCGCCGCCATGCGTTCGGCATATTCGATCGCCTCGATCAGGCTGCCCTCTTTCGCCTTGCCGGTCCCTGCGATATCGAACGCCGTGCCGTGATCGACGGAAGTGCGAATGATCGGCAACCCCAATGTGATGTTCACCCCTGACAGGGCCTGCCATTCTCCCGATACCGGGTCTACATGAAATCCCAGCAACTTGACGGGGATATGCCCCTGGTCGTGATACATCGCCACTACCGCATCGAATTGTTCGGCGCGCAATTTCACGAACACGGTATCGCCCGGAACAGGGCCGATCAGATTCTCTCCCGCGCGCACATAATCGGCGATCACAGGCGCGATAACGTCCGCGTCCTGCGTGCCGAACAATCCGCCCTCGCCGGCATGCGGGTTCAACGCGGCCACCGCGAGGCGTGGGCGCGAGATGCCAAGGCCGCGCAGTGCCGCTAGGGTTAGGTCGATGGTACGGCGGAGGCGGTCCGGCGTGATGAGGGCGGGAACCTTTTCCAACGCCACATGGGTGGTGACATGGGAAACCCGCATCGGACCATGCGCCAGTAACATGACGCTCGATGGCGTTTTGGTCAGCGCCGCCAACATATCTGTATGACCGGTGAATTTATACCCGGCGCGGTTCAGCGCTTCCTTGTTCAACGGCGCGGTGACGATCCCGCCAATGCGTTTACCCAGCGCGAGGCGTACCGCCATTTCCACCGCCAGATAGGCGAAGCGGCCGCCTTCGGGCGTTAGCTGGCCGGGAATGATCGCCGCGCGCTCCTCCCCCGGCGACAGCAGCGCGAGCGCGGGCCAGTCAGCCGCTTCGGTCGTTACGGGAATATCGGGCGCATCCGCGACCACCTTCCGCGCCCGTCCCAGCGCGCCAGCATGGCCGATCACCAGCAGCCGCAGCGCTCCCGCCCGGATGCGCGGCGCCAACCGGCGCGCCGCCTTTAGGATAATTTCCGGGCCTATGCCGGCGGGATCGCCCATGGTTATGGCGAGCGTGGGGGAAAGGGTCATTCCACCATCCTAGCCCAGTAACCGGGCCAAGAAACCCGTATCGCCGAAGGCTCCGGATTTGGAGACGATGCGCAGCCCCTCCCACGCCCCGCCGCACAGCAGGGACGTGGGCACGCCGGGCACCACTTCCCCATCCAGATCCAGCCGCGCGGCGCCCAACGCCTCGGTCACGCCGCGCAAGGTCTCGCCGCCGCTAACGACTAATGTCCCAACCGGCGACGCCCCGACCGGTTGGCCCAGCGAGATCAGCATCTCGGCAAACACGCGTGCAATATGCGCCGCTGCGTCGACGCGCGGTGTGTGCGACGGCATGGCGAGGCTGATGGCTACGGCCCCGTCCCGGCTTAGCGCGTCGGCGACTTTGCTGGCTTCGCCGGCATTCGTGATCACCAGATGCCGCTCGCCGAGCATGGCAAGCTGCGCCTTCGCCACCGGCTGGTCGGAACCGATCAGCGCCAGCATCGGCCGCGGCAAAACCGGTACCGGCACGGGCCGCCATCCGGCCAGCGCGCCGGCCAGTCCCGCGGTGCCGCACCACAGCACCCGCCCCGGCACGGCGCGGCCGGCGGCGACGATGCGATCCAGGTCCGCGTCTATCGCCGCGTCCCATAGGCTGATGCCCACGGGCGCCGGCTGGCCGGGGATCCGTGCGGAAACAGCGCAACCGAGCGCCCGCAACTCCGCCGCCAGATCAACGCCTATGTCGCGCCACCCAGAAGAGTCTGCCCACGATAATTGCCGCCCGCCGCGCGTGATACGTCGCTGGAAGGGAAAGGCTGGCGCGATCACCACATGGTCAAACGCTGGCGCGCTGGCGGCGATTTCCACCGCCACATGGCCGCGTAACAGGCTATCCAATTTACGAAATGCCGGATTCCCCCGTGCCAGGACCGGGGTCAACCCGCGCGCGATCTGCGCGGCTTCCGTTCCCTCGGCCTCCCGTGTGCCGGCATCGAACGCGAAATGCGCGGGCGGCATATCGGGGACAGCACCGCAGAAGATCGGTAATATCCCTGTCAGCGGCAACAGCCGGGCGGCGCTATCCAGCGCGCCGGTCAAATCGTCAGCGATCAGCCGTAACCCGGTCACGCGACACGATGCAGCAAGTCTTCCCCGGCCCCCAGCCGACGACAATTCTCAGTCGCGATGGAGAAGCTGCGCGCGAAGGTTCCGCTGGTCAGCCAGCCGATATGTGGCGTGAGTACCACGTTTTCCAGCGTAAGGATGGGGTCGGCCGGAACGGACGGTTCCTCCGCGAACACATCCAGTCCCGCAGCCGCCAGATGGCCGGAGAGCAACGCGGCGACGAGGGCCGACTGATCCACCAACCCGCCGCGTGCGGTGTTGATCAGGATGGCACCTCGCTTCATCCGCGCCAGCGCCGCCGCATCGATCAGACGCGTGGTTTCTGGTGTTTGTGGAATATGCAGTGACAGAATATCGGCCCGCGCCAGCAGATCGGGCAACGGGCAATAGGCATCCGGTATATCCGCGCGCGGCGTGCGCGTGGTGTAGATGACCGTGCAGCCGAGGGCACGCAGTGCCGGGGCGAGGATTCGTGGAATGGCGCCGTAGCCAACGAGGCCCACGGTCCGGCCAGCAAGTTCGTACAGTCCGTCCTGCATGGTCGACGGCAGGGTCCAGCCGGTGCCGGCGCGCATCGCCGCGTCGTAGCGCGGCAATTTTCGTAGACAGGAAAATATCAACGCCAGAGTCAGTTCCGCCACCGCCTGCGCATTGGTGCCGGGCAGGTTGCAAACCGGAACGCCGCGCGCCCGCGCCGCCGCCATATCGATCGTATTCACCCCAACGCCGATCTTCTGAATTAACTTTAAGCGCGGCGCGGCATCGATCATCGCGGCGGTGCAGGGTTTCAGCACGTGCCACAGAACGTCCACCTCGGGCAGCAGGTGCCGCAGGCGCGCATCCTCATCCTCCGCAACGATGTCGATGCGGTGCCCCGCGATGGCCGTCAGTTGCGCCGCCAAGTCGGCACCGGCGGCATAGTGGAAGATGATATTCATCGCCGCGCTCAGACGATTCCCTTCGCGCGCAAATCCGCCAACGCCGCGTCATCCAAGCCCAGGCGCGATCGCAACACCTCATCGGTATGCTGGCCCAGCACCGGCGGGGGAATACGATAATCGGCCGGGGTTTCCGACAGGCGCACCGGGTTAGCGATCACCTTCACCCCATCCGGCGTCGCCGCATGGGGCATGTGCACCACCACACAGCGTGCTTGCACATGTTCATTTGCGAACACCTGATCGAGCTTGTAGATTGGTCCGCAGCCGATTTTCAACGCCTCCAGCTTTTCCATCCATTCATCCGTACTGCGGGTCTGCATGACCGGTGTCAGGGTTTCGGTTACGAACGCCCGGTTGGAAACACGCGCCGCATTCGTGGCAAAGCGCGCATCGGCCAGAAAATCCTCGATGCCGAAGGATTTGCAGAACCGCTCAAACGTCGGGTCATTGCCGATGGACAGCACGATATGGCCGTCTTTCGTCGGGAACACCTGATACGGCACGATGTTCGGATGCTGGTTGCCCAGCCGCACCGGGTTTTCCCCGGTCGCCAGGTAATTCATGCCCTGGTTGGCGAGCCAGGCTACATGCGTGTCCAGCATGCCGATATCGATCTGCTGGCCTTGCCCGGTGGCCTCCTTGTGGCGCAACGCTGCCAGGATGCCGATGCAGCCATATAGCCCGGCAAACAGATCGGCGACCGGCACGCCCACTTTCTGTGGCATGCCATCGGGCTCGCCAGTCAGGCTCATCACCCCGCCCATTGCCTGGATCAGCGCATCATAGCCCGGTCGCTCCGCATAGGGACCGGTCTGCCCGAACCCGGTGATGGAGCAATAGATCAGACCGGGGAACTCCTGGTGCAACTGCTCATAGCCCAACCCGTATTTCGCCAGCGCACCAACCTTAAAATTCTCCACCAGGATGTCGCACTCTGCGATCAGCTTCTTGGCAATCGCCTGCCCCTGAGGTTGCGAAATATCGAGCGTGACGGAGCGCTTATTGCGGTTCACCCCGACGAAATACGCACTTTCTTGCGTCCCCGGCATCACCGGCGGCGCAAACCCGCGCGTATCGTCCCCTGAACCGGGGCGCTCGATCTTGATCACATCGGCTCCCAGATCGCCCAGCATCTGCGCGCAGGTCGGCCCGGCGAGAACGCGGGTGAGGTCGAAGACTTTGAGGCCCTTCAACGGGCCGGTCGGTTCGGGCATGATTTTTCTCGCTTGCTCGCCAGGAATGCGGGGGGGGCTTGTCTCTCCCCCACTTATAGGTCGCAAGCCGGGGAACGAAAACCCGAGCGATCGGAAGTGGCGCGCCGTCATCGTTTTGGTGAATGTATCGAGGCACCGGCGATTGTCCGGCTCATGTAGGGGGACGCCCATAACGCAGCAAGCGATTCGCTTCGATGACGGCACTGCTTACGAGCCCCATATGGGCACCTAGAGCCTGAGTGTCGGCGACATCTCCCTGGACTTGTCGGCCCCGGCACCGAGGCTGCGCTGGCTGGACGTGGGCTGCAGCAATGGCGCGCTTTCACCGAATTGCTGCTGCGGCGCTGCGCGCCGGCCGCAATCGGGACGATCGACCCTTCGGAGGGGCTACTTGCCTTCGCGCGCGCAGCACGGTCTTTCACCAGGGCGATGCCATGGCCCTGCCGTTCGGGGCCGGCGGCTTCAATGCCGCCATAATGGCGCTGGTCATCCATTTTGTACTCGATCCGACGAAAAGCGTGGACGAGATGGTTCGGGTGATGCGCCCCGGCAGGATCGTTGCGGCCTATGTCTGGGATAGGCTGGGCAATGGCAGTTCGACCGGACCCTTCAATGCGGAACTACCCGCCATGGGGAAGGCGCCGGTCTTGCCGCCGAGCAACAGCGTCTCCGGCATCGCGGGGCTGCTTGATCTGTGGACCAGGGCGGGGCTGCGGTATGTGGAGCCGCGCGCCATCACCTTACAGTTGCGCGCATGTATACGGATTTCGACGATCTCCGGTCGGTGATGAGGGGATGGGCTCGGGAAAACCGATAATTACTGGCATGCACGCGGCCAAACTCACGGAGCCGCGCGATCGCCTGCCAGCTGACGCAGAGGGGAGGGTAACAAACACGTCGCGCGCCAACGCAATCAAGGGGCAGGATCCGACCTGACTGCCCCACGACCAGGCAAGCCAGCTTGCCCGGAATTTCCGCCCGGTCCATATCATCCCCCGTCGAAGCCACGCCTTTGCCGAAGGAAAACCCCGATGCTTGACCGCCCCCTCGCACCCAATCTCGATGAACGCGCCCTGGCCACCGCTCTGTCCGGCAAGCACTTCATCGGAGGGCAATTCGTCGCCCCACTTTCGGGCAAGTGCTTCGACGTCGTGAACCCCGCAACCGGCGAGAAAGTCGCCGAAGCCGCCGACGGCAACGCCGACGATGTCGCCGCGGCGGTCGCCAACGCCAAGTTCGCACAGAAACCCTGGGCGCGCATGAACGCCCGCAAGCGCGGCATCCTCGTCAGCCAATGCGCCGCTATCCTAACCGAGCATATCGAAGAACTTGCCCGCCTGATCGCACTGGAGACTGGCAAGGCACTGCGCACCGAAAGTCGCGTGGAAGCCGGTGTGGTAGCCGATATCTTTTCCTTCTATGGCGGCCTCGGCGGCGAGCTGAAAGGCGAAAGCGTGCCCTTCGCGCCCGATGTCCTCTCCGTCACCGTGCGCGAGCCCTTGGGCGTGGTAGGCGCCATCATCCCGTGGAATGTTCCCATGTTGTTGATGGCACTGAAGGTCGCGCCCGCTTTGGTGGCCGGCAACACCGTGGTGGTCAAATCGGCCGAAGAAGCTCCGCTCGCCGTGCTGCGGGTTTGCGAATTGCTGAATCGCGTCTTGCCGCCGGGCTGCTTCAACATGGTCTCGGGATTTGGCCCCGAATGCGGGGCGCCCTTAGTGTTGCATAAGGATGTGCGGAAAGTCACCTTCACCGGCAGCGTCGAAGTAGGGAAAATCGTTGCACAGACAGCGGCGGCAAAGCTGATCCCGGTCACATTGGAACTCGGCGGCAAGTCGCCGATGATCGTGTTCGCCGATTGCAATTTCGAGAAGACGGTCATGGGCGCCATCACATCGATGCGCTTCACCCGCCAGGGCCAGAGCTGCACCGCCGCCAGCCGCATCTATGTAGAACGGCCGATCTATGACCGCTTCGTCGCCGCTCTAGCAGAGAGCGTGGATGCGATGGTGATGGGCGATCCGCTTGACGAAAAGACCGATATCGGCACGATTATTTCCCAGGGCCAGTTCGAGAAGGTGGAAGGATTCATCCGGGAAGGGCTAGCGACGGCGGGGGCAACAGGACGCGCGTGTTCCGCCATGCCGAGCGACCCGGCGCTACGGAAGGGATTATTCATCCGCCCACATATCTTCACCGGCCTGCCGAATTCCTCCCGCCTGGTGCAGGAGGAGATCTTTGGCCCCGTCACAGTGGTGTTCCCGTTCGATGACGTGGACGAAGTGATGGAAGCGGCGAACGGCACCGAATACGGGCTGGCAGCGTCGGTGTGGACCAACAACCTGAAGGCCGGCCTGAAACTTGCGCATGGTCTGGAATCGGGACTGGTGCAGATCAACCAGAACCTGGTGGTGCAGGCCAACCTTTCCTATGGCGGCGTCAAAAGCTCCGGCCTCGGTAAGGAGGCATCGCTGGAGGCAATGCTAGAGCATTTCATGCACAAGAAGACCATCATGGTGAATTACAGCTGAGCGGGCATCTGGCCCAACGATTGTATCCGCACGCGTCATGACACCCGCCATCGTGCGTCGGTCACCGTGCCTGCTGCTCACCCTGCTATTGGCCATCTCGCGGCGTTGAGATGGCCGGGTTATTTTCCCTGAGAGCATCCTTGAGCAGTTCGTCCTGCATACCCAATTCGGCGAACATCTTCGTAGGCCGTCGATTCTCGTCTTCAATCACCCCTTTTGGCTGATCATCAACGCGTACATCCTGCCAAACCTCGCTCTGCACTTGTGAAATGACGCCGTGCTCATGCCGTGTTCACGGCACAACTCTGCCACCGGCACACCGCCGTCCGCCTAGCGAAGGATCAATATGATCTGCGGGCCGCTGTATCTACTGGTCTTCATGCAAAATCTCCTCATGCATTGCTCTATAGGACAGGATACGAAGTTAACGCGCGATCCGTTCCCGTGCCTGTGTGGCCAGCATGTCGGCGCGTTCGTTCATGAGGTCGCCGGCGTGGCCGCGGACCCATTTCCAGTCCACATCGTGTGGCGCCGCGGCGGCGAGAAGGCGGCGCCAGAGGTCCATGTTGGCGACCGGGTCGCCGGCGGCGTTGCGCCAGTTCTTGCGAACCCAGCCGGTGTGCCAGCGGGTAATGCCGTTTTGCACATATTGGCTGTCGGTGTGCAGGGTGACGGTGCAGGGCTTTGTTAGCGCTTCCAGCGCCTCCGCGGCGGCGGTGAGTTCCATGCGATTGTTGGTGGTGGCGGTATCGGCGCCGGAGAGTTCTTTTCCGGTTTGTCCGAACCGCAGGATGGCGGCCCAGCCACCGGGGCCGGGGTTCGGCTTACAGCCACCATCGGTCCAAATTTCGACAAACGGCAGGTTTTTCGCGGGCTGATCAGAGGCCATAGGCGCGCCAGTCTTGGGCCGCGCGGTGAAAGCGCAACCGGCGCAAATATTCCAGCGGATCCTTGCGGGTGACGAGCGCGCCCGCCGGCGTGTTCACCCAATCATAGAGGCGGGTAAGCAGGAAGCGGATGGCCGCGCCCTGGCAGAGAATGGGAAGGGCGGCGCGTTCTGAGTCCGAGAGCTTACGCACGCCATTATAGGCGCGCATTAGAGCACGGGCCTTGGTGGCATTGAAGGCGCCATCGGGCTCGAAGCACCAAGCATTGAGGCAAATGGCGATGTCGTAGGCGAACAGATCAGTGGCGGCAAAGTAAAAATCGATGAGGCCAGAGAGATTATCATGCAGGAAGAATACGTTGTCGGGGAAAAGATCGGCGTGGATGTGTCCTGTGGGAAGATCGCCCGGCCACCGGGCCAGAATATCCGCCAATGTGGCATCGAGCTCAGCGATCAGGCCGGGCTGCACGTCCTCGCCGCTGGCACGGCAGCGATCGAGCAAGGCGGCCCAGTCGGCGGGGCCGAGCGCGTTGGCGCGGGTAGGTGAAAAATCGGCGCCGGCCAGATGCAGCGTGGCGAGCGCGGCACCGACGGGCCCGCAATGCGCGACGCGCGGACGGCGTGGCCACACGCCAGGCAGAAAGGTAGTGATGGCGGCTTGGCGTCCGGCGAGTTCGCGCAATGCGTTACCGTCACGCCCGGCCACCGGCAGCGGGCAGGAGATGCCGCGCCGGGCTAGATGCTCCATCAATCCCAGGAACCAGGGTAGATCGACGGGATCGACGCGTTTTTCGTACAGCGTGAGAATGAAATCGCCCACGCTTGTGCGGAGCGAATAGTTGGAATTTTCCACCCCTTCGGCGATGCCGCTAAAGGCGACGACTTCGCCGATGGCGTAGTCGGCCAGAAAATCGGCCAGGGTCTCGTCGGTGACCTCGGTATAGACAGCCATGCGCCTGGGGCACCTCGCCTGGAGGGACTCGCGGGAAACTTCCGGGCTCGCTACACCGTCCCGGCCGGTTGTCCAACCCCCGGCTGCGATCCGGAGTTGCCGATGTCCTTTCGCCCTGCCGCCTTTCTCCCTGTTTTAGCAGCGCTCGCTGGCCTGGCCGGCTGCTCGGCACCGAAGCTAACAGAGTTTCAACCGTCCTGCCCGCGTGTGGTGATCGTGGCGGACGCAGCGGATCTGTCGCGCTATCGCGCCACTGGGGGGCAGGATTTGACCGATCTGGTGCTGGACGGGCGGATCGTCGGCTTCAAGGGCGGGT
Organism: Asaia bogorensis; assembly: GCA_945868845.1. Classification (GTDB taxonomy): domain Bacteria; phylum Pseudomonadota; class Alphaproteobacteria; order Acetobacterales; family Acetobacteraceae; genus SHWF01. Next base: position 12,772 of record CAMBMS010000024.1, on the reverse strand, counting down.
GCGAACGCGAGAATCGAGACTATGTGCGGACCAACCTGACGGTCGATCTGCGATTGACGCGCGGGCCGGCCGGGGTGCGGGCCAGCCAGGTCAGCTACTTCGTGGCGGTGCGCGAGGGCGATCTCATTCTGGACAAGCGGACTTATACCCTGGGCATCCAGTTTCCGGAGAACCAGGACCAGATGCGCATGACGGGGCCGGAGACCTCACTGCTCGTCGCGGTAAGCAAGGAGAAATCGGGGGCGGCCTACGACGTGCTGATCGGATTCCAGCTTTCAGCGGAGGAACTGGCGCTAAACCGACGACGCGGCCCGCGTTAATAATTTCACGGCAAGGATCGGGCCGAACAGGCCGGCGGCGAACAGAGTGGCGGCGACGAACGAAAACGTATTGGCGTGCCAGCCGAGCTGTAAGCAGGAACAAGGCTCTCGCCACGCCGATACAGATCGTGCTGAGCAGGTAGATCGGAAAGACATGGGCGCCCAGCCAGAGCAAAGCGGGTGGCGCCAGGCCCGCATCAGGCCATGCAGGACCGGCACGCAGAGCAAGCCGAGGCCGAGGAGCAGGGTCCCGTGCGAGCTTCCCATTACCGGTGCCCAGTTGGACCAAGCAAGGGCGTGCAACGCCGCGAACAGGCCCCAGGCCGAGCCCGCGCAATAGTACGGGCAGATACCAAACCGATGTCGCCGGGCCAGCTCCGCCCAGCGTTGCATGCGGATCACACTAAATGGTTGTGGCGTGGGAAGCAGATCGTGCGATCGGGCAAACAGCGACGCGACAGCAATGCGTGCTACGGTCGCCGCATGCCGGATTTTCACTTAGAAGCAGCATTGGGCGGGCGGGTTGCAGGGGTCGATGAGGCCGGGCGGGGGCCGCTGGCGGGGCCGGTGGTGGCCGCTTCGGTGGTATTTCCGCGTGGCGTGACGGACAGGCTGGCGGGGCTGCTAAATGATTCGAAAAAACTTTCTGTCGGGCAGCGGGAGCTGGCGTTCGCGGCGCTGCTGGCAAGTGGCAGCGCGGAGATCGGGGTGGGGGCGGCCTCGGTGGGGGAGATTTTGCGGTTGAACATCTTGCAGGCGGCGTTACTGGCTATGCGCCGGGCGGTGGGACGACTGCCCTTGCCGCCGGATTTTGCCCTCATCGATGGCAATAAAGCGCCTTTGCTGACTTGTCCGACGCGTTGCGTGGTCGGCGGCGATGGGGTGAGCCTGTCGATCGCGGCGGCATCGATCGTGGCGAAAATGCTGCGGGACAGGGGGATGGCGCGGCTGGCGGCGCGCTACCCGGGCTATGGCTGGGCGGAAAACGCGGGCTATGGCACGGCGAAGCATCGGGCGGCGTTGTGGCGGCTGGGGGTAAGCCCGCATCATCGGGCGGGGTTTGGCACTGTCAGGGAGGTATTGCGGCCGTAAGTCCGGCACGGGCCCGCTCTCCCACCCGGCCACCATGCGAGTATACTTCCGTGGGTACCCGGCTAGGGGTCGGGGTCCATTCCGGGCTTACGGGCATGTGATTGACGCGGCGTCGAAAATTTCGCCAGGATGGCTGGGTGGAAATCGTCCGCGAATTGCCGCTGGATCAAATCATGCTGGGCGATTGCATTACGCTGATGCGGATGCTGCCGCCAGCTTCGGTGCACTGCGTCTTTGCCGACCCGCCCTATAATTTGCAACTTCGTGGCGAACTACGCCGCCCCGATGACAGCCTAGTCGACGGGGTGGACGAGGACTGGGACCGATTCACCGATTTCGCTGCCTATGACGCCTTCACTCGCGAATGGTTGGGTGAATGCCGTCGGCTGTTGCGCAAGGATGGCACGCTCTGGGTGATCGGCGCCTATCACAACATCTTCCGCATCGGCGCCATCATGCAGGATATGGGGTTCTGGGTGCTGAACGACGTGATTTGGCGCAAGGCCAACCCGATGCCGAATTTCCGTGGAAGGCGCTTTACCAACGCGCATGAAACGATGATCTGGGCCGCCAAGCAGCGCGATTCCCGCCACCGCTTCAACTACCAGGCGATGAAGGCGCTGAACGATGATGTGCAGATGCGCAGCGATTGGTATTTTCCGCTGTGTACCGGCGCCGAGCGGCTGCGCAACCAGCACGGGCTGAAGTTGCATCCGACGCAAAAACCCGAAGCCCTGCTGCACCGCGTGCTGCTCGCCTCCACCGCGCCGGGCGATATGGTGCTCGATCCCTTCGTCGGCACGGGCACCACGGCGGCGGTAGCGAAACGGCTGCATCGGCATTTCATCGGCATCGAACGCCACCCGGCCTATGCCGAGGCCGCGATCGGGCGAGTGCGCGCGACCCAACCGGTGGCGCATGAAGGCCTTGCCACCACGCCATCCAAGAAGGATACGCCGCGCGTGCCCTTCGGCAGCCTTGTGGAGCGCGGGCTGATCGCGCCCGGCACCCTGGTGACGGACCGCATGCGCCGCGCGCAGGCCGTGATCGCCGCCGACGGCACGCTGATCGCCGGCAATGAGCGTGGCTCCATCCATAAGATCGGCGCGCTGGTGACCAACGCGCCCTCCTGCAATGGCTGGACCTTCTGGCATTTCGAACACGATGGCACACTGGTGCCACTCGACGCGCTACGGACCCAGGCCACCGATCCCGGCTGACGCACATAGCGGACCCGCTATGTGCGTCAGCCGGCTGGTGCCTCGCCCATCAGGGCGCGGGAGATGAGGCTGGGGATGGCGAGTAGCAGGAATGTACCGCCATTCATGGCCAGCACCGCGACGATGGCGCGGCCGGCGGAGATGCGCAGTCCGTGCCGGGCGACGAACCATTCCAGCCACAGCGAATAAAAGGATATTGCCGCCACCATCAATTCGGCGGCGCTGTTGTCGGGCACGCCGGCTTGGATCAGCAGCGCGGTAAGCGCCAGCATAATCGTGAACACCGTGACTACGGCCATGCGCGACCAGTTAAAGGCCGTGGCGAAGCGCAGCCAAAATTCCTCGCGCCCCCAAAATCGCGCGAGGACGTGCGAGATGACCGCCGGGGCCATCAGGGCGGAGGCGAGCAGCAGCAGGATGCCGAGAGCCGCGCCCATGCCGCGTCGCGCCGCCATCACCAGCGCCGAGATGACGGGCACGGTCATTAATACATAGAGGCTTACCTTCAAATCGCGCGGCGCGGTGCCGAAGCGTTCGATGCCACCCGCCCGCCCGGTCGCGAGTTCGAAAATGCCCTTCAGAATATTCACGCGCACGGCCTAACCGCGCGCCGGCAGAAAACTAGCCAACACGGCGGCGTAGATATCGGCCAGTTGGCGCAATTCGCCGACGGGAACGCATTCATCGACCTGATGCATGGTGGCGCCAACCAGGCCGAATTCGGCGACGGGGCAGTAATGGGCGATGAAGCGGGCATCCGATGTGCCGCCACCGGTATCGAGTTTCGGCTCGCGCCCGGTATGGGCGGCGATAACGCAGCGCAGCTTGTCCACCATTTCGCCGGGTTGGGTGAGAAAGGACTCCCCTGAAATCGATGCTTCCAGGTCGAAGCGATCGCAGTATTGCGCAAACGTAGCGTGCAGCCAGGCGGTCAGGGATTTTCCCGAATGGCGTTCGTTGAAGCGCATGTTGAACGAAGCAGTCGCGCGGGCGGGGATGACGTTGGTGGCGGTGTTACCGACATCGATGGAGGTTAATTGCAGGGTCGAGGGCTCAAACCAATCGCTGCCGGCATCGACGGGCGCAGCGGTTAAGGCGTTGAGCGCGCGGATGAGGCGATGCAGCGGATTATCAGCGCGCTGCGGATAGGCGACATGGCCCTGCGTGCCATGCACGGTAATTTTTACATTGAGGCTCCCGCGCCGGCCGATTTTGATCATATCCCCCAATTGCGTCGGATTGGTCGGTTCTCCGACGATGCAAAAATCCGGTACTTGCCCGTTTTCCTTCATCCATTCGAGTACTTTCACGGTGCCATCGACGGCGGGGCCTTCCTCGTCGCCGGTGATGAGAAGGCTGATGGAACCGTTCGGCAGCCCCTTCGCCAGATGCCGCGCGCAGGCGGCGGTGAAAGCGGCGATGGCGCCTTTCATGTCGCAGGCGCCGCGGCCATACAGCACGTCGTTGCGGACCTCACCAGAAAAGGGCGGGGTTCCCCAGTTGGTATTGCCCACCGGCACTACGTCGGTATGGCCGGCGAAGCAGAGATGTGGACCGGATGTGCCGATACGCGCCCACAGATTTTCGATCTCGCCATAGCGCAAGCGGGTACAGGCGAAGCCGAGTTTTTCCAACGCGTCTTGCAGCACGTCCATCGCGCCGCCATCTGCGGGGGTGACCGAATTGCAGCGGATCAGCGCCTGGGCCAAAGGCAAGGGATCGGTCACGCTCAATCGCGCAGCAGCTCGTTGATGGACGTCTTCGCGCGCGTCTGCGCATCGACGGTCTTCACGATCACCGCGCAATAGAGCGAGGGGCCAGGTGAGCCATCGGGCAGAGGTTTGCCCGGCAACGAGCCCGGCACCACCACCGAATAGGAAGGCACGCGGCCGATATGGATCTCTCCCGTTGCGCGGTCGATAATTTTCGTTGAGGCGCCGATGAACACGCCCATCGACAGCACCGCGCCCTGTTCGACGACGACGCCTTCGGCGACCTCGGAGCGCGCGCCGATGAAGCAATCATCCTCGATGATTACCGGATTGGCCTGCAAGGGTTCTAAAACGCCGCCAATGCCGACGCCGCCGGAGATGTGGCAATTCTTCCCGATCTGCGCGCAGGAGCCGACGGTGGCCCAGGTGTCCACCATAGTGTTTTCGCCGACATAAGCGCCGAGATTCACAAAACTCGGCATCAGTACGGCGCCTGGCGCGATATAGGCGGAGCGGCGGATCACCGCGCCCGGCACGGCACGGAAGCCGGCTTGCTTGAAGCGGTTCTCGCCCCAGCCGGCGGTTTTTAGCGGGACCTTGTCGAACGCGGGTGCGCCGGCAGCGGAGAAATCCATCGGTTTGGAATCATAGAGACGGAACGACAGCAGCACGGCTTTCTTGAGCCATTGATTAACCACCCAGCCGGAAGATGTTTTTTCCGCGACGCGGGCCTGGCCATTATCCATCGCGTCCAGCGCAGTTTCCACCGCATCACGATCTGCCCCTTTGGTGGCGGAAGACAAGCGGTCGCGACGTTCCCACAGCGCTTCGATCGGTTGCTGCAGCGACTGGATAGACATCGTTTTGGGCTCCTCAGGATGACGGGCGGGAGGTATATTGGCTTAAGTCCGGCACCGGCCCGCACCCCCACCGACGGGCCGGAACATGCGCAGGGTGCGGGAAAGTGTCAACGCGGAGACTGCCAGTTCCGGGGGTGTGTGATCCGGGAGCAGGCGGGGCAGATGGCCGAGACTTAGGGATTGCTTCATGAAATTGGCGGAAAACAGTGCCTGTCGCGCAAGAACGACAAGGTTATGAACAACCTCACCCCGCTTTCCAAAGCCGACGCCACGACCGACGCCCTGAATACGTTGCGCGTTATGCTGCTTGATAGCCCCGCCTGGCACCCGTGCCACCACCCGAGGACCGAACCCGAATGACCACGCAGCCCCCCCCCCGCACTGGCCCGCTAGCCGGGTTGAAAGTTCTGGAAATCGGCCATTACATCGCCGCCCCTTTCTGCACCCGTATCCTTGCAGACCTTGGCGCCGAGGTGATCAAGATCGAACCCCCCGGCGGCGATCCGTTCCGCGGCTGGGGCGCGGCAAAGGACGGCAACTCGGTCTGGTTCTCCATCCATGGCCGCAACAAACTTTCGGTCACCATCGATTTGAAAAAAGAACGTGACCTTGTCTTGCAACTCGCCGCCCGCGCCGATGTGCTGGTAGAGAATTTCCGCGCCGGCCAATTGGAACGCCTCCGCCTCGGTCCGGACGATCTGCATGCGGTCAATCCCGGCCTCGTGATCGCGCGCATCTCCGGCTACGGCCAGGACGGCCCCTATCGCGACAAGCCCGCTTTCGGTGCTATCGGCGAAGCCATCGGCGGCATCCGCCACCTCACCGGCCACCCCGCCGGTAGCAGCGAACTCCCACCCCCACGCTGCGGCATTTCCATCAGCGACGATCTTGCCGGTATGTATGCCGCCATCGGCCTGCTGTCGGCTCTCTGGCAACGCGATGCAAAAGGGACGAAGAAGGGCCGCGTGATCGACGTCAACCTCGTCGATTCTATCTTTAGTTTGATGGAAGGTATGCTGCCCGAATACGCGCTCGACGGTCGTATCCGCCAACCCGCCGGTGCCGCGATCCCCACAGCATCGCCCACCAACACCTATCCCTGCGCCGACGGTAAATGGCTATGTATCGCCGGTAATTCCGATTTTATTTTTGTCCGTTTGATGGACGCCATCGGCCGCCCCGAACTCGGTACCGACCCGCACTATAAGACCAACGGCCAACGCTGCGAACGCCGCGAGGAACTCGACCACGCCATCGTCGCCTGGACCCGTACGCTTCCGGCCAAACAGGCCGAAGAAATTCTCGAGGCCGCCGAAGTTCCCTGCTCCCGCCTCTACGACATTTCTGATTGCGCCACGGACCCACATTTTCGAGCGCGTCACGCCGTGCAGGAAGTAAACGACCCACTGATCGGCAAAACACTTCACCCCGGCCCCGCCATTCGCCTCGACGGCGACCCACCTGAATCCGTCGTCGCCTGGCCCGGCCCCGCCATCGGCGCACATAACGATTACGTCCGCCGCACCATACTGGGCCTGCAGACGAACGGGGCATGAGTGTGGGGGGATAGAAAGCAAGATCGGGGGCTTCGCCCCCCCCACCAGAGACGTGTCGTCCCTGGACCTTCGTAGGTTGGGCCTTATGAGGAAGGGGCCTACTGCGGTGGTGGCAGCCACTGAGTAGGCCGCTTCCTTGTAAGACCAAAGTATTGGGTTTCATAGAGTGTTACGCCTCCGGCGGGGTTCGGGGCAGCGCACCGACCGTGCGTTTCATGCCCCTCGCACCCTCGCCGATCCGTCGCCCTGTCCCCCGTTATCGTTTTCAGTCTTTGATTTCCAAATACTCACCCAATCTGGCAATATCGGCTCAGATGGTAATCAAAATGTTCGCACTTCGGACTCTCCTCCTACTCCCGCTACTGCTGCCCGCCTGCGCCGGCATCTCAACTCCCGGCGTCGGCGCCTATGTCGACGGGCCGGTGGCGCTAGAATGCGCCCCCTTCGCGCGCGCGCTTTCCGGCGTGCAGCTGCGGGGCGACGCGGCTGATTGGTGGGATACAGCGCAAGGCCGCTACGCCCGCGCCCACGTCCCCGAACCTGGCGCCGTTCTGGTATTCGCCCGTTCCGCCCGCCTGGCCCAGGGCCATGTGGCCGTTGTGTCCCGCGTGACCTCAGACCGCGAAATCCGCGTCACCCAGGCTAACTGGGAACGCGGCCGCGTCACCGCGGACCAGCCGGTGCTGGATATCTCGCCGGACAATGACTGGACCAGTGTGCGCGTCTGGTGGCCCGGCACGCGCCAAATGGGCACCGCGCCCTACCGCACGCATGGCTTCATCCGCCCGCCGCGCCGCGCCAGTCCCGAACAGATCGCGGATGCCATTCCGCGCGCGGTGCGCATCGCCACCGCTCGTTAAAACTTGTTCCCCCCGCATGGACGCGTCACCATCCGCACATGATGGAGGATCAGCGATGCGACGCATGGATATCTTGACAATATTCCAAATCGCTTTGCTCGCGGCCTCGTCGCTGGTGTTCCCGGCGGTCGCAGCCGAGATCAGGACTATCTCCAGCCCTGCGACCGGGCATAAACTGACCAGCGAGGGCAGCATCATCGGTGTCCTCCAGCGCTTGCTGGAAAGCCCAGAGGACGAAACCGTTATCCATCTCGTAGCGGTGCTGAACCGGCTGGGCATCTCGGAGGAAGCGAAGGCCAAGACCGTGCTGCGCGCCTCGCCCGCACTCAGCATGCAGGGTATCGCCAACGGCGAGGCGGAGCTTTACTTCGGTCTCACCGACACTATCCTGAACGGCCAGGGAGTGGAATTCGTGGGCCCCTACCAATCTGCGCAGCAACACCGCCTGCTGGTCAGCGCCGGCATCGGCACCAGAGCCGCGGCGCCGGATCTGATCGGGTTTCTCACATCGACAGAAGCCGCGTCCGTGTTTCGTGCCAAGGGGCTCGAACCTGGCGTTCCCTGAAGGCAACATGGATCCGCAAGAGGCTGCCCTCGCCTCCAAAGGCGTCGCCGTCATCGAGGCCGCGCTGGCCACTATGCCGGCCAATCCCGGCGTCTACCGCATGCTCGATGCGAAGGGCGAGGCGCTTTATGTCGGCAAGGCGCGCAGCCTGAAAAAGCGTGTAGTCGCCTACACGCAGCCGCTGCGCCTCGGCGAGCGCCTGCGCCGCATGGTCGCCGAAACCGTGACGATGGAAATCATCACGACGCATACGGAAGCGGAAGCCTTGCTCCTCGAAGCCAACCTGATCAAGCGCCTGAAGCCGCGCTACAACATCGTTCTCCGGGATGATAAATCCTACCCCTGGCTGATGCTCACCGAAGATCATCCGTTCCCGCAACTGACGAAACATCGCGGCACGCAAACCCACAAAGCTAGCTATTACGGCCCCTTCGCCTCCGCCTGGGCCGTAAACCAGGCGGTGAACGCGCTGCAACGGATCTTTCTTATTCGGTCATGCGCCGACACCGTGTTTGCCTCCCGCAGCCGCCCCTGCCTCTTGCACCAGATCAAGCGCTGCGCAGCCCCCTGCGTCGGTCGCATTTCCGAATCCGATTACGCGCAGCTCGTTGTTCACGCGAAGGCGTTCCTCTCCGGCAAGTCCGTGAACGTACAGCAGGATCTTGCCGCTGGCATGGAGCAGGCTGCGGAAAAATTAGAATTCGAACGCGCCGCCACTATCCGCGACCGCATTCGCGCGCTGACGCATATCCAAAGCTCCGGCGTGGTCAATCCCGCCAGTCTGCAGGATGCCGATGTCATCGCCGCCTGGCAGGCCAGCGGACAAACCTGCGTGCAGGTGTTTTTTATTCGCGGCGGCCGCAACAACGGCAACCGCGCCTTCTACCCCAGCCATGCCCGCCCCGATGAGGCCGACACTGTCCTCGCCGCCTTCGTCGCCCAGTTCTACGACGACAAGCCCCCGCCACCGCTCTTACTTTTGAGTCATCGGCTACCCGAACAGAATCTCATCGCCGAAGCTCTGTCGCTGAAAGCCCAGCGCAAGGTGGAGATCACCACGCCGCAAAGGGGCGAAAAACGCGCTGTCCTCGCGCACGCCGAAACCAACGCCCGCGAAGCCCTCGAAAGAAAGCTCGCCGAAGCCGCCGGCCAGGCCAAGCTGCTGGAAGCCACCGCCGAGCTATTTGCCCTTCCCACCCCGCCGGAACGGATCGAGGTCTATGACAATTCTCACATCATGGGCACGCACCCGTACGGCGTAATGATCGTCGTTGGCGCCGAGGGTTTTCGTAAATCCGCCTACCGCAAATTTGCCATCCGCGGCCCCCTCGCGCCCGGCGACGATTTCGCTATGATGAAGGAAGTACTAGAACGCCGCTTCGGCCGCGCGCTGCGCGAAGGCGCACAAGAAAAAACGCGCGAAGGACAGAAGGGTAGCGTCGAATGGCCCGACTTGGCTATCATCGACGGCGGCGCAGGCCAGCTTTCCGCCGCCCGCGCCGTCTTCACCAATCTTGGCGTGACGGATGTAAAGATCGTGGCCATCGCCAAGGGCCCGGACCGCGATGCCGGGCGCGAATGGTTTCACCTGGACGGCCAGCCGCCCTTCCAGCTTCCCGCGCGCGATCCCGTCCTTTATTTCCTGCAACGCCTACGCGACGAGGCGCATCGCTTCGCCATCACCACCCACCGCGCCAGCCGCTCGAAAACCCTCACCACCAGCGAACTAGACGAGATCCAGGGTATCGGGCCAGCTCGCAAACGCGCGCTGCTGAACCATTTTGGCTCAGCGCGCGGCGTCAAGCAGGCCGGCCTACCGGATCTAGAAGCTACCCCCGGCATCAACCGTGAAACCGCACGCCGCGTCTACGCCTTCTTCCACCCCGGCGTGCGAGTGGAAGGGCTAGACTAAACAGGCTAAGGTGATTGCCATGTTAACCGATCTGCCCAACGTCCTGACATTGTCGCGCATTGGCGCCATTCCTGCGCTGGTGGTATTGGTGGCCCTTAGCGCGCCCTGGGCGGATCTGGCGGCCTGCGCCCTGTTCACCGCAGCTGCCGTTACCGACTATTTTGATGGCGCGCTCGCCCGAGCGCGCCGGCAGCAAACCGACTTCGGCCGCATGCTGGACCCGATTGCCGACAAGCTGCTAGTTGGTGCCACCCTGATGATACTGGTGGGGGAAGAACGGCTATCGCATCTCGCCCTCTACCCCGCCATCGTCATCATGCTGCGAGAAATCCTGGTCAGCGGTCTGCGCGAATATCTTGCCTCCATTCGCATCGGCCTGCCGGTCACCAACCTTGCTAAATGGAAGACCGGCTTTCAGATGACCGCGCTCGGCAGCCTGCTCGCCGGCGACAGCGGCGCGCACCTACTCGGCCTCGGCATGTTGCCCATTGGTTTTATCGGCGAGGTCATGCTCTGGGTTGCCGCCGCGCTTACCCTAGTCACCGGCAGGGACTATCTCACCGCCGGGCTGCGCCATGCATCCGCGCCCGTCGGCTCCAGGTCGGCGCAGCCGAAGTAAGGAAATTCTGCGCGTGAGGGTACTCGGCATTGTGGGCTGGTCCGGCAGCGGTAAAACCACCCTGATCACGAAGCTCGTCCCGCTGTTGCTGGCGCGCAAGCTGCGCATCTCCACGATCAAGCACGCCCATGCCGGGTTTGAGATGGACAGCCCCGGTAAGGACAGTTTCCGACACCGCGAGGCCGGCGCGCAGGAAGTGCTGATCACCAGCGGCAAACGCTGGGCCCTGCTGCACGAATCCCCCAAGGAACCGAAACTGGGCGATCTGCTAGCCCGCATGATGGAGGTGGACATGGTGCTGGTCGAAGGCATGAAATCCACTCATATTAGTAAGCTCGAGGTTCATCGCCCCTCCCTCGGCAAGCCGCCGATCTGGCCCGGCCAGGCTGATATCCTCGCCGTGGCTAGCGACGAGCCGCTGAACAACTGCGACCGCGTGGTGCTGCCCTTGAGCCGCCCGGACCGCATTGTCAGCTGGATGCTGCGCCTCACCGGCCAGGAGATCACCCGCGTCAACCAATAGCTGCAAACCCGCTGAACTCAGAAAATTCATCACGGTTCTTGAGATTGGCCAACCGAACAGGCATGGTGTCCAACACATCGCCCAAGCTGCAGCCCATATGGGCACCATATTCTTCAGGAGCCTTTGCCATGCGGCGCACCGTCCTGCTCGGCCCGCTATTCGCCATCACCCTCGCTTTGCCCGCCTGCGCCGGTATGGACGATTTCCTTGCCAACACGTTCAGCCTAGGGGGCAACCCGAACAAACCCATCGGCGACAGCCTGACCATGCGTCGCGTGCAGGGCCTGCCCGCTAGCGCCGAACCCGTCTCCCCGCAACCCGACATTGTGTGGCCGCGTGGCGTCGATCGCATGCCCACCTTGCAGGACATCGAATCCGAACGCGCCCCTGCACCGCGCTCCTCCGGCAATCCGCGCACTGGCGCCCTCCGGGTCACCTCTCCTGTCTCACTGGCCGCCAACATAAATGGCTCCGCCTCCCTGATGCGGTCCAACGGGGCGATGGAAATCGTGCCCACCCTGCGCTGAACCTCCCCCCCGCTGAACCATATGGACCAGCCCCCGCTGACCATTCTTTATTTCGCCTGGCTGCGCGAACGCGCCGGCCGAGCAGAGGAACAGCTGAGTCCGCCCGAGACCATCCGTACGGTCGCCGACCTCATCGCCTGGCTCAGCCAGCGCAGCCCCGACCACGCCGCGGCCTTTGCGCATATCGCCACCATACGCTGCGCCATCAACCAGGAATTCTCCGACCTCGACGCCACCATTAAACCCGGCGACGAAATCGCTTTCTTCCCACCCGTCACAGGGGGCTAGCACCGCCATGGCAAAGGTCCGTGTGCAAACCGAGGATTTCGATATCGCCGCCGAATGCGCCGCCCTGACCACCGGGCGTCACGATATCGGCGGCATTAGCTGTTTCATCGGCACCGTCCGCGCCGCGCCGGCCGGTGAACGCCCGATCAACGCGCTCACCCTCGAACACTATCCCGCCATGACCCAACGCGCCTTGGAAAACATCGCCGCCGAGGCGGAGTACCGCTGGTCCCTGCTCGGCTGCACCGTGATCCACCGCTATGGCCGCCTCGAACTCGGCGCCAACATCGTCGTCGTCATCGCCGCTGCAGGCCACCGCCAGGCCGCGCTGGACGCCATCAACTTTCTCATCGACTGGCTGAAAACCAAGGCCCCGTTCTGGAAACAGGAACATTTCGTCGACGGCGCCACCACCTGGGTGGAAGCCAAATCCACTGACGACGCAGCCGCCGCCCGCTGGTCCACTGAGAATCTGCGTCGCTGACACGCATACCCCACCTAGAGGGGGATATGCGTGTCAGCGACGCAGATTCTAAAGCGAGATAATTTTAGGATGGATCGATTTGGGGTTCCCCAATCGGTTTGGTTTTGACTCAACCTATTGGCTGGGCAGAAGGCTTGTATGGAAGGGTAAACCCTAATTTATTGATCTTTGCGAGCGGTTAGTTGCGGGGGTTGCATGATACCGGCAGCGCCGCTCCGGGACAGCTGGGCGACG
>CAMBMS010000023.1 GCA_945868845.1 Asaia bogorensis | reverse complement strand
GCCGCCAAGAAAGGTTTTCCACATGGTGTCTTGTATCCTTGTTAAAGTGGGGCGCTTAGCACGCGCCGGGGGGGGTGTCCGGGTTTTAATTGGAATTAACCAGACTGATGGCACCGAGACGGGAAGTTATGCTGCGGCGGGTTGCCGATTCGGTCAACGAACGGCGCCCATATTTGCGCGGGAAGGTGCCAAGGTTTGCGTCGCTGATATCTATGATGATGGCGGGGCCGTGAGGGTATGGTATGTCTCTTTATGGTGTCGCTCGCCATCGTGGATCCGACACCCCAAGCCTAACGGTTCAAGGCAGCCAACGCTGACTACCTGTCGCAATATCGGACAGGGCAGACCCGTACGCGATTCGTATCGGGGTTAAGAACCTCAGGCCGCCGAGGGCGACCAAGCGGGTTCGGACGCATCAGTAGGGGTGGTAACAGGACGTTCGTTAAAACCGGTGATATCGATGGAGACGAGGCGTGACGAAAACCCATTGCCACGCAAATCTCGCGCCGGGGTTTCCCGCCAGAACATCAACACGCGGCCATTTGGCGCGAAGGTCGGGCCTTCGACGGCGAAACTTTCGGACAGGATGCGCTCGCCCGAGCCATCCGGACGCATGACGCCGATGGCGAAGCCATGGCGCCCGAGCCGGGTGAAGGCGATCAGGTCGCCGCGCGGGGACCAGACGGGTGTGGCGTAGCGGCCGGAGCCAAAACTGATCCGCCGCGCCCCGCCGCCGCCGGCATCCATGACATAAAGCTGCTGGTCGCCGCCGCGATCGGAATTGAACACGATCTGGTTGCCATCCGGGCTGAAGCAGGGCGAGGTGTCGATGGCGCCGGAACTGGTCAGGCGGCGTTCGCGCCGACTGCCCAGTTCCACAGCGATAATATCGGAGCCGCCGCCACGCGTCACCGACATGATCACGCTGCCACCATCGGGGGCGAAGCGGGGGGCGAAGGTCATGCCGTCGAATTCCCCCATCACCTGCTGGCGGCCGGAGACGAGATCGAACGTGAACACGCGCGGACGGTTATTGGCGTAGGACATGAAGGCGATCTGCTCGCGCGCCGGGTGAAAGCGCGGCGTCAGCGCGGCCCAGGAACCATCTGTTAGGAAACGGTTATTCTCCGAATCCTGGTCCATGATGGCGAGCCGCTTGACTCGCCTGTCGCGCGGGCCGGTGGCGGCGATATAGACGATGCGGGTGTCGAAATAGCCCTTCTCGCCTAGCAGTCGTTCATAGAGCGCGTCCGAGATGATATGCGCGATGCGGCGCCAGTTGCCGACCCCGGTGGTATAGACGGCGCCCTGGATCTGCTGCGCCGGCAGTACGTCCCACAGGCGGAATTCGACGCGCAACTGCCCGCCACCGGCGGAATCCACTTTCCCCGTCACCAGCGCCTGGGCGCCAATCGCGCGCCAGTTCTGGAAATTCGGTGTTTCTCCCACAGGGCCAGACTGGATGAAGGCCGATGGGCTGATCGGGTGGAACAGACCGCTTCGGGCAAGGTTATTGGTGATCACCTGGGCGATGTCGAGGGCCAACCGACTGGTTTCCCCGCCTACCGAAGCGAAATCCGGGACGGCAACCGGGATCGGATCGGTACGGGCGCGATTCACATCGATCACCGCGCTGCGGCCGGCTTGCCCCGCAACCGGGGGTGGCGCCGCGCTGCCAGGAAGTTGCAATATCTGAGCGCGCGCGGCGAACGAGGCGTTCAGCAGGGTCGCGCTGCCGGCGAGGCCGGCAGCGATCAGGCCGCGGCGGCCGAGGGCGGAGTAGGATTTGGGCATGCCGGTTTCTCTCATGGAAATTTTGGTCACGGGCTGAAACGGAATTTGAGGCTGCGTGGTTGGCCCAGCATGCTACGCGGTAGGGGCAGAGTCGCGCATTGCGGGGACAGCACCGCGCGCTGGGCACGCTCGAAAAAGGCGCGGAAAATAGGATTACTCAATTTGGGGGCATCCTCGTTCGAAATCCGCACCAGGCGCGCGGTGCCTGATTCGTCGGTGGTGACATCCAGCAGAACGACCAGCTGCTCGGCGCCGCGCGCGCCCGGGTCGTAGGTCCAACAGCGGCGCACCGCGTCGCCGATGGAGTCCATTACAGCAACCGAAAGCAGAGATGTGTCGTCGCCAAGCGGATTGCCTCCCGCGTTGGGAGCGCCGCCGCGCGTGGGGTTGGCCTGCGCCACGGGCGGGCGCTGCTGGCGTTGCAGGGCCCGCAGCTTTTCCAGGGTGTTCAGGGTTTCCTGGCTCATCGGCGCCGGGTTGCTGGTCTGATTGGGCTGGCTGTTCGGGCTGGGCGGTGGCGGCGTGGGCGGTGGTGGCGTGGGTGGTGGCGGCACCGGTAGCGGTGGCTGCGGCGTGGGCGGCGGCGGGTTCGGATTGGGCGGTGGCGGCGGTGCCGGTGGTGGCGGAATGGGTGTCGCGGGCTCCGGGCTCGGCTCCGGTGGCGGTGCAGGCGGCGGCGGTGCAGGCGGCGGCGGGGCGGGCGGTGGCGGCTCGGCTGGGGCGGGTTTCGGCGGTTCCGGCGCAGGAGGCTCGGGGTTGGTTTCCGCTGTGTTGGCGGCGGCGATGGGAGCAGGAGCCTCGCCGCGCCGCGTCGTCGGCGCAATACCCTCGAACAGCATGGAGATCGTCCGCTCTTCTGGCGGCTCCGACGGTGTTTCGTGGTTGAAGCCAATCAGCAGGGCCAGCACGATGTTGAGATGCAGCACCACGGACGCGACCGCGCCGCGCCGCAAGGGGCGGCTGGTTCGGGTCCAGATATTGCGTGCTGGGTCGAGGATGCGCATGCGCGCGGATCACGCTCAGCCGCGACCGGGTTGGCGTTGGGCGGCCGGAGCGGGGGGACGGCGCGGGTTGGCGGCGGGACGAGCCGGAGCCAGGGGAGTGGACGGGGCGACGCCGGTGGGCTGCTCGGCCAGCAACGCAACCTTGGTGAAGCCGCCTTGGGCAATCGTGCCCATCACCTCCATGATCCGGCCGTAGGTGATGGTGCGGTCGCCACGGACGAAGATGCGGCGGTCCGGCTTGCTCTCCGCGATCGCTTGTAATTTCAGTACGAGATCCCTGAGTTGCAGCTCCGCGTCCTGCAGAAAAATTTTACCCTCCGCGTTGATCGAGACGGTCAGCGGCTCGCTGTCCGAATTCACCGGCCGGGCATTGGTCTTCGGCAGGTCGATCGGCACGGCGGAGGTCATCAGCGGCGCGGTGACCATGAAGATGATCAGCAGTACGAGCATCACGTCCACCATCGGCGTGATGTTGATTTCCGCCAGCGGCTTGTAGCGCGATCTGCCGTTGGAACGGCCTTGGAGGGCAGCGGCCATGGCTCAGGCCTTCTTCTTGCGTGTCATGATGAGGGTCGCTCCTCGTTCTGGCGCGACAAAATGGCAGAAAATTCGGTCCCGAACCCCTCCAGCCGCGCAGCAAAACGGGACAGTTCGTTGCTGATCTTGTTGTAGGCGAGAACTGCCGGAATGGCGGCGACGAGGCCGATGGCGGTGGCGAACAGCGCCTCCGCGATACCCGGCGCGACCACGGCGAGGGAGGTACTATGCATCGTCGCGATGGCGGAGAAGGAATGCATGATGCCCCAGACCGTGCCGAACAGCCCGATAAACGGCGCGGTGGACCCGACGGAGGCCAAAAATACCATCCAGCGTTCCAGCCGGTCCATTTCCCGTTGCACCGTCATGCTGATAACGCGGTCGACGCGCCCGTTGACGGAGGAGCGCACGACATCTGCGCCGGCTGCGCGCACGCTGCGCCGCCACTCGCCCATCGCGGCGCCGAACACGGCGGCCATCGGATGGGCGGGTTTTGCGCCTTCCTGGTCATAAAGCTCCTCCAGGCTGCCGCCGGACCAGAATCTATCCTCGAACGCATCGGCGTTGCGGTTGGCGCGGCGCAGGCTTTGCCATTTCTCGAATACGATGGCCCAGACCCAGATGCTGGCGAAGATCAGCAGGATCATCGTCAGCTTCACCACGATATCGGCCTGCGCGAACAGGCCCCAGAGCGAGAGATCACCCGCTGTCGCTGCCAGCTTTGCCGTGTCTACCACCCGATCGTTCACCTACCGCTCCGTGTTTGCTCTTGATGTGCCATGCGCAGCGATTGCAGCGCGGTCAGCCACTCCCGCGGAATGCGCCTCACCGCGCCGTTCGCCACTGCAACGCAGGCGATGTGCACGCGCGCGTCGGCCAGTTGCGTGCCATCCTCCGCCCGCACCGTCTGACGCAGAATCAGCGAGGCTCCGCCGGTGTCTTCCGCCGAGGTCGTGATCACCAGCAAATCGTCTACCCGCGCTGGGCGGAGATAATCCATCTCTACGCGCCGCACCACGAACATACGGGAGAATTGCGCCACCAATTGCGCATGGGGGATCCCCAGTGTGCGCAGGGCTTCGGTGCGGGCGCGTTCGATGAAGCGCAGGTAATTCGCATAATAGACGATCCCGCCGGCATCCGTGTCCTCATAGTAAACCCGCACCGTATAGCGGTGCGGATCCGCGCACCCAGTGGAGGGAACATTGCAATTCATTCACCTACGGCTCCGCCTTAGGGTTATTCATCTATCATCCCTGATCGTCACCCCGGCATAGGCCGGCATCCATCGGGCCAGGTTGCGCACCCTCGGCTGGACCCCAGCTTGCGCCGGGGTGACGAGACGGGATGCGATCATTGTTCGGACTCCGTATTGCGTAGGAGATCGAGCTGCGCGGCGGTGGCGGCCGGCGGCGTTAGGCCCAGATGGCGCCAGCCGGATTCGCCCATCATGCGCCCGCGCGAGGTGCGCAAAATGAAACCCTCCTGCAGTAAATAAGGCTCGATCACATCTTCGAGCGTATCGCGCGCTTCCGCCAGTGCGGCGGCAAGGGTTTCGACGCCGACCGGGCCACCCGCGTAATGTTCCGCGATGCGCGACAGATAACGCCGGTCCATCGCATCGAGACCGAGGCGGTCCACTTCAAGTCTGGTTAGCGCACTGTCCGCGGTCGTCCGGTCCACCGGCGAATGGCCGGCCACGGCGGCGAAATCGCGCACCCGGCGCAACAGCCTCCCGGCGATTCGCGGCGTGCCGCGCGCGCGCCGGGCGATCTCCTCCGCGCCCTCGCTTGTGAGGGAAAAACCGAGTTTCTCCGCGCCCCGCGCGACAATCAGCAGAAGTTCTTCCGGCGTGTAGAAAACCAACCGCAGGGGGATGCCGAAGCGATCGCGCAAGGGCGTAGCCAGCAGCCCGGCGCGGGTTGTGGCGCCGACCAAAGTAAAAGGCGAAAGATCGATGCGCACAGAGCGTGCGGCGGGGCCTTCGCCGATGATCAGGTCGAGCTGGAAATCCTCCATCGCCGGGTAGAGAATTTCTTCGATCGCGGGTTGCATGCGGTGGATTTCGTCGATGAACAGCACATCTCGGGGCTGCAAATTGGTCAGGATGGCGGCGAGATCGCCGGCGCGCTGGATGACCGGGCCGGAGGTGGCGCGAAATCCCACTCCGAGTTCCCGCGCCACGATCTGCGCCAGAGTAGTTTTTCCCAATCCGGGCGGGCCGTGGAGGAGGACATGATCCAGCGCCTCGCCGCGCCCGCGCGCCGCCTGGATGAAAATGGCTAGATTCTCCCGGGTTGCGCGTTGGCCGACGAATTCGGTCAGGGTTTGCGGGCGCAGCGAGACTTCGCCCGCATCTTCGTCGGTCCGTTGCGCGGAGATGGCGCGATCGTCACTCATTTGGCGTCGTACATGGCATCGAGCTCATCTGGCCAGTTCCTTCAGGCTGTCGCGGATCACCTGATCCAAGCTGGCTCCGTCGCCCAGGCGTTCAACCACCCGCGCCACTGCCGGTTGCGCTTCGGCGCGGCGATAGCCAAGATTGAGTAGGGCTGACAACGCCTCCTCCTCCGGCCCGACGGGAAGCCTTGCCAGCGGGACGAAGGACGCGCCGGTGGGCATGGCACCAGCTTTTTCGCGCAGTTCCGCCAGGATCCGTAAGGCGAGCTTCGCCCCCACACCCGGCGCGCGCGTCACCTTGGCACGGTCCCCGGCGGCGATGGCGCCGACCAGTTCGCCTGGCGCGAGCGTCGAAAGGATCGCCAGCGCAACCTTCGCGCCAACGCCATGCACGGTGCTGAGCAGGCGGAACCAGTCGCGCTCGGCGCTGTCGGCAAAACCGAAGAGCAGAATGGCGTCCTCGCGCACCTGCGTCTCGATCAGTATTTTTGCTGGTTCGGGCGGTCTGGGTAGGGTGGCGAGCGTGCGGGTGGAGGCCTGCACTAGGTAGCCAACGCCGTTCACATCGACGATGCAGGTGCCATCGGCGATGGCCTCGATCCGGCCGATCAGCTGGGCGATCATGCTATCCGCTCCGCCGCTGCCCAGGCGGATTTGGAGGCGCGGTGATGCGCGTGGCAGATCGCGACGGCCAGGGCATCGGCGGCATCGGCGCGGCGGATGGTGGCGCCCGGCAGCAGCCGGCGGACCATCATTTCCACCTGTGCCTTGTCCGCGTTGCCGGTACCGACCACGGCCGATTTCACCGCTTTCGCGCCATATTCGACTACCGTGATCCCAGCCAGGGCCGGCGCCAGCAACGCCACCCCGCGGGCATACCCGAGTTTCAGCGTCGCGGCGCCGTTGCGGTTGACATAGGTTTCCTCCACTGCCGCCTCGTCTGGGCGATGGGTTTCCAGCAGAATTTGCAGGGCCTCATGCAGAATTTTCAACCGCTCAGGCACCGAGAGATCGCTGTCGGTCGCAATCACCCCATCGGCGATATGGCGCAAGCGGTTTCCGTCCGCCGCGATGATGCCCCAGCCGGTAAAGCGCAGACCAGGGTCGATGCCAACGAGTTTGACCATTCTTCTGTCCGTTTGCCACGGCGGGCCGATTCGGGGGTGACGACAGGAAACAACCTTCCGTCTGACTTGCCACGGATCGGGACCGCCTCGGCGCCATCGTCATCGGGCATGCTGGCAACCACGCGTAGGTGGTGCTGTTCGACCACTTGCTCTATCCCGCCATGATCGCCTGCCTCGGCGCAGTGAGGGGCGGAGCGATCACGACGACGTCCTACGCATCTACATCCGTTGGCTGCTTATCGTGCTGTATCGCCGGTCCTGGCGGGACTGGCTGGGACCGGAATTGGTGCGCTGCCCGCGCGACGGGCTGGAACCCTGCAACGCGCTGCGGCGTCGGACCCGCTCCAGCCTGCGGCGGGCCAAGCTCGTGGCGCTGCTGGCGCTGTCGGTGCGCTTCGATCCGTTCATCACTGCGCTTTATCTGCGTGCCAGGCCGGCGGGGAGTGCCGGGCTGATCTTGCTGATCGAACTGGCGCGCGGGCTGTGGCGGTATATTGGTGGCTGACTCCGCGCCTACTCGATCTTGATGTTCGCGATCTTGATCAGTTCCGCCATCTGCTTGATGTCGGCGGCGCGGAACGCTTCCAGCTCCGCCATAGTCTGGACCACCGGTGCGGCGCCTGCCAGGCGCAGTTTCTCGCGCATCTCCGGGGTTTTCGACTGCTTCACGATCTCCTCGTTCAGCCGTACCTTGATCTCCTTCGGCGTCCCCGCGGGGCACCACAGGCTCATCCAGATCGGCGCGTCGGAGTTGGGATAGCCCAACTCCGTCAGGGTCGGGATTTCCGGGAAATCCGGATTACGCTCGCTATGGTTGGTGCACAGCATGTGCAGTTTTCCGGCCTTCACGTGCGGGTTGGTCACCGGCTCATTCATCATCAGCACGTGCCCTGCCAGCATGTCGATCAGCGCGTCGGCGCCGCCGCGATAGGGCACATGCAGAATATCCGCCTTGGTGCGCAGTTTGAGCATTTCCAGGCGCATATGCGGCCCCGTGCCCGGCCCCGACGAGCCAAACGAGAGCTTGCCGGGATTCTGCTTTGCATAGTCGAGCATCTCCTTGAAGGTCTTCGCGCCGACCGATGGGTGGATGGTAAAGCCGGTCACCACATCGCCCAGCCGCGCGATCGGTTCCAGTTGCGCTGGATCGTAAGGAACCTTGCGCAAAAGCGGTAGGTTGACCGTGGTGGTGTTGGAGGAAACCAGCAACGTATAGCCATCGCCCGCTGAGCGCACTACGGCTTCCGTGCCGATGATGCCGCTGGCGCCGCCGCGGTTTTCCACCACGAATTGCTGTCCGAAGGCACGCCCCAGCATGTCCGCCCACGGCCGCGCTATCACATCCGTCCCGCCGCCGGCAGCGAAGGGCACAAGCACCCGCACTGGCTTGTTCGGCCAGGCGGCCTGAGCATTGGCGATTTGCGGGCGGGCCAGAGGGGATGTGACAGCTGCTGCCGTCCCCAGTTGCAGGATTTGTCGACGGCGCATGTATCCTCCTCGATATCTTCTTTAATAGCATGGAAATCTATTTGACAGGCCCCTCTGACGTTCCGTCAAGTGTCTGGTCTTGGTACGGACTCAGCATCAGCGACGAATGAGCTATTCCGAAAATTTCCTCATCACCGCGTCGGGTATGTCGAAATTAGCCATCACATTCTGCACGTCGTCGCTCTCGTCCAGCGCGTCCAGAAGTTTCAGCAGTTGCGCGGCCTTGTCTTCGTCCAGCACGACGGTGGTGGTAGGACGCCAGTCGATTTTGGCTTCGTCGGGGCCGCCGAATTTTTCTTCCAATGCGTCGCGCACGACGAAGAAATTTTCCGGCGCGCAGGTGATTTCGTGCGTCTCGTCGTCCGAGACGACATCGTCCGCACCGGCCTCGATGGCGGCTTCAAGGACAGAATCCTCGCTGGCGATGTTGGCGGCGTAACGGATGGTACCGATCCGGTTGAACAGGAACGCGACGGAATTCGTCTCGCCCAGCGCGCCGCCATGCTTGGCGAAGGCGGAGCGGACATCGGAGGCTGTGCGGTTACGGTTGTCGGTCAGCGCCTCGACGATGACGGCGACCCCGGCGGGGCCGTAGCCTTCGTAGCGCACCTCCACGTAATCCTCCCCGGCAGCGCCGCCGCCGGCTTTCTTGATCGCTCGCTCGATTGTGTCCTTAGTCATGTTGGCTAGGCGCGCAGCGGTAATGGCGGCGCGCAGACGCGGGTTGGCGGCGGGATCAGGAAGGCCGGATTTGGCGGCGACGGTTATTTCGCGGATCAAACGGGCAAAGATGCGGCCGCGCTTGGCGTCCTGCGCGCCCTTGCGGTGCATGATGTTCTTGAACTGCGAATGGCCGGCCATTTGTCTCGGGGCGTTGTTGCGGGGCGGGCTTGTAGCAGGCGGGCCGGGGCTGGGCTAGCGTCGGTCCCTAAGCCGTGTGGAGGGCAGCGCAATGACTGAGCTCATTACCTATACGATTGACGGCCATGTCGCCGTTGTGACGATGAACAACCCGCCCGTGAACGCCCAGAACGGGCAGTTCTATGAGGAGATGATTCAGGTGATGGACGCGCTGTCGGACACCCGGGCGTGCCGCTCCATCGTGCTCATCGGCGCGGGGAAAGTTTTTTCGGCTGGGGCGGATATGCGCGCGCGCGTCGCGGTCGGCGCCACGCCCGGAGATAAATGGGCGCATAACCGGCGCGCGCGGGAAAGTTTCCATGCCATCCGCGAATGCAAGAAGCCGGTGGTGGGCGCGTTAAACGGGCCGGCGCTGGGCGCTGGGCTAGGGTTGGCGGCATCGTGCGATATTCTGGTCGCGGCGGAGGAAGCGTGCCTCGGTCTGCCGGAGATCAATGTTGGGCTGATGGGTGGGGGCAAGCATGCGCAGCGGCTGTTCGGGCATTCGACGTTGCGGCGGATGATGCTGACCGGTTATCGCGTCCCGGGGCCGGAACTTTATCGGCTGGGTATCGTGGAGGCCTGCGTACCGCGCGAACAAGTTTTGGACTGCGCGATGGGATTTGGGCGGGAGCTTGCAAGCAAAAGTCCGTTCACAATGCAGCTGGCGAAGGAAACCCTGAACGCGATTGAGGACATGACGTTGCGCGATGGTTATCGCTATGAACAGAACATGACCGTGCAACTGCGCGATCATCCTGACAGCAAGGAAGCCACGGCGGCGTTTTTCGAAAAGCGCCCGGCGCGTTATTCCGAATAACGCAGGATGCGATCTACCTCGCGGGAATTGCGCCGCTGGCGCATTTCTTTGCCCTGGCGGTAGGTGTCGGAAATATAGTCTATGTCTTCTCCTGCTACACTGGACTGCTAATCTGACAAAGCTGCAAAACGAGAAAAATAAGCCGCACGTCAGCCGGACAAACCCTTGCGCAATGCTGCGTTGACCAGTGCCGGGTTTCCCTTGCCCTCCATCGCCTTCATCACTTGGCCGACGAAGAAGCCGAACATTTTTTCTTGCCCCGTCTTATAGGCGGCAACCTGGGATGGGTTGGCGATAAGGATTTTTTTCACTGCCGCATCGATCGCGCTGGAATCCGTCACTTGGCGGAGGCCTTTTTCATCGACGATCGCGGCGGCTGATTTTCCGGTATCCATCATGGCTGAGAAAACATCCTTCGCGATCTTGCCATTAATTGTGTTGTCGGCGATTAGATCGAGCAGGCCGCCGAGATGTTCCGCCGTCAAGGGAGAGGCCTCGATCCCAAGCCCAGCACGGTTCAGCGCGGCAAACAGATCGCCGGTGACCCAGTTTGCTGCCATCTTGCCGTCGCGCTTGTACGCCACGGTTTCGAAAAACTCCGCCGTGGCGCGTTCACCGACCAGGACTGTGGCGTTGTAGCTGCTGAGGCCGTAATCGCGCATGAAGCGTGCCTTCTTCGCATCCGGCAATTCCGGCAAAGATTCGCGCAGGGCCTTGACCCAGTCTGCGTCCAGCACCACGGGTAACAGGTCGGGGTCGGGAAAATAACGATAGTCATGCGCGTCTTCCTTGCTGCGCATTGATCGCGTCTCGCTGCGATTGGGATCGAATAGGCGGGTTTCCTGATTGACCGTACCGCCGGATTCCCAGACCTCAATTTGGCGCAAAGCCTCCACCTCCACGGCTTGCATAACGAATCGGATAGAGTTTACGTTCTTAATCTCGCAGCGTGTGCGGTAGGATTCGCCCGTCTTGCGGACGGAGACGTTCACATCGGCGCGTAACGACCCCTCCTCCATATTCCCATCACACGTCCCCAGATAACGTAGGATGGAGCGTAATTTTCGTACGTACGCTCCTGCCTCCTCAGGTGATCTGATATCAGGCTCGCTCACAATCTCCATTAGCGCTACGCCGGAGCGGTTGAGATCAATAAAAGTTTTCGTCGGATGCTGGTCGTGCAGGGATTTTCCGGCGTCCTGTTCCAGGTGCAGCCGCGTGATGCCGATTTGTTTGGTCGTACCATCCGCCAATTCGATGTTGATCACACCAGTGCCGACGATAGGGTATTCAAACTGACTGATCTGATAACCGGAGGGCAGGTCAGCATAAAAATAATTTTTCCTGTCGAATCGGCTGACAAGGTTAATTTTTGCATTTAAGCCTAACCCGGTACGCACGGCCTGCGCTACGCAATCGCGGTTGATCACGGGCAGCATGCCGGGGAAGGCGGCATCAACGAAACTGACTTGCGTGTTCGGCGGGGCGCCGAAAGTTGCCGCGGCACCGGAGAAAAGTTTCGATTGGCTTATCACCTGGGCGTGGACTTCCAGTCCGACGACGATTTCCCAAGGCCCGGTGCGGCCTTCGATGATGTAGTTCATGCTGTTGCTCCCGCGCGCAGGCTGGGCAAGGCCGTGAATGACGCTGCGCGTTCGATGGCGGCGCCGATGGCGAAGACGGTTTCCTCATCGAATGGCCGCCCCAGCACCTGCAAGCCCAGCGGCAGGCCATCCGCGTCAAGGCCGGCGGGAACGGACAGGCCCGGAATGCCGGCGAGATCGGCATTAACAGTAAACACGTCGTTCAAATACATCGTCACCGGATCGTCGGTTTTTTCGGCGATGCCGAAGGCGGCGGATGGTGCTGTGGGGGTCAGTAACGCGTCCACCTGCTCAAACACTTTGGTGAAGTCGCGCAAAATCAATGTCCGGACTTTTTGCGCGCGTAGATAATAGGCATCGTAATAGCCGGCTGAGAGAACATAGGTGCCGATAAAAATTCGGCGTTTAACTTCTGTACCAAAACCTGCCGCACGGGTGCGTTCATAAAGATCACGCAAATCGTCGCCATTCGTGCGCAACCCAAACCGTACGCCATCGTAGCGCGCCAGGTTGGACGATGCCTCCGCTGGGGCGATCACGTAATAGGCCGCGAGGCCGTATTTCGTGTGCGGTAGGGAGACATCGACAATCTCTGCCCCGGCGTCGCGCAGCCAGGCGATGCCACGCTGCCACAACAATTCGATCTCTTCCGGCATGCCATCAACGCGGTATTCGCGCGGGATGCCGATGCGCAAGCCTTTCAGGGAGCGGGTGCATGCGACGGTAAAATCGGGTACCGCGCGGTCGGCGCTGGTAGAATCCTTTGGATCGAATCCGGCCATGGATTGTAGCAAAAGTGCTGTGTCTGCCACCGTGCGGCCAAACGGGCCGGGATGGTCGAGCGAGGAGGCGAACGCCACCACGCCCCAGCGGGAGCAGCGGCCATAGGTCGGCTTCATGCCGACGATGCCGCAGAAGCTGGCGGGCTGGCGGATGGAGCCGCCGGTATCGGTACCGGTGCCGCCCATCGCTAGCCGCGCCGCGACTGCCGTGGCTGAGCCGCCCGACGATCCGCCGGGAACCAGCACGGCATCGGGGTCCTGGCGGCGTTTCCACGGGTTCTCCACCGGGCCGTAGGCGGAGGTCATGTTAGAAGAGCCCATGGCGAATTCGTCGAGATTAGTCTTGCCCAAAAATACCGCGCCATCACGTAGCAAATTGGCGGTGACAGTGCTCTCAAAGGGCGGTACGAACGGCCCGAGGATTTTGCTGGCTGCCGTGGTGCGGATGCCCTGCGTGCAGAATAAATCCTTGATGGCTAGCGGAATGCCGGCCAGCGGCCCGGCCTCGCCGCGCGTCAGGGCCGTATCGGCGGCTCGCGCCTGCGCTAAAGCCTGGCTGTGGCTCACGGTGATATAGGCGTTCAAGCGCGGGTTCAGCTCCTCGATCGATTGCAGATGTTCGAGACAGAGTTCCTCGGCGGTGAAATCGCGGCGGCGCAGCCCGTCGCGTGCGGCGATGAGGGAAAGATCCGAAAACATCATTCCACCACCTTCGGGACAGCGAAATAGTCTTCCGTTCGGTCCGGCGCGTTGGCCAAGATTCGATCCTTGTAGCTGCCGTCATTGACGGTATCGTCGCGCAGGCGGGCGGCCATGGTGACTCCGCTAGCTAGTGGTTCGATGCCGTCCACGTTTACTTCGTTGAGTTGCTCGATCCAGCCGAGAATACCGTTCAGTTCTCCGCGCAGCACCTCGACCTCGTCATCTGTGACGCGGATACGAGCGAGGGACGCGATACGGCGGACAGTCGCGGCATCGAGCGACATCGGCAAACTTCCTTGGAAGTGGTGGGGTTCGAGACCATAAAGGCGCCCATGGCCCTATTCAACCTACCTGATCTGCGTGCGCTCCTGGTGCGTGATGAGCGGCTGCTCGGCATCGATCCCGGCGCCCAAACCATCGGCCTAGCGCTGTCGGATGTGAGGCTGATCCTGGCCAGCCCCTATGGCAGTCTGAAGCGCAGAAAATTGAAGCAGAATGCCATCGAAATCCTGGCGATCGTACGCAGGGAAGGGGCAGGGGGCTTGGTGGTGGGTTTCCCGCTCAGCATGGACGGAACCGTCGGGCCGGCGGCGCAGGCGGCGCGGGACTGGGCGCTGGCCCTGTCGGAGGCGACGGGCCTGCCGGCGGCGTTGTGGGATGAGCGGCTATCCAGCGCGGCGGTGAACCGAGCGTTGATCGTGGAGGCTGATCTCAGCCGCAAGAAACGCGCGTCCAGCGTGGACCGCGCGGCGGCGGCATGGATGCTGCAATCCGCCCTGGATGCCAGTTCGGATGCTAGCGGGGCACGCCAAGGTTGACGCCCCTCACCCCTGCTAGGGCAGCATCCATCTTATCGAGCGGTCCCATGGATGTTGTGCGCTTGGGCATGGAAAAAAATGGCGATGTGACGAAATCTGGGTGCGGCTTTGGTGTTGGGGCTGTTCGCGATGGCGCCAGCCAAGGACGCCCATATGGTGCGTGTCCTGGGCCGGGGCACCGATAACTGCGCCGTCTGGCTGAAGGCGCACACCGGGTCGGAACGGAACGAATACCGTGAATGGTTCCTGGGTTATCCTCGGTATTGGCCTATTTGAAGAACACCGATGTCCTGCGCGACATGCTCTATGGCGACCTGCTGCGCTGGGTCCGTTGGTTCGGCGAGAGCGGCACGAGCTCGCGGTTGGGCAACGTGCTGGACGATTTTTTCGTTGATGCGTGTCTTACCGGCGGCGCGGTGTGCCGCGGGAACAGCTGGTCAAGCCATTTGTTATTACGCGGGCGCGAAGACGTCGCCGGCAGTGCCGGTGGCGCGCGCGCGGCTCAGGCTGACCGGAGTTTTGAACGACACGTCGTGCTGGACAACGGGCAACACCTTGTCGGCGAACAAGCGCATGTTCAGCTCCGCTTCTTCATGCGGCAGGTTGCCGAAGGAGAATTCGGTGATTAGATGGTCCATGCCCGTTAACTGGCGCAATTCGTTGATCTGCTGGATGCAATCGTCCGGCGTGCCGACGATCTGGATGGAGACATAGAACTCCGTCGCCCGGGCGCGTCGGGCGGGGTCTTTCATCTTTTGATAGGTGATACCGACTTTTTCATAGGATTCATAACCCTTCACTTTTGCCAGATGATTGTCCGAGAAGTGATAGTGATTATCGATTGAATCCCATTTCCGGCCGAGATATTTGATCGCACGCTCCCGTGCCTCCTCGCGTGATTCGGCGCAGGAGATGTTGGAAAGAATAATCGGCGGGCGCGGGGTTTTCCCGGCGGCGGCGGCGACTTCGTTAAATCGGATCACATCCTCCGCCGCCTTCGGCCATTCGTTCTGCATGATGATCATCAGGCTGAAGCCGAGCTGCGCCATCACATCGGCCGATTCCGTGCTGACGGCGGTACCGTAGAAGCGGCGCTCGGGGTGCGAGATCGGGCGTGGGCGGATGGCGGTCTCAGGGATCTTGTAAAACTCGCCGTCATAGGAGAAGCGTTCCTGCGACAGCGCGATTTGCAGGATTTTCGCGGCCTCGATGAAGCGCGGGCGGGCCTCTCCCATGGGAATACGAAATCCTTCATATTCGGTTGACGCGGCGCCGCGGCCGAAGCCGAACAAACAGCGCCCGCCGCACATGATATCGAGCAGCGCAATCTGTTCGGCGACGCGGATCGGATCGTGCCAGGGCAATACGATGACGCAGGTGCCGAGTTGGATCTTCTTGGTGCGTCCCGCGAAGTAGGCAAGCGTCTGCAAGGGCGCGGGCGACATCGAGTAGCCGGTAAAGTGATGCTCCAGCGCCCACAGCGAGTCGAAGCCAAGCGGTTCGGCGAGGTCGCCCATCACCGTGTGTTCTTGCCAGACGGAGGCATCGACGCGCCCGGCCTCGGCCAGTACGCTCAGCGCGGTTCCGACTTTCATGGTGGGGGCTCCCTTGCGTGGCTGCGTTCAGGCTTTCCTGGCGGCTTTGGTGTAGTCGGCGTCGGGGACATGCTCGAACCAGTCGGTGCCGGCACCGGTGTCGGATTGCTCGGACATGGCCAGGTGGGTGAACAGCCGGTTCGGCGCCGCGCCGTGCCAGTGGCGGGCATTGGGCGGGATCATGACGGTGTCGCCTGGCTCGATCTCGATCGGATCCTGGCCCTCGAAGCAGATGCGGCCAACGCCGGCGGTGACATAGAGTGTCTGGCCGACCGGGTGGGCATGCCAGGCGGTGCGCGCGCCGGGGGTGAAGCTGACCAGGGTGGCGCGCATGCGCGACGGCGCCTGGCCGACCAGGACCTCGTCCTGGTAGACGGTGCCGGTGAAGGTGGCAGTGGCTCCGATCTTGGTGGCGCGCGCGTTGGCGGTGACGACCTTGCCTTGCATGGTATTTTTTCTCCTGATGAAGGCTGGACTTTACTGGCCTTGTGGCTTTCTGCCAAACTCCCTCTTCCCGTCTGGGATGGGGTTGGGGTTATGATATCGGCAGGCCCGTCCGGAATTCTAAGTGAGCGCGCATGACCCAGCCGAGATGGCGTTGAGCGAAGTTGTCGAATTTCCCCGACCGGCGCGCGACGACACATTGTGGGCTGTCGTCGCGTCCGTGGGCCGGACCACACGCGTTGCCGAAATTTTTCCTACTCGCATGGCCGCCTTGGCGGACCGGGCGTGGCGGGAGCAGCAGGTGAAGGCCTATACGGCGTTCCTGCGTAACACCCGCCAGCCGCCGCCGCTTTATTCGGTGGCGCCGATCCGCCGCGCCGATTTGCCGCGCGCCTGGAAACCGCTGCCCGCGCTGGGGTTCCTGCGCGGGAAATTCATTTAACACGGCAACGGCCAGGGGCGTAATGCTGGAAACGCGCAAAGGTGGCTGTTATTGCAGGCGGGTGCGGTTTCCCGCCAATGTCGACATGGATCATCTCTCGCAATGCAGTTGCACGATCTGCACGCAGAAGGGAGTTTTGCACTACTCGCTCTTTTCCGCCGATTTTGAATTGTTGCTTTAGAATAATGATCTGACGGTCTATACGTTCGAGACCGGCGTGGCCCAGCATCCGTTCTGCAAGCGTTGTGGGATGGCGGCGTTCTATGTACCGCACTCGCAGCCCGACAAGGTGATGATGAATGCGCGCTGCCTGGACGATATCGATGGTTCGGCGTTGAAGCCGATAAGTTTTTTTTAGCAGGCACTGGGAAGACGCGCAGCGTAACCGGATCGCGGCCAGTGGGCTTGTCTCGCCGCCGGGCTTGCAGGGCTCTGCCACGTTGCGGCGATCCTGGATCGCGCGTCGGGATAGTGGTTACGGCCACAGCGCATGCAGCATTGCGATCGCGACCCAGACTAGGAGCAAACCGGCGAGGGTAAAAGCCCCGTTCCAGCGCGTACTGACGGTCCAGGGCGTGGCGCCGGACCAGCGCGCGGTGGCGATGGCGGAGGCCGACATCGGCGTCATGCCCACCGCCAGGCCCCAGCCCAGCATGCAGGCGAAGGCGAGCACGGCTGGGGTCACACCCAGGCTTTCCGGCGCCGGCATTGCCGCGCCTAGCACGGCGATCACCGCGATCGGGTTCAGCCCAATTTGTCCCGTTGCGATCAGCACCACCGGAACCAGCAACGGAATGAGCAAGGCTGGCAGCGGCGCCA
This sequence comes from Asaia bogorensis, assembly GCA_945868845.1. Taxonomy (GTDB): domain Bacteria; phylum Pseudomonadota; class Alphaproteobacteria; order Acetobacterales; family Acetobacteraceae; genus SHWF01. The sequence continues at coordinate 19,792 of CAMBMS010000023.1, read as the reverse complement.
AAATCGGGGCCAAGCCGTCAGACGGTAGCAGCCCGCCCAGCGCGACGCCGACAAAGCCGGAGGCTCCGAGCACCGCAGCCTCGCCGCGAAAGCTGGGGATGCGGGCGGCGAATTTTCGCAAGCGTCGCGCTAGAAATCGTGGCAGGCGCTGGCCGCCAAACCGTAGCAATTGCAACGTGATCCAGCCCAAACCGATCGGCGGTAAAACCAATGTGACCCCGGCGGCGAGGCTGGCGTCGAAGAGCATCGCGGTGGCCTCGGCGAGCACCATCACCAGCAGCACGATGGCAACAATACCGAGATGGATGGACCAGGATTTCCATGTTCCCGGCCGCGCGTCATTGCCGCTGCGGCGCGGCGCGCGGAGAAAATCTTCTAGCCAGCCCAGCGCCAGAAGCAATTGCGCGACAATGAAGGCGATGGGCAGCAGGATGCGCATCGGCGCGCCGGGAACAGCGGCGGAGACGACGACCGTCATCAGGTTCAACGGCGCCCAGCAATTCATCACGCAGAAGCCGCGATAGATCGCCAGCAGCATGCGCCGCAGTGCCGCCGGTCCTTGCTGGTTGGCGCGCGTCACCATCGCCGCCAGCAGATCGATGGCGCCATAGGACAGAATAATGCCGAACACATGCGCGCCTCCGGTTAATGCCGCGTAGCGCCGCCCTGCTGGCTGCGCCACGAGCTGCTGGCCGCAGCGGCGGACGAGGGGAGATGTCGCCGCCGCATCACGCAGCATACCCAGTGCGAAAAAGAATGCGGCGAAGGCCGCGCCCCGCCGCCAGGAATTGAGGAATAGCGCCACCGGGTCGCTAGCGTGCGTGATGCCGAGTAGCCCGATGCCGAGCAAGGCGAGGAGCAAGATTTGCGCATAGCGGCGCTGGTGCGGAAATTCGATCAACAGGAAGCTGAGCAGGCAGAGCCCCGCCGCGTTGCCGGCCAGGCGCAGGCCGCCCAGTTGGTCCAGCAATGTGCCGGCCCAAGCGAGGGTGTAAAGTAGCGCACTCATGCCCGTCCTCAGTATTGCCCGTCCCCAGTAATGCCGCTCCCCAGTAGCCTCTGGCGGTGCATCTGGACAGCCCAGGCTCCGCCGCGTAACGCTGCGGCAACACGATCTTAAAGGAACGCCTGATGCTGTTCGATATGTCGAAGATGGATCCGATCAACATCTACAAGGTGCTGGTCTCGACCGTCGTGCCGCGCCCGATCGCCTGGGTGACGACGTTGGAGGAGGATGGCAGCTTGAACGCCGCACCCTTTTCTTTTTTCAACGCCATGTCGGGCAATCCGCCGGTGATCTGCTTCGGTATTGGCGGGCGCAAGCCGGGTGACGCGAAGGACACCGGCAATAATATCCGCCGCACCGGCGAATTCGTGGTGAACCTGGTCAGCGACGCGTTGGCCGAGGCGATGAACATCACCGCCATCGATTTCGAGCCGAACGTGAACGAGTTCTACGAAGCCGGCCTGACCCCCGCGCCCTGCCTGCATGTGAAGCCTCCGCGCATCCTGGAAAGCCCGGTGGCGATGGAATGCAAGCGTTTAGTGATCGTAGATGTCGGGATCGATCGGTCGGTGGTGATGGGCACGGTGATGGCGATCCATGTGCACGACGATTGCGTGCTGGACGCGGACAAATTTTATATTGATACGCCGAAGCTGGACTTGGTAGGGCGCATGCATGGGCGTGGCTGGTATACGCGCACGCGCGACCGGTTCGAGATGCCACGTATCGAGGTCAGCGATTGGAACGTTCGCGGCAAGCAGAAGGAGTAATGGGCCTAAGGCCCTCTTTTCAAGAAGTCCCGCACTGGCCCGTGCCTCCACCCGGCCATCCAACGAGCTCACACTGTTGTGGGTAGCCTCCCAACCTACCCACAATCCGGTGGCTCGCCTGGCTAACTGCCCCGCAATCGGCAAGCCCTTGCGTTTGCCGCCCGGCTGGGCGACTCTATCAGCTGGTAGAAATTATTTCGACGAACAGACGAGGCAGCCATGAACGATAGCGTGAAGCAGTATAAATGGATCGGCACCCGTCCCATCCGCCCTGATGGCGTGCCAAAGGTGACCGGCCGCGCGCAATATGGCGCCGATTTTGCCCCGTCCGGCATGATCTGGGGCAAGGTGTTGCGTTCCCCGCATGCCCATGCGCGCATCAAATCCATCAACACGGCGAAGGCCGAGGCGCTGGCTGGCGTCAAGGCAATCATGACGTCGAAGGATCTGCCCGATCAGTCCAATGAATTTATTGGCCCTGAGCGCGTGGCGCAGAATTTCTGGCACATCACCCGCAACATCATGGCGCGGGAGAAGGTTCTGTATGAAGGCCATTCCGTCGCCGCCGTTGCCGCTACCACGCAGGAAATCGCAGCCCAGGCCGCTGCGCTGATCGAGGTCGAGTACGAAATTCTACCCCACGTCATCGACGTGGACGAATCCATGGCTCCCAACGCGCCGCTGCTGTTCGAGGACATGACCACACGCGGCATCGAACCGGCACCGAAGACGCCCTCCAACATCTCCAAGCGCCTAGATTTTGCCATCGGCGACGTGGATGCCGGCTTCAAGGACGCTGACGTGATCGTGGAGCGGGATTTTACCACCGCTGCGGTGCATCAGGCCTATATCGAACCGCACGCCTCCACCGCCAAGTATGAGGCGGATGGCCAGTGCGAAGTCTGGTGCTCCAGCCAGGGCCACTTCGCCGTGCGTGCGCTGACCGCGAAGATTGTTGGCATGCCGTTGGGCGATCTGCGCGTCTATCCGGCGGAAATCGGCGGCGGGTTCGGCGGCAAGACCATCACCTATCTCGATCCGATCGCGGTGGTGCTGTCGCGCAAATCCGGTCTGCCGGTGAAAATCATGATGAGCCGGGATGAGGTGTTCAAGGCCACCGGCCCGACCTCCGGCGCGTCGATGACGGTGAAGATGGGTGTCCGCAAGGACGGCGTGATCACCGCCGCCGAGGGTGTGTTTAAGTTTCAGGCCGGCGCCTTTCCGGGCTCGCCGGTGATGAATGGCTGCCTCTGCGCTTTCTCGCCCTATAACGTACCGAACCAGAAAGCCACGGGCTTCGATGTCGTCTCCAACCGTCCGAAGGCCGCCGCCTATCGTGCCCCCGGCTCGCCGATTGCCGCCTTCGCGGTGGAAAGCGTCATCGACGAGCTGGCGCACAAGATCGGCATGGACCCGCTGGAGCTGCGGCTTAAGAACGGCGCCCGCATCGGCTCGCCCACCATCGCCGGGCCGAAGCACAGCCATGGCGGCTATATCGAGACGGTGGAAGCCCTGCTCAACCATCCAGCCTACAAGGCCCCGCTCGGGCCGAACCAGGGCCGGGGTGTCGCGTCCGGCTATTGGTTCAACGGCGCCGGCGAATCTTCCGCGACAATGAGCGTCAATGCCGATGGCACCGTGCTGGTGGCCACCGGCAGCCCAGATATAGGCGGCTCGCGCGCGTCCATGGCGATTATGGCGGCGGAGACATTGGGCGTGGACTACCACTCCGTGCGGGCCATCGTCACCGACACCGCCAATGTCGGCTACACCCATGTCACCGGCGGCTCGCGTGTTACCTTCGCCACCGGAATGGCGGTGGTGACTGCCACCAAGACGGTGATCACCGATCTCTGCAAGCGTGCTGCGATGATCTGGGGCGTGGAACCGGATGGCGTCGTCTGGGAAGACGGCTATGCCAAGCCAGCTGGCGGCAATGTCGGCAAATTCCAGCCGCTCAGCTTGCGCGAAATTGCGGGCAAGGCGGCCCAGACCGGCGGGCCGATCACCGCCTCGGGATCGGTGAATGCTGGTGGCCAGGCGCCGGGCTTCGCCACCCAGTTCTGTGATGTGGAAGTGGACCCGGAAACCGGCAAGGTAACCATCCTACGCTTCTTCGCTGCACAGGATGTGGGCCGCGCCATCCATCCCAGCTATGTGGAAGGTCAGATCCAGGGCGGCGTGGTGCAGGGCATCGGCTGGGCGCTGAACGAGGAATATATCTACGACAAGAACGGCCGCATGGATAATGCGAGCTTCCTTGACTATCGCGTTCCCGTCGCATCCGACCTGCCGATGATCGACGCGATCCTGGTGGAGGTTCCGAACAACACACATCCCTTCGGTGCGAAGGGCGTGGGCGAGGTGTGCATCTGCCCACCCATGGCCGCCATCGCCAACGCGATTGCCGCGGCCACCGGCAAGCGTATGACTAGCCTGCCGATCTCGCCACCGAAACTGCTGGCGGCGATCGACGCCAAGTAACGATCATGACCCCCGCGCGGGTTGTCTTCACGACCGGATTCAGCCGCCGCTACACCGGCGGACAACGCGAATTCGACATCATGGCGACAACCCTGCGCGACGTCGTTAAGGAAATGGACCGGTTGTTTCCCGGCCTCGGAGAAGTGCTGGAAGAAGAAACCGGCGTTGCCATCAACGGTGACCTGCATGAGGTCGGTTATTTCCAACCCGTGCCGCCGGGCGCGGAAGTTTTTTTTATTCCCCGCATCGAAGGCGGCTGACGAGTCGCATGAGCTCGGAATCGTGGGAGACATCGGCAGACGTCGCAAGAGACGCCCAAGAGCACAAAAATTCCCACCAGCAGCAAACGCGATGATCGGCCAGGCCTTGAAAATTGTCTGAAGGCCTTACGATCCGGTGACACCCCGATAATCTAGTAGCTCGATCGTCGGTGGGGCGTGCCCCTGGCCGCATCGCCATTAAGAAGATCGTTTGAGGACATTTGTATACGTAGTGGGCTGCTTGTATGTTAGGCAAAGCGGGGGGTGCCGCGGTGGTGGTTTTATAAGCCTATGGGGGGATCCAGATGCCGGTCTATCTGCGGCGGGACACCTCTCGGTGTTGAGGCAGAAACGGGTCAATCGGCCTGTTCAATGGCGAGAGCATACTGCAATCGCATATTTTGAATTCTACCCTAAGCGCATCTTTATGCGCTTGGCACCTGCGACTAGCGGATAGCAATGGTTAGGCGTTCAGCAGCAGAGAGGCGTACAGCCCAGTCACAGTTTGTGGGCTTAATTGTGGGCTGATGAATGATCTGGATATTTATTATCGATAATACAAGGGATTATATATTGTTATTGGCGGACAATGCCTCCGCGAGCGGAAGTAAATGAAATTTTTCCGGAAGGGAGCGGATGCATGCGCGCGGTTGGACTCATGGTTCACGGTGGTCCGGAGGTTTTGCAGGTCGTCGACCTGACGGAGGTTCACGCCGGACCTGGCCAAGTCCGCATTCGCGTTTACGCGGCGGCGGTGAATCCTACGGACATCATGGCGCGGAACGGTGCGCGCGCGGAGCAGCAAAAGGCGGACCCGCCTCCCTATGTGCCCGGAATGGACGTGGCCGGCATCGCCGATGAGGTTGGCGCCGGCGTGGCCAGCGGCGTGAAGGTGGGCGACGCTGTGATCGCGATGGTGGTGCCCAAGGGCAGCCACGGGGCCTATCGGGAACAGATTGTGCTTGCCGCCCGTGCCGTGGTGCCCGCCCCACGCGGTACGACCCATTTACAGGCATGCACTTTGCCGATGAACGGGCTCACCGCCCGGCAGTCGCTGGACCTGCTCGGGCTATCACCCGGACAAGCCCTCGCCGTTACCGGTGCCGCCGGTGCTTACGGCGGCTACGTTATCCAATTGGCCAAGGCCGAAGGTCTGACGGTCATTGCCGATGCGTCGGAAGCCGATCATGGCTTGGTTACCTCGCTTGGAGCTGACATCGTCGTGCGCCGCGGCAGCGACGTTGCGGCGCGAATTCGGGAACATTTTCCCGATGGCGTGAACGGCCTGGCCGATGGTGCCGTCCTGAACGAACGCGCCATCGCGGCTGTGCGTGATGGAGGGGCCTTCACATCGGTGCGTGGGTTCCAGGGCACACCGCAGCGCGGCATCAAATTCACTACGACCTTCGTTCGAAGCTATGACGGCGAATTCGAGAAGCTCGACCATCTGCGCAGTCAGGTAGAATCGGGCATCTTGATGCTGCGCGTGGCAGACACCTTCGCTCCCGAACAGGCAGGCGAGGCGCACCGCCGCCTGGAGGCTGGCGGCACCCGCGGGCGGCTCGTGCTCCGATTCTGACCTCTTGCGTCCTGGCTCAGATCAAATTCGCAATAGCCGTCCGCCGCCTCGGCTCATTCGAGACGCCGCTGGCCAGCGGCGAAACAGGGGTCTGGTTCGTCGTCAGCCCTTGCCCTGGATCGCCTTGATCCGATCGAGCGGCACCGCGATAGGTTCCAGTCCGGCGCGCTCCCATTACAGCAGCATGGCTGATTGGCTGTCGCGGCCGGCCCAACCTCGATTCATCGCTTCGTTCAGTTCCTGCGGCGTCAGGTTACATAGCCGCATCGGGACGTGGTAGTCGCGGCCCAGCTGCAGGGCGAGCGAGACATCCTTGTTTAGTAGGCGCAGCGTGAAACTGGGCTGATCGAAATTGCCGGCCAGGAAACGCTCGCCGAAACGCTCGAATATGTATTGCGGGCCGGCGGAACCTTGGCGCACCGCTTCCCACAGGGCTCGCAACTTCTGACCTGCATAACCTCCGAAAGGAGACGTGCGTCCCCATGCAGGTGCGCGAGGTCAGAACTCCGTTCACACAGCAACTGTCGACCAGTTGGCAAGGCACCAGCCGCATTCCCGGTGAGGCAACCCTTAAAGAATAGCCAGTTCGATGCCTATCCTGCCTTCAAAGCAACGGAATTGGTCGTTCATCGGGGGAAACTCGGGTCAAACCGGAACATAGCCGCGAAGACATTGCTACCAAATAGCTGAATGGCTAGCTTGGGTGTTGAAACTAGCGCCAACGGGCGAACGCAGACAAAGGGATGACGCACCATGGTTGAGATCGCAGCCGGCGTTGACGGCAACCGTGCCGATCCGGCCCCGGCGACACCGATTCTGGCGCCACCGGTCTTTATCTGGCCACCCCAACCGGTTGCCCTGTTAAAGTTTCTGTTCGCTGCGCCGGGTTATTTCCTGCCCCTGAACATCATCTATATGGGCCTCGCTATCCTGACTTGGTTTGCGCTGACCCCGGCGCTGGAGCGCATGACGACGTTCCAGTGGGATTGGATCGCCATCGTCTATGCAAGAAATCTGGGCCTAGCCTTCCTGATCTATGGTGGCCTGCATCTGCGCTTCTACATTTTGAAAGCGCAAGGCACCCGGTACATGCTGAACCGCCGCACGCCTACGGCCAGCCATCGCCATTTCCTGTTTGGTAATCAGGTGCGCGAGAATATGTTATGGACCGCTGGGAGCGGTGTCGCCGTCTGGACCGCCTATGAGGTCGTGACGCTCTGGGCCTTTGCCAATAACTATATTCCGATGTTGAATTGGGAGAAGCACCCGATTTACTTCGTGCTGTTATTCTGTGCCATACCGATAATCCGCGACGCGCATTTTTATTTCGTGCATCGCCTGCTACACTATCCGATCCTATATAAGCCGGTGCACGCGCTGCATCATAAAAACACGGATATCGGCCCCTGGTCGGGAATGTCGATGCATCCGATCGAGCATGTGCTTTACTTCAGCGGCATTCTGCTACACTGGGTACTGCTATCGCATCCGCTGCATGCGATTTTCCATGCTCAGCAAACCGGCCTAGCGCCGGCGCTGGGCCATGTGGGCTTCCACAAGCTGCTGACGAAGAATGAGAACGTGTACGGGATCGGGCAGCGTTATTTCCACTATTTGCATCATCAGTATTTCGAATGCAATTACGGCGGCGACGGCACCGTGCCACTCGATAAATGGTTCGGCACCTGGCACGATGGCACGCCGGAAGGCCACGAAGTCATGGGTGCAAGGCGCACAAAGGCCCACGGCGCCTGATCCTACCTGCGTGCGTGCGAACCCCAGTCAGGCGGGCAGATAAGGAACGGGTACGAAGAACCGGCCGCCCACGGTCTTCAGAGCGGCATTCTCGCTCTGTATCGCCAACGATCGCAGCGCGATGAGCAGCTGCCCTGCCACGGTCCGCCGCCAGAACCAGCGATCGATCTGCCGCGCGGATGGTGGGGGCCCCTCCGCCTGGACGGCCTCGCCATACAGCGCCTTCAGATCGTCGGCCAGGAAACGCAGGGCGAGGGCGGGCGTGCTATGCGCCGGTAGCGTGGGAAGTTCGCCCGCAAGGAAGGCGACGGCAAACTCCGGCCAGGACTCGGGCGGCTGCCCCGCCAGCCCGACGGTCGTGCGTCCGAAGCGGGCCTGAAAGCGGCGCCATGTCGGGATCACTAGTGCGAGTTCCATGCGCAGGGCGGTTTTCCATTCGGCGGCGCTCCGCGGCGCACCCGGTGCTGGCAGCGCCATGGCCGGCTCCCAACCAGGCCGGTCCGTCCAGCTGGGGTTGTCATCCGGAAAATGCTCCAGGATCACCGGCCCGTCCGCGCGGGTCAGCAACCCGAGCGCCTGGTCCAGCACCCGGCGCTGGAACGCCAAGTCGTTTGGCTCGCCCAGCGGCCGGCCCAACATGAACGGCACCATCAGCGCCCGGGGTGGGCGTGTCTTCGCTACCTGCGGCAACACCAGGGCGATCGCCGTCGTCGGCAGGCCGCGTTCTTCCAGCATATGCGCCAGCGCGCTCACGGCGCGCGTGCACAGAGGTCAAACGGGGGCTAGCAACACGCCGGTGACGTGGTCGGCATGCAGCGCCGCGGCGATGCCATCCGCCGATTTTTGCATCGTGTCCGGGTCGGTCGAGCCCATCACCGTATAATGCGTGCCGGCGACGCTGCCGATCGCCCCTTCGGCTTCCATCTCGCGAAGTCGGTCGAGCGGGTAGACCACGTTCACGTCGCGTTGAAATCCGGCACGGTCGAAATTGGTCGAGACATGGCTGACTAGGATGTCGCCGGTATCCCAGGATCCCGGCACGGCGCGGTATTCGCCGGAACCGAACGAAAACGGCGTATCGCCGCGCCGGATCAGCGCCGCGCTGCTGATGATCGCTATCCGGCGCTCCGATAATGCGGGGCCGACGACGAACGGGGTAGTGGTGAAGCGGGGGCAGGGAATGTCGCGCGCAGCCGTGCGCGTCGGCTCCGGAATATCGTCGAGGCGGGCCATGCGTATTGGTCTTTCCTGCTGATGGTGCGAGGTCGCGCTTAAACTTCCCCCCTACCAGACACGGCCGCACATGGACACAGGTCAAATTGCCCGAGTATAAATCCGTCAGCGATGCGCTTTGGGGGTGGTGTCGCTCGGAGGGGTCCAGGATGAACGATATCGATCAGTCCTTGCAGTCGTTTCAGGCCGGGGAACAAGCCCGCCATTGCGCGGCGCGCTGGCTTTTGGCCTTTGAGGCGGCGCTTGTATCACGCGATGTGGCGCGGGTCGGCAACTTGTTCCACCAGGATGGCCATTGGCGGGATGTTCTGGCCTTCACATGGAACTTTACGGCAGCCGAAGGCCGGCAAAACATCGCGGCGCGACTGGCGGCGGAACAGGAGCACACTGCGGCGCACGGATTTTATTTACCGACAGAGCGCAAGCCACCGCGCAATATGCGGCGGCTCGGCATCGATTGCGTCGAGGCAATTTTCGAATTCACGACGGCGGAGGGCCGGGGCGCCGGGATCATCCGCCTGTCCCCCACATCCGATGGCACATCCGATGGCGGCGACGCCATAAAGGCATGGCTTCTCTCGACGACGCTCGAAGAATTGCGGGGTCATGAAGAAAAAATCGGTGTGAACCGGCCGACTGGCGCTGCGTATTCGCGCAATTTCGGCGGAGACAACTGGGAAGATGCGCGGCGGAAGGCCGTGGCCTATGAAGATCGCGAGCCCACCGTTCTGGTTATTGGCGGTGCCCAGGCCGGCCTTTCGATCGCCGCGCGGCTTAATCAGCTTGGCGTCGATACGCTCGTCGTCGAACAATGGCCTCGTATCGGCGATAGCTGGCGCAAACGCTATCACTCGCTCGCATTGCACAACTCGATCCACCTCAATCACCTGCCCTATATGGAATTTCCGCCGACATGGCCGAAATATATTCCGAAGGGCATGCTGGGAAACTGGTTCGAATTCTACGCCGACGCCATGGAGATCAATTGCTGGACGGGAACCGAATTCGTCGGTGGGACATGGGACGAGAAGGCCAAAATCTGGACGGCACGGCTAAAGCGCGGCGACGGGAGCGAGCGCATCGTGCGGCCCCGCCATCTCGTGTTTGCTAACGGCGTCAGTAGCTATCCCATGATTCCCGCTCTGCCCGGCCTGAATGATTTCAAGGGCACGGTGCTTCACTCCGAAGGTTTCGATAGCGGCGCCGGCTGGAAGGGAAAGCGGGCGCTCATCATGGGCACCGGCAGCAGCGCCAACGATATAGCGCTCGACCTGCACAGCCATGGCGTGCACACAACGCTCATCCAGCGTGGGTCCACGACCGTGGTATCGATCGACCCGAGCGCCCGGCTCAACGAAGCGATCTGGGACGAGGGGCCGCCGCTGGAGGATTGCGACCTCATCGTCACTTCTTCGACGCCATCTCTGACCGTCAAGGCCTATAAGATGGTCGCCCAGCGCATGCTCGAACTTGACAGGGAGATGATCGCCGGCCTGAAGGGCATTGGCTTCAAGTTCGATATCGGCGAGGACGAAACCGGTCACCAAATGAAATATTTCCGCCGCGGTGGTGGCTATAACCTCGATGCGGGTAGTTCCGCACTGATGATCAAGGGTGATCTGGGCCTGCTGCAATATGACCAAATCAAACGCTTTACCGCCGATGGCGCGCTCCTGTGCGATGGCTCGACGGTTCCCGCCGATCTGATCGTGCTGGCAACGGGCTATTACCCGCAGCAGGAACTCATTCGCCGCGAGCTCGGCGCGGAGATGGCGGCGCGCATCGGCCCGGTCTGGGGCGTCGGCGACGATGGCGAACTTAACAACATGTTCAAGCGTACGCCGCAGGAACAGCTGTGGTTCATCGCCGGCGGTCTCGCCCAATGCCGCATCAACTCGAAATATCTGGCCTTGCAGATCAAGGCGATGGAACTCGGCAAACTAGGCCCGCTCTGATCGGGCCTGCCTTCTGCCGGATTGGCTACCCGAGACAGCTCACATGAAGCTGGCGTGATCAAAGGCGATATCATCCCGGAAGTAGCGCGCAACATCCAGTTCATTGGCCACACTGATCAAGCCAGGCGTGACGATGAGCCACAGGTGACGGTGGTGTGTGGCCACGCGTATGCTGGTACTCGCGTTAATCGAGCTATCAAAGTGACCGATGTGCGTGACCCCCGCCATCTGGATTCGGTTAACTTCCGGCCGATCCAATGTGCTACGGTTGGGATCTTGAATATGCTAGGCGCTGGCACGATCTCGTCCTCACCAAATGGAATGCACGGCCTGTACGAATGACCTGGACAGCCATTCATTCAGCTTTGACCAACGCCGCAGGTCGCCGATACAATTTATGCTGTGTAGCGAGTGTTTGGGAAAGCTCGTTCCCATTATGCCGCGGACCTCTTCTTCGGCATGGCCGTCCAGTCCGTACATCTGCGCCGCCGTCCTCAGGTCGGGAACGGTTTCCAGATCCTAAACGCTCCCCGCGTTCTCAGGCATGGCACAGTCCTACTTCAAACCAGATTATGGGACGTTCACATCTGGCGACTATCGTAGGCCCAGTGTAGCAAAGCCTGCCTCTGCCGTGGCCGGCAAAAAGGATCCCCAGGCTCGCAGTTCTGCTTGATCTGCGCAATGTGTCGGCGAATCGCCTTCCAACGCTTGATCTGGCGTTGATCTTCCCCGGGCACTCGGCGGCCCAGAAAGTAACGGCAATACCACTGGAACCAACCGCGTGGATCGTCAGCATGCAGCCAGCCATTTTTGCGCCATACCGACAGGGGTTGGCTGGCATTGACACCGAAATAGTTGATGGCGGAGTTTCTACCCGTAGGCGAGAGTTTGGCGAGCGTGAACCAATTCGAGGGGAACTCCTCACGGCAATCGGTCATGTATTTACCGCCAAAAATACCGAGAGCCAACATCTCTTTGGGTGTCAACTCGGGTAGAAAATCCGGGTGAAAATTGCGCCCCGTCGGTTCAGTCAGGACGTAGCGATAGTCGTGCTGCATCTTGTCATTAATGATCATGACCTTGGCTTTCTGCGGCATGAGATTCAGATCTTCTTGACTATAGCGGATGCATAATCTGGACAAAGACTCATTGCGTAGTAGACGTATCTAGCGTGCATGCTGGTTTACCGTGTTCTACAAGTATCAGCTCATTTACTGGAAAGCCGGCGTGACGTGCCATATTGACCAAATGACTTCTGATATTGGGTGCGAAATCTGGCCGGCGAGCCAGGAGCCACAGGTAGTTACGCGACGGGCCCGAGACCAAAGCCCAACCATAATCCTCCTGATCGAGTGCGAAGACGTGATATCCGCCGGAGAACGGCCAGAAGAATGTTACGGAAAGGCTAGCGGTATCCTTTCCGCCCTGGAAGACGGCGCGTCCATCGGCGTCTTTCCACCGGTAGGTCTTGCGATCAAAGCCGCGATTGAGCACGCCGACAGAACCGTCGTCCCGCAGGGTGTAGGTTGCCGTGACGTTCGTCAGGCCGCGCTCGAAGCTGTGATCGAGGCGCATGATCTCAAACCATTCGCCTTTATAGCGCTGGGCATCAAATGGGCTCACGGGAACCACCCCATCGGGCGTACCTGTACAGCCGCCAACCAGCAACAGTAAGCCAACGAAAATCTTACCCAAACGGCGAAGAACGTTAACACTATTCTGCATTCGTATTATAATTATTTTGTTGACCATGCCTGTTATTTCTTTCTCGAGGCTCGCCAATCCTATGGCATCGTGAAGCCGCCTATCCAGATCCCCAGACGGACAACGCGCGCACGCTCCTCTGCGGTGACATAACCGCAGCTGTAGACCCGATAGGCTAAGGCCCAACCGGTGGCCGCCATCCGTTGGTTCTGAGTCTGCCCGCCTAGGAAATAAGTTGCAACTAGGGGGCGATAACGATCATGGATTTTGCTCTCACAGTGCACTGGCGCAATGCCGATGTGATCGGCGAGGGCCAGCAAGGTGTTCTGTACGCAACGCCTGGCAACGCCGGTGGCGTCCCGGTAATCCTGGCGGCTTTCTGGGGTATCAAACCCATGCAGGCGAATGCGTTGGCCATACCCGTTGGCCGAGCCATACGGGCAGCCATCAATCTGCACCAGTTCGTCGGATCGGGGATGGCGCCCGTGAGGCGATTGTTTGATGGTCGGCCTTGCTGACGGTTGATCAGCTCCTTGGCCCTGGACAGCTTCCAGATCCGGACTAGACGTTGAAGCTAGCGCACATTGATCCCCAGATCCTCCGATGCCACCCGTCGGCTCAAAGTCTTCTCAATCACTTGACGAATCAGAGACAGTCGGTTGCGGCCCCCCCGCATTCATTAATAAAATCGTTCACCGTGCCATCCCAGCCTTGCGATAACAGTGTTGTCGTGGTCGGATGACGATGCTAGCGTAAATTACTGAGCCGCGTCCGGACACGTGGCCTCATTTTGGGAGTGGAGCAAATGGCCACCGAATATCGTTTCACGCGCCGCGCCATATTGGTAGGTACGGGAGCTGGAATCGCCACGCCGTATATTTGGACAAGCGCACTTGCGCAGGGCCGCAATACGATCAAGATCGGTATGCCGCTCGCGCTCACAGGGCCTCTCGGATCGGTCGGACAACAGCAGAAGCGCGGCGCTGAATTCCATACCAAATATATCAACGACAAGGGTGGCATCCTTGGCCGCAAGGTCGAACTCATTATCGAGGATACGGCCGGCAACCCCGCCACCTGCGTGCGCAAGGCGCAGGAAATGGTGGAGCGGTACGATGTTCGCCTTTTCACCGGTATCACGCTGTCGTCGGAAGCACTGGCCATCGTGCCGAAGCTGCAGGAATGGGACGCGATCTTCATCTCCTCCGACAATGGTGACGGCCGCCTCACCGCGGAAAGCTTCGTGCCGAATTTCTTCCGCGCCAACACATCCGGCCCGATGGGCACGCGGGCGGTCTCGCTCTATGTGAGCGGCTCCAAGTTGAAGAAATTCTTTGCGCTTGGCCTCGACTATGCCTGGGGTCACAACAGCATCCAGGTGTTCGAGACCGAGGTGAAGCGCATGGGTAAGGAGTTCGTCGGCAAAGTGTTCGCGCCGACTGGCACCAAGGACTACTCCACCTACATCACTCGCATTCGCCAATCGGGTGCTGATGCCGTCTATCTCGTACTCGCCGGCGATGACAACAACGCCTTCATCGCCCAGGCCGCCCAATACCAGTTGGCCTCGCGTGTGGAATTGCTGGCCGAGCAGTTGGAGCTTTCCACTATGCGAGCGGTGGGCGATGCCTGCCTAGGTATGACCGTCTCCTCGCGTTACGCCTTCACCATCGACAATGCGAAAAATAAGGTATTCGTCGAGGCTTGGCAGAAGGAACATGCTGGCACCCCGCCCGACCAGTTCGAGGGCGAGCAATGGCAGTGCCAGCAGGTGTTCGTCGCCGGCATCACTAAGGCTGGCGGTATCGAGGCCGCCAAGTTACGCCCGGCGCTAGAGGATATCGTTATTGATGACATTAAGGGCAAGGTGCATATCCGAAAATGCGATCATCAAGGCGTGCAGCAGGGCTATATCGTCAAGGCGGCGAAGCGCCAAGGTTTCTCCTACCCGGTGCCCGAAGTCATTGCGACCTTCCCGGCGGAACGTGTCACGCCGCCCTGCAACAAGATGACATACGACGATTGAAGGCGCGCACCGACTTGTCCCCGCCGGCTGAAGCAAGATAAGATGGTCGTATGTCAAGCTTCGCCTTCTTCGTAACGCAGGGCATCAACGCCCTGTCGCAAGCCGCGTTGCTGTTTTTTCTTGGCGTCGGCCTGACATTGATCTTCGGCATCATGCGCATCGTCAATTTCGCGCATGGAACCATCTATATGTTGGGGGCCTTCGCAGCCTTTACCGTGGTGGTGCTCACCGGCAGCTTCTGGGCGGCCCTGTTGCTGGCGCCGCTCGCCGTCGGGCTGATGGGTGGGGCCTTCGAATTCGTAATCTTACGCCGGCTCTATGGCCGGGACGCGCACGCGTTTCTCATGGTTACCTTCGGCCTTGCGCTGGTTGTGGGCGAGGCCGTCAGGCTCGGCTGGGGATCGGACGCGTTGCAGGTCCCGCCCCCTGCTTCTCTCGCGGGGGTTGTATTCCTGCTCGATGAGCCGTTTCCGGTCTACCGGCTGTTCCTTGCTGCCGCCGGCGCCATCATGGCGACATGCCTTTGGCTGGCGTTGGAACGTACGCGGCTTGGTCTGCTGATCCGCGCGACCGCGCAGAACGCTGAGATGGTGCATGCGCTGGGTGTGGACGTGAAGCTCATCCGCTCCGCCGTGTTCGGCATCGGTTGCGCGCTGGCGGCGCTGGGCGGGGTGCTCGCCGCGCCGCTGGTCACGGCAGCGCATGGTATGGCCTTTGCCGCGGTGATCGATGCCTTCGTCATCATCATTATCGGTGGCATGGGCAGCTTTCTCGGTTCCCTGATCGGCGCGCTGCTAGTCGCCTTCGTGCAGGTGTTTGGTAATTATTACTATCCAGACCTCGCCCTGGCCTTCATGTATCTCATCATGCTGCTGGTGCTGATCGTGCGGCCTGGCGGGCTGCTCGGTAAAGAATCCTAGGACGATGCGTGGCGCTTCGCTTGCTGGGCTCGGTGTTCTCGCCCTCCTGATTGCAGCCCCATTCGGGTTGCCCTTGTTCGCCATGACACTACTGACCGAGTTGGTCATTCTCGGCCTGTTCGCCATGAGCCTCGATCTGATGTTGGGTTACACGCGGCTCGTCTCCTTCGGCCATGCTGCGGCCTATGGGCTGGGTGCCTACACCTCGGGCTATATCTTGCTGCACACCGATCTCTCCCTGCCGGTTGCGATCCTGCTTGCCAGCCTGCTCACCGGTATCGTTGCCATCGGCGTCGGCTGGGTGTGCACAACGGCGACAGGTGTCTCCTTCTCGATGCTGACGCTCGCGTTCGCCCAACTGCTCTACGCCGTGGCATTCAAATGGACCTCGGTAACCGGTGGATCGGATGGCTTGGCTGGCATCCCGCGCCGCGTAGGACCATTCGGCATCGATGTGCTGACAAGTAAGACCGGATTCTATTACCTTGCCCTCGCCTGTCTCCTGGGCGCGTTCCTGTTCGCCCGCGCCCTCGTTGCCTCGCCGTTCGGCGCCGTGCTGCGTGGCATCCGGGAAAACGAGCCCAAGGCAGTGGCGTTGGGCTACAATACGCGTCGCTACAAAATCGCCGTGGTGGCGATTGCCTACGCGTTGGGCGGGCTGGCCGGCGCGCTGTACGCCCCGTTTGCCGGCTTCGCAAATACTGAGCTGCTGTTCTGGCTGCTCTCTGGCCAGGTTCTGATCATGGTCATTGTCGGCGGCTCGGGCACGCTGATCGGGCCGATCCTCGGCGCAGCCTTCTTCATGCTGCTGGAGCACCAGCTTTCGTCTTACACTGAGGCCTGGGCGCTGTTCTTTGGCCTAGTCTTCATCGCCTTCGTGCTGTTTGCGCCTCAGGGCATTTGGGGCCTAGCCACGGATTGGCGCAGTCGCGCCACGGCGAAGGAGGCGCACCATGACTGAGCCGATGTTGGAAGTAATCGGGCTCACCAAGCATTACGGCGCCCTAATTGCCGTCGATGAAGTCTCGATGCAGGTTGCTGAGGGCGAGGTGCGTGCCGTTATTGGACCTAACGGCGCCGGAAAGACGACGCTGTTCCATCTGATCAGCGGCGTCGTCACGCCGACCGCTGGCGTCGTACGTTTTGCGGGCGAGGATGTCACCAGGCTGCCGGCACACGCGATGTGCCAGCGCGGCCTGTCACGCACTTTCCAGCTTACCTCACTGTTTCCAGAAATGACGGCGCGCGAGAACGTAACTCTTGCGGCGCAGGCGCGCGATGATCGCCGTTGGTTACCCTTTGGCGGCAGGGATGTGTTCGCCGCCGCCCGCCGCAGGGGCGAGCATGCGCTCGAGCAACTCTCGCTCGGCCCCATCGCCGATCGCCCGGCGGGTCTGTTGAGCCATGGCGATCAGCGTTTGCTGGAAGTGGCGATGGCGATGGCGCAGCAGCCTAAAATACTGATCCTCGACGAGCCGACGCAGGGCCTTTCCGTCGAGGAAACGGCGGAGGCTGTGGAGACACTTGCGCGTTTTCTCGAACAGGCGCGCCTGACTGTGCTACTCGTCGAACACGACATGGAGGTTGTCTTCCGCCTTGCGCACCGGATCACTGTGTTGCATCGCGGCGCCGTCATTGCCGACGATGTGCCGGAAGCGGTGCGCGTCGATGCGCGGGTGCAGGAAGCCTATCTCGGGGGCATAGAGTGATGCTTGAGATCGTGGGTCTCAACACGTATTACGGCGCCAGTCACATCCTGCAGGGCGTGAATCTCTCGCTCGGCGCCGGGCGGATCGGAGCCATCCTTGGGCGCAATGGCGTCGGCAAGACCACGACTGTCAAGTCGATTATGGGGCTCGTGCCGTCGAGCGGCGGCACAATCCGGCTCAATGGCATCGACGTCACCGGTTGGCCCGCGCACCGCATCGCGCGCGCGGGTGTCGCCTATGTGCCGGAAGGGCGGCTTATTTTTCCCGATCTCACCGTGATCGAGAACATCAAGGTCGCCGAGCGTACGCCGGCCCGGGCATGGCCCCTTGCGCGGTTGCTGGAGCTTTTCCCCTCGCTCGATATGCGCCGTGCCAACAAGGGCTCGCAGCTCTCGGGTGGCGAGCAGCAGATGCTCGCCATCGCCCGCGCGCTGGTTTCCGATCCGAAACTTGTTCTTCTCGACGAGCCGAGCCAGGGCCTGGCGCCGCTGGTTGTGCGCGAGCTTTCCCGCGTCATCCGACTGTTGCGCGAGGCCGGCGTGACCATTCTGCTGATCGAGCAGAACATGAAGCTCGCTCAGGCGATGGCCGACGAGCTACATATCTTGGTCAAGGGACGCGTGGTCTATTCCGCCGACCCCCAGCGTTTCCGCGCTGAGGAAGAACATATCCGGACACGTTTCCTGACTGTCTGACGCCGCTTACAAAAAAATATAATTAAGAGCTATTTTGTTTGTCACCCACTCTCCCGGCATTGATCATGAACCCGCACTTGTCCTGGTGGACCAGTGCCGGCAGTGGCCCTGAAGCGCGCTCTCTTCAGCTTCCTAGCCATGATGATGGCGTGGGTATACCCCCTGCTCTTTAGTGTAAGCGGTCAGCGCCTATGAGACAGAATTGGGGTGGTGAGTTAGGGATGGTTTTGGTCTCATCGTAGAGACGGAGGAACGAAGCAGAATTCGTTTGCGTGCTGAGGGAAAGTACGCTTGGTTCCCGCCGTGTCCGATCGGGGGCGCGCACGGGCCGCAGTAATTCTGCGGTCGAACGGAAGCTTTGGAGACAACGCAATGCGAATGATAACCATGGCTGCAGCGCTGGCGGGGGCTGCTTGCTGCTTCACCGGTGGTGCCGGCGCCGAGCCGGTCAAGATCGCGCTCATCGAGACGCTGTCCGGCGGCCAGGCGGTGACCGGGAAGCTGTTCCAAACCGCCATCAAGTATGGACTAGCCCGGCTGGAGGCCGAGAAAGTCTGGCCGGACGGCATCCAACTACTCGAATACGACAATCAGGGTGGCCCCTCAGAAGCGGCCGACAAGATGAAGGCCGCGATTAACGACGGTGCGCGGATCATCATCCAGGGCGCCTCCTCGGCGATCGGCGGCCAGATCACCGCCGATGTGCAGAAGCATAACGCGCGCAATCCCGGCAAGGAGCTGATCTGGATCAACGTTGGCGCCGAAGCCATGGAGTTCACCGGGTCCAAGTGCCACTTCTATCACTTCCGTTGGAACGGCAACGCCGAAATTCGCCTCAAGGCGATGATGATCGCCATGAAGGAGGCCAACGCGCTGGGCAAGAGGATCTACGTGATCGGCCAGAACTACAGCTGGGGTCACGACGTGCAGAAGCTGACGCGCGACTACGCCAAGGAGTTCGACTACACCATCGTCGGCGACGTGATCCACGACGTGAACAAGATTCAGGATTTCGCCCCCTACGTCGCAAAGATCAAGGAGGCCCGTCCCGATACGGTCGTCACCGGCAATTGGTCGAACGATCTTCTGCTGTTGATGAAGGCCGCCGGCGATTCCGGCCTCAAGTCGCGGTTTCTCGCCTACTGGATCGATCAGCCCGGCAACATCGCCAACGCTGGTGATACCGCGTTGGGCCACTTCACGCTGTCGACTTTCTTCGCCGACGCCAACGGCGAGAAGACCGCTGCCTTCGCCGAGGACTTTAAGGCTAAGACCGGCAACTACCCGCTCAACGTGCAGGGACACACGGTGCACGGCATGTGGGGATTGGGCGAGGCGCTGAAGGCGCTGAAGGCCAAACCCGGCGACAAGCTGTCGGTCAACGCGCTCGCCTTCGCCATGGAAAAGGTGACGGTCGATACCTCGATGGGCCCGATCAAGATGCGCGCCGAGGATCACCAGGCCCTGCTGCCGTTGGCCGTCGCCGTGGTCTCGAAGGACGCTAGGTTCAAAGCCGATAACACCGACAAGGGCTTCAGGACGATCAAGCTGCTGAACGGCGAGCAGGCCGCCGGCCCGGTGCAACCGAGCTGCAAGATGGAGCGTCCCCCGGCCTAATCAACCGGGAGGTGCTGCGTTAAACTGGGGGGTGCCGGGGTTCGGCGCTCCCTAAGTCTGTCTGGGGGAAGCGCTTGGA
>CAMBMS010000022.1 GCA_945868845.1 Asaia bogorensis | reverse complement strand
CCGGCCTGCGACCGCGCAACCCGCAGAGCCAGCACCAGCGACAATGAAATCATAGGTATCCGCATCGATCGCCATTCTGGAATCCTCCGCCCTGCGCCGCGTCATGCCATTGGAAGCGACATAGTAGAAAAATACCAGGGGGTATCCCGAGCGACTTGAACGCTTGACCGAAAACGATGTGTCGCACAACATCGCCGACCAAGAAGAAAAAGAGAAGGATATCGGGTGAGGATAGATCATCGCGCAAGGCTGCGCCAAGTGGTCGTAGGGATTGGGATGGCGCTGGGTTTGGCCTTTCCCACCCTAGCGGCGGACTGGCCGACGAAACCCATTCGGGTGATCTATAATTACCCACCAGGCACATCGGGTGACGTGCTGACCCGCATGATCATGGAGCCAGTGGCGCAATTGCTTGGCCAGCCGATCGTGGTTGAGAACCGGGCGGGGGCGTCGGGCACGCTGGGAGTAGAATCGGCATCGCGGATGATGCCGGATGGCTACACGTTCCTGGCCAGCCCGAACTCGCCGATGGTGCTGCTGCCACAATTGCGCAAGGTCGGTTATATACCGCAGGAATTCCGCCCGATCGCGGCGATGGGCGAATACGTATATGGCTGGGCGGTGTTGCCCAAGCTGGGCGTGAAGACCGTCTCAGAGCTGGTGGCGCTGGCAAAATCAAAGCCGGGCAAGCTGACGTACTCGGTACCCGGCATCGGTACCGCAACGCATCTGCGCGGCACGGCGTTAAATATCCTGGCCGGGACGGAAATCGTCGCCATCCCCTATCGCGGCGGTCCGGAGGCCTTGTCGGATTTCCTCGGCGGACATTTTGATATCATGCTCGATAGCCTGCACTACCCGCATGTGAAGGCGGGGCGTGCGATCATGCTGGCCATGACATCGAACAGGCGACATCCGGATTTTCCCGATGTGCCGACGATGGCGGAGGCCGGCTATGCGATTGATCTACCGACCTGGCTGGCGCTGTATGCGATCAAGGGCACGCCGGAGGCGATGGGTATCAAGTTCGGCAATGCGGTGATGGAAGTAACGGCCCGGTCAGAGGTTAATGCGCGCATCTATACGATGGGGTTCTTCCCGATGACGCAGAAACCCGGCGAGCTGGCGGGGATGAACGCGCGCGAGACCGCATCCTATGAGGCGTGGGTGAAGCGGTCGGGCATCAAGATCGAGTAGAAATCATAGTTCGGCGCGCTTCGATGAGCAGGCGCTTGTGATTTGGGTCTGGCCGGAATGCCTCAGACGACAAATCGTGATGAATTAATGACGACCCAGTGAAGATCGTAGCGGGAAAGCGTACGGTGGTTTTTACCCGAAAGCCTCGCCAATAGCGGCCAGCGCGTTGAGCGCAGGAGGAAAACCGCTATAGGGCGCGGTCTGGATAATGGCTTCCACGATCTCGGTTTTGCTGGCGCCCGCATTCAGCGCCGACTGGCCAAATTTCTTCACCTGCTCCGCCATGCGTAGCGAGGTAAAGGCGGCGACGGACACCAGCGCACGCTGGCGCGTCTCCAGGCCGGGGCGAAACCAGAGCGCGCCATAGCCGTAGCGGATGGCGGCGGGATACATCGCCCCGGTGATCGCATTGGCGGGATCAGCGTAGCCTTGCTGGGCACGCGTGCCGTGGATGGTGAGCATCTTCTCCGCCCCGCGCCGGGAGAGTTCTTCCAGCGACGTGTCGTCGCGCGGGGCCACGGGGGGGGTAACGCCGCGGGTCGCAAAGACCTCGCCGCAAACGCCGAGCACGTCCTCGACATGGACGAAGCCAGAATATAGTAGCGACTGTAGGCAAATCTCCTGAATGGCCAGCGGGGTGAGGCCGAGATCGAGCCCGGGGCCAACATGACGTTGCAAAGCCGCGAGGCGGACATTGGCCGCCAGCGCGCTGATCACGCAGAGCATGCGGTCCGGTTGCGACAGGCCGGGGCGCGACCAGATGCCGCCATAGGTAATTTCACTGAGCAGGTCCGCCAGTTCGGCGGGGACATGGGCGGGGCTTGGCGCGCTGGCCCCGAATAGGCGGGCGCGTTTGGCCTCGGCCTGGGCGCGCAGATTATCGCGGGTGGTCATAGTGGGTTTCCTTAGTGCCAGTTCTGCATATGAGACTAACGAAGAATACCGCACGGCCAAACAGCGGCGGTAATGGGCGCAAGGAGGAATGTGGGGCCTGGAACTCCTGGCCGAAAGGGCTGAAGATGGCGGCTTTCCAGGGGAAAAAACTCCAATGGCAATGGGTTTGAGGGCGGCGGTGTTCGATTATACGAAGGCGCCGGTCGATGAATTCCATGACTTGTACGACCAGGAACATATCCCAGAACGCGAGCGGATGCCCGGATTTGGGCTGTGCGAACGCTGGATCGATATTGCGAATCCAAAGATTGCGGTGGCGACCTATGACCTAGATAGTCTGTCAGTGCTGGCTTCGCCAGCCTAACGGGCGATCGGGAGGGATAATCTTTTGGTCTGGTCGATGCGGCTGACTGAGATCTGCGACCGAAAATTATGTTTCGATGGCGAGCAGATCAACCCCGGTAGTCAGACTGCGCCAGCCGGCGCGGGCGGGCTGGTGCTGGTTTCGATGGTGGTCGCGGCGGTAGTTGAGCAGGATTTCAATGCCTGGTACGATACCGAGCATATTCCCGCGCTCACCGCGGTGCCGGGGGTGATGGCGGGGCGGCGGTTCAAGGCACAAGACGGATCGCGTCGCTATACCGCGCTGTATCATTTGATATCCACCGATGTGCTGGAAAGCGCGGCATAGAAGACAGCGGCCACCAGCGCCTGGACGGAGCGGATGTTTCCATATTTCCAGGACATGTTCTGGGCGCGGGTGCGGCGTTATGTGCGTGGCGGTTAAGTTAAGGAGTGGGTGCAATGACGAGCGGAAATGACGTCTTCGAGATCATGCATACGACGCGCGCGATGCGCCGATTGAAGCCCGATCCAATACCTGACGAAATGATCAAGAAGATCCTGCAAGCGGGGATGTGCGCAGCGAATGGCGGCAATACGCAGCGCTGGCGCTTCATGGTAATCAAGGATCCGGTGAAGAAGAAGGCCGTGCAGAATGTCTACCAGCGCGCCTATGACGAGATCGTTGGGCCACGGTATGCATCCAGCGCGCCGCCACCTGGTAGTGATGCGCCGCGTTACAAGCGCCAGCATGACGCTGTGGAATACTTGACCAAGCATTATCACGAGGCGCCAGTCTGGATTGTTGCTTGCCTTGAGGAGCCCGGGGCGCCGACACGGTGGTCCGGGGCTTCGGTTTACCCGGCGGTGCAGAATATGCTGCTGGCGGCGCGGGCGTTGGGGTTAGGATCGACCTTGACCACGCGACATTTACTTTTTGAAGCGGATGCGGAGAATGCACTGGGACTGCCGCCAGGTGTGCATTCCTATGCGATCCTGCCGATCGGGTATCCTATGGGGAATTTCGGTCTTGTGGGGCGTGGCAACCTGGCGGATTTTGTTTATGGGGATAATTGGGGGGAGCCGTACGCCGGGCTGTAAGGCGGGACGGGCGTCTCGGAAGACGTGGATAGCCGAATGCGCGGGCATGACGGTTTATTTTAACTAATATTTTGTCTAACTAGAGATTTCCGATCGATAACAGCAGTCGCTACGAAGCATGAGTGCGGTTCTGATGCGGTTGACGTAGGCCTAATCACGACCTGAACGGCTTAACAATGGGCATGGTTACCATGAGCGGGCACCCATCGCTCGAATTTCGGCCTCAAAAGTACCCACCACCTCTTTGAATGAGGTGTAGTGCCAAGATCCGCTTCATATTCCATGCCATGGCACGAGGCTCCACTCACCGAGCACCTGATCTAACCCACGCAATAGGAATTGTCGGAATCCCAGCACCGACTTGATGATCCCCAACACCGGTCCTGGCACCTGCTTGCGGAACGCGTAGAGTTACTTACCCTCTGGGGTCTTCAGCCAGAGCTATGTTGCGCTGTCACAGATATTGGTATGTTGCGGGAGTTTTCGAGGACAGTCATGTTCGCACGGCGTTATAAGTGATCGGCACACAATCCTCGGCTATAGCACAGACACTCAGGAGCAACGCACAGAATAAGTGGGGGGTGTTGGATCCGGGACTATACCGCAGCCACTCAGAAGAAACACGCAGAAGGCAATTTTCATAAGATTGGCTATCATATTTTAAACTGTCCTTAATTTTTGACTGTGATGCCGACAGGCCGATCCATCTGTGCCGGGATGTTATCGGCTGGCAAGACCCGTTGGTAAGATCTCGATGCCTGGACCATCACTCGCTCTCCTGGTTGGAATACCCTATCGTTCGGTTCCTGGTTTTGGACGATAGTGATCGGCTTTCCATTGCGGAGTAAAATGACGTATTCTAAGCCTAGACGGTTCGCTATGGCCTGTTCGGCAATTGCACCCGCAACAGCCCCAACCAAGATGCCTCCCACAACAGAAACTGGTCCTCCGCGCGCTCCCCCTAAAATGCCACCACCGACAGTGCCTCCAACTACAGCCCCCACCCCGGTATTCTGTCCTGTGATATCGACCTGGCGAACCGCAACGATAGTTCCGAACTCTACCGCAGAGGTGTGGCCGACCTCGGTGTGATCATAGCGATTTTGCCCCTGTGTGGCGCATCCGCTGACAACCAGCGTGCTGGCAATTAACGTGATTGGGACGATTGCGTAGGCGACCGATTTGGCGAACTTCATATTTGGATGTCCCGGAGGTTGTAACTACTCATGTCGGTTATATGCTCATATCAGCGTATACCCCGCAAATCGATGGCGCTCGCCACATACAGCCAGCCTTCCGCCGTCCAGATATACTTAAAGTCAGCAATCCATTTGCGGTTGGCGGATGGCGCCTCAAAAGGTTGGGCCAGCACGTTGGTCGCAACGGCGCTTGTCTGCCGCTCGGCCAAATCCCTGATGCTTCGCGATGAAGGCGAACCTCACATCGATCCCCTCGCGAAGTAGGCCGTGGCTTTTTTTAGGATATCTCGTTCCGCCTTCAACTTCGTTACTTCCCGACCCAGCCGAGCAATCACCGCCCGCTCCGGCTCCAGCTGCCCGTGGCCGTACTACCCACTGACGCCTGAGGCGAGGCCAGGATTTCTGGGACCATCCAGGCATCCCCCAACATCCGCTGCTGTCGCGCCGTTTGTAAAACCCCAGTAGAGCGGCCCGATGATAGGGCGCTGAACCCGTGCGGCGCTCGCTCTTGCGAGTCGCGGTCAGACCCAGATCGACGATTATCTCCACCACGAAGCGGGCGAGGTGTCTTTGTGGAATCCGCTCATAGACCGGGGGTGGCACCAGCAAGTCTGGCAGGCTGCTAAAATCTGTCTTTTCGGGCGCGGCGGTCCGTGAAGCTGGCGAGATCGGGGGCGAGCAAGAACGGATTAGTGGCGCGTTCGCTAGCCATCGTGGAGGGCACGCTGGGCTTGCCGGCTGCGCGTTGGGCTTTAACTTCCGCGATACGCGCCTGCAGGGCCTTGTTGGAGGGGTCCACGTGTTCAGCGAAGCGGCCGTTGGATTCGGTATATTCGTGGCCACAGCAGACCAGGGTTTCATCGGGTAGCGCGGCGAGGCGTTGCAAACTGTCGTAAAGCTGTTGCTGCGTCCCCTCGATGATGCGACCGCAGCCGAGGCTGAATAAGGTGTCGCCACTGCACAGCACACCGCCATCGGGGAAGTAAAAATTGATTTGTCCGACGGTATGACCGGGGGTTTCGATCACGGTGGCGCTACTATTGCCGAGGGCAACGGTATCACCTTCGCGCACCGTGCGATCGAGGCGGGGTAGGCGATGCGCATCGGCGGCAGCACCGACCACTTGCACCCCGGCACTGAAGCGGGCGCGGACTTCATCGGTGCCAGCGGTGTGGTCGGCGTGATGATGGGTAAGGAGTATGAGGTCCAGGCGGCCGCCCGCCTGTTCGATGGCGCGGATGCAGGGACCGGCCTCGGCAGGGTCGACGATGGCGGTGGCGCCGGTGGCCGCGTCACGCAGCAACCAAGCGTAGTTGTCCTTCAAAATCGGGACCAATGTGGCGGTAATAGGCATGAACCCACCTTAGCACCGGAACGTGCGGGCGCAAACTGTGCTATCTCCCCCGTCATGGCGACCGATGCGCATCAGGCGGCGGAATTCTATGCCTCGACCCGCGGGGCGTTGGCGGCGCGGCTGCTACGGGAGCGCCTCGCACTAATCTGGCCCAATCTGACCGGGCAGTCGGTTCTGGGGATCGGTTACACCACACCCTATTTGCGGCAATGGCGGGAACAGGCAGCGTGCTGTATCGCCGCCACCCCGGCGCAGATCGGCGTGGCGCGCTGGCCGGCGGGCCACTCCAATCTTTCCTGCACGATAGAGGAGGATTGTCTTCCCTTCATCGATCTGAGTTTCGACTGCATCCTGCTGGTGCATGGGCTGGAGGCGGCCGAGCATGCGCCACGGTTGTTGCGGGAAGTCTGGCGTGTGCTGAAGGACGATGGGCGCATGCTCATCGTGGCACCCAACCGACGCGGGTTGTGGGCGCATGTGGAAAGCACGCCGTTCGGCCAGGGCCAGCCCTATTCCGCCGGGCAGGTCGGACGATTGCTGGCCAGCAGCCTGTTTCGGGTGGAACGCCGTGATACGGCGCTGTTCGTGCCGCCGACCCGCATGCGCCTGGTGTTACGCGGCGCAAGGCTAGCCGAACGCAGCGGACGCCGCGTGGCTCCGCAATTCGGCGGCGTGACGATCACCGAGGCGGTGAAGGATGTTTACGCGGGCTTGCCGTTGCGGGCGGTACCACGCCGGCGGTTGGTCTTGGGGGAAGCGACGTGAGGGTCAGCCCTGGCCCCAGGCCAGACGCAAGGCCTGCGATGACAGGTCGTGGGCGATATTGGAGGCCCGGATGAATTTACCCATAGTGAGAAAGCCGTGGATCTGGTCGGAGAAATGCGTGTGCATGACGCGCACGTTTTCCTGTTCCAGGCGCCTCGCGTAGGCAATACCTTCATCGCAGAGCGGGTCGTGGGCACAGGTGATGAGCATGGCGGGCGCGGTGCCCGCCAGGCTGGCAGCACGCAGCGGAGAAGCGCGCCAATCGTACCAATCGGCTTGATTACGTAAATAAAGATCGCGGAACCAGTACATAGTCGGCGCGGTGAGCGGATAGCCCTCGGTGATGCAGCGATAGGAATCCGACGTGCCGGAAAAATCCGTCGCCGGGTAGATTAGGATTTGGAAAACGATTTTCGGCAAGGTGCCATCGCGCGCCATAAGCGCCATGACGGCGGCAATGTTACCGCCCGCGGAATCACCACCGACGGCGAGGCGGGTGGCGTCGATCTCCAGCGCGCTGGATTGCGCGGCCACGTAGCGGATGGCGGTGGCGCTGTCATCGATCGCGGCAGGGAAGACGTATTCTGGGGCCATGCGGTAATCAACGGAGACGACGCAGGCATCGGTCTGATTGGCCAGACGGCGGCAGACCGTGTCGTGGCTGTCGAGATCGCCGAGTACCCAGCCGCCGCCATGGAAGTAAACAAGACAGGGTAAGACCTGGCCGGGCTGCGTGTTCTTGCCGCGATACAGGCGGAGGGAAATATCGCCGTACGGTCCGGGCACCAAAAAATCTTTAACTTTTGCCACGTCCTGCGGTTCAGGTTGCAGGACGGTGCGGCTAGCGGCGTAGAACACGCGGGCTTCTTGCGGGGTGACGGTGTGGAAGGCAGGGCGGCCGGCCGCCTTCACCATGTCTAGGATTGTTTGCGCGTCGGGGTCGAGTTGCATGGCGGTGTCCCTCAGGCGGTCCAAGCGAGGATCGCGTCGGCGACGGCCTCGGGCTGGTCCAGTTCAGCGAGATGTCCGCCACCCGCGATGATTTTTATTTCTGTCCGGCTGGCTATGCCTTCGGCAAAGCGATCGGCATAGCTGCGCGGGTGGATACGGTCATACTCGCCCCACAGCAGCAAGGTTGGCGCCATGACCATGTGCAGGCGTTTGGCGACGCGGGTGTTGCCGAGCGGCCAGAAGATGCGCGCGGCTGCCTCGCTGGCACGGGTCTGCTCGATCGGCCATTCGACGGAGTTGGCACCGTCCGGCATCGCCTTTAGGTCTGTCCAGATCTCCGGGTCGTGGCACATTAGACCGGGCACGTTATCGGCGCGCTGCGCCCACGGATCTTCAGGCGGGTCGTTGTCCTCGAACAGCCCGAAGGGGGAAATCAAAGCGAGTTTTCTGACCGTCTCCGGCCAGATTGCGGCGACTTCCAATGCGAGGGAGGCACCGACCGAGGAGGCAGCCAGATCGGCGCCGGCCAGACCGGCCTTGTTTAAGATGGTACGCACGGCTAGCACCCAGTCAAGGTGAGAATCCAGCACTGAATGGCCGCGATCGCCACCGGGGAAACCGGGCAGCGAGGGCACGATGACGGTCCGTTTTTCCGCCAGCTTGTCGAGGAACGGCACCCAGCGCGGCAGGCCGCCGAAGCCAGCGAGGAAACCGATTTTCGGGCCGCTGCCTTTGCGCCAGATGCGCGTGGGGAAGCCATTGAGGTCGATGGTTTGGGTGTCGGGTTCGCTCACGTCAATCTCCGGCCGAGGATTATTACAGATGACGGACTGATCAAACAGGCCGGCTAGCAATGAGCCATGCCAGACCAGGTGATAAGTTCGGCCACCGTGCCCATAAGCAGGTCGTGGCGGCGGGCGAAGGTGAACAGTGCATCGCGGCGCATCGCCTCGCCCTCCTGGTCGAGGATTTCGCAAATCGCGGCGGCGGGCGTGAGATCGGCGAAACTAGCGAGCGCGATAGAGGCCTCGGTATGGCCCTGGCGCTCACCCAACAGGCCGGGCCGCGCGGCGAGGGGGAAGATATGACCGGGGGCGACAAAATCGCTGGGCCGCGAGCGGCGGTCGCCGAGCAGACGGATGGTGAGTGCGCGGTCACGCGCGGAAATACCGGTGCTGACGCCGCGCGCGGCATCGACGGAGACGGTAAAGGCGGTGCCTTTCGGGCAGCGGTTGCGCGCCACCATAGGCCTCAGAGCGAAGCGGCGCACCAGGGTGGGCGCCCTCACGGATCATCTGCGCGACCAAGGTGGGGGAAGAAAACTCAGCGGCGAAGATCAGGTCGCCTTCATTTTCGCGGTCTTCGTCGTCGCACAAGATCACCGGCTTGCCTCGCCTGATGGCATCGATCAGCCGCGACGGGCGCACAAAATCTAGGCCCCGGCTGGTGGTCAGGGCGACAGGCGTTTGCGATTGCTCGGCGGTATCGTACTGAGGTGAAGTCAGCGCCCCCGCCTTCATCACCAAACTCCCCCTGATCGTGTTGCGGGTGAGTATTGCGGGTGCCTATTTGGTACGTCAACCGGGCCGGCGTGTTTGCCGCAACAGGGAAGCCAGAGGCAAGGCCAGCACGCAGAGCAGCGCCATAACGAAGTAGAGCTGGCCGCCATAGCGCGTGTAAATCAGACCGGAGAGGAACGTCATTGCTCCCATCGGCACGCCGGCGCCCAGCGCCATATGCAGCGCCTGCGCGGTGGAAGCGCGCTCAGGCGGGATGATCCGTTGCAACATCAACATTGAGGACTGGTGCTGGAAGGCGAAAGTGACGGCGTGCAGGATTTGCACGCCGAACAGGATAGCGAGATCGCCGGTGATGGCGGTGACGGACCAGCGCACGATGCCGGCGGTGGCGGCGCACAGGGTGAGGCCGGCGGGGCCCAGAAATTCGATCAGGCGGCGGCCCCACATGAAGAAGCCGACCTCCGCCACGATCCCGATGGCGATCAGCAGGCCGATCGTGCCGTCAGTGATGCCGAAGGAGCGCCAGTGCAGTGGCGCGAAGGAATAGAACGCGGCATGCGAGCCCTGGATCAGTGCGGAGGCGAGCAGGGTCAGGCGGAATTCGCGGATGCGCAGCACGGCCGCCGTGCCGGCGAGGCCGCCGGTGAAACGGCGCGTGGCGACGGGCTGGACGGGCTCGGGCAAGCGGCGCGCGACCAGGGCGGCAATGAGGAAGCCGCCGGCCAGCAGGACGGGCACGATGATCGTGCCCGCCAGCGCCACCACCTGTCCGCCGACGGCCGAGATGACCATGAAGGTGGCGGAGCCAGCGGCGCGCGGCGGGCCGTATTGGATCTTGCCTTCCCGCGCCAGGCCGAGGGCGAGGCTGTCCGATAGCGGGCCGAGGGCGGAGGTGGCCGCACCCTGCAAGGCGATCAGGATGGCGATAATGAGGAAGGCATGGTTCGGGATGGCGCGCGCCGCCAGTAACGCGAATGCGGTACCGGCGGCGACGCAGGCAGCAACGGACATGACGACACGGCGTTGGCCCAGACGGTCCGCCAGCATGCCCCAGGACGGGCCGGTGACAATGCGTACCAGCGAGGCGATGGCGAGGACGGTACCGATCTGCGTCGCGTTGAGGCCAGTATCGGCCATGAACAAGGGGACGAAGGCACCGACGATGGCGAAGGTGCCGAACAGTGCCGACATGAAGGCGCCAACCCTCATGCTTGCAGAGATAGGGACACTAGGTGGGATCGTCACGCGGGTTGCGTGGCGGCGGCCAGCTCGCGGATTTTTCGCGCCATGGCGGCGATGCCATTGCCCCGATTAGTGGACAGTGCCTCGATGAGGCCGAGATCCTTCAGGAACACCGGGTCAGTGGCGAGGATTTCTTCGCGCGGACGTCCGGAATAGACGCGCAGCAGCAGGGCGACGAGGCCGGAAACAATGGCTGCATCGGAGGCACCAGCCAAGTAAAGATCCCCGTCCTTGACGGTAGAGCACAGCCAGACTTTCGATTGGCAGCCGGCGACGCGGTGCGCGTCATCCATCCATTGTGGAGGGAAAGGGGGGAGTTTGCGGCCCATGTCGATGATGTGCTGGTACCGTTCCATCCAGTCATCGAAAATGGAAAACTCCTCGCCGATCCGGGCGATGGCTTCGGCGGCGGTTTGATCTGCAGGGGTGATGAAGGGGGCGGTCATATCAAGCGGGCGCCCGGAGTTTCCACGGCATATACCCTGTCGCCCTTTTGCAGGCCGAGTTGGGCTAGCAGCTCCTTCGGCAGAGTGACGCCGATGGAATTTCCGATCTGGGTGAGTTTGAGCGCGGTCACACGGGCCTCTTGGAATTGCCGCCATTGTAACAAACGTATGAACGGAAGGCTACAGAATGAACCGGCTGAGATCGCCTTTCTTGGCGAGGGGGGATACTTTTTCGCTGACATAGGTAGCGTCGACGATGATGGTTTCGCCAGCGCGATCGGTGGCGGAAAAGCTGATTTCCTCCAGCAATTTTTCCAGCACGGTGTGCAGGCGGCGGGCGCCGATATTTTCGATGCGATCGTTGATGTCGGCGGCAAGATCAGCCAGCGCGTCTACGGCGCAGTCGGCGAAATCGAGCGTGACTTTTTCGGTGCCGAGAAGAGCAGAGTATTGCTTGAGGAGGGAGTGTTCGGGTTCGGTGAGGATGCGGCGGAGGTCTTCGCGCGTAAGGGGCGCAAGCTCCACGCGGATCGGCAGGCGGCCTTGCAGTTCGGGCAGAAGATCAGACGGCTTGGCGAGGTGGAAGGCGCCGGAGGCGATGAACAGCACGTGATCAGTCTTCACCGGGCCGTATTTGGTGCTAACGGTGGTCCCCTCGATGAGAGGAAGCAGATCGCGCTGCACGCCTTCACGCGAGACGTCGGCGCCGCGGAATCCTCCTTCGGAGGAGCGGGCGCAGATTTTGTCGATCTCATCGAGGAAGACGATGCCGTTGTTTTCGGCGTGCGCGACGGCGTCTTTTTGCAAGCGGTCATTATCGAGGAGGCGATCGGCTTCCTCGCGTTCCAGCGTTTCGCGGGCTTTTGCCACGGTCATGCGTTTATTTTGCGGCGGGCGGCCGCCGAACATGCCTTTCATCATCTCTCCCAGATTAATGACCTGGCCGGGAGGCATGCCGGGAATGTCCATCTGTCCGATCGGATTACTGCCCGTGTCGGACACGGAAATGTCGATTTCCTTATCCTCGAAGTCTCCTGCGCGTAGCATGCGGCGGAACTTAGAGCGTGTGTCGGCAGCGGCTTGTTCGCCGACCAGGGCGGTTATAATTTTTTCTTCCGCCGCGAGTTCGGCTTTCGCCTGCACATCTTTGCGAGAAATTTCGCGCAACATAGTGAGGGAGATTTCTACCAGATCGCGGACAATGGATTCGACGTCTCGTCCGACATAGCCGACCTCGGTGAATTTGGTGGCTTCGACTTTCAGAAATGGCGCCTGCGCCAGTTTCGCCAGGCGCCGGGCGATTTCGGTTTTTCCGCAACCGGTGGGTCCGATCATTAGAATGTTTTTCGGCACGACTTCCTCGCGCATGCCATCAGGCAGTCGCTGGCGGCGCCAGCGATTGCGCAGCGCAATGGCAACGGCGCGCTTGGCGTCGTTCTGGCCGACGATGAAGCGGTCGAGTTCGGAAACAATTTCGCGCGGCGAGTAGGTGGGAATGTCCATTACAGGTTTTCGACGATTACGTTGTAATTGGTATAGACGCAGATATCGGCGGCGATCTTCATGGCGCGCCGCGCGATGTCCTCGGCGGATAGATTGGGAGTGTCAATCAGCGCGCGCGCCGCGGCGAGAGCAAAGTTGCCGCCGGAGCCGATGGCGATGATGCCGTCCTCCGGTTCCAGCACGTCGCCATTGCCGGTGAGGGTGAAGCAGCGGTCCGCGTCCGCCACCGCCATCATCGCTTCCAGACGGCGGAGATAGCGGTCGGTACGCCAGTCCTTTGCCAGCTCCACGCAGGCACGCTCGAGCTGATTCGGAAAACGTTCGAGTTTGGCTTCCAGCCGTTCGAGCAGGGTGAAGGCATCCGCGGTGGCACCGGCAAATCCGGCCAAGACGGCACCCGAGCCGATGCGGCGGACCTTACGCGCATTGCCCTTGATGACGGTGTTGCCGAGGCTGACCTGGCCATCGCCAGCCATGGCCACTTTGTTGTCGCGACGGACGCAAAGGATGGTGGTGCCGTGCCAGCGGACGGGATCGTGGTTCGGGGATGGGTTCTGCATGGGGAGCTTACATGGCGTGCCGGCACGCAAGCCGCAAGATGGCGGGGTTTCCCGGCGGATGTCCCGTGGTATCACCCCGGCGCATGACACCTCCCATTTTATTGCTGCAAGACATTTTTATGGCATTCGGGGCCACGCCGTTACTGGCCGGCGCCGGGATTTCTGTCGCGCAGGGGGATCGGGTGTGTCTGGTGGGGCGTAACGGATCCGGCAAATCGACGCTTTTGCGAGTGGCAGCGGGATTGGTACAGGCGGACCGCGGGCGTCGGTTCACGCAACCGGGAGCGACCATCCGGTATTTGCCGCAGGAGCCCGATTTTTCTGGGTTTTCGTCCGTGCGCGCCTATGTCGAGGCAGGGTTGGACAATGACGCGGCGGAGGGGCACCAGCGGGCGCGCTATTTGCTGGAACAACTAGGGCTGAGCGGCGACGAAAATCCGGCGACATTGTCCGGCGGCGAGGCGCGGCGGTCGGCGCTGGCGCGGGTGTTAGCGCCCAGCCCGGATATTCTTCTGCTAGATGAACCGACAAACCATCTGGACCTTCCCGGCATAGAGTGGCTGGAGAGGGAGTTGGCGGGTATGCGTTCCGGCCTGGTGCTGATCAGCCATGACCGACGGTTGTTGGAGCGGCTTTCCCGCGTGACCGTGTGGCTGGATCGCGGAGTGACCCGTGTGCTGGAAAAAAGTTTTTCGCATTTCGAGGGGTGGCGTGATGAGGTGCTGGAACAAGAGGATATCGAGCGGCACAAATTGAACCGAAAGATCGTCATGGAGGAGGATTGGCTACGCTATGGCGTCACGGCGCGGCGTAAGCGCAATCAGAAGCGGCTGGCCGATCTGCATGGCCTGCGCAAAACCTATAAGGAGCAGCGCGCGGCGTTAGGGCGGGTGAAGCTGGAGGCGGCGCAAGCAGAACTGTCTGGGCGGCTGGTGATGGTGGCGCAGGGGGTTTCCAAATCCTATGCCGATCGCGTGGTGATACGGGATTTCTCGACGCGGGTATTGCGCGGGGACCGCATGGGCATTGTCGGGCCGAACGGGGCAGGGAAAACCACGTTGTTAAATTTACTGACGGGGGCGTTAGCACCGGATGTCGGGGAATTACGGATAGGAACCAATCTGGCGCAGGTGACGCTGGATCAGCGGCGGGAAAGCTTACATCCGCTGCAGACCCTTTCCGATGCGTTAACGGGCGGGGCTGGCGATCAGGTTGTGGTCGATGGGGTAAGCCGGCATGTGATCGGGTATATGAAGGATTTTCTGTTTTCTCCCGAGCAAGCAAATACGCCAGTGGGGGTTTTGTCTGGGGGCGAG
Source organism: Asaia bogorensis (assembly GCA_945868845.1). GTDB lineage: Bacteria > Pseudomonadota > Alphaproteobacteria > Acetobacterales > Acetobacteraceae > SHWF01. The sequence continues at coordinate 29,539 of CAMBMS010000022.1, read as the reverse complement.
CGGGGGCGGTTAATTTTAGCGCTTGCGTTTGCGCGGCCTTCCAATCTTCTGGTGCTGGATGAGCCGACGAATGATCTGGACCTTGAGACGTTGGATTTGTTGCAGGAGCGGCTTTCGGAATATCCTGGGACGGTTCTGCTCGTTAGCCACGATCGGGATTTTCTGGATCGGGTGGTGACGTCGGTGATTGCTACTGCTGGCGATGGCCGGTGGATTGAATATGCGGGTGGATATTCGGACATGCTGGCGCAGCGTGGAGGCGCCGAAGGAGCCATGGTAAAAATGGCGAAGACGCGGGGAGTGACTGAGCCGCGGGTGCGTGCGACAGGGCCGGTTAAGAAAATGAGTTTCAAGGATCGGCATGCGTTGGAGACATTGCCGGCGCAGATCTCAGTAGTGCAGGCGACGATCGAAAAATTAAACGCAGTATTGTCGGATGCGGGGCTTTATAAGCGCGATGCGGCCCGGTTCGCGGCAGTAACCAGGGAATTGGCGGCGGCGCAGGAGAAATTGGTGACGGCGGAGGAGCAGTGGTTGGCGTTGGAGATGATGCGGGAGGCACTAGAGGAGTAGGTTATTTGTGGGCGTTGTGGAAGACGGGGGTTATGTTGGGTAGATCCTAACTTTTGTACCAACAACATGCGCCCTCGGGATAGAGAAGTGTTTATAGATCATCCAACGCGTTATAGATCTCCCGACTATAGAATATTTCTAAATTTGGTATATTTTCTTAACGTAATAAGGAAAAAATTTATACTTACGATTGTTGAATAGCAGGGTAGTCACATCTAAGATAAGTCGACCACGGGCTTTAACACTGAAGATCTCGAGCGCGTAATGGCACCCCAGGCCCCACACGGAGACATCAAAACACTTGCGGTTCTCGTGAGCTATCCTCACGCTTTAGATGCCATTTTGGTATGGTGCAATCGTATTCTCGATTTGTTTACGAAAAATTTCGTCACGCTTTCAACAATTTTTTAGGGGTTGTACCAACCAGTGAGGTTTTTCTTGGACGGTCGATATTTGATCCGGGAATACCCGCGGATGACGCCATCGGGCGTACAGGCTTATTTATTCGAATCCTTAGACATCAAGAATGGTTTCATTGTCTATCATCGCGTGTACTGGGCCTAGTCGGAATTCTAGAAACTACTCAGGGTCATGTCCGACTAAATAAAACCTTAGCCCAAATGCAAGCCAGGGTTTTTTAGGGAGCAGCGGGTGCCGTTTTATTACGGGTCGGGGATCGTCGGAATTTTGTTCGTCACCATGGCGATCGGGGTGACCGCACAGACGGCATTTCCTATGGTGAGCCGTTGACCTTGCTGGTGTGGGGCAGCCAGAGAAAGTGGATTGGTGGCCAATGGCGGCGGGGCGATAGGCAGCACGGGGATAGGGGAGGCCGGTAACGCGCGGATAGTCGGCCGGAGCGTGCCCCCCGCGCAGGCGGGGCAGAACATCAAGGGCGTTGAGTGGATGCCTGCCAGGGCGGGCATGACAGCTTTCTCGGGTGGGGGCATGGTTGGCGTGGTGCCGACTGCGGTGCACTTATTCCAACTGACACAATTTATAAAATATCCCGCAGATTGAGACGCGGGCATCTTAAAGATACACACAAATCAATGGATAAGCCTGCGGACTGTTTGCCGTGAAATCCCCTCCCGACGGGCAAACAAATCAATCTCAGGCACGGCCAGCAGTGCCGGAGAGAAGGATCGGATCGATCTTCATGGTGGCGAGGGCGCGTCTCCATTTGGTGTCGTTCGCGTCATCGAACACCAGCGCCTCATCGGCGTCGACGGAGAGCCAGGCGTTCTGCTGCATCTCAGCATCGAGCTGCCCAGGCCCCCAGCCGGCATAGCCCAGAGCAAGGACGCTTTCCTTCGGCCCGCCGCCTTCGGCGATAGCTTTCAGCACATCAAGGCTGGCGGTCAGCGCCACGCGGGCGTTCACCTTCAGGCTGCCCTCCCCGCTCCAGTCCGCGCTGTGCAGGACAAAACCGCGGCCATGCTCCACCGGGCCGCCCTCGATCAGGCGGACGTCGCGCACCGGAGGGACGGGCGAAAGCTCCAGCTGGCGGAGCAATTCGGCGAAACTGGGTCGACGGAGCGGGCGGTTGATGACGATACCCATTGCGCCATCGGCCGAGTGTGCACAGAGATAGACCACGCTCTGGACAAAATTTGGATCCTCCATTGCCGGCATGGCAATGAGCAACTGCCCGGTCAGTGAATGCGCCGAGGCGTCCTGTTCCATCCGGCAAATGTGGAACCTCGGCGTGGAGTCTGCAAGCCACGTGACACAGGGGGCGGTTCCGGCTAGGACTCCCGTCTCGGCCAGTGGCAATCGGTCGGCACACACATATCGACACACAACACTAAGGGAGCGAGGCTGCTCATGACCATCAAGGTTGGTGATACCATTCCGTCCATGAAGCTGATGCAGGGCACCAAGGATGGACCGAAAGAAACCTCCACGGACGAAATCTTCAAGGGCAAGAAAGTGGTGCTGTTCGCGGTACCGGGGGCCTTCACCCCCACCTGTTCCGTCAAGCACCTGCCGGGCTTCGTGCAGAACGCCGACGCCTTCAAAGCGAAGGGCGTGGACACCGTCGCCTGTATCGCCGTCAACGACGCCTTTGTCATGGGCGCCTGGGGCAAGGACCAGAACGCGGACGGCAAGGTGGCGATGCTGGCCGATGGCTCCGCCGCCCTCACCAAGGCGCTCGGATTGGAACTCGACCTAATTGCCCGTGGCATGGGCACGCGCAGCCAGCGTTTTGCCCTGGTGGCCCAGGACGGCAAGGTCACCCATATCGCGGTAGAACCCGCCGGGCAGTTCGGCGTCTCCTCCGCCGAGGATGTGCTGAAACACGTCTGACGGGCCTTCTTCGCTGAGCGCCAAAGGGGGTCGCGGGGGCCATGCCTACCACCCCGCACCCCTTTGTTTGCCAGCAGGCACCCCCATCTTCGTCATGACCGCCCAGGGTGCTATAAACCCGGCTCGCGATAGGATTCGGTGATGTTTGGCGTCATGCCTCACAACAGACTTGCCCGTGCTATCCCACCCCTGACGGCCCTGCTGCTGCTGGGCACCCTGCTCAGTGCCTGTGACACCGTACGCGGCTGGACGGGACGCGCTGCCGATCTGGAGGAACGCGTCGACTCCACCAAGATCGCTGTGGAGGAACTTTACAACAACGGCGTCGATGCCCTGAACACGAAACGCTACAAGGCCGCCACCCTGATGTTTGATCTGGTCGAACAGACCTACCCCTACTCCTCCTGGGCGGTCAGTTCGCAGCTCATGCAGGGCTATACGCAATATCTGCAAAATCAGTATTTGGAATCGATCGGCACGCTTGACCGTTTCATCCAACTGCACCCTGCGCATCGCAACATCTCCTACGCCTACTACCTGCGCGCATTGAATTATTATGAACAGATCGCCGACGTGCAACGCGATCAGAAACCCACCGAAGAAGCCATCACCGCGCTGCTGGAAGTTCTGAACCGCTTCCCTGACAGCGCCTATGCCCGCGACGCACGGCTCAAGACCGATCTCTGTCGCGACCATCTGGCAGGCCGGGAAATGACGGTCGGACGCTGGTATGAAAAACAACACCTCTATGCCGCCGCTGTTGGGCGATTCCAGCGCGTGGTGGATGAATACCAGACCACCAACCATGTTCCTGAAGCCCTGCATCGCTTGACTGAAATTTATTTACTTCTTGGCCTGCGTGATCAGGCGAAGAAGACCGCCGCCGTGCTCGGCCATAACTATCCGGGCAATGAATGGTATGCCGACAGCTACAACCAGATGCTGTTAGCAGCCGATGCGCGTCCCATCGAAGGCATGAGCCCGCCACCGGCAAAACCGGGATTTCTGACGCGCATCCTCAACTCCATCTTCTAACCCGGCACGCACACTTCATGCTCACGGTCCTCTCGATCCGCGATGTGGTGCTGATCGAACGGCTGGACCTAACATTCGGCCCTGGCCTCACCGTCCTCACCGGAGAAACCGGGGCTGGAAAATCCATCCTGCTAGACAGTCTCGGCCTCGCGCTGGGCGCACGCGCCGAGGCTGGCCTGCTGCGCGCTGGCGCCCAACAGGCCAGTGTAACTGTCGGCTTCGCTCCCCCTGCGGGGCATCCAATATTAACTTTATTAACCGAACAGGGCCTGGATACGGATGAAGAAATCGTGCTCCGCCGCGTCATCGGGAAGGATGGCCGCTCACGTGCGTTTCTGAACGACCAACCCGTGGGTCTAGCCCTGCTCCGCCAAGCCGGCGCCCTGCTGGTCGAAATACAGGGTCAGCACGAACAGATGGGGCTCGCCGATCCAGGCACGCATGCCGGCCTGCTCGATTCCTATGGCGTGAATTTTTCATTACGTAACGAACTGTTCGGCGCCTGGCGCAACTGGCGCGCCGCGCTCGCCGCGCTCGCAGCTGCGCGTCAGGCCATCGCAGCCGCCCAGCGCGACGAGGACTGGCTCCGCCACGCCGTCGGCGAACTCACATCCATCGCCCCGGAAGATGGCGAAGAACAAAAACTCGCCGATGAACGCCAGCGCCTGCAACAGAGCCAACGTCGCACCGAGGCCATCGTCGCCGCACTGGCCGAACTCACTCCACGCGACCGCCGCGCCGCCGGCCCCGCCACCGCCTTGCGCGCCGCCGCCCGCATCCTACAACGCCTCACCCCCTCGTCATCCCCGGCAGAGGAACACAACAACCCGGCCGCCCCCGCCATGGCGGCGCTGGACCGCGCGGAAGAATCCCTCGCCGAGGCCGAAACCCTCCTCGCGCGCCTGGCACTGGATGTGGAAGCCGATCCACGCCGGCTGGAGCAAACAGAAGAACGGCTTTTCGCCCTGCGCGCCTCCGCCCGTAAACACAATGTCACAGTCGGCGAACTGCCGGAACTCCTCTCCACACTCTGCGCGCGCCTAGCCGCGCTCGACACCTCCAGCGACGAAATTGCCGCCCTCGAACAAGTAGCGAAACAAGCTCGCGCAACCTATATCAAAGCCGCGGCCGCAATGTCCGCCGCGCGCAAAACCGCCGCGACCAAACTCGAACGCGCCGTGGCAAAAGAATTACCGCCATTACGCCTAGAAAAAGCCCACTTGGCCGTCGCGCTGACCGTGCTGGCCGAAGCCGATTGGGGACCGGGTGGCGCCGAGGACATCCGCTTCCTCATCGCCACCAATCCCGGCCAGGAACCCGGGCCGCTGGCAAAAATCGCCTCCGGCGGCGAGCTATCCCGGTTGATGCTGGCGCTAAAAGTAGTACTTTCCGCCGGTTCCACCGTGCCAACGCTGGTCTTCGACGAAGTCGATTCCGGTATCGGCGGCGCCACCGCCGCCGCCGTCGGCGAACGCCTCGCGCGCGTGGCGAGCGGCGTACAGATTCTTGTCGTCACCCACAGTCCGCAGGTCGCCGCACGCGGGGCGGCCCATCTCCGCGTCGCCAAGGCCACCGCCAAGGGCCGCACCACAACCGACGTGCAAGTCCTAGCCCCCAAAGAACGACGCGAGGAAATCGCCCGCATGCTAGCCGGCGAAATGATTACCGATGCCGCCCGCGCCGCCGCCGACGACCTATTGAAGGTGCGCACGTGAGCGGAGTACCGGATCTCGAAAACTTAACGGAGGCCGAGGCAGCGGCGGAACTCGAGCGCCTCGCCGCCGAAATCGCCCACCACGATGATGCCTATCACCGCCACGACGCGCCCATCATCAGCGACGCCGCATACGACGCGCTGAGCCAGCGCAATACCGCTCTGGGAGCGCGCTTCCCGCATCTGATCCGCGCCGACTCCCCTGCCCTGCGCGTCGGCGGTGCGCCGGAGACCGGATTCGCCAAGACCCGCCACCACCTGCCGATGCTCTCGCTCGACAACGCGTTCGACGCCGCGGAATTTTCCGAATTTTGCGCCCGCACTCGCCGTTTCCTCGGCCTCGATCCCGCCACGCCCCTGGCCTTTGCGGGCGAACCAAAAATCGACGGCCTCTCCATCAGTCTCAGCTATGAACACGGCTTGCTCACCCGCGGAGCCACGCGCGGCAACGGCAGCGAAGGTGAGGACGTCACTGAAAATATCCGTACCATCCCAACGGTACCGACCAAACTAAAAGGCCACGTACCGGATTTCATCGAAATTCGCGGCGAGGTCTTCATGACCAAGGCCGACTTTCTGGCCCTCAACACCACGCAGGAAAATGCCGGAGAAAAGATTTTTGCCAATCCCCGCAACGCCGCCGCTGGTAGCCTGCGGCAATTGGATGCGCGCATCACCGCCACGCGCCCACTTTCGCTATTCGCCTACGCGATGGGTGAGGTCAGCGAACCCATCGTCTCCACCCATTGGGGTTTTCTCCAACGCCTGCGCCATTGGGGTTTCGTCGTCAACGAACTTTCCGCCCATCTGCCCGATGAAACCGCCGTCGCCGCCTTCCAGGCCCGCATGGTCGCCTCCCGCGCCGGCCTCGGCTACGATATCGATGGCGTCGTCTACAAAATCGATGATTTAACGTTACAACGCCGCCTTGGCTTTGCCGGCCGCGCGCCACGCTGGGCCATTGCCTGGAAATTTCCCGCCGAACAGGCAACGACCATCCTACAAGCTATCCAGATCCAGGTCGGCCGGACCGGCGCCCTGACCCCGGTGGCCGAACTGCAACCCGTCAATGTCGGTGGCGTCCTCGTCTCCCGCGCCAGCCTGCATAACGAGGATGAAATCACGCGGAAGGATATTCGCGTCGGCGATACGGTGATCCTGCAACGCGCCGGCGATGTTATTCCACAAATTCTCTCCGTAGTGATGGAAAAACGCCCCGCCTACACACAGATATTTAACCTGCCCAACACCTGTCCTGTCTGCGCCAGCCACGCCACGCGTCCTCCAGGCGAGGTCATCCGCCGCTGCACCGGCGGCCTGATTTGCCCGGCCCAGCGGGTCGAGCGATTAATACATTTCGTGTCCCGCAACGCCTTCGATATCGATGGTCTGGGCGAGAAAACCATTCAGGAATTTTTCGACGAAGGCTGGCTGCACAGCCCCGCAGATTTATTTCGCCTACCAGACCGCGAAGCCGACATCGCCCCACGCGAAGGCTGGGGCGGACTGTCCGCACGCAACCTGTCGCGCGCCATCCGCGCTCGGCAAAAGGTCCCGCTGGAAAGACTGATCTACGCACTGGGCATCCGCCGCATCGGCGAAGCCAACGCTAAACTTCTCGCTCGCCATTACCATTCCTTCGCCAACTGGCGCGACCAAATGTTCGCCGCCCGCATCATCGGCTCAGAAGCGCGCGAGGCCCTGGGCAGTATCCTGCGCATCGGCCCCTCCATTGCACAGGAGCTGGTCGACTTCTTCGCCGAACCCCGCAATGTCGCCACGCTCGACGACCTCTCCGCCGTAATCAGCATCGAGGATACACCGGAAGCCACCGGTAATACTCCCCTGGCTGGCAAGACCATGGTCTTCACCGGTACGCTCGAAACCATGACCCGGCCGGAAGCAAAAGCTCGCGCCGAAACGCTCGGCGCGAAAGTAACGGACAGCGTGTCGAAAAAAACTGACCTCGTTATCATCGGCGCTGATGCGGGCTCAAAAGCCCGTAAGGCCGCCGAGCTCGGCCTGCAAATCCTCACCGAGCAGGAATGGCGCACCCTCGCCGGCATGGAAAGTTAGATTTAAACCGCCGGAATTCTGATATCCAGCCAGCCATGCGCCGTCGTGGTCGCACTGTTCTCCGCCCGCAGTAAGATTGTCGTCATCGCGGATTCCACGATTGCCGGTCCCTGAATGAATTGCCCTGGCGCCAGCTCGTCAAACTCATAAACCGGCACCTTCGTCCATGCACCCAGATAAACTAGCCTCTGGCGCGCTGGCGCAGCCATGCTGCCCACCACTCGCTCCGGTTCACGCGGTAGATCGGGCAGCATGCCAATTACCGCCACACGCGCATTCACAAGCACGGAATCCTGGTCGCGCAGCGCATAGGTATAAAGCTCCTCATGCCGCCGATGAAACCGCTCCACGATCTCCCCCATTAGATCAGCCATATCCCAATCTATCCCCTCTAGTACCACGGAAATTTCAAATATCTGCTCGCCATAACGCATTTCCACACTGCGTTCGGTACGCACGGGACCATCGAAGGATTGCCGCAACCGCGCCCTGCCCTCAGCCTCCATCTCCTCGAACAGACGTTTGACCCGTGGCCCATCCATCGCCCCCGCATCACCAATATGCGTGCGTGAAACCTCAAACCGCAAATCCGTTGCCAACATTCCCCATGCTGACAGGACCGCCGCCACGCGCGGCACGATCACCCGCTGCAAGTTCAATTGCCGCGCCACATCCACCACATGCAACCCCGCCGCCCCGCCAAAACTTAATAACGCAAACCGCCTCGGATCGACCCCACGCCGCACGGAGACCAGCCTAATCCCCTCCGCCATATTGGTGTTCACCACCCGATGCACACCTTCCGCCGCCGCAATCCGATCCACCGCCAGATCAGCCGCCAGCCTGTCCAGCGCGCCCTCCGCCGCGGCTTGGTCCAGCCGAGACCGTCCCCCCAAAAAATGTTCCGGATCAAGAAATCCCAAAATAAGATTCGCATCCGTCACCGTCGGTGCTGTCCCCCCCCGCCCATAGCAAGCCGGCCCCGGTAAGGCCCCTGCACTCTCCGGCCCAACATGCAAGATGCCGCCTGTATCTACGCGCGCAATGGAACCACCACCCGCCCCCAGCGTCACGATATCAAGACTGTTCAACGACACTCGATGCCCGCCAATGGACCGCCCACTCACCAATGTTGGCTCGCCATCAACCACCAGTGAGATATCAGTGCTCGTCCCGCCCATATCAAACGGAATCAAATTCGCCGTACCCAGCAACCTCGCCGCATAACAGCTGCCCGCGACCCCGCCCGCCGGGCCGGACAAAACTCCACCCGCCGCCATCCGTGCGGCATCGGCCACCGGAGTCACCCCCCCATGCGACTGAATGATCAGCACCGGCCCCTTATATCCAGCTTCCAGCAACCGCCGTGCCAAAAAATTCAAGTAGGCAGAAAGCTTCGGCCCCACATACGCATTCACCACCGTGGTTGAAACCCGATCGAACTCCTTGATCTGCGGAAACACGTCCGAGGACAACGAAACATACGCCCCCGGCATCGCCGCACGGATTGCCTCCGCTGTCTCCCGCTCATGCGCCGCGTCACGCCAGGCATGCAGATAACAAACCGCTACCGCCTCCACCCCCGCTTCTGTCAACGTCGCAATCGCAGTTGTCACCGACGCCTGATCCAACGGAATCTCCACACGACCATCGGCCCGCATCCGTTCGCGCACACCCAATCGCAACGCGCGCGGAACCAGTTGTACGGGCGGAGCCATGCGTAAATTATACCGATCCTCCTTCAGCCCCTCGCGCATCTCAATTACATCGCGATGGCCCTCGGTGGTCAGCAATCCGACCTTCGCCCCTTTATGTTCCAGCAATGCATTTGTCGCCACCGTCGTGCCATGCACGATGCGGTCCGTCCGTGCCAACAACCCCGCTAGATCAAGCTCCAGTGCCTGCGCCAGTTGTCCCAAACCATCCATCACCCCAATCGAAGGGTCCAGAGGCGTGGAGGCCGACTTAGCTAACGTCGACACACCAGCCGGATCCACCGCCACCAGATCGGTAAATGTCCCACCCACATCGATGCCAATCCGCAGCATGGCTCAGCCCTCCCGCACGGCGAAGCCATTGGCCATATCCCACGCCCGTGCAACCGGATCATGCTCCGCCGGCGAGCCATAACCACCGCCGCCACCCGATTCCACTGCGAACACATCACCCGGACGTACCACCACCCCGGTTTCCTTCGTTTTCAACACACGCACCGGCGCGCCTGCGGAGAACAGCGTATAAAGATGCGGCAGCCCATCCTCCCCACCCAATATCCCGCACGCCCCATAGCGCGCTCCATCGCCCGCCGTGTTGGCCCTCGCCGGTTCGGCAATCTCCACTACGAACTCCAACGTCCCCCCCGGCCCGCCGCGATACTTTCCATCGCCTCCTGATCCCATGCGGAATTCATGCTTTCTAAAGAACATCGGAAACCGAACTTCCGTTACTTCAAGGCTACCAAACTTAATTCCACCCGCGGCTTGCCATTCCCCTGCCCCCGGCCAGCCATTGCCAGCAATGGACCCACCACCACCTGGTCGCGCCTGGAACATATGCCAGATAAATTTCTTTCCATTGCGAGGATCGACGCCCTGGATGGCAATGCGAAACCGCCGCCCCCATCCAGCCATCGCGCGTTCCGGGCACGCCGGAGCCAGCGCCTTGATAATCGCCTCTAAAATCTCTTGCCCGCAATGATTAGTGCACAATGTCACTGGTAACCCCGGATCAGGGCACACAATCGTCCCCGGCTTGGTAATCACCGTAATAGGACGAAATGCCCCGTCATTCTTCGGCGTATGCGGATCCATCAAATATGACATAGCCACCACTACGGCAGAATACGTATTTGGAATCGAGGAGTTAATAAATCCCACCACTTGAGCATGCGAATCGGACAGATCGATCGTCAGGTCACTGGCCGTTTTGGTGATCTTGGCGCGGATATGAATATCCTCTGTCCCGTGCCCATCATCGTCTAACATGGCCTCGCCGAAATAAACACCGTCCTGCCATTCCGAAATCACCGCCCGCGCCTGCCGCTCTGCGCCATCCAGAACCGCCTCGATGGCCGGCAAGGTCACATCCCAGCCAAACTCCTCCGCCAGAACCAGAAGCCGCCGTTCCCCCACATGCGCCGAGCCAATCATCGCCGCAAGGTCACCCCGGAAATCACGCGGATGACGCACATTTGTGGCGATCATGTTCAACACGTCCGCGCGCACCGTGCCACGATCGTACAACCGCAGCGGCGTCACCCGGATCCCCTCCTGCCAGATATCGGTAGCAGACGCATTATACGCTCCATGCGTCGCCCCTCCGATATCGGATTGATGCGCCCGATTGATCGACCAGAACCGCGCTTCGTCACCCACAAATATCGGTACAAATACAGTCAGGTCGGGCAGATGATTGCCGCCATGATACGGATCGTTCAACAGAAAAACATCCCCTGGATGAATATCACCCTTAAAAAATGCGCTCACCGACCGCGCCGCAAACGGCAGCGCACCTACATGAATTGGCACATGCTCCGCCTGCGCGATCAACCGCCCGTCCAGGTCGCAAATGGCAGTAGAAAAATCACGCGACGAATTCAGAATTTGCGAATAGGCGGTACGCAGCATTGCCTCGCCCATTTCCTCGACGATGGCGCGTAGCCGGTGTTGCACGACTGAAACTGTAATCGGATCGATGCTCATCACCAAAGGATCTCCCGGTCCTGATAATCCACAAACACATGCGTTTTCGTGCCTGCGCGGCGTTCCAGAACATCCGCCAGCCCGCGCACACTGGTCGGAATATCCAACGGCGCGCTCGGCCCGCCCATCGACGTCCGCACCACACCCGGATGCAACGACAAGATGGTAAATCCCGCCGCCACATGTCGCGCGGCAAAACTCCGCGCCAGAGAATTCAACATCGCCTTAGATGCACGATACAGTTCCATCCGCCCATCTAGGTTATTCGCAATCGAACCTAGGATCGACGTCATGAACGCAATCGTTGCCCCTGGCGCGGCCAAACCGATCAGGGCATCGGCGGCGCGGATGGGTGCAATGGCGTTGGTGTACAGCACTCGCGTGATATCCGAATCCGCTATCTCCCCCACCGGCACCCCGCGCCCGGCCATGATGCCGGCATTCAGAAAGATCAAGTCGAATTTCTGGCCATCCAATCTATGCCACAGCGCCATGATCCGCGCCGGCACCGTAACATCCACGTCGGATATCACGGCCGCCCCCAACGCTGCCAATTCTGCCGATGGCCGGCGCTCCGTTCCGGTGATCGCCCATCCCCGTGTCTGCAGTTCGCCGGCCAGCCCCAGCCCCAGCCCGCGTGAGGCACCCACAATCAGCGCCGATTTTACCGTTGCCATCGACCCTCCGCATTCCCGCGTTGCGGGTTCCCCGTTCCCTTCGTAATCTGCGTGCGAAGACAAGCTGGCGCAAGTCGAGGGGCAGCGAACATGGCCGAATTACCAAACGCTGATGGGACAACCCGGATATTTTTTTTGGACTGGCTGGAGACCTTCTCGGCCCATGTCCGCGATGTCGATTACGCCAGCGCGCGCCCACTCTTTCACCCGCTCATTCTCGCCTTCGGCACTCATCGCGATGTGCTGCCGGACCGAGAGGCCTGGATCGCGCAGCAATGGGACAATGTCTGGCCGCACACGGAGGATTTCCACTTCGATCTCGCCAACACCCATGTCCTGGCGGATGTCAGCATGGCCGTGGTGATTGCCCCCTGGACCAGCACTGGCTTTCATCCCAACGGCGAAAAATTCGACCGCCCCGGCCGCGCCACCATGGTCTTTCACAAAACCGACGGCAAATGGCTAGGGGTACACACTCATCTCTCGCTCAATCGCGGCGTGCCACAAACTAGCCACGCCAACCGCCCGGTCAAGGCGCGTTAGGAGACATTTCATAACCCCCTCCATCCGCCCCTGCGATCCCCACCGCCCCGACTTCGCCGGGGAAGTCTCCGGCATCGACCTTGCCGCAGCTATCAGCCGTGAGGACATCGCGACGATCAGAAAGCCATGAACCATCACGCGTTCCTGATCTTTCACGACCAACGACTCACGTACGACACGCAATAAGCCTATTCGCAATATTTCGGCCCGGCAAAAAAAACGCCCCCATTGACCTCCCAATGCCGAAGAAATTCGGCCTCAGCATCAACATCAACAATATCTTTAACCTCGATAAAGACGGCAAAGCCCGACCCCGCGACGCCCGCCGCTGAAACGCCCCGCTCGGCAATTAGCTCTGGCACTCCCACAGTTCGTTCAAGGCGACACAGTCCAAATACACCTTGCTCTCCACGCGCTTGATTCCCGGCGCAGCCGGAAATACCGAACTTTCTAATATGCGTCCCGCCGGGCACACGCTAAAATTCACGCTATAAAAAATACCGGAACCTCGTCTGCGATTATCCCTGCCTTTATTCCTCCGCCATCCTCGATTTCGCCTATTTTTCCGAGAAGGACAGCAAACACTAGCACCAGGTGCCGCAGCGTCTGGCGCGCCGCCATGCCGGATCGAAAGCGGCGTATCGATGGTCACGCGCCCCACCCAATCCAACATGTAACTTTCTAACTTAAATCCACCGCATGGTTCTTCAAATCCGCCAGCACGCAATAATCGAGCGCCGCCGCTTCCGTGGCGCGCAGCACCACGTGCGGCGCAGCCCCAGCCGCTAGCGCCTCCTGCCAGCGCGGCGCACACAAACACCAGCGATCGCCCGGTTGCAGGCCAGGGAAGCCATATTGCGGCATCGGCGTGGACAGATCATTCCCTGCCGCCCGGCTGAGCGCCAGGAATGCGGCGGTCAGCACCACGCAGACCGTATGGCTGCCCACATCCTCCGGCCCGGTATTGCAGCAGCCGTCACGGTAAAATCCCGTGCGTGGGCTGAGCGAACACAGCTCCAGCACACCGCCCAGGACATTGGTCCCGGTACGTCGGCCACCACCGCCTGAACTATCGAGGGGCATTTATCTCTCCTGCCTTAGGAATCGTAAGCCACCAGCGCTTCGAACGGAACATCCAGCTTGACCCGCCCGGCCAGGAAAGTCAGCTCTATCAGCGCTGCCGCCGCCGGCACCACTGACCCCACTTGGCGCAGCAACTGAATGCCCGCTGCCATGGTGCCACCGGTGGCCAGCAAGTCGTCCACCACCACCACCCGCTGCCCAGGCTGCACGGCGTCCGCCTGAATTTCGATCCGATCGGTGCCATATTCCAACGCGTAATCATACCCGATCGTGGGGCCCGGCAGCTTTCCCCGCTTACGCAGCATGATGAACCCGCAGCCAAGTTTCAGCGCAAGTGGCGCCGCCATAAGGAACCCGCGGCTTTCAATGCCCGCGATCAGGTCCGGCTGGTGCATGCGCACCAGACGCGCCATCCGTCCCATCGCCACGCTCCAGGCATCGGCATCGCGCAACAGGGTGGAGATATCGTAGAATAGGATCCCCGGCTTGGGAAAGTCTTGAATACCGCGAATATAGTCTTTCAGGTCCATCTATAACCCTCCGACGGGGGGCAATCAGTGTATCGCGTCAACGAGGCAGTTGCCAGCCACCGCCCCGGGACGGCACACTGGCCGGGGAGCAGGAGGGCGAAGAAATGTCTGAGACCGCATTGCGCAACACCGATATCGACACCGCACTGGCTGAAGCGCGCGACGCATATGTCGCTAAGAATCCAAAATCGCTAGCCCGCTACGTGGAGGCAGCGGCGGCAATGCCGGGGGGGAACACCCGAACATCACTGTTCTACGCCCCCTTCCCCGTCGCCATGGCCCGCGCCGAGGGATGCCGGCTGTGGGATGCGGACGGGCATGAATATGTGGATTTTCTGGGCGAATACACCGCCGGGATTTATGGCCACTCGCATCCGGTAATCCGCAAGGCAATCAACGGAGCGCTGGACAGTGGCATTTCCATGGGCGCGCACAACACTTTGGAAGGCCGCTTCGCTAAGGCGATCTGCGAACGCTTCGGATTCGAGCGGGTGCGCATCACGAATTCGGGCACAGAAGCGAATTTGATGGCGCTGGTGACGGCGCTGGCGGTGACGGGCCGGACGAGGATTCTAGTGATGAATGGTGGGTACCATGGCGCGGTATTTACGTTCGCGGGTGGCGGTTCGCCGATCAACGCGCCGTTCCAGTTCGTGCTGGGTAGCTATAACGACATCGCGGCCACCAAGTCGGTGATCGCGACGCATGAGACCGAAATCGCGGCGATCATCCTGGAGCCGATGATGGGGTCAACCGGCTGTATTCCCGCAGATCGTGATTTTTTACAGATGCTGCGCGAGGAGGCGACGCGCATCGGGGCGTGGCTGATCTTCGATGAAGTGATGACCTCGCGCCTGTCGCCCGGTGGTTTGCAGGCAAAGCATGGCATCAAGCCGGACCTAACATCGTTGGGCAAATATGTGGGCGGCGGAATGTCGTTCGGCGCGTTTGGCGGGCGGGCAGATATTCTAGACCGCTACGATCCGCGCCGGCCGGACGCGCTGCCGCATGCGGGGACGTTTAATAATAACGTGCTGACCATGGCGGCAGGCTATGCCGGGTTGACGGAAGTTTATACGCCGGAAGCTGCCGTGATCTTGAACGAACGCGGCGACGCGCTGCGCGAGAATCTAAACATGCTGTGCCAGGCGGCGCGAGCTAAAATGCAGTTTACCGGCCTCGGTTCGATGCTGTCGGTGCATTTCACCCGCGAGGCCGTGCGCAGCCCGAAACAGGCGGTGGCGTCGGACCAGAAGCTGAAGGAGTTGTTCTTCTTCGACATGCTGGAAAAGGGTATCTGGATCGGCCGGCGTGGTTTTTTCACTTTGTGCCTGCCGCTCGGTGAGGCCGAGTACGACAAACTGGTGGTGGCAGTGGGCGAATTCCTCGCCAGCCGGCGGACGCTTCTGACGGTTGACTAAGACGGTTTAACATGGAGGTGAGCCGCTATGGCGGACAACATGGACAATCTGGAGTTTCCTCCGGAGCATGACGTGCCGATCCCGTATCGGCATCGCATCGGCAGCTATTACCAGGCGTTAGGCTACGGCAAGCCGTATCGCTGGGCTCAGTATCGGGATGTGCCGTTCACGGCGCTGAAACAACCGTTACAGGAGAGCCGGGTGGCGCTGGTAACGACGGCGGCGCCGTACGATCCAGAGAAGGGCGACCAGGGACCGGGCGCAGCGTATAATTCTGCGGCGAAATTCTACAAGGTTTATACCGGCTCGATCGTGGGGGAGCCGGATGTGCGGATTTCGCATGTCGGCATCGATCGCAAGCACACCACCGCCAAGGACATCAATACCTGGTTTCCGCTGCAACAGATGAAGCGGCTGGCGGCGGAGGGGCGGATCAAGGAGGTGGCGCCGGAATTTATCGGCGCGCCGACCAACCGTAGCCAGAAAATGACCATCGAGCAGGATTGCGTCGACATTCTGGCGCAAATACGCCGGCTGCAAGCGGATGTCGCTGTCATTATCGCCAACTGACCCGTGTGTCATCAGACCGTGAGTCTGATTGCACGGCATCTTGAGGCGAATGGTATTCCGACAGTGGTCATGGGCTGCGCCAAGGATTTGGTGGAGTTCTGCGGTGTGCCGCGTTTCCTGTTTAGTGATTTTCCATTGGGAAACGCGGCTGGAAAACCGCATGATGTCCCGTCCCAGGCTTTTACTTTGGAACTAGCCCTCAAAGTTCTAGAATCGGCCTCAGGTCCGCGCACCACCGTCCAATCGCCCCTACGTTGGAGCGAGAGCCCGGACTGGAAACTGGATTTCTCCAACATCGAACAACTTTCGGCGGGAGAAATCGCCCGCCGCCGTACTGAATTCGACGCCAACAAGGAAATCGCCAAATCCCGCCGTGTCGAAGACGGAGTAAAAAAATCCGGATGATGGCCCTCCCCCCTGTCATGCCCACGCGCGCGGGCATCCAAATCTTTGCGAGGCCACCCTTCATGGATGCCCGACGGACACTAGGGCCAGTTGCATGACCCGACAGGAGACCACGTGACGAAGCTTCCCCTCGAAGGAATCCGCGTGCTCGATATCGGCACTTTGATCGCCGGGCCGTTCGGCGCCACCATGCTGGGCGATTTTGGCGCCGAGGTCATCAAGATCGAACAACCCGGCATCGGCGACGCGATGCGCGGCACGCCGGTAAACGGAAAGGCCAGCCGGTCTCCAGCCTGGCTGGTGGAGGGGCGGAACAAGAAATCCGTCACGTTAAATCTGCGAGTGCGCGCTGGGCAGGATATCCTGCGCGAGCTGGTAAAAATTTCCGACGTGGTAATCGAAAATTTTACCCCGGGCACTTTAGAAAAATGGAATTTGGGTTGGGACGACCTCCACGCCATTAACTCCAGACTGATCATGGTGCGAGTCTCCGGCTACGGGCAGGTGGGGCCATATGCAAAACGCTCAGGCTATGACCGTATCGCACTCGGATTTTCCGGCTACATGTATCCCACGGGCTTCCCGGACCGCTTCCCGGTCCGCCCAGCCTTTCCCACCGCCGACTACAATACCGGCACGTTCGGTGCGCTTGCCGCTATGTTCGCACTTTATGCACGCGACGCCAAAGGCGGCGAAGGACAGATGATCGACCTCGCGCTCTACGAACCCACCTTCCGCATCACCGCCGATATGATGACTCGCCACGCCAAAACCGGCGAAATCCGCGAACGTATCGGCAACCGCAATCCCACCTTCTCCCCCGCCGGCACGTTCGAGACCAGAGATGGCCGTTACGTCCAGATCGCTGCCGGCGGCGACAATGTGTTCCAGCGGTTGGCGGAAGCGATTGGCATGCCCGACCTCGCCACCGACCCGCGCTACACCAAAAGCCGCGAACGCATCGCCCGCGCCGACGAGCTGGAAGCCCTGCTGACGGACTGGATTTCCCACCATGATTTCGCGGATATCGAGGCCCGCCTAGAAAAAGCCAACGTCCCCTTTGGTGGCATCTACACGGCGAACGATATCGCCGCTGACCCACATTTCGCCGCGCGGGAAAATCTCGCGGTAATACCGGATGAACAAGAAGGTACGGTGACGATGCCGGGGGTGGTGCCAAAACTGACAGGCACACCTGGGAGAATCACCCATGCCGGCCCACCTATCGGCGCGCATAATGCAGAGATCCTGGAGGGCCTGCTCGGCATGACCGCCGCGCAACTGGCGACCTTGCGGGCCGCCGGCGTGGTTTGATTATTCATCTCCCTCCACGTCCACCATAGGATTTCCGAACGGTGCATCCCGCAACCGAAATGCCTGCGACAGCCCCTCCTCCCGTGCCGTGCGGTTGAATGCCTTCGCCGCATCCGCCTGGTGCCCGCGCGCATCTGACTCGGCGGCGAAGCGCTGCAAGGTGCGCATGCCCATCAGCTCTAGACCCATATTTACGATCCGCTTATTTGCCGCCAGCACATCGGAATCTATCAAAGCCATGCGCTCCGCCAACGCGCGCACATGCGCCCCCAACCGCTCAGGCGCCACCGCCTGCAACACCAACCCGATCCGCGCTGCATCCTTGCCCGAAAGTAAATCCCCGGTCAGCAGCATCCGCTTCGCCCATTGCGGCCCGATATTATGCAGCCACATATGCATCGGCGGCGTCCCCTGCGAGCGGGTCGCCGGAAACCCGATCCGCGCATCTCGCGCCGCGATCACCATGTCGCACGACAATGCCAGATCGGTCCCCCCCGCCACGCAATGTCCATGCACCGCGGCAATCACCGGCTTATGCAGATCGAAAATGGTAAGAATATCCGCCTGGTTACGCTCCAGCCGCCAAATATCGTCGGCAACGCTGGACGCCCCCTGCCGATATGCCACCGGATCGTACCCCTCCGCCGGATTGGCATTGGGCGACAGATCGTACCCGGCACAAAAATCCACCCCTGCCCCTTGCAGCACGATGCAATGCACGGACTTAAGGTCATCCGCCTCTAGCATCGCCGCGCGTAACTCACCCAACAGTGCCCGGCTCAGCGCATTCCGCTTCGCCGGCCGATTCAACGTGATCCAAGCCACGCCATTCTGGATTTCAAACGTCACGAAATGCGGATTGTTCAACCACTTTCCCATGATCCTCAATCCCGCTTGAACCGATAATCGAAACCGCTCGCCATCGACGTCACCAACCCCACCGTAGGGGTCGGAAAATGGATCGGCAGGATCAACGTGCCCGTATCCGCCACCGAGCTCAAGAAATCCCGTCGCGATTTCGCCGCCTCCGCCGCATCCCAGTCAAACTTGGTAGACCATGTCGGCTCCCGGCATTGCAGCGCATGATGCATCATATCCCCCGTCACCACTGCCCGCTGGCCACGCGAGAAGATATTGACACAGCAATGGCACGGCGAATGCCCCGGCGTCGGGGTTAAGGTGACGGTATCATCCAGCGCATAATTATCATCCACTAGCAGTGCCTGTCCCGCCTCCACGATCGGTAAACAATTATCGCGAAACACCGTGCCCGGCGGATCGTCACCTCTCTGGTGCGCGGCTTCCCATGCCGCATATTCTTTTTTGTGAAACACATATTTCGCATTCGGAAATGTCGGCACCCAACGCCCATTTCGTAAAATTGTGTTCCAACCGCAATGGTCGATATGCAGATGAGTGCAGAACACATAATCGATCGCCTCGAAACTCAACCCCTGTGCACTAAACTCATCCAGCCAGCGCTGTTTGGGAAAATCGAATGGCGGTGCATGACCTTTATCCTCCCCGGTGCAGGTATCAACCAAGATCGTATAGCGCGGGGTCCGCACCACGAAGGTCTGATAAGTGATCACCATCAGCCCATTGCTCGGATCATAGATTTCCCGATCCAACGTCGTTAGATGTCGCTGCGCCGTCGCCTCGTCATAATTCAAAAAAAAATCACCTGGCCGCCGCCATGGCCCATCGCGCTCGATCACCGAGGAAATGGTGATATCGCCGATATTTATCGTGCGCATGCTCGTACTCCCCTTCGCGTTCTCACCCAGCCTAACAAGGCCGCACGGGGGGCTACAAGCATTGCGAACACTCCTCCGACCGGGTAGGTTCCGATCCAGGCGCACCAAGCAGGAACGCGCCCTAAGGAGGGAAGTCTTCTCCAAGCGTTTCCCCAGGGTCGCCTGATGTCACGCCTGCAGCTCACCAACCTAACCAAGAAATTCGGCGCGCAAACCGCCGTGGACGCGCTTGATCTCACCCTCGAAAGCGGCCAGCTCGTCTCCCTGCTCGGCCCGTCCGGCTGCGGCAAGACTACCACCCTGGCAGCTCATCTCCGAATTTGGCGTTGAAGCTTTCGCAAAAGCCATTCCCCCACGGACTGCGAGGCTCAGAGTAAACCAAAATACAACCAGACCGCCTTCCGGATAACCTCAGGCAGAAACCGGTGGCGGTTTACATGAAATCGGTTTCAACACGGGATCCATCCCTGCCATCGAGCCACTATCGGAGACAGGTTAGCCCCGCACTGAAAGCACCGCCGCGCGCTTCTTATCGCTGGTTCAGCACGATCTCCAGTAGTGCTCTGAAGTTCTCCCGCGTATTGGCACGATGAGTTTCGTAGTGCACGTGAGCCACATGCGCTGCGTCCTTATCCAGCCGGATCGACCACAGCGGCGCGATTTCGGTCGGCAGGAAGGCATAGCGGACGTCGATAATCCGCGTACTGCCATCCGCAGCCCAGGCGACGAAACCGTCACTGAACCGCACGAAGCGTTCGATATCG
The DNA here is from genome assembly GCA_945868845.1 of Asaia bogorensis. Lineage (GTDB taxonomy): Bacteria > Pseudomonadota > Alphaproteobacteria > Acetobacterales > Acetobacteraceae > SHWF01. Next base: position 9,066 of record CAMBMS010000022.1, on the reverse strand, counting down.
CGCGCCTGCTGAGAGGTCGTGTCGAGCCACGGGAAAGCCTCCCGTACATCAAGCTTGGCAATGGACGAGCCAGGCAAGGATGTCGCGCCGAAGCTCGGTCGCACGGCGTCTACATAAAACCGGTTGTCGGTTTCATAGATACTTCGCCAGACGACCAAGTTGCCAAAGGTGGGCTTGACCTCAAGGCGGAGCGGTGTGTGGCCGCGTTCTTTGGCCAGGCTTTGTGCCAGCGATCGTGCCGCGTGGTGCTGGTAGGCTCCAAAGCTAAGGTAGCACCCAGCCCACAGCATCGCCAGCCGTCCCCAGCGTCCGTTCCGTGTGACGGTGCCCAGGACGACGAGGAACAGGATCGGCAGGGTGAAGAGCGGGTCGATGATGGAAATGATGCTGAAAGAAAATCTCGCATCGCTGAACGGCCACAGAAGCAACGTTCCATAGGAGGTCGCCGCGTCCAGCAGGCCATGGGTGGCGTAGCCCAGCGTACTGAATAGCCACAGCTGCAGGAAGCCCAGACGGAGCCTTTTGCGAAAGAGCAGGAAGAATAGCGCAGCGACCAGCAGGCCGCCGACCGGTATGAACACGAGAGAATGCGTGAACTGGCGATGGTACTCCAGGAACAGCAGGCTGTCGGTCGACGACCGGATCAGCACATCCAGATCAGCAGCCAAGCCAGCCAGAAACCCGACGGCGCTGGCGATCCCCGTCTGGCTGTTGCGCCGGGTCGACAACGGCAGTGCGGCGCCTAACGCGCCCTGGGTCAACGGGTCCATTGGGGTATTGATCAGCCTGGTTGAAGAGCGGTTGTAGATCAGCAGATAGCAAACCCGTAATCTCCTCCGAGTCAATTTCCGGAGAGACAAATTTGGGCAGGGACGAGGTGTGAACCTCCCGCCCGTCCACCAGGACGACCGACGGAGGCGCACGGACAATATGGCCGAGCAATCGCCTTTATTACTATTGTCCTCCTACGTTCCTCACCATCTCATAGTCCATAATTAAATATATATTTTACAATATATTATTGACAATACCGTGTCTGACCGGCTCCCCTGGTTCCGGGCTAAGCCGAGTTGCGGCCGGGCCACGACGTACTGGTGGAGGGCGGCCGCGTCCACAAGGTCTCGGATCGGCCGATCCGTTCCAACGCCGGGCGGACCGTCGATGCCCGTCATAGCCGAACAAACGTCGAGCTGCGGCATGCATTGACGCGGCGGCGCGACAGTGGATGCTGGGGATCATGATCACGTTTAGGGCCCATGCGCTTTTTCCAGTCCTGGCCATGCTCCTGCTGGCAAGCGCGCCTGATTCAGCGTCCGCTCAATCCATCATCGGCGTTGCGTCGGTGGTCGACGGCGACACGCTCGAAATTCATGGGACCCGGATCCGGCTTTATGGAATTGATGCTCCCGAAGGCCGGCAAGAATGCACGCGGCCAAACGGCGCCACTTGGCGCTGCGGTCAGCAAGGTTCCCTCGCTCTTGCTGACCGAATCGGGCGTGCGCCCATTCGTTGCGAGGTCCGTGATCAGGATCGATACAGCCGCGTCGTCGCCGTTTGCTTCAAGGGGACAGAGGATATCAATCGCTGGTTGGTCAGGAATGGATGGGCTGTCGCTTATAGGCAGTACTCGAATGCCTACATAGCTGACGAAGCCCACGCACGCAGTGCGGGAACCAACATATGGTCTGGCGCCTTTGATATGCCCTGGGATTGGCGAGCCCGTGGGCGGACAAAATGAAATCTCAACCAGAACCCGCGACACAGGAAGTTCTGGCCGGCCTCGTCGAACGCGTCACTTTCCATAACAGAGATAACGGCTTTTGTGTTCTGCGGGCCAAGGCGCGCGGACACCGCGAACTCGTCACGGTCATTGGCCACGCCGCCACGATTTCAGCAGGCGAGTGGATTACGGCTTCCGGTGAATGGGTCAACGATCACACCCACGGGCAGCAATTCAAGGCGCGCTTTATGCGCACATCTCCCCCGACGTCGATCGATGGCATAGAAAAATACCTGGGCTCCGGGATGATCCGCGGCATCGGCCCGGTCTATGCCAAGAAAATGGTCCAGGCTTTTGGCGAAAAGGTCTTCGACATCATCGAGGTCGAGCCGCAGCGGCTACGTGAGGTCACCGGTATTGGCGCCTTCCGCGCCAAGCGCATTACGGATGCCTGGACCGAGCAGAAAATCATTCGAGAGATCATGGTCTTCCTGCACAGCAACGGCGTCGGCACGGCGCGGGCGGTGCGTATCTACAAAACCTACGGCTCCGACGCTGTTCAGGTGATGACCGAAAATCCATACCGGTTGGCACGCGACATTCGCGGCATCGGGTTCAAGACCGCCGATGCTATCGCCATGAAACTTGGCATTCAGAAAACGGCGATGATCCGGGTCCGGGCCGGCATCTCCTACGCTCTGACAGAAGCCATGGATGATGGCCATTGTGGCCTACCGACTACCGAACTTGTTCCGCTCGCTGTCAAATTGCTGGAGATACCGCAGGAACTAGTTCAAACGGCGTTGGATCTGGAATTGTACGAGGGCACGGTGATCGCCGCAAGCGTCGGGCAGACGCCCTGCGTGTTCTTAAGCGGTCTCTATAGAGCCGAACAGGTTGTTGCCGAGCGAGTGACGACCATCGCCAACGGCACGTTGCCCTGGCAATTCATAGACGCCGATAAGGCATTGCCGTGGGTTGAACAAAAGACCGGCCTATCGTTGGCGGAAAGCCAGGTCGCCGCCATTCGTCTGGCGCTGACATCCAAGGTTCTGGTTATCACCGGCGGCCCCGGCGTGGGAAAAACCACCATCGTGAATTCGATTTTGCGGATCCTGAGCGCCAAAGGGGTCAATTTGCTGCTCTGCGCACCAACCGGGCGCGCCGCCAAACGGATGACGGAGGCGACGGGGTTCGAGGCCAAAACCATCCATCGGCTGCTCGAGGTGGATGCGAAAGCAGGTGGGTTTAAACGCAACGCTGAGAGCCCACTCGAATGCGATCTGCTGGTTATCGACGAAACCTCGATGGTCGACGTGATGCTCATGCAGGCATTGATGAAGGCTGCGCCCGACAATACCGCGCTGCTGATCGTCGGTGACATCGATCAACTACCTTCCGTTGGCCCCGGTCAGGTGTTGGCCGACATCATCGCGTCGGGCGTCGTCGCCGTTGTCCGCCTCACGGAGGTATTTCGACAAGCGGCACAAAGCCGGATCATCACCAGCGCGCACAAGATCAACCAGGGTTCGATCCCTGACCTCTCGAAGCCCGAGGGTGAGAGTGACTTTTATTTTGTGCAGGCAGACGACCCGGAAACTGCAGTGCTACGCATCGTAGAGTTGGTGCAGACCAGAATACCGCAACGCTTCGGCTTTGATCCCATCCGCGACATCCAGGTATTATGCCCGATGAACCGAGGCGGCGTCGGCGCCAGATCTCTCAATGTCGAATTGCAAAAAGCGCTGAACCCGGCTGGCGAGCGAAAGGTTGAACGCTTTGGCTGGACCTTCGCGCCCGGCGATAAGGTGATGCAGATTGAAAACGACTACGACAAGGAGGTCTACAACGGCGATATCGGCTATGTTGATGACGTTGATCCAGATACCAGCGAACTGACTGCCAGCTTTGATGGCCGCGCTGTGGTTTACGGCTTTGGCGAGCTCGACACGCTGGTGCCCGCCTATGCCGCGACCATTCACAAAAGCCAGGGCTCCGAATACCCCGCCATCGTGATCCCCGTGTTGACCCAGCACTATACGATGCTGCAGCGGAACCTGCTTTACACCGGGGTCACCCGGGGAAAACGCCTGGTGGTTCTTGTCGGCCAGAAAAAGGCTGTCGCCATCGCGGTAAAAAATGTCTCCGGGCGTCGCCGGTGGTCGAAGCTGAACGAATGGCTCGAAGGATCCATAGAGGGAGCTGCGTAAAGCCCCCCACATACACCGTACATCACCGCACGATTTTTCACGTCCTGACTTTCCAAACGAAACCTAATTCATCAAGCCGACGAATTCGATCTTGAGATAGAGTATCTTTTTCTTTTCGTTGGTGCTGAGCCGGGGTTACCGCAGTGGCCGAAGCCCTGGGGTGGGTGATGCGGGCAGTTCTAGCAGCGCTGGCATCAGCCTCAGCCTTCATGCTTCGTTTGTGTCAGCCTATCAACGTAGACGATACCGATGGCGGAGAGGATGAACACGGAATGGATGATGGTCTGCCACATGACCGCCTCGGCGGTGATGGTGGAAGACGGCTGTCCGATCCTGCTGGTTTCGATGAAGGTGCGGAGCAGATGGATGGAAGAAATGCCGATAATGGCCATTGACAGCTTTACCTTCAGCACGCCGGAACTCACATGGCTCAACCATTCCGGCTGGTCTGGGTGGCCCTGAAGGCCCATGCGGGAGACAAAGGTTTCGTAGCCACCCACAATCACCATAACCAACAAGTTGGAGATCATCACGACATCTATGAGCCCTAGCACGACCAGCATGATCTCCTGCTCGCTGAAGGTCGTCATGTGTAAAACTAAGTGCCACAGTTCTTTAACAAATAGGAATACATACACGCCCTGCGCTACGATCAGGCCGAGATACAGAGGTAGTTGCAGCCAACGTGAGCTGAAGATCAGCGCAGGCAATGGCTTGAGACCGCGCTCGGGCCGGGGATGAGGGGTTTCGCCTGCTGTTGGTTTGGTTGACACTGGGTTAAGCTACTCCTGCCTGCCTTCCGAACTCGACCGGGCTGAGATAGCCAATGGACGAGTGGGCTTGCCCAGGATTAGCGTGCCCCTTGCGGGGGTCATTATACTGCGTTCCAGGCTCCCTCGGCAAGCTACACTTTGCGGACAGCCTGCGCCTTTTCGAAGTTCTTGGGGCTGAGAGAGCTCAGTGTCGAATGAAAACGACGATGATTGTAGAACTGCAGCCAGTCCAGCACCTCGTCTTTTGCGACTCGGCTAACTGCCGAGGGCTCGACACCAGCTTCTACCAAGCGCTCGGTGTATTTGATTGAGACGTATTGGCTACCGCGGGCGTTGTGATGGATGAGCCCGCCGCGATGGATCGGTCGCCGGTCATGCCAGAGCCTGCTCCAAAGCATCCAACACGAAGCCCGCATGCGCGTCCGAGAGACCTGCCAGCCGACGATGCGACGGGCGTAGGCATCAATGATGGAGGCGACATAGACGAACCATGCCCATGTCCGCACATAAGTGAAGTCAGAGACCCACGGCGCATTCGGCCGGGGCGCCCGGAACTGGCGATTGACGGGATCCAACGGGCAAGGCGAGGCCTTGTCACTGATCGTGGTGCGCAAGGGTTTGTCACGGATTCGTCCTGCCGTAGCTCCAGGTTCTCCCGCTCGAGAGCCCTTAGTCGCCGCTGCCAGATCCGTCGTCAGACCAGGTGAGCGACCGCTGTCACGATCCGCCTGCTTCATCCATTCATGCAGAGGATGCGCCCAACAGTCGATCTTCTCCGACATCGGCGCGGCCACAGCCCAGCGAGATGGGTGCTCGCTCTCGTGATCCAGAACCAGCCGCAATGCCCGGTCACCAACCTCAGGAGAATATTTATTCGTCGTCCTGTTCATCAACGCCCCACCTTCTCAGGAGTTGGAGCCTCCACAAACCCAAGGCGGTTCAAAATACCCAAATTCAGTATAAAAGTACATATCCCCAATCAGCAGTTAAAATGCAATTACCTTTGGACACGGGAGAAAATATGTATATCAATGCCCATTGACCAAGTTCATGGAACAGTTACCCGAATTGCCGCCGGCGGCATTCGATAAAGCGGACCCGTCACCCGACGCGGAATTCTATGAACAGCCGCGGTTTGTCACCCATATCGATGATGGGGCGATCGCCGCCGTGACGCGGATTTACCGAGAAACGCTGCCCACGCACGGCGCGGTGTTAGATTTGATGAGCAGTTGGGTCAGTCATTTGCCGGAGGACGCTGACTACGCCTCTGTCACCGGCCACGGCATGAATGCGGAGGAGCTCGCCGCGAACCCGCGGCTTTCCCGATGGTTTGTTCAGGACCTGAACAGCGAGCCTATATTGCCGCTGAGTGACGGCGTATTCGACAGCGCGTGCCTATGTGTCTCGGTACAATATCTGCAGCGGCCAGTCGAGGTGTTCCGAGAAGTCGCCCGCGTATTGCGGCCGAATGCGCCGTTCGTGGTGTCGTTCTCTAATCGTTGCTTTCCAACTAAGGCGGTTGCGATATGGCAGGCGTGTTCAGGACCGGATCAGCAGCGACTGGTCGGCGCCTATATGAGAGCAGCTGGGTTTGCCACTGTCACCATGCAAGCCTCAATGCCGCAGGGAGGCGATCCCCTTTGGGCTGTGATCGGCACCGCCTGACATAAATTAAGAATCCTTATCCTTCGTCGAAAAGATCGTGCTGCCAGCGCCGGCGATTGATCGACTATTGCCACCGCGTCGTGGAACAGGACCATGGCTGGTCCTTCTTCGAGCCGGCAGTAAAGGCTGATCCCGGCCCCCGCCCCAGCATCAGGATGGCGCGCCCAGTAGCCTCCAGGGGGTCTGAGAACCGAGATTCACGACCCCCACCCTACCTCTGGGCGATCCCTTCCTTGCGGCATAGCTCGGCGATGCTGTCATCGCCGCGCAAACCGCCCAGCACGATGCGGATCTTGTCTTCGGCTGAAAAATGCCGCCGCGTGGCCCGGCGTATGCCCTTCATTACCTGCTCGGCAGGCTTCTTGGCGCTTGAGGATATAGGGCTCATCTTGGTTCCTGCGTCATGCCGACGAGACCAAAACTCTCCTTAAATCACAACCTCAAATTTGGGACATAGGTGCTGACGGGGAACAGCTTTGCATTTGTGCCAGCCCTATCACACCCGCCGGACACCCCACATATAGGCGGCGCCGCCAGATACCACGCCAGTGAGGTATTTCCGGTGCGCCGTGCGGATTTGGAACTGCCCGCATAGCACGTAGGGCACCATCTCAAACGCGCGGGCATGGATTTCTCCGGCAATGCGGGTTTGTTCCGCTGCCGTGGTTGCCATTATCCAGTCCTTGGTCAGGGCCTCCATTTTTTCGTCGCTATACCAGCCGGCCCAGCCTTTTTCGCCCAGGCCGCGCATGGCGAAATGTTCCACTGGTGTACCGAGGATGAGCGACGGCGCCCAGGTGTGGAAAATGGACCAGCCGCCCTTGTCCACTGCTTCCTTGATCGCGCGTTTGGAGGTGAGCGTGGCCCAGTCTACCGAAACCATTTCGACATTCATGCCGAGCTTCTTGAGCAGATCGAAAGTCACATCTCCCATCGGCGCGATGGTGGGGACATCGGCCGGGCTGATGATCACTACTTTCTCGTTATTGTAGCCGGCCGCCTTCAGCATGGCGCGCGCCCGGTCCAGGCTATTGCCCATCGCGCTCTGGCCAATCTCCTGCCCGTATGGCGTGCCGCAGGGGAACAGTGCTTTGCACAGGTTCAGGGCCGTGGGGTCATTGCCGGTGATGGATTCCATATAGTCCTGCTGGTTTACCGCCATCAGCACCGTGCGGCGGATCGCCACGTTATTGAAGGGCGCCTGCAGGTGGTTAAAGCGCATGATGCCATTGAAGCCGCCCGGATTGGCGGAGCCGACGGTGATATCGGGGTTCTTCTTCATCTGCGCCACGAGATCAGGCTGCACCTGCTCGTACCAATCCACCTCGCCCGCTTGCAGGGCGGCGGCGGCGGTCGCGGCATCGGGAATGGTTGGCCATTCCATGCGATCGAAATGCACCATTTTGCCGCCGCTGGTCCAGTCCGGCGCTTCCTGGCGGGGCACGTAGTCCGCGTAGCGCGTGAAGGCGGCGAAGGAGCCGGCGTTGAATTCGCTGGCGTTGAACTTCCATGGCCCGCTGCCGACGGATTCCGTGATCTGCTTGTAGGGGTCGGTCTTCGCCACGTGTTCCGGCATGATGAAGGGGATGGAGGCGGAGCCACGCGTGATCGCCTCCAGGAAGATAGGCACCGGGCGGGTCAGCTTGATGCGGATGGTCTTGTCATCCGCCACGCCCCAATCATCGACGAACTGCGCGACTGTTTGGCCGAAGGTTTCCCGCCCCGCCCAGCGCTTCAGGCTTTGCACGACATCCTGGGCGCGCACCGGTTCGCCATTATGGAATTTCAGGCCGTCGCGCAGCTTGATCGTGTAGGTGCGCTGGTCGTCGGAGAGCGTGTGGCCCTCCGCCATTTGTGGACTGATTTCCTTTTTCGCGTTCACACCGAACAGCGTGTCGTAGACCGCGAAGCCATAACTGGTAGTGACGAGCGATGTGTTGAACACCGTATCCAGGGAGAATAGGGAGGTTAGCGGCACGACCTTCAATGTCTTGGCGCGGTTGGCCTGGGCGCGAACATTGGCGGCGGGCAGCATGGCAGTGGCGGCGGCGGTGCCGAGGAACTGGCGACGTTTCATGTGATGTTTTTTCCCCAATCTTTATATCTATTAACGCTACCGGACCTTGAAGGCGGCGGCTTACGTTTTTCCTTGAACGCTGTGGCAGCTTCGCAGAAATCCTCCGTCAGATATAGCTTTAACGGTGCGACATGGAAATAATCTTCCCGCGTGGCCTGCTGTATCATCCAGCGCCGTGTGCGCACGCTGGCATGCACGCTCAGCGGCGGGTTGGCGGCGCCCGCCGTGTCCAACCGGGCTCTGCTTGATGACATCTGTCATGTTCATGCCGCCAGTCGCCGCCGCTACGGCAGTCCCCGCGTGCATGCCACCTTGCGCGCCGAGGGCAAGCACTTGGGGCGCAGCCGGATTGCCAGCCTGATGCACCGCCATAGCATTCAGGCGCGTCGTAAGCGGCACTTTCAACCGGGATTCCCCTGATGAACGGCCACCTTGGCCGCCACGGATGCACGATAGGCCCGACACTAAGCGTTCAGCAACGGTGCCACGCCGGGAAGACACCTGGAGCCTTGTTGACTGGTCGACGATCGCTGTGCCGGCAGAAATCTGAGCACGCAGGCCTGCGTCGGGACGCACGTCTCCAGCCGCCAGCCAGATGGGCCCAGTCTGGCGCTGATC
>CAMBMS010000021.1 GCA_945868845.1 Asaia bogorensis | reverse complement strand
GTGGCGGCGGAACTGGTGCGCAACGGCGTGGCGAAGGGCGAGATCGCGATCAAGGCGTTTGGTGACACGGTTCTTCTGGTGCCCACGGGCCCGGGAGTGCGTGAGCCACAGAACCGCCGTGTGGAGATTATCATCCGCTGATCTTACGGGGATTATTGGCTGAACGGAAAAAGGCGCCGTGAGGCGCCTTTTTCATGCCCGAGAGCCAAGCTAAACAACGTATGGCACGGTTCGCGCAGACTGAGTAAATTGCCGCGCATGAACACGGACAGCACCGTCCAATCTGACGATCTGAATTGGGACAAGCTGCTTCGCCGCGAAGCGGGGGACGCGCTCTACGCCGCCACCACGACAGCAGTCTATTGCCGCCTCGGCTGCCCCTCGCCACCCCCGCTGCGCCGCAATGTCCGCTTTTTCGCTAACCCGACCACCGCCGAGCAGGCTGGCTTCCGCGCCTGCCGGCGCTGCGATCCAAAAGGCGAGCGGGCGCGCCTGGCCCAGGCGGTCGTCGCCGATTCCTGCGCGCATATCGAGACGTCAGAAACCATGCCGTCGCTGGCCATTTTGGCCAACCGCGCCGGCTATTCGCACTTTCACTTCCTGCGCATCTTCCGTGACCATACCGGCGTTACCCCGCGCAGTTATGCCGAGGGCGTCCGCGCGCGCCGCCTTGCGGCCGCCCTCGCACCAGGTAACCGGGTGGCCGATGCGGTGACGGAAGCCGGCTTCAGCAGCGAAAGCCGCGCCTACGATCACATCGGAAAGCTCCTAGGCGCGACCTTAGGCGCAACGCGAAGAGGCGGCGCCGGGGAGGAAATTCGCACCGCCTTCGCCGACACCAAATTCGGCCGCCTGCTGGTCGGCGCCACCGCGGCGGGCGTTTGTTTCCTCGGCTTCGCCGAACCGGACGATGCGCTTCTTGGCGATCTCCACCAGCGCTTTCCCCATGCCACGTTGCGCCAGGACGATGCCGGGCTGGCGGAAACCCTGCGGAGAATCCTCGCCTTCATCGACGAGCCGCGCCAGGCGATGGACCTGCCGCTCGATCTGCGCGGCACGGCGTTCCAGCGCCGCGTCTGGCAGGCGCTGCAAGCCATTCCCCCCGGCGAGACCCGTACCTATGCCGGCCTCGCCGCCGCGATGGGCGCCCCGAAAGCCACCCGCGCTGTGGCCCGTTCCTGCGCCACCAACCCGGTCTCCCTCGCCGTGCCCTGCCACCGGGTGATCGGCGCGGACGGGAATTTGACTGGCTATCGCTGGGGCCTGCCGCGCAAGCGTGCCTTGCTAGACGCCGAACAACCGGCCGCAAAATAGGTTTGCGCCCTCGGCAGTTCCCTGGAATAGTCCTCCCCAATGACGCTCGTAAAACCGCGCGTAAACGGGGGACATTCAATGTCGTATCAGACCATCCAGGTAAAACCCGTCACCGCCGCCATAGGCGCCGAGATCTCCGGCATTGATCTCGGCACGCCGCTCGGCAATCAGCAATTCCAGGAACTGCACGATGCGCTAATGGCACACCAGGTGCTTTTCTTTCGCGACCAGAATCTCACCCTTGGCCAGCACAAGGCATTCGGCCGGCTGTTTGGCGAGCTGGCCATCCATCCCAACACGCCAGGCCCGGCGGGCCATCCGGAAATCCTGCCTATCCATGCGGATGAAAAATCCAAGCGCGTCGCCGGCGAACGCTGGCACTCGGATGTATCCTGCGATCCCGAGCCGCCCATGGGGTCCATCCTGAATTTGAAGGTTATTCCCCCGGTCGGGGGCGATACGATTTTCGCCAGTATGTATGCCGCCTATGACGCGCTGTCGGAACCGATGAAGACATTCCTCTCTGGCCTCACTGCCATTCACGATGGCACACGCAATTATACGCGTACCAACAACCTGATCGGCACGGACGGGCCGAAATCCTTTCCGCGTGCCGAGCATCCAGTTATTCGTACTCACCCGGTCACAGGCCGGCAGGCGATCTATGTGAATCCGGTCTTTACCATGGCGATCAAGGACATCCCGGACGCCGAGAGCAAGGCGATCCTGGATTTCCTTTACGAACACTGCGGCCAGCCGCATTGGCAGGTGCGCTTCCGCTGGCAGCCGGATTCGGTGGCGTTTTGGGATAATCGCTGCGTGCAGCATATTGCCATGTGGGATTACTTCCCGCAGGTGCGGTCTGGTTATCGCGTCACGGTAAAGGGCGACCGCCCATTTTATCGCGCCAGTTAAAGCCGGCGTATGAATCTTTCCCTTCCTGACGGCCTGCTCGCCGTAGTCAAGCGCGATTGCCCGACCTGCGAACTCACCGCGTCGGTTCTGGCCGATCTGGCGGCGCGAGCCGGCATTACCGTTTATACCCAGGACGATCCGAGCTTTCCGGAAACTATCGCGACTCCCATCGACGACACCGAACTTGATATTTCGCACCAGTTACAAATTGAAATTGTCCCTACCCTCATTCGCATGCATGAGGGAAAAGAAATCGACCGTACCTACGGCTGGGACCGGGCAGAGTGGGAACGCGTCTCTGGCCTGCAAAATATCGGCGCCGATCTGCCCGCTATGCGCCCCGGCTGCGGCGCCAAAAATGTCGAGCCCGGCACTATCGAACGGCTGAAAATCCGCTTCAACGAAACCTTTTTCGCCGCGCGCCTCGTTAACCTGGGTGGCTCCGAGGACGAATTTGAGGCGATGTACGACCGTGGCTGGTCGGATGGTTTTCCATTAGTTCCGCCGACGCGGGAGCGCGTAATGCGCATGCTCTCCGGCACGGTGCGCGATCCACAGGAAGTGATGGGCATCTGCCCGCCTGACTTGGAGCCGGCGACGGTGGAGAAAATCGCCATCAACGCAGTGATGGCGGGCTGCAAGCCGGAATATTTACCCACCGTTCTGGCGGCGGTGGAATGCGTGCTGGAGCATGATTTCTGTATGCATGGCGTGCTGGCCACCACTATGTATGTTGGCCCCGTGCTGGTGGTGAACGGTCCAGTGCGCACCCATATCGGCATGAATGCGCGCGGCAACGCGCTCGGCCAGGGCAATCGCGCCAATGCGACGATCGGGCGCGCGGTGCAACTGGTTGTGCGTAATATCGGCGGCGGCCGCCCGCGTGAGGTAGATCGCGCCGCACTCGGCAATCCTGGTAAATATTCCTTCTGCTTTGCCGAGGATGAAGAAGGTTCTTCCTGGGAACCTCTCGCCCAGCAACGTGGCATTGCGCGGGGAAAGTCCGCCGTCACCGCCTTTGCCGGCTATGGGCTGCACAGTGTCGTCGATCAGAAATCGCGCGATCCCGCGAGTCTCACGCACAGCTTCGCCGAGTGCATGAAGGCGGTGCACAACGTAAAGCTTGCGCCCGCGTGTGACATGCTTCTAGTCGTCTGCCCAGAACATGAACGCACGTTTCGTGCCGCCGGCTGGAGTAAGCAGAAATTCCATGACCGGCTTTACGACTTGCTCGAAATCCCCGCCGCAGAACTGCTTTCCGGCGCCAGGGGCATCGCCGAGGGCATGGCCAAATTGCCTGCCACGCCGACAGTCAACAAAATCCGCCCCGGCGGATTGCTGATCACCCGTGCCGGCGGCAGCGCCGGCATGTTTTCTGGTATTATCGGCGGCTGGTCCGGCGATGGTGCCAGCCGTCCCGTTACCAAGGAGGTAAGAACATGACCGCCCTGCTCGATCCCACATCGGAGCGAAGTCCCGTCGTCCGGCCACGCCTAGCGCGCCCCGAGGCGCTGGATGGCAAGATCGTCGGCCTGTTGGATATTTCCAAACCGCGCGGCGATGTATTCCTCGATCGCATTCATGAATTGCTTAACGATCGCGGTATCGAAGTCAAACGCTACATGAAGCCCACCGTCGCCCGCCCCGCGCCCGTGCCCTTGGCGCAGCAGATTGGCGCAGAAGTTAATTTGGTGATCGAAGGCCTAGCCGACTGAGGCAGCTGCACGTCGTGCTGTACGCATGACATCGCAGACCTTGAAAGGCGCGGTATTCCCACCGTCGGCGTCGCCACCACGGAGTTCATCGAGGCCGCCGACGTGCAGGCGAAATCGCTGGGCATCGATCCAGCCTATATCTTCGTCCAGCATCCGATTCAGGACCGCACGGACGCGGAACTGCGCAAGCTAGCGGACGAGCATTTCCCCGCTATCGTCGCCCTACTGCTGAAGGGCAATGCCTGAAAACGACGGAACAGCCAGGGGAGAACGCCCCTGGCTGTTCCGTCGTCTCACGCCTCCGCCGTGCTGAGCACCAGGGCGCGAGCATAGACCTGTTTGCGCGGCAGGCCGGTGGCGGTGGCGACTAGGGCCGCGGTGTCCTTCAGACTATGTGTCGCCAAGGCCGTCCGTAGGGCCGTGTCGAGATCGGTGGCACTGGTTGCCTCAGCCTGGGCGGCGCCAAGCAGGACGGTGATTTCCCCGCGCGCTTCCGCCACCGCGTAATGGGCGGCAAGTTCGGCAAGGGGTCCGCGGCGCACCTCCTCGAACCGCTTGGTCAGTTCGCGCGCGATGGTGGCCGGGCGGTCGCCCATCACCGCCAGCAGATCAGCCAGCATCGTACCTAGCCGATGCGGCGCTTCGTGCCAGACCATGGTGGCCGAGAGCCCGGCCAACTCGGCGGCGCGCAGCCGGCTGAATCCGGCGCGGCGGGCGGCGGTACGCGGCGGGGGGAAACCCAGGAATAGAAATGGCGCCGGCGGTAGGCCAGACAGGATCAGCGCGGTGACGGCGGCGTTGGGACCCGGCGCGGCGGTGACGGGAATGCCTGCTTCGATGGCGGCGCGCACCAGGCGGAAGCCCGGATCGGAAACCAGCGGCGTGCCAGCATCCGAAACCAACGCGATCCGGCCGCCCCGGCGCAGCCGCTCAACCAGAGCGGGAACACGGGCAGCCTCATTATGCTCATGCAGCGCTTCCAGCCGCGCCGATATTCCCAATGCCGCGAGTAGGCGTTGCGTAGTACGGGTATCCTCGCACAACACTAGCTCCACCTCTTGCAGCGCGGCACGGGCGCGGATTGTGATATCACCCAGGTTGCCGATCGGCGTTGAAACCAGCACAAGTCCGCCCAACGTCGTTATCGGTGTTTCAGGAGATTCATATGTTGCGTCGGTCATTCGCACTCCTGCTGGCCGCCCTGGCCTTGCCCGGCTGCGACGGTCTGGACCGAATCGGGTTGGACCGGCTCGGGCTGTCGTCGCGCCCGGTCATCGGTGCACCCGTGCCCATGCAAGCGCAAGCCACGGCAAAGCAGTTGGCCGGCTCCGGCGGCACGCGGGTGGTGTTGCTGGCCCCGCTCACCGGCGAACGCGCTAGTATCGGCCAAGCGCTCGTGCAAGCCGCGCGTATCGCGCTCGATACCGAGCGCGCTCCGCCCTTCGATCCGCAGGACACCGCCGGCACGGCGGAAGGCGCCGCCAGCGCGGCGCACGCGGCCATCGCGGCCGGGGCCGGCATTATCCTGGGGCCGCTGAGCGCGGCGGAAACCGCCGCCGTGGCGCCGATCGCGCGGGCCGCAGGCGTGCCCGTACTCGCCTTCACCAACGATGCAACACAGGCGCAGCCAGGTGTGTGGGCCCTGGGCATTACACCCGGGCAGCAGGCGCAGCGGCTTGCCGCCGCATTGCAGGCGCAGGGTAAGGGCCGGTTGGCCGGCTTGCTGCCGGAAAATGATTTCGGCCGCGCCCTGGGGACAGGGCTAACCCAAGCCGCCGTGAGCCTTGGCCTGCCGGAGCCACACATCCGCACCTATGCCCCGGATGCGCCGATCGGGACATTGAATATGCTGGTGCGCGACATGGCCAATTACGCCGCCCGGCGTGGCCCGATCGAGGCCGAAGCTAGGGTGGCACGCGCCTCTGGCACAGCCATGGGGCGGCGGCGCGCGTCGGAGATCAACCGCCGTGCCGTGCCGCCGGCACCGTTCGATGGGCTGTTACTCGCAGATAGCGGGGAAAATCTGGAGTCCTTCGCCTCGCTGCTGGCCTTTTATGATGCCAATCAGCCGCATGTGCGCGTGCTCGGGCCGTCGATTTGGGCAGCGGCGGAAAGCGGGGCCAGCAAGCTGATGGGTGCCTGGTACGCGGCGCCCGATCCGTCCAACCGCGTGGTATTCGCGCGGGCCTACACCGCGAGGACCGGCGCCGCCCCACCGGCGATTGCCGATATCGCCTTCGATGCCGCGGCGATGGCGTGGGTAACGGCCAGTACCGGTTTCAATCTGAATGCGCTGACCCGCGCGGATGGGTATCTCGGTGCGAATGGGCTGCTCGCCCTGCAAATGGATGGCCGGGTGCGGCGCGGGTTGGCTGTCTTCGAAATCCAGCGCGGCGGGCCAAAAATGATCGAGCCGGCACCACAAACCCTCAGCGCGTCGGGTAGTTAGGGCATTTGTCGCTGACGAGCGGCGGGGCAGGCGGGCCCGCCATTCAGCGATCCAGCCAGGCCGCGAACCGCGTATCGAGTTTGTCGCCCTGCTCGCGCCAGAACCCCTCATCCACCGCAAGCAAGGCAGCGAGATTACCCGGCGCGCTGACCAGACCCTCCTGTGCTTCCGGGCTTCGCAACTCGGCGACGCCCTTCGCCAAACCGCCATACCCCGCCAGCCGGACCTGAATCGCGGCGGTGCCGGCGAAATACAGGAACTGCTGTGCCTGGCGCAGGTTGGGGCTGCCCTTGACGATGGCCCAATGCTGAATGCGCGCCAGCCCGCCCGCCCATTGCACGCCGAATTTTTGCCTATTCGCCCGGTTCGCCGCGGCGATCGTGGCAAAGGCCGCACTGGTCATCAGCACCTCGCCCGAGCCCAACAGCCGAACGGCCTCGGCCTCGGTCTGCCACCAAACGATGAAGGCGCGCAGCTGGTCTAGCCGGCGGAAGGCGCGATCGACGCCATCGGCCGTCCGCATTAGCTTGTAGACATCGCCCAGCGCGACGCCATCGGCCAGCAGGGCGAATTCCAATGTGCCGCGGGGATTGCGCGACAGGCCGCGCTTGCCTGGCACTTTCGCCACGTCCCAGAATTCGGACCAGCCCGGCGTCACGGGAAATTTCTCGCGGTCCCAGGCCAGCACGCTCGCGGCGAGGAACGCGCCGACGCCGCAATCGCTGACCGCCTGCGGCAGATAATGCTCCTTGCCGCCGATCGCCGGCCAGTCGAGTTTTTCAAGAAACCCATCGTCGCAGCCGGCGGCCAGCGCAGGAGTATTCGTCAGGATTACATCCCAGCCGGCCGTGTCCTCCTTCAGATGCGTACGCAAGTTCTCCGTCCGACCATCCCAGATCAGCTGGGCGTTCAAGGGAAGCCCAGTGGCGGCGGTGAAAGGCTGAAAAAAAACCGCGCGCAGCCCATCCACCCAACCGCCTTCGCGCAACGCGATGGTCAGGTCGCGCGCCTGCGCGGGCAGTGGCGCGCCGGCCAATAAAAGCAGCGCCGAGATGAGGGATCTGCAGGACATAAGCCAGTCAACTCTCCGGAACGTCCGCACAGGTAGACCCTATCGCGCAAGCCCACCCTCCGCAATCCATCGCGTTATGCTTCGGGCAGGAAAGCCCGTGCGTGAAACCCCTGCCAGGCCACCGATGCCGGCTGTCCCACGGCTAGGCCCCCCAGGCCCGCCACCGCCGGGCGCTTCACGATCAGCTCCGTCTCCTGCCCCAAGGCTAGGCGCAGGCGCAGATGATCGCCGAGATAGACGATCTCCACCACCACCACCGACAGCGCGTTCTCGCCCATCTCCCGCGCGCTGACTGCGGCCAGCGCCACCCGTTCGGGACGGATGGACACGATGCAGGGATCGCCGATCCGCGTGGCATCGGCGATGCGCGCTTCCACCTCGGGCCCCGCCCGTAATTTTACCCGCGCCAGGTCGTCGGCGATGGCGATAATGTGCCCGGGCAAGCGGTTATTATCGCCGATAAAGCGGGCGACGAACGCATTCGCCGGATCTTCGTACAACGTCTCCGGCGATGCCAGTTGCTGCACCGTGCCGCAATCGAACACCGCGATGCGATCGGACAGCACCAGCGCCTCCGTCTGGTCATGCGTCACATACAGCATGGACACCCCAAGCGCGCGATGGATATGGCGGATCTCCATCTGTAATTCCTCGCGCAGGGCACGATCGAGCGCGCCCAGTGGCTCGTCGAGCAACACCAGTTCCGGCGCGAACACCAGCGCGCGCGCCAGCGCGACACGCTGCTGCTGGCCACCAGAAAGCTGCGCTGGGCGGCGTTCATCCAATCCGTTGAGCCGCACCAGCGCCAGGGCGCGCGCCACTTTTTCGTCTCGTTCTGCCCGCCCGACGCGACGGATGGTGAGCGGAAACGCCACGTTCTCCGCCACGCTCATATGTGGAAACAGTGCATAGGACTGGAACACCACGCCCAGCCCACGCCGGTGCGGTGGTGTGCGATGCACCGCTTTGCCCTGCAATAAGATTTCGCCCGATGACGGCGTCTGAAATCCCGCCAGCATCATCAGGGTCGTGGTCTTGCCTGACCCCGATGGCCCGAGCAGGGTCAGGAATTCGCCACGCGCGACGTCGAGATTGAGATCGCGCACTACAGCGGTGATGCCGTCATAGGTTTTCGTCACATGACGAAATCGCGCGATCGGTTCGGACGTCGACACTTTCGCGGCTTATCCCAAGACCGCGCCCACGGCGATCCCCGATTCAGTCGCCGCGATCTTGCGCCCGCCTTCGGCGCGCACGCGGGCGATGTCGATGAAGCCGCCCTGGCCATGCACGCTGATGCCGGCGAGGCCAACCGCGATCACCTCGCCCAATTTCTTACCCTTAACTTCCGAGAATGTCCGCGCGATACGTTTTTTCGCGTCATAGAGCCAAAGTTTCTTGCCGTCATGCATCGTCCACGCGCCGGGTGCGGGATCGCACCCGCGAATGAGATTGTAGGAAATATCGACATGATTAGCCCAGCTGATGCGCGATTCTCCGTCCCGAATGATCCCCTCGTAGCCGGCATCGGGCTCATACTGCGCCAGGGCCGGCGCCTTGCCAGTGACCACCATCTCCGCCATCTCCACCAGTGCCGCCACGCCCATCGGAAAGATCTTACCGAAGTAAAGCGTTCCTAATGTGTCCTCCGGCTTGATCTTTACCATGCGCTTGAGAATAACTGGCCCCTCATCCAATCCATCGGTGGGGCGAAAAATCGAGAATCCGGTCTTGGTGCGGCCGCAGATGATCGACCAGCTCATCGACGAGGCGCCGCGATGCAGCGGCAGCAGGCTCGGGTGGAACTGGATGGTGCCAAAGGTTGGGATATTGCAGAAATCCTGCGGCACGAACTGCGTCACATAGGCCATCACACTGATCTGCACTTTCGCCGCGCGCAAGGCCTCCAACGCGGCAGGGTCCGTCAGTTTCGAGAATTGGTGCACTGGGATGGCGCGCGCCTCTGCCGCGACCCGCAGCGGATCGGGCCGGCCTTTTTCCGGGGCGCAGAATACCGCGGCGACGTCGTCGCCGCGCGCCACGAAGGCCTCCAGGGCCGCTTTGCCGAAATCTTGCTGGCCGATAATGGCGATGCGCATTTTTCTTTCCTCCGTTTGCTCGCCCATCATCGGATGCAGTTGGGGTGGCTGTCGAGGGGAAGGCAGTTGGCACCATCGACGGCGCGCGCTAAGGGACCGGAAATTCCAATAGCGGGGCCAAGATGACCACTGAAGACAGTCTGATCACCGGCCGCGATGGCCGCGCCGGCCGCATTCTGATGAATCGGCCAAAATCGCTGAACGCCATCGACCTGCCGATGATCCGCGCCATGACAAAAATCCTACTGCAATGGCGCGACGATCCCGCCGTACAGGTTGTCATCGTCGAAGGCGCCGGCGATCGTGCGTTTTGCGCCGGCGGCGATATCGTGGCGCTACGCGAGGACGCCATGGCCGGGCGCACCGATGCGGTCGAATCTTTCTTCTCCGAGGAGTATGAGCTTAACAAGCTGATCGCCGCCTATCCGAAGCCCTATGTTTCCCTGATCGACGGGGTGTGCATGGGTGGTGGCATCGGGGTATCCGTCTATGGCCCCTATCGTGTCGCCAGCGAGCACGCGATGTTCGCCATGCCCGAGACCATCATCGGCTTCTTCCCCGATATCGGCGGCACATTTTTTCTCCCCCGTCTGCCGGGGGAACTGGGCTCCTATCTGGGGCTGACCGGCGCGCGGGTGCGCGGCGCCGATTCGGTACGCGCCGGCTTCGCCACCCATTATCTGCCGCGCGCGCATATGGGCGAGCTGTCCCTCGCCCTGGTCGCCGATGGGGTGGGCGCACTGGGCGGCTTCGCCAAAACCTTACCGGACGGCACGCTGGCCGGTGAACGCGCCGCCATCGACCGCTGTTTTGCCGGTGATTCGGTGCCGGAGATCGTCGCACGGCTGCGCGCCGAAGGCAGCGACTGGGCTGCGGGCGCGCTAAAATTACTGGGCGGAGTGTCGCCCAGCGCCTGCGTATGGACCCTGCGCGCGCTCCGCATCGGCGCCGGACTCGATCTCGCCGCGTGCCTGGCGATGGAACTACGCATGACCCAGGTGATCACTAAACATCCCGATTTCATCGAAGGCGTCCGTGCCACCCTGGTGGACCGTGACCACAACCCGAAATGGACTCCGGACAGCTTGGATCATATCGATCCAGCGGTGATCGACCGGGTCTTCGCTTAATATCACGTCTTGATGAGTGCGGCCGATCGGAAGAAAGGTCGGGGTGCGACCCCAAACTCCACCAAGGGCGCAACGCGCTTAGAAGCGATTTATTTGGTGATGATGAAGCAGGGAGCGCAGGTGCAGTTAGAAACAGTTCCTCGGTCCCCTTCTTCATCATCACCATACGGACGAGGCTCCAGGGACGAGACGTCCCCCGGGGGGGGGGGCGACTTATACGGAACATTACCAGTCTCACCTATTGAGACGGCAACAGGCTAATAATGGTGGTTGCGAGGACACGCAATCGCCGACAGTTGACTTTCGTCACGGTGTCCTACTGAGCTGCTGGCTAGGATCACGGCTCTGCATGCCACGACCGGTGTCGATATCTCCGACATCGACGCCGTGCGGCTGGCTACGTGTGCGGCACTGCTCGATTATCTGGCCGCGCACGCGTTAGGATGAGTTGAACACCGACGAGCACGAAACTTCCCGCACCCACCGCCATGGTCTTGGCGGACGGATATGCCGGATTGATCCCCATCAATGCGGTGCGGACCACATGCAACAATTGATCGAATGCTTAGGCGGGTGCTTTCTTGGCGACCAGGCATTGACCGCTGGTGGGCTGTAGTCGTCCGCGATGCGGAACCCGGTCAAATATTTAATAGCTCCTCCGAGGTGATCGGCCTAGCGCTGTTGCTGTATGTCCGTTACCCCGCTGCTGCTGCGTAACGTGGAGGGCTGACTGGCTGAGCGCGGGATCGAGATCTGCCATGAGACCGTGCGGCTAGGGTGGAACCGCTTCGGTCCGCTGTTGGCCGCTGAGCTCAGAAAGCGCCGGCTCCGGTTGCGCCAGGGCTGCCCGGAGTAGCAGAGGCATCTCAAGAGGTGTTTGTGAACATCAACGGCCGAGCCCACTCTCTGTGGCGGGCCGTGGTGACCGACCATTCCCGCGTCCGATGTCTCCTCCTGCTACACTAGGCTGCTAAGCTGACAAAGCCGCCCGAGGCAAAGCCGAGAAAGCCCGCGAGAGCCTCGTCTCGATGATAACGTCCGCTCAGATAGCCGAGGCGCAACGTCTGGCGCGCGAGTGAGGGCCGACGGATGAGCGGTAGCTACAACCCCACCATCCCCACAGCGTTACGGATTCAGCCACACAGCAACGCGAGGGACTTGTAGCAAGATCGGGTAACAAAAAAGGGCGCCTCACGGTGCCCTTTTCCGTCTCGGTCCGATGATCGGTGGGATCAGCGGATGATGATCTCCACGCGCCGATTCTGCGGTTCACGTACACCGGGGCCGGTGGGGACGAGAAGAACCGTGTCACCGAATGCCTTAATGGCGATTTCGCCCTTGGCGACGCCGTTACGCACCAGTTCCGCGGCCACCCTCTGTGCGCGGCGCATCGAAATGCCCTTGTTGTATTCCGCTTTGCCCGAGGTATCCGCGTAGCCGTTTACCTCGATCTTGGTGTGCTGCGTCGTCTTCGACGTCGCCGCCGCTTCGCGGATGATGCGGCGCGCACGGTCCGTTAGGGTCGATTTATCCCAATCGAAGAACACCAGGAACGACTTCCCGGCCGGCGCAACAACCGGGGCACCGCCCGTGCCGCCGGTATTGGCCACGTCATTCGAGCAGGCGGAGAGCAGCGAGAGGCCGAGCAGGCCGCTAAGAAAGGTTTTCCACATGGTGGCTTGTATCCTTGCTGAAGTTGGGCGCTTAGCGCGCCGGGGGGGTATTGGAATTGACCAGACTGATGGCACCGGGACGGGAAGTTATGCTGCGAAGGGTTTCCGATCAAGATCTCGATCAAGATCCGGCCTGACTGGGTGCCTGGCGGTGCGAGCGGTCGAGGCGGCCTTGCGGATCGACAATTGCTCATGGATTTTGCGCCGGCTGGAGCCGTTTGCGGCTTGGATCATGCCGGCGGCGGTCCATCGGAGCGCAATGCAGTCGTCAGGCCAGTGCTTCACGTTGCGGCAGACCCGCGGGACCGTGGCATTCGTGTTCTCGTTGGTGCCTTGTCAGTTAAGGGGCCCAGTGTAGCAGGAGGAGGCATAGAGATCCAAATGCAGTCCCGGCGCGCCCAGGCAGAGCAGCGGGAGCGCGATGCGCGCCGATCGATTTAGCGCTTGCCTTAACGTGTGCGTCCGGCGGCGCGGCGCAGACGAGGTTTGATCGGATCCCGCGCCTGATCCAGTAACGCATGCAACCCCGCTACGGTCTCCGGCGGTAGGTGATGGATCGTCTGCGCCAACCGGTTGGCCAGGGCCGTCTGTTCCGGCGTCAGCCCCGCCGTGTTCACCGTCACGCGCGGATGCGACAGGCGGGCCAGGCGGGCCAGGTCCTCGGCATCGTCCCAGATCAAGCCGAAGAATTCGTTGACCTGATGCACCAACCCAGTGCTCGGTGCCCCGCGTTGACCATGTT
Source organism: Asaia bogorensis (assembly GCA_945868845.1). Lineage (GTDB taxonomy): Bacteria > Pseudomonadota > Alphaproteobacteria > Acetobacterales > Acetobacteraceae > SHWF01. The sequence continues at coordinate 36,017 of CAMBMS010000021.1, read as the reverse complement.
CGAGGGCGGAGACATAGGCCGCCGAGACCTGCAAAGCGGAGGCCAGCTGCTTCAGGGTGACGCCGCGTGCCGCCCGCAGGGTGCGCAGTCGGGCGCCGAACGGAGTCATCGAATGCGCCGCAACAACAGGCGCACGGAGCCCGAATTGGCGGCATGCGGATGCGCCGCTCCCAGGATTAGTGGCCGCAGTTCCGGCAGATTCAGCCAACGCGGTAGTTCTCGCTTCAGCACGCCGCCCGCTTCCCCGGCGCCACGCCCCGTAATGACCTCGACACAGCGTACCCCCTCGGCCTGCGCCGTGCGCAGGAAAGCAGTCAACGCGTGAAAGGCGCGTTGCGCGGTGCGGCCATGCAGATCCAAGGTGCGGCCGGCCGCGAGCTTGCCGGCGCGGAAGCGGTGCCACGTGGCCTTGTCCACGCCACCCGGCTGGGTGCCAATATCGAGGTCAGCATTGACCTGCCGGACGGAGGTCGGCAATGGCGCGGCGGCGCGGGCCATGATGGCCGATACCACTGGCGCTGCCGGCGCCAGTGGCCGCTGCTGGCCCGGCAGGTTGGCGATCTGGTGCGCAAAATGCGCCCAGACCGCGTCGTCATCGGCGCTCAGTCGGCGTGGCGCACGCGGTCTCCGGGCTGGCCCAGCTGCGTTCACCTTGCCTCCGGATCGTCTTCCAGCAGTATGATATGCAGCCTGCGCGGGCCATGCGCGCCCAGTTCCAGTGCCTGCTCGATATCGGCCGAGCGCGATGGCCCGGTCACCAGCATGACATTACGCGGCATGCCCTCCTGCTCGCGGCGAAGCATATCCCACGCTTCTTCATAGGCGCCCACCACGCGGCTCGCGCGCAGTACCACAAGAGCAGTATCAGCCAGTAGGTTGATCGTCGTGGGACGTTCCGCCGCCGAAGGCAGCATGAGCGTGCCGGTCTCTGCGATGGCGGCATATCCGTGCTGGATGGAGACCATATCCGTCCCCACGGCGCGGCCTTCGCGCAGGCGCAGCAGCGGGCGGTCGGCCCACGGGATTTTTTGTAGTTCGGGGTGCGGCGCGATCACCGCGTCGGTCGGCAGATTCTGCGCCGCCAAATACTCCGCGACCGCGGTGGGAATTTCCGCTGATTCGGTAACGCGAACCACCGTGCCAAATTCTTTTTCGACGTTCGCGACGAAAAGATCGATCAGCGCCGGGCGCGGGAGGCGTGTGCGCGCGGGGATCAGATGGCGCGGATGGGTTTGCAACCGCACGCGTAGCAATGTCGTCTCATCAGCGGGCAGCGCCCCCCGCTTCAGCCCTCGGCGGACCGCATTCAATATCGTTTCTCGGCTCATTATATATCCCTGGCTCGCTGCGCCTTGGCATAGCGGGCAAAAAACGTTTCGCCTTCCGGCGCGGGTAAGTCGCGCCCGTCGCACCAACCGCTGGCGAATGGCAGGCGGGTAAACCGGCCGCGCGTGCGCCCCAGAAAACCCAGCATCTTCGCCGCCACCCGCGTGGCCAGACGATAGGCTAGCGGACGTTGCGCGAACCAGCTCCAGATCGCTAGGTTGGTCCGAATGGCTTGCGGTGTCAGATGCCGTTCAAATTCGCGTTCCCGCCAATGGCGCATGAGCTTTGGTAAAGGAATTTTTACCGGACACACGCTCTCGCATTTACCGCAAAAAGTCGAAGCATTTGGTAAATGTCCAGCCTGATCGACGCCAATCAGGCTGGGCGTCAGCACGCTGCCCATCGGGCCGGGATAGACCCAGCCATAGGCGTGCCCGCCGATGGTGCCATACACGGGGCAATGGTTCATGCAGGCGGCACAGCGGATGCAGCGTAACATGTCCTGAAATTCCGTTCCTAGCATCGCCGAGCGGCCATTATCTACAAGAACGACATGGTATTCTTCCGGCCCATCCAGATCCGCGGGGCGGCGCGCGCCGGTGGAAAATGTGGTATAAACAGAAAAATCCTGCCCGGTGGCGGAGCGCGCGAGCACGCGCAGCAGCGAACAGGTATCTTCGAGGGTCGGCACCATCTTCTCGATGCTGGCGAGTGCGATATGGATGCGCGGTAAGGTTTGCGTCATGTCACCGTTACCCTCGTTGGTGACGATCACGGAAGATCCAGTTTCGGCCACGAGAAAATTCGCCCCAGTGATGCCTACATCGGCGGCGAGAAATTTTTCTCGCAATTTTCCGCGCGCCTCGGTCAAAATATCGCGCCGCTCGGAAAACACCCGATCAGCCGGCAGGTCGGTGTGTGACTTACGAAACTGATCTTCCCAATCCTCCCGGTTTAGATGAAAGGCGGGGGCAATGATATGGCTCGGCAATTCGTGGCGGAGCTGGATGATATACTCGCCGAGATCGGTCTCCACCGGAGTGATACCGTGCTTTTCCAGATGATCGTTGATGGCCAGTTCTTCACTGATCATCGACTTTCCCTTGGTCACGGTGCGCGCATTCGCCGTCTGGCAAATTTCCAATATCACGGCGCGAGCTTCATCGGCAGTGGAGCACCAATGCACGATACCACCGGCGGCCTCGACATTGTGGGCAAAGGTTTCCAGATAAAAGTCTAGATTGGCAAGCGTGTGGTTCTTGATGTCACGGGCAATGTCGCGCAGCGCCTCGAACTCCGGCAAATTTCCGATCGCGTTAGCCCGCCGGGCCATGAATTGCGGCCGTGAATTCGCCAAGGCCTTTTGTAATCCGGCCTGGCCGATAGCCGCGCGCGCGTTCTGCTTGAATTCCGAGCTGGTGGATGCGTGCATTTAGTAAATCGTCTCCTTCAGTCGTTGTGGGTATTCGCGCTCATAGGTTTCGGCGTCAAAATCTTGTTGCAGCGCCTGCATGATCGCCCCAGTGCTAGGCAGGTCGGACTCCGCCTTGAAACGGTCGGGATCCCACAGATGCGAGCGGATCAGCGCCTTCGGGCATTGCGTATAGACCCGTTGGGCGGTGACAATGATCACACTGCGGGGCGTCTTGCCCTCCATGGTGAAGGAGGCGCAGAGATCGGGATCCGTGCTGATCACCGCCCGCCCATTGACACGCAGGGTGCGCCCGAGGCCGGGGATAAGGAACAGTAGCGCGATGCGCGGGTCGCGCACGATATTGCGTAAACTGTCCAGACGGTTATTTCCGCGCCGGTCCGGCAGCATGACGGTGTGCCGGTCCACCACTCGTGCGAAGCCCGGGGGGTCGCCGCGCGGCGTGCAATCCAGCCCCTCCGGCCCCGACGTGGCGAGGATGACGAAAGGCGCGGCCGCGATGAAGGCCCGGTAATGCTCGGAGATGTGGTCGATTTCCTTAATCACGGCAGCGCCGGATGGCAGGCCATACAGGGCTTCCAACTCAGCTTCGGTGGTAATGGTATGCGACATGCACGCTCCCCCTGAATCGCGAATGACATCAGCTTAGGGATTGCCAACGCGCTTGTCACAATCTTGGGACTTGAGGGGCCGCATGCGCCGCCGCACACTGATCGAAGCCGCATGAGAGATCCCCATGAGAACCCCTGACCGATTGCCTGCTCTGGTCAACGAAGCCCCCGCGCTGCGCCGGCGGGGCCGCACCCTGAATGCCGATGTGCTGGTGGAAATTCGCCCCCGGACCTGGCTGCTGCGTATCCGCGAGGGGGTCGTCGAGGCCGTCACGCCGGGGCCGCATCTGCTGCCCTCCTGGACATTCTCCCTCCGTTTCGATCTCGATGCCTGGGACCAGTTCATGATCCCGTTGCCACCGCCGGGCCGTAACGACCTGATGGCCTTGATCCGCCATGGCAAGCTGCAGGTGGAGGGCACATTGCACCCGTTCATGGCGCATCTGTTCTGGTTCAAGGAAGCTTTTGCCAAATTGCGGGACGCTGGCCCCAGCCTGTGCGAGGCCGGCCAATGACCAGCATCGAACCGATCGTCGGGCGCTACCTCAACACCGCCATTGGCGGGCGGACGCAGCGCGTTTATTTCGAGGAAGCAGGTGCCGGAATTCCCCTGTTGTGCCTGCACACGGCGGGCTCCGACGGGCGGCAATATCGCGGACTGATGAATGACGCGTCGATTACGTCGCAGTTTCGGGTGATCGCGTTCGACATGCCCTGGCACGGAAAATCCTCCCCACCCGATGGTTGGTGGGAGGAAGAGTATAAACTCACCAGGCAATCTTATGCCGTGATGATCATGGAATTCGCGACGGCTTTGGGTCTCGATCGACCGGTGGTGATGGGCTGCTCCATCGGCGGGCGCATCGTACTCGAACTCGCCGCCGCGCATGGCCCGCAACTGCGCGGCGTGATCGGGTTGCAATCGGCGGCCCACACGGATGGCTATTACGATCTTTCCTGGCTGCACCGCTCCGATGTGCATGGCGGGGAGATGGCCGGGGCCATCATCTCCGGCCTGATGGCGCCCCACAGCCCGGCAAAGGAGCGGTGGGAGACGATCTGGCACTACATGCAATCCGGCCCCGGTGTGTTCAAGGGCGATCTGAATTTCTACACGTTGGAAGGCGATGTGCGCGACCGGCTCTCGCACATCAACACCGATATCTGCCCGATGTGGCTGCTGACTGGCGATTATGACTATTCCGCGACACCGGAGGCGACGCGCGCGACGGCGGCGCATATTCCCGGCGCGCAGGTAATGATCATGCAGGAGCTCGGGCATTTTCCGATGAGCGAGAATCCAGAGCGGTTTCAGGGTTATCTGCGGCCGGTGCTGGATGCCATTCTAAAGCGCGGCTAAAGGCGTCCGCGTGGAAAAATTCTATGTCTCCGATTTCGCCGCCTGCCAAGCAGGGGTCTCGCGCATCCATGCTGAGCTTGGCCCCATCGGTATCTTGGTCAACAATGCCGGCATCCCCCGCGACAGCACGCTCGCGCGCGTGAGCCGGGAGATGTGACGTGCGGTGATCGATACCAATCTTGGCAGTTACAATAGCATCGGCGAATTGCTGTTCGAGGATGTGCGCGGACGTAAATTTCGGCCGCACCGTCAATATCGGCCGGATCAACGATTGCGCGGGCAAGTATGGCGAGGTGAACTACGCCGCTGCGAAATCGGGCATCCAGGCTTTACCAAGGCGTTGGCGCAGGAGGGCGCGCGCTTCGGAATCTCCAGGATTTGCGGATCGTCTATGGCAATGGACGGCGCGACGACCTGCGTGTTTGTTCGGAAATGCGGGAGGCGGTTCCAGCTGGGTGATCGATCTGCCGGGACGCGATCGCGTCATCGACTGCACCGAAATCATATCGCGGTGCGATTTCATAGGCCGGGCGACCCTTTTCTACCTGCCTAGAGCGTTTTCCGTACTGATACGGGCACCTAAAGCATTCTGCCTCTCTGTTTGAGCGGGCAACTTAATCTGACCAGATGATGTCATCTGGTCAGATGTTACTCTAGAGATCCGCGTATTTCTCGATCGTCGCCTTCCATTCCCGTACCGCGTCCACGCCACGGGCGCGGGTCTCCAAGCCGGCGACGCCCGTGACCGGCACCAGCACACGGCTGATGCCGCGCTTGCCCATCGCCGGCAGCTCGTCCAGATCATCTGGCAGGCTAGCGGTGATTTCCACGTCCCGGGGGTCGCGCCCCGCCGCGCGGGCGGCTTCATGCACGATGGCGATCAGTTCCGCCGACGCGCCGCGCGCAGGGAAGAAGCCGTCGGCCAGCCGCCCTGCCCTTTGCGCCGCTGCCTTGGAATGGCCGCCGATGATCAGCGGCACAGAGCCTTGGGCGGGCTTCGGGCTCATATAGGCGTCCTTAAAGCTCACGAAACGGCCCTCGAACGTGGGGGACTCCATCGTCCAAAGCGCTCGCAATGCGTGCATGTATTCCTCGGTACGCGCGCCGCGTTCGGCGAAGGGCACCCCCAGCGCCTCGAATTCTTCCTTGAGCCAGCCAACACCGATACCCAGCAGCACCCGCCCGCCGGACATGTAGTCGAGGGTCGCCACCTGTTTGGCGCAGATCACCGGATTATGCTGCGGCAGGATGAGAATGCCCGTCGCCAGCTTGATGCGGCTGGTGCGCGCTGCGACATAGGCCATCCAGATCTGCGGATCGGGCAGCACGAAATCGCGGTCCCCGCCCGGCAATTTCCCGCCCGTCGCGTAAGGATAGGTGGATTGATAGCCTTTCGGGATGACGGTGTGCTCCACCGTCCAGGCGCTTTCGAAGCCAGCTTCCTCGGCGGCCTGTACTAGTTCCACTGCCAGCGCGGGGTCCACATAGCGGCCGGTGTTGCAATAGCGGATACCGAATTTCATTTTTTCCTCCCTTGGTTGGTGCCAGCCTGCGATGGATTTTCTTTCGTCGCAACGCTTCCTTCCCCGGCGGGAGCGGTTATGCCATTCCCGCTGCTGCCGACGCAGAGAGGAAAGTGCCATTCGTGGCCGTCAATCAGAAACGCGTCTTCTATTTCAACCGTATTGCCACGCAGACTTTCGGGGACGCGCTGGCACAACGGCCAGGCGGATGGGCAGGCGGACGACCGCAGACGCCGACATCTAATACAACGCCACCTCGTTAACTCAGGGTATGCCCAAAACTAAGCACATCGTGCTCCAATAGCTGGCCGGGTAGGGGAGCGGGCCGGTGCCGGACTGTTTCAAACAGGCACTTATTCTTGCCGCGCCTGGGTTTCTTCCATCACTTCGTCCTCGATCGCCGCCAGGAGCCGGGCCGGGAAATGCCTTGGCACGCCTTGCGCGATGAAGACGATGCGGGTGCGGTAATCCGCGCCGGGCCATGCCGGTAAAAATTCTGGCGCGGCGAAGACGTGCTGCACACCGTGGATCAGGGCCGGCTGTTCTGGTATTTCGGCCAGCCGCACCAGACCCTTCACGCGCAACAGCCTGGGGCCGCAATGCTCGGCCAGGGCTTCCAGAAGCAATACCAGCGCGAGGCCGGGCACTGGCTGGTCCCGTTCGAGGACGAAGCTTTCGATCGCCGTGCTGTGTTCGCCGCGCTCAAATGGTGACGCGCCGCTGGTGGGCAAGGCTGCCAGCCGATCCGCGCGCGCGCCGGGATCGGCGGCAGCGAACAGAATATCCGGCGCGATATGACCAGAAACGGCGACCAGGAATTCCGTGCCGGGATTCAATGCGGCAAGGCGCGCGATGAACGCATCCATCGGCCCGGCTATGTCCGTCTTGGTTAGGATCAGCCGATCCGCTAGTGCCACTTGCCGCCGTGCCTCGACATGGCGATCGAGCGTTGCCGCGCCATGCACTGCGTCGACAAGGGTGATGACCGATTGCACCGCATGCCCTGCCGCCACCGCGCGGTCCGCAATCAGGGCCTGCAGGATCGGCGCCGGGTCCGCGAGGCCCGATGTTTCGATCAGCACTCGGTCGTAGCCGAGGATTTCCCCCGCCTGCCGTCGCGCCTGTAAATCCAGCAAGGTCTGCACGAGATCGGAGCGTACCGCGCAGCATAGGCAGCCCGTAGTCAGCGTCATTAGGGTTTCGTCAGAACTGGCGATCAGATCGTGATCGAGGCCGATTTCACCAAATTCATTGACGATAACGGCGGTACGCGCGAAGGCGGGGTCGCGCAGCACCCGACTGATCAGGGTAGTTTTTCCGCTGCCCAGAAACCCGGTTACCACCACCACCGGGATCATGGCTGGTCCTTTCGTCCATCCGTCATGCTATAATCTGTCCCTTCAAACTCATCCTCTGGCGCCACAGCCGGTTCGCGTGCAGTCTGTCCCCTTATATCGGAGGAAACCCCCATGAGCGATCTGCCCAAGCATGTCGAAATCCACGAGGAAGGCCCGCGCGAGGGCTTTCAGATCGAACCCGGTCCGATCAGCACGGGGGATAAAATCCGAGTGATAGAGGCGTTGGCGGAAACCGGCCTAGAACACATCCAGGCTTGCTCCTTCGTCAATACCCGCTTGGTGCCGGGTTGGGCGGACGCGGAAGACGTGGTCGCCGGGTTTCATGCCAAGCCAGGGATTCATTATACTGCGCTGTGGTTCAACTCGAACGGGTTGCAGCGCGCGCTGGCGTTCCGCGACAAACTGACCATCAGCGGCTCTATCGCGCTGACCGCCTCGGAAGTCTTCACGCAGAAAAACCTCAATCGCAGCCATGCGGAGAATGTGGAAGCGATGAAGAAGCAGACGCGGCTGCATCTGGATAACGGAGTGGATGTGCCGCGCCTTGGAATCATGGCGGCGTTCGGCTGCAATTATCAGGGCGATATTTCCCCGGCGCAGGTGATTTCCGCCTTACAGGATGGTATGGCAATCGCGAAGGAAGCCGGCGCGCGGATAGAAACTTTCTCCCTTGCCGACACGATGGGGTGGGCTACGCCGGCGCGGATTGAGCGGACGATCAATGAGGTACGGAATGTCTGGCCGGAGATGAAGATCGCGCTGCATCTGCACGATACGCGCGGCTTGGCCGTGGCCAATGCGCATGCGGCGCTGAAGCTGGGCGTGACGCAGTTTGACTCTACTGTCGGTGGACTGGGAGGCTGCCCGTTTGCCGGCCAGAAGGGCGCGGCGGGTAATATTTGTACCGAAGAACTGGTCATGCTGTGCGAGGAGATGGGTGTCTCCACGGGTGTGGATCTCGATAAGCTGATCGAGGTCGGGCGCATGGCCGAAGAAATCGTCGGCCACCCTTTGCCGAGCGAATTGATCCATGCGGGTAGCCTGGATGCGTTCCGGCGGCAGGCGGCCTAATATATTGCAGTCTGGTACCGCCCTGTGGCTGCGCCCGGCACCCAACGAGCTTGCACTGCGTGGGTGGCCGAGCGGGGGCGTGGGAAGGTGCCGGACTGCAAATACGAATAAAGATGCCATTCACACGCGCCGAATTGCTGTATCGCCGCACCACCCTGACTGGCTTCGTGCTGGGGTGTTTTCTCAGCCGGCGTTCGCTCGCCGAGATCGGAAAGAGCTATGTCGATCTGGGCAGGTTGGTCAAAGCCAGAGTTTTGGATGCACGCGTGGCCAGAATTTATCCAATCAAGGAGATCGCCACGGCGCTCGCGCATGCGGAGCAAGGCGAAAGTGGCGGCAAAATTCTCGTCGCGCCAAATGGCACGATTTAACATGGCGCAAGGAAGTGCCCCTGATCTCCGCCCATCACAGCTGCGTATCGACCCCCTGGCCCAGCCCGCGACGCGTGGCGAGCGCGTGTTGCTGGCCCATTCCCCTGATTGGTTGACCGGCCCATGAACACGCACCAGGACAAGTTGGATTGTGACAAATGCCCGGCCTTCTGCTGCCGCATGGCCGGCTATGTGGAAGTCCGCCGCGATGATACCCGCCGGTTGGCCAAATATCTCGACATGACGGTGCGCGCATTCGAGAAAAAACATCTAGTGGAAATCACCCGCAAGGGATCGAAGCGGATCAAGGCCGGGTATGAGACGTGTCAGTTTCTCTCACCCGAGCGCCGCTGCACGGTCTATGCCGCGCGCCCCACCGATTGCCGCGGCTATAATTGCTGGGAAGTGGAAGACCGCACAGTTTATCATTTCGCCCGTTTCACCCAGCAGACGGTGGAGAAAGTGCGCGACAAGGATTTGAAGGACGGACACCGCTAGATTCATGGCCGAACGTCTCCATGCGATTTATCATGTCCGCGCCGAGGCTAGTACGATCGCTGCGCGCGCCCAGGCCATCGCGGTAGAACAGAGCGTCGAGATGCCGCTGTCAGCAATCGAAGATTCTTCCATCCTCTCCAACATGGTTGGCCGGGTCGAGGATATCTCTGACCGAGGCAACGGCGTCTTCTCCGTACTCATCGCACTGGCCAGTGCGACCATTGGTAGCGATGCTGGCCAGCTACTGAACATGGCGTTCGGTAATACGTCTCTGCATGATGATGTTGTGCTGCATGACATTGTCCTGCCGCCTGGCATGTTCCCGGGGCCCAATCATCGCATCGCCGGCTTGCGTGCACGCTGTACTGGCGCGGCGCGCGCGCTGACTTGCTCGGCCCTTAAGCCGCAGGGGCTGGCGCCGACGGCGCTGGCCAGCCTTGCCGCGCAGTTTGCCCGCGGTGGAGTGGATTTCATCAAGGACGATCACGGCCTTGCCGACCAGGCATTTTCCCCCTTTGCCGAACGGATCGGGGCCATCGCCACCGTGCTGCGCGACGTAGCCAGTGAAACCGGCCAGTTGACGCAGTACGTCCCCAGTCTCTCCGGCGATCTTGACACCATGCGCCGCCATGCTGGGCTGGCGCGCGCGGCGGGGATCGCTTGCGTCATGCTTGCGCCCATGATCGCCGGGGTGGCCACGATGCGTACCCTCGCTCGTGATTTTCCGGACATGGCGATCTTTGCCCATCCCGCTTTGGCCGGCGCGACGCGGATTTCGCCCGCGCTTCTAGTCGGGAAACTGTTTCCGGCCTTCGGTGCGGACGCGGTGATTTTCCCCACCCATGGTGGGCGCTTCGGCTATTCCCCGGCGACCTGCCGTGCCCTTGCGGAAAATGCCCGTGCGCTCGGAGCTTTGCCGGTACCTGCTGGTGGAATGACCCTGTCGCGCGTACCCGAAATTCTTGACTTCTACGGCCCCGACACGATGTTGCTTATCGGCGGTAGCTTGCTGGAAGCCCGTCAGCGCCTGACCGAGGAAACCGCGCATTTCGTCCGCGCGGTCGTCACCCACTGAAGGACCACGCGATGGACCACCCCTCTCACTTGCGCGCCCATGAGCGCGATTGCCGCTGGGAAGCGGTGAAGATCGTGCCCTACAAGGACGAAGGCTCCGCGCCTTTCAAGGCTATCTCGCGCCAGGTGTTGTTCGACGAACCGGAGCTGGCCTGCCAGCTGCGTTATTTTGAGATGGATGCGGGCGGCTATTCCACCCTGGAACGCCATGAGCACATGCATGCGGTGATGATCCTGCGCGGCCATGGCACATGTCTGGTCGGTGACGAAGTGCGCGATGTCAAACCGCTTGACCTGATCACCATCCCGGCCTGGGCCTGGCACCAGTTCCGCGCCAATGTGGACGAGCCGATGGGCTTTCTCTGCATGGTCAACCAGCAGCGCGACCGACCACAATTGCCGAGCACGGCCGATCTTGCCGGCTTGCGCGCCAATCCCGCGATCGCCGCCCTCCTGCAAGCGGGCTGATCTGGCTGACCGGCACCGGGGGCATAAACCGGCGTGAGCGCGCCGATCCGGACAAACCCATGCTGGCGGGCTGACCGAACGGGGAAAATCCTCCCTTAATTTGGCCGCATATTGCATTTAAGAGTAATATTTTCTTTATTATAGTCCGAATTACCACCTTTGACCGTTTTGCGGTCATATTTCCTATGATTGGAGAAAGACATGCCCCATTTCCTGTCGCGTCGCGCCTTCGCCACTGCCTCGCTCGGATCCCTGGCCACTCCGTTTATTCGCCCTGCATACGCGGCGCCCACCGAAATCCGCATCGACTGGGCGACCTACAATCCGGTCAGCTTGGTGTTGAAGGATCAGGGGCTTTTGGAAAAGGAATTCGCCCCCGACAATGTCGCCATCCGCTGGGTGTTTTCCGCCGGGTCGAACAAGGCATTGGAATATCTCAATGCCAGCTCGCTCGATTTTGGTTCCACTGCTGGCGCCGCGGCGCTGATCGCCAAGATCAATTCCAACCCGATCAAGTCCATCTATGTCTATTCCCGGCCGGAATGGACAGCCTTAGTGACCAAGGGCGATAGCGCGATCAAGAATGTGGCCGACCTGAAGGGCCAGCGCGTGGCGGTGACGCGCGGCACGGACCCGCATATCTTCCTGGTGCGCGCCCTGGCCGGCGCCGGGTTGAGCGCGAAGGACATCACCATGGTCCTGCTGCAACACCAGGATGGCAAGCTGGCCCTGGAACGCGGCGATGTGGTGGCCTGGGCCGGGCTCGATCCGCTGATGGCCGCGGCCGAGATGGAAGGTGGGGCACGCCTGTTCTATCGTAAGCCGGAGGCGAATACCTGGGGCGTGCTGAATGTGCGCGAGCACTTTGCCAAGGAAAACCCGGCCATCGTACGCCGCGTGCTGAAAGTCTATGAGCAGGGCCGCAAATGGGCGCTGGCCAACACGCCGGCGCTGAAGACGATGATGATGGGCGTGACGAAGCTTTCAGATAGCGTGATCACGCGGCAATTGGAACGCACGGAGATGACATCCGGCCTGATCGGTGCGCCGCAAGCCGACAGCATCATCGCGGCGGGCAAGGCGTTGCAGGAAGCCGGCGTGCTGCCCGCGACGGCCGACGTCACCGCCATTACCAATGCGATGATCGATCCCATCTATATCCGCGCACTTGCGTCGTAATGGGCTGGACGGCACGACGCTGGCTGACAGGGCTGATCGTGCCGCTCCTGCTGGGTGTGGCGTGGGAGATGGGGGTAAGGTTTGGCCTGATCCCCGGGCGGTTAATGCCGCCGCCTTCCGCGCTGTGGCAAAGCACCGTGGAAATGACCCGCGCGGGTGAGCTGCAAATCCATATCGCCGCTACGCTTTGGCGAGTTCTAACGGGGTTCGGCATCGGCGCCGTCGCTGGCACCATGTTAGGCACCCTAACTGGCGCCAGCCAGCGCACGCGGCTGTTGCTAGACCCCACTATCCAGGGGGTGCGCGCCATCCCTTCACTCGCCTGGGTGCCGTTGTTTATTTTGTGGCTGGGGATCTTCGAGACTTCCAAACTCGCCTTGGTCGCATTGGGCGTATTCTTCCCGGTCTATCTCGGCGTGCTCAGCGCCATCCAGGGTGTCGATCGAAAGCTGGTGGAAGTGGGCCGCGTGTTCGGCCTGACATCATTCGGAATCGTGCGGCGCATCACCCTGCCGGCGATCACGCCGGTCTGGATCGCGGCGCTGCGCTCCGGCTTGGGCCTCGGCTTTATGTTCGTCATCGCCGCCGAACTGATGGGTGCGTCGGAGGGGCTCGGCTTCCTGCTGCTGGACGGCCAGCAGATGGGTCGGGCCGATTCCATCCTGGTGGCCATGGTCATCTTCGCCCTGTTGGGAAAACTGGCGGATGGCATTATCGTGGGCGTCTCCCGCCCCTTATTACGCTGGCAGGACACGGTGCGCACCCGGCTATGACCCTTTTGACAATCGAGCATCTCAATAAGACCTACGCCGACGGCACGGAGGCGTTGCGCGATGTTTCCGTGCGCGCCGCCGATGGCGAGATCCTGGCCATTCTGGGGGGGTCCGGCTGTGGCAAGACCACGTTGCTGCGCCTGGTCGGTGGGTTGGATCAGTCGAGCGGTGGCACTATCTCCGTCGGTGGACGCCAGATCAGCGGCACGCACCAGACCATCAGCGCGGTTTTCCAGGAGCCACGTTTGCTGCCCTGGCTGAATGTGGAACAGAATATCGGCTTTGGTGGCCAGCGCCTGACCCCGGCCGAACGTCGCGACCGCGCGGCCGCCCTGCTCGATCGCGTGGGCCTTGCCAACTATGGCCAGCGCTGGCCGAAGGACCTTTCGGGGGGCCAGCAGCAGCGCGTCGCTATTGCTCGCGCACTGATTGGCCATCCCGGCATTCTTTTACTTGATGAACCCTTCTCCGCACTGGACCCGTTTACCCGAGGCAGCCTGCACGAACTGCTTCTCGCGTTGTGGGCGGAGTTAAAACCCACCGTGCTAATGGTGACGCATGACGTGGACGAGGCGGTTTTCCTCGCCGATCGTATCGTGGTGATGCAGCCGCGCCCCGGGCGCGTGCATGAAACCATCACCATGAGTCTGTCGCGTCCGCGTGACCGAATTTCCCCGATGTTTGACGCGGTGAAGCGGCGTATCACGCATGCCATCGCCCGGTCTCTGTGCGAACAGGGTCGTACGGGGCTGCGTCAGCCCGCGAGCGGCCTGTCACCTTGGTGGTAAGGCACTATACCCGGTCCCGTTCATCGGGACCGGGTATTATTCCGCGGCGTGCGGGATGGCGCTGCGGTGTCCGGCCAAGCGTTCCAGAGCAAGATAGATGACCGGCGTTGTATAGAGTGTCAAAATTTGTGACACGATCAACCCGCCACAGATGGCGAGGCCCAAGGGTTGGCGGAACTCCGCCCCAGTACCGCTGGCTAGGGCCAATGGTATGGCGCCGAACAAGGTTGCCAATGTTGTCATCATGATCGGCCGAAAACGTTCCAGACAGGCGGCATGAATGGCATTTTCGGGTGAAAATCCGTGCATCCGTTCCTGCTCTAACGCGAAATCGACCATCATGATGGCGTTTTTTTTCACGATACCCATCAGCAGCAGGATAGCGATGAAGCCCATGACCGATAGATTCGTACCGGTGATCTGCAACGCGAGCAACGCTCCCAGGCCGGCCGAGGGTAGGGTGGAAAGAATGGTTAAAGGATGCAGCCAGCTTTCATACAGCACACCCAGAACGATATAGATCGCGAGCAGGGCGGCACCGATCAGGAATGGCTGCGATTGTAGGGACTCCCGTAAAAATCGGGCGTTACCGGCGAATTCCAGCCAGATGCCATCCGGCATGCCCAGTGTGGCAGCGGCTTGCTCGATGCTCCGTGTCGCATCGCTGAGAGCCACACCAGGCGGCAGGTTGAAACTTAACGTCGCGGCGGGAAACTGGCCCTGATGGCGCACTGCTAGTGGCGCAGTCGCGCGTTCGAAGCGCGCAAGGCTGGCAAGCGGAATTTGCCTCCCACCAGATCCGGGCACGGAAACCTGGTCCAGGAAGGTAGGATCGGTCTGCAACCGCGGATCGATTTCCAGCACCACGCGATACTGATTGCGCGCGGTATAAATCACGGAGACCTGCCGCTGCGCATAGGCGTTGTTCAGGGCGGCATCGATGGCGGCGACACTGACTCCCAGCCGCGCGGCCACGTCACGGTCGATGACCACATTTGCCTGCGGTGCGGCATTGTCCTGGTCGCTGTTGATATCGGCCATACCGGGCAGGGTGCGCAATTTTTCCTCCAACAGGAGCGCCCAGCGGCGCACGCTGACGAGATCATGCCCGATCACTGCGAACTGAAACTGCGCCCCGCCAACGCGGCCGCCGCCGCGTAAATCCTGGGCAGAAAACAAGACGGCCTGCACCCCCGCTATGCGCCCGAGCGGTGCCCGCAACCGTGCGATAATTTGTTCGGAGGAGGCAGCGCGTTGCGCGCGCGGCTTCAGGTTGATGAACAGGAAGGCGCGATTCATCGTGCTCCATCCGCTGGTCACGCCGACTGAGCTGGTGACGGTTGCCACCGCCGGGTCGGCCATGATCGCTGCCACGGCGGTTTGCGTGCGTTCGCGCATAGCCTGAAAGGAAATATCCGGAGACGCAATTACGCTGCCCACCAGCAACCCGGTATCTTGAACCGGCAGCAGACCCTTAGGCATCGTGCGATACAGCTGTACTGTCACCACGATAGTCGCCGCCATGACCAGAAACATGAAGACGCGATGGCGCAGCGCCACCGCGAGACTGACGCCATACCCGCGCTGCATCCAGGAAAACAGCCGATCTAGCGCCCGGCCCAGCTGCGCCCAGTCCAGCCCCCCCTGGCGCGCGCGCGCGGGTCCCGTTAGCGCGCCGAATCGTGCACAGATCATCGGTGTCAATGTCAGAGATACCAACGCGGAGATGGTAATCGCGATCGCCAATGTCACCGCGAATTCGCGGAACAACCGTCCCAACACCCCGCCCATGAACAGGATTGGGATAAACACAGCGATCAGCGAAAGACTGATGGATAGCACGGTAAAGCCGACCTGCCGTGCGCCATCTAGCGCCGCGCGCATCGGTGTTTTACCAGCCTGTGCATGGCGCACGATGTTTTCGGTCATCACGATTGCATCATCGACGACGAAGCCGATGGAAATGGTGAGGGCCATCAGGGTAAAATTATTTAGCGAAAAGCCGCAGAACCACATTCCGACAAAGGTGCCGCAAACTGATAACGGCACGGTGACCGCCACGGCCAGGGTTGGTATCAGCCGGCGCAGGAACAGCGCTACCACCAGCAAGACCAGGGCGATGGTGATCAGCAACGTCACCTGTATTTCAGCGAGACTGGCGCGGATCGTGGTGGTCCGATCCAGGGTGAAGGTGGCGCGGATATCGGGTGGCATCCAGGCCATGATCTGCGGCAGCATGGCGCGAATGCGATCCACTGTTTCAATCACATTGGCGCCCGATGATTTAGTGATCTGCAACAGGATAGCGGGCTGGTCTCCCAGCCATGCCGCAAGGCGAGAATTCGCCGTCGCATTCATTACCGTCGCGACATCCGACAGGCGCAGCACGGCGCCGTTAGCCACCTTCAGCACTAGGCCGCGATATTCCTCGGCCTGCGATATCTGGCTATTGAGGCTAATGCTTTCCGCGCGTTGACTGCCGGAAAATCCACCCACTGGACCCAGAATATTGGCTTGACGGATGACGGTGTAGACATTTTGGGCGGATAATCCCGCGCTGGCGAGCCTTACCGGGTCAAGCTGGATCCGTACCGCCGGTTTGTCCGCACCGGAAATTGTCACCTGCGAGACGCCCTCGACCTGGGATAGGCGTTGCGCCAAAATACTGTCGACTGCATCGTAGATCTGTGCGCCGCTTAATGTTTCCGATGTCAAAGCGATCGCCAGGATCGGCGGGTCCGCTGGATTAACTTTTCGATAGGTGGGGCGCAGGGGCAGATCGGATGGTAGGTCGCTGGTTGCCGCATTCAGCGCCGCCTGCACATCGCGCGCCGCGCCATCGATGCTGCGGGCCAGATCGAACTGCACGACGATAGAGGTCGCGCCGAGCGAGGAGGTAGAGGTGAGCTCCGTGACCCCCGAGATTGCTCCCAGCCGGCGCTCCAGCGGCGCGGCGATGGAATTGGCCATCGTTTCGGGATCCGCCCCCGGTCGCTTGGCGGTGACCACGATCGTGGGGATATCCACATTCGGCAACGGCGCCACAGACAGAAACCGATAGGCCACCAAGCCACCCAGTAACAGGCCCAGCGCGAGTAACAAAGTGGTCACGGGGCGGGCGATGAAGCCGGTGGAAAAATGCATCGCACTATTCCGTTGGCGAGATCACGCCGCGCGGTCCCGCGACCGCTGCGTGCAGCCGTTCTAGGGCGAGGTAGATCGCCGGCGTGGTGTAGAGCGTTAAAAATTGCGACAACAACAAACCGCCGATGATCGTAACCCCTAGCGGAAAACGCAATTCTGATCCGCTGCCATGTTCTAGAACCAGCGGCAGCGCGCCCAGCAGAGCGGCGGCGGTCGTCATCATGATCGGGCGAAAGCGCAACAGGCAGGCCTCGCGGATCGCCACGGCCGGGGCGAGGCCGTGCGTGCGTTCCGCCTCGATGGCGAAATCAACCATCATAATAGCGTTCTTCTTCACGATACCCATCAGCAATACGATACCGATTAGGGCAACGAGGGAAAGATCGAGGCCGCAGAGTAACAATGCTAGTAATGCTCCGATGCCGGCGGAGGGGAGGGTTGAAATAATCGTTAGCGGATGGATCCAACTTTCGTACAGAATCCCAAGCACGATATAGATGACAACCAACGAGGCCAGGATCAGCCATGGTCCGTTCGCCAGCGCGCGGCGGAATTCGGCGGCGTCGCCGGAATAGAAACCGAAGATCGTCTCGGGTATGCCAAGGGCGCGTTCTACCGTTGCGATTGCGTCTATCGCTTGGCCTAGAGAATATCCAGGCGCAATATCGAAACTTAATGTGACTGCTGGAAATTGATCTTGGCGGGTGATCAGTAACGGCGCGACGATACGCTCGGTCGTGGCGATCCCCATCAATGGCACCTGCGCGCCGTTCGCGCCGGGGACACGTAGCCGGTTCAATGATTCGGGGTCTGCCTGCCATTCGGGGTCGGCTTCCAGCACCACGCGATATTGGTTGGCCTGGGAGAATATGGTGGAAATTTGGCGCTGGCCGAAGGCGTCGTACAGCGTATCCTGTACCGCTTGCATGGAGACACCCATGCGCATCGCCGAATCGCGGTCCACGCGGATATAGCTACGCGCACCTCCATTTTGCTGATCGCTGGCCACCTGCTCGAGCTCACGCAAGCTGCGCAGCCGGTCCAGTAAGCGCGGCGCCCAGATTGCCAGCGTGTTAGGATCGGTATCCATCAGCGTGTATTGATACTGCGCGTGGCTTATCCGCGCGCCAACCTGGATATCCTGTGCGGGCTGGAAGAATGCTTCGAGCCCAGCTATATCCGTGATCGCGGCTTGCATGCGCGCGATCACCACGGCCATTGGATCACGGTTTCGCAACGGCTTCAGCGTGATGCTTAACCGTCCGGTATTGGGAGTGGCGTTAACACTACCAACACCAACCGATGCGACGATGCCCAGTACCGCCGGATCACTCCGCAGGATGGCGGCCATATTGTTTTGCAACGCGCCGATTCGGCGAATGGAGACGCTTTCGGCGGCTTGCGTCGTCACCATGATCATTCCGGTATCCTGCCGAGGCAAAAATCCTTTCGGAACGATGGTATACAACGCGACAGTACCCAGTACACTCAATAGGCTTACCAGGAGGGTGAGGCGGTGATGGCGCAAGGTCCAGTCCAGGCTGATTTGATAAAACTTTGTGAATGCGTGAAAGAAGCGCCCCGTCTGGGCCTCGGCTGTGGCCCGCAACAACCGGCCGCACAGCATTGGCGTAAGGGTGAGTGAGACCAGGGCGGAAACGATGACGGCAACCGTCAGGGTCACCGCGAATTCATGGAATAATTTTCCGACGACACCGGACATGAATAGCAGCGGGATGAACACTGCGATCAGGGACACGGTGAGCGAGACAATGGTGAACCCGATCTGCGCCGCACCGCGAAAGGTCGCCTGTAGAGGCGTTTCGCCGGCCTCGATATGGCGGACGATATTCTCGATCATCACGATTGCGTCGTCGACGACGAAGCCGGTAGCGACGGTGAGGGCCATGAGAGAGAGATTGTTGAGCCCGTAGCCCAGCATGGCCATGACCGCGAATGTGCCGATCAGCGAGAGCGGCAGGGCGATGGCGGGAATGAAGGTCGCGCGCGGGCTGTGCAGGAACAGGAAGATCACTAACACCACTAGGCCAATGGCGATGGCGAGCGTGATCTGCACATCGCGCACGGAGGCGCGGATGGTCTCCGTCCGGTCGGCGACCACGCGCAACTGGATGCCGCCGGGCAAGGCGCGTTCCAAGACTGGCAGAGCCGCGCGGATGCGGGCCACGGTATCCACAATGTTCGCGCCGGGCTGGCGCTGGATATCGAGGATCGCCGCAGGCTCTCCGGTGCCGTCGGGCAGAAAATACGAAGCGCCGGCACGGTCGTTCTCCACACCGCTCACCACGGTGCCGACATGTGACAGGCGCAAGGCCGCACCATTGCGCCAGGCGATGATCAGATCGTGATAAGCATCGGCATTGATCAGCTGATCATTCACCCCCAGGCCAAAGGCCTGGCGCGGGCCGTCAAAGCTGCCCTTAGCGCCATTGACATTTGCGGCGCCGATGGCCGCGCGAACATCTTCCATCGATAGGCCGTAGGCGGCGAGGCGCTCCGGATTGACGCGCACCCGCACCGCCGGGCGCAATCTTCCTTGCACGGTAACTTTGCCGACACCGTCGATCTGGCTGAGCTTCGGTTGCAGCAAGGTATCGGCGGCGTCCGACACACGTTCGATCGGGACGCTGTTCGATGTCAGTGCCAGTGACAGGATGGGCGTGTCGGCGGGGTTAACCTTATTGTAGACGGGTGGATAGGGCAGGGCGGCGGGCAAAGTTCCGGCGGCGGCATTGATTGCGGCCTGCACATCCTGCGCAGCAGCGTCCATGCCGCGATGCAATTCGAATTGCAGGGTGATGCGGCTGATGCTCTCGGCACTTTCCGATGCCATGCTAAGCAGGCCGGGAATCTGGCCGAACTGGCGTTCCAGGGAGGCGGTGATCAGGGTCGCCATCGTTTCGGGATTGGCGCCGGGCAATTGTGTGGTGATTTGGATGGTGGGGAAATCCACTGGCGGCAAGGCCGAAACCGGCAGACTGAAATAGCCCAGTACACCACCCAGCAGGATGGCGATACTTAACAGCCACGTCGCCACCGGCCGGGCGATAAACGGGGCGGAGAAGTTCATCCCCCGCTCCCGCGTCGGCGCGCGCCTGGTGGCGCGACGGGGGCGGGGCCACCCGCGGCCGGCTCAGGTTCCGCGATTCTGACCCGCGCGCCCTCGGTCAGCCGCGCCGTGCCCTCGGTGATAATGCGTTCGCCTTCGTGCACGCCTTCCGTGATGACGGAGAGATCTTGGTCTTCATGCCCCACGCGCACGCCGCGGCGTTGCACGGTGCTGTCCGCGTTTAGCACGTAGACGAAGCTGCCGCGCGGGCCACGCTGGACTCCGGCGGGGGGCAGAGTCACGACGCTGCGCAACGTGTCAACGCGCAGCCTGATGCCCACGAAGCCGCCCGGCCAGAGTAAGCGCTGCGCATTCGGGAATTGGGCCTTTAACTTGATGGTGCCGGTGGCCGGGTCCACCTTATTATCTAGCACCGCCAGAACGCCGCGATCCAGGACCTGTCCAGCCCCGGCGCCATCGGCCGATTGCATCAGCGCCACCACCTCGGCCGCCCCCGCCGCCATCGCCGCCGCCACGGCGGGCAGACTTTGCTGCGGTAAGGTAAAAACCACGGAGATTGGCTGCAAGGTGGTGATGACCACCAGTCCGGTTGCGTCGCCGGCATGCACGATATTGCCTGCATCCACCAGCCGCATGCCGGTCCGCCCATCCACCGGCGCCAAGATGGTGGCATAGGAAAGCTGCGTGCGCGCGGCGTCGATTTGCGCCTGATCCTGACGGATTTGCGCCTCCAGCTGAGCCACCTGCGCGCGTGCCGTGTCGGCCTGTTGGGCGCTCGCGAAGTTATTTTGCACTAACTTGGTATAGCGGGCGAGGTCGGTGCGGGCGTTAGCCAGTTGCGCCTCGTCCTGCGCCTTGCGCGCTTCCGCTTGGTCCAAAGCCGCCTGATAGGGGCGCGGGTCGATGCGGGCCAGGACATCGCCTGTCGCCACGTCCTGGCCTTCGCGGAAGCTTATTTCCAACAAGGGTCCAAGGACCATCGGCTTGACGGTGACCGTGTTCAGCGCCTGCACGGTGCCGAGTGCGTCCAGCCAGACCGACACGTCCTGTATGCGCGCGGGCGCGACCAGCACCGGCGTTACGTCGGGGCGAGCACTGCGCGTACGCACAGGTTGGGTAAGATTGGGCCAGAACCAGATGGCGCCGCCGATGCCGGCGAGCACCAAGAGGCAAAGCAGGCCCGCTATCCAGCGCCCCACCCGCCCGCGCGGGCGGGTACTGTCGTGCTGGTCCGGGTTGATGATGCGGATATCAGGCCTGTCCTCGGGCACGCTCACGCTCCCTGTTCATCGTCGTCATATCGGCGCGTCTGGGGCGTCGCCAATGGATCATTGGGCACTTCCGTTTGCCGGCGCGGCAGTATCGTCTGCGGTCCAGCCGCCGCCCAGGGCCTTGTAGAGGCTGATCAGGGCGAGGAAATACGCTTGGCGCGCTTGCGCCAGATTGTCCTGGGCGGTGTAGAGCGCAACCTGTGCCTGCAGCACGGCGGTGATATCGACCGTACCGGCTTCCAGTTGCGACCGGGCAATATCGGCGGCGCGTTGCGCGCGGGCAACGGATTGGCGTTGCAGCTCTTCCTGCTCCGCGCTGAGCCGCGTCGCGGTCAGCGCGGCGTTCACATCCGACAGCGCCTGCAGAACGGATCGGCGGTAGAGCGCAATCAGTTCGTCCTGCTGCGCTTTTGTCAGCTCCAACCGCCCGCGTAACGCTCCGCCATCGAAAATCGGTTGCGTCAGGCCGGCGGCCAAAGCGGCGATCACGGCGCTGGGGCCGAACAGGCTGCCGAGTGCGGTGCTTTGCAAACCGGCCGAGCCGGTGAGCTGGATGGCGGGAAAGAATGCCGCCCGGGCCGCGCGGATATTGGCATTGGCGGCGACTAGCCGCGCCTCGGCCGCAGCTACGTCCGGGCGGCGGATGAGCAACGCCGCGGGTAGGCCCGGCGTGACTGCGGGGCGGTTGAGCCGGGTCAGGGTGCCGGGGCGCATTGTGATCGCCTCCGGTGGTTCGCCGGTCAGGATAGCGAGCGCGATGAGGTTTTGTTCCACTTGATTAAGCAGATAGGGCGTTTGCGCGCGCTGCGTGGCGACCAGGGCTTCTTGTTGCGCTAAAGCGAGGGCGTTGGCGGTTCCGGCCTCCAGACGGCCGCGGATGACGCGCATCGTCTGTTCCGCGTCCGCCAGGTTGCGCCGCGCCACCTCGAGTCGGTCCTGCAGGGCCAGGGCGGAGAACCAGGTCTGCGCGACCGACGTGGTGACCGTGAGTGCCACGATCTGCTGGTCGAACCGGGTGGCCAGAGCGCTGGCCTGCGCGGCTTGCGCCGTGGCGCGGTTTTGGCCCCAGAAATCGACCTCATAGCCGATATCGATGCCGACATTATATTGGCGTCCCTCGCGGGTGATTTGCTGCCCGCTGGTGCTCAGATTGGTTTGCCGCCAGCTGGCCGCGCCGCTCAAACCGATATTGGGCAGCAGCGCGGCGCCGGCGATGCGCGTCAGTGCATCGGCCTGGCGAATTCGGGCCATCGCCGCCGCGAGGTCCTGATTCTGCTCCCGCGCGCGGGCGATAAGAATGTCCAGTTCCGGGGAAGCGAAGCCGCGCCACCAATCGGGCGCGGGCCAAGCGGCTTCTGCGCTCTCGGGGCTGGCGCGAAAGGCGGTCGGGATGCCTGCCGGTGGGCGAACGAAGATTTCGAGATCGCTCTGGATGCCGACCATGGAGCAGCCGACAAGGTGCAGGGGTAGGAGAACGGTCAGAATTCGTCTCATTTGTTGTCTACGCAAAAAACGACCCGCTGGACCGGTTGACTGACCCGCACTGAGTGGTCCGGGGCGAGGGGCCGAGATCGCAGCCCACTAAGGCCAGCTGGGTTAGCAGCTTCGTGGAGAGGCGAAAACATGGTGGCACGGATATCCCTTCGCGAGCGGTGTTCGGCGCGCTAACCGGCCATAGCGAGAATGCGCTCAGCCAGCCGCAGATGGGGGCGATCGAGCATTTTGCCATCCATCGACAGGACCCCTGCGTTCGGATTGGCGGCAAAGGCGGCCTGCACTTGTCGTGCCCAGGCGATTCGGCTGGCATCGGGTGTGAAGGCGGCGTTCACCGGCGCGATCTGGTCGGGATGAATCAGCAGCTTGCCGGCAAACCCGTCCGCCACCGCCGCCTCCGTCTCTCGCGCCAGGCCCGCCGGGTCGCGCGGGTCCGGGAAGGGCGTGTCCAGCGCCAGCACCCCGGCCGCGGCGGCTGCCGCTAGGGTGGCACCGCGGGTCCAGGCGATGGCGTCGGGGTAGCTACCATCCGGCTTGCGTGGCGTGACGCCGAGATCGGCGGAGATGTCTTCGGCTCCGAAACACATCGCCAGCAGTCTGGGCGCGCCCTCATAACTCCCTTGGGCGTAGCGGCCGAGATTGAACACCGAGGCCGCAGTTTCCGTAGGCAGGCACACCACCTTGATGCCACCCGCCGGCAGGCCCGCAGCCACTTCCAGTGCTTCCACATGGTGATCCAGCGCCACCAGATCCTCCGGCCTGGTGCATTTCGGCAGCATCAGCGCCCCCGGCGCGGTCGGCACGATGGCGACGAGATCAGCCAAGTACCATTGTGTGGAACGCGGATTAACCCGCACGATCAGGTCGCGCCCGCGATTAGCGCGCACGATCGCCGCCGTTATGGCCCGCGCCGCGTCTTTCGCCGAGGCGGCTACGGAATCCTCTAGATCCAGAATCACGCAATCGGCGGCAGAGGCGATGGCCTTGGCGATCTTGCGTTCGGAATCACCGGGGGCGAACAAAGGGCTGCGCAATCGCATGGGATCTTATTCCGTTCGGATAAAGCGGATCGATGGCGCGAACCTCGCGCCAGGAGCGCCGATATGCAAGTCTGCGCCGCATAGTAATCCGTCACGCAAATTTAAGGAATGATCCCGGGTGGCCGTTCTCACGTATCAAACGAGCGATGCGATGACGACCAACTACCAGGCCGTCATCCGCGGGCTGCCATAAGTTTTATTCGATAGCGCAAATGCTGAGCGAACATTTGCCAGCAGCACCATGTCGTCGCGTTGGCGCTGGCTGGCAGGCCGCTCTTTCCAGGCAAAATAGCCACTCTGGCTAACACTCAGAACACGGCAAAGGCGATGCACGCGGAATGCCGCTTTTGCCTGATCGACAAGCGCAAACCTCGTCGACTTCTCTCCCGGGCGAAAAAAGCGGTGGCCCGCTTTAGAATATCCCACTCCTGGCGCAAGACCTCGTTCTCCCGACGCAGCCGCTTCAGCTCCGCCATCACATCAGCCGGCGCGATGGCCCTGCATTACCTGCGTGCTCCACTTGATCAAGCGAGACGACTCATATATGCATGCCTGATATGTATACAATAACTGACTGTATGGTAATATTATGGAATTGACGACAACGGGGGATTATCCCGGATTTGTTCCGAACGAAAAAGTACCGCACCTAGTGGTGGACGGCGTGGAAAAGCGTTTTGGCGGCGTGGTGGCTGTCGATGACGTTACCGTTGCCATCCGGCGCGGGGAAATCCGTTCGATCATTGGTCCGAATGGGGCAGGCAAGACCTCCCTGCTCAATACGATCAGCGGCTTCTATCGCCCCGACAAGGGTAGCATTCGCTTTGCCGGCCATGACATCACGCATGCGCGGCCCTCGGAGATCGCCGAGCGCGGCATCGCGCGCACATTCCAGAATATCGCTTTGTTTGCGGGCATGACGGTGCTCGACAACCTGATGCTCGGGCGGCATGTGCATATGCGCGCAGGGATACTGTCTTCTTTCGTCTATTGGGGCATGGCGCAGAAAGAAGAGCTCGCGCATCGCGTGCGCGTGGAAGAAATTCTCGATTTTCTGGAATTGCAGGATATTCGTATGCAGTTCACCTCCGCCCTGTCCTATGGCATGCGCAAGCGTGTGGAGCTTGGCCGCGCCTTGGCGCTGGAACCAAAGTTAATGTTACTGGATGAGCCGATGGGCGGTATGAACCAGAACGAAAAGGAAGACATGGTCCGATTCATCCAGGACGTAAACCGAAAATTCGGTACTACCATCGTATTGATCGAGCACGACATGGCCGTGGTGATGGATATTTCCGATAGCGTCACCGTGATGGATCGCGGCCGTAAGATCGCCGAGGGCACACCCGATGAGGTGCAGCGCAATCCGGCGGTGATCGAAGCCTATCTTGGCGCCGGCCATCATGCGGAAGCGGCGGCATGAGCGGAACGAACGACGACACTTTGCCGAGGCTGCTGGCGCGCAATGCGCGCAGCATGCCGGAGCGTGTAGCCATGCGGGAAAAACGATCCGGCATCTGGCAGGCGGAGAGCTGGGCCGCGCATTGCGCCGCGACCATCGCCTTCGCGCGCGGGCTTGCCGCCCTAGGGTTTCAGCGCGGTGACCGGCTGGCGGTGCTGGGCGATAATCGCCGCGCGCTGTATCGCGCCCAGCTTGCCGCCATGGCGCTGGGCGGCGCGGTGGTACCTTGCTGGCCGGATGTTGACACGGAATGGCTGGCCCATGTGCTTGCTGATTCTGGCGTTTCCATCGTGGTCGCGGAGGACCAGGACCAGGTGGAAAAGCTGCTCAATATCAAGGATCGCCTGCCGATGCTGCGGGAGATCGTCTTTACCGACCCGCGGGGCGTGCATCATGACAATCTGGCCTTCATCCATTCCGTCACCGCAACCGTCGCGGCGGGAGAAAAGGGGGGTATTGATGTAGCCGCCACCATTGCGGCCGGCAGGCCGGACGATGTCTGTCTGATTTTCTATCTCACCCCGGATACCGGTCCCGCGCGCGCCGCGGTGCTTACGCATGCGCAGATGATCGAGGCCGCCATCGTGCTGTCTAAAGCAGAAGATACCCGGCCGACGGATGAATACTTCTCCTACCTCCCAATGGCCTGGGTAGCGGAGGCGCTGTATGGCACAGTACTCTCGCTGCTGGTCGGCTTTGCCTGTTCCTGCCCGGAAGATCCGGAAACCGCACGGCGCGATTTGCGCGAACTCGGACCCACTATCCTGCTGGCCCCACCCCGCATCTGGAATAGCCTGCTGGGCGAGATCGAATCTAAAGCCGCACACAGCACGCCGCTAAAGCGCCGCATTTGCACGGCGTTTCTCCCCGAAGCATATGGCGCCGGGGCACCGGCCTCTACCAGCTTCCTGGGCAATTTTCTGGTTGCGGCGCCGTTGCGCGACCAACTTGGCCTGGGCCGCGTGCGCTGGGCGCATAGCGGTGGGCTTGCGCTCCGTCCACATGTGCAGGACTTCTTCGAGGCCCTTGGCGTGCATCTGCGTCGGGGCGTGGTACTTTCAGACCATGCTGGCCTTTCCGCGCTAGCAACCGATATCGGGGCACCGCTGCGCCTGGCGGATGGCAGTGAGATTGATGCCGTGCAGGTTGAAAGCGTATTGTGCCGGAATCCTTACATCGCGGATGCCGTGGTCATTGGCGATGGAACGGTTAATCTCGCCGCCCTTATCGCTCTTGATACGACAGCGGTGGGCGACTGGGCACAGGCCCGCAGTCTTACTTTCACATCGGCTGCTGAGCTGACAGCGCTGCCCGAGATTCGGACGCTTCTGGGCGAGGTGATCGCGCAGGCGAATGCCTGCCTACCTGCCAACCAGCGCATCACGCGATACCGGCTGCTGCAAACGGCCCCCACCAGTGTCAACGCCGAGGCTAGCCTTTCGCGCATCCTGCAACGTCGTCTGGCGCACGAAAATCAGGCCGCTCAGGCACGCGATTTGTTTGCGGATCCGCCACCAGACGAAGTTAATACTCTTCCGAATGTGACGGCAACCATCCGTGAGAAGGTAGCATAATGGAATTCGACCTATATTTTACGCTCGACCTGGTCGTGTCCGGCCTGATGATCGGCATGATGTATGCGCTGATCGCACTCGGTTTCGTGCTCGTCTACAAGGCGACGGACGCGATTAATTTCGCCCAGGGCGAATTTATCATGCTAGCGGCGCTGATGGCCGCGGTGTCGCTGGACAATAATATTCCTTTCGTTTTCGCGGTGCTGATCACGCTGGTTGGCATGATCGCCTTCTGTTTCGGGCTGGAACGCGTCGTGCTGCGCAAGATGCTGGGCCGCCCGATCGTCGCGGTGGTGATGGCGACCATCGGACTCGCCTCGCTAATCCGTGGTGTGGCAGTACTGCTCTTCGGCCCTGGTGTGCGCCCCTTGCCGCTGCCAATCTCCGAAGAGCCGATTTTTCTCGGCCCAACTATGCTGGTGCCGGTGCAAATTGCCGGTGTCGTTGTCAGCCTGATGTTTCTGGGCGGTTTCACCTGGTTCTTCCTAAAGACCCGCATGGGCGTGGCGATGCAGGCCGTGGCATCCAACCAGACCGTGTCGATGGGCATGGGCATCAACGTACAGCGCTACTTCGCGCTGGCCTGGGCGCTGACGGGTGTCGTTTCCGCTCTCGCCGGCGTCATCTGGGGCGGCATGCTGGGCGTCGATAACCAGATGCCACTTGTCGGGTTGAAAGTCTTTCCGGTGGTCATCCTGGGTGGACTAGATTCCATCGTCGGCACGATTATCGGCGGGTTGCTGGTCGGCGTGATTGAAGCACTGGCCGCCGGTTACTTCGACCCGCTGGTGGGTGGCGGCACCAAGGATTTCATACCATATGTGGTGATGATCCTCGTGCTGATGTTCCGGCCCTACGGGCTGTTCGGCAAGCGCAAGATCCAGCGTATCTGACAAGACCTCGAACAGGAAAAGAGTCAAACAATGTTCTACCGCGAGTCGGGGGTTTTTAAGACCACCTACGCCGCTGACATGGCGATGCTGCCACTCCCCAACACGCGGATTGGCTTGGCGTTGGTGGGTGTGCTGGCCCTTGCCATTTTTCCATTTTTTGCCGGCGAATACGCCATTTCAGTGACGAACCTAATTCTGGTCGCCATCGTTGGCGCCGTGGGGCTGAATATCCTGGTCGGCTATACAGATCAGGTCTCTATCGGTCACGGCGCCTTTATGTCGGTGGGTGCCTATATGGGCGCTAACCTCGTCTCACGGCTGGACATGCCGTTCTGGGTCGCCGTTCCGTCCGGTGGTCTCATGGCCGCCCTGATCGGCACAATGGTTGGTATTCCGTCCCTGCGCGTTAAGGGCCTTTACCTCGCCATCGCGACCCTGGCGGCGCAGTTGATCATCGAATGGACCATTAACCATGTGCCGGCTATTTCCGGTGGTGCGCAATCGACCATCCAAATGCCGGCGCCCAGCGTATTCGGCGTGTCATTGACCCAGCACTGGCAGATCTATTACTTCCTAATGGCCTTCGTGGTCCTTGCCCTGGTGGGCACTGCTAACCTGATCCGTAGCCGCATCGGCCGCGCCTTCATCGCCATCCGCGACCAGGACATCGCCGCCGAAATTATTGGCATTAACATCGCGCGCTACAAACTATATGCCTTCGCGATCTCGTCCTTCTATGCCGGCGTGGCGGGCGTGCTCTACACGTACCTTTTTGGCATCGCCAACTATGAGCAATTTTCACTCCTGGTTTCGATTGACTTCCTGGCAATGATCATCATTGGTGGCCTCGGCTCGCCGCTTGGACCGGTGTTTGGCGCCATCTTCGTGACTTTGCTGCCGATCCTAGTACGCCGGTTTCTGGAAGCCTTCGGCGGTTATTTCATGGACGCTTCGGCGTTAGCAAATATCGTACCCAGTCTCCGGCTCGCGATCTTCGGTGGGCTGATTCTCTTCTTTCTCGTCGTAGAGCCGGAAGGTTTGAACCGGCTCTGGCGTAAGGTACGTGCCTATTTCCGTACCTGGCCGTTCTCATACTAACTCAGGAAACAACAGGGAGAGTAGACATGCTGATAACAAGACGAGTCTTACCAAGAGCGGCTTTGCTGTTTGGTGGCAGCATCGCAATGGGCCTGATTGGGTCACCGGCAGCGGCGCAGCAATTCAAGGGTGAAATCCTTATTGGAATGCAGTGCGACCGCACTGGCCCAACGCAGATCACGGGAACTACCTTCTGTCCGGCCGAGCACGACTATGTTGAAGTGATCAATTCCAAAGGCGGTGTCGGCGGTTACAAAATCGTTCTCAATGAGATCGACAACAACTATCAGGTTCCGCCGGCTATCGAGGCTTTCGAGCGTCATCGGCAGATGGGGGTCGTATCCTACCTGATCTGGGGTACTCCGCAGGCGCTGGCGCTACGACCGCGTCTGGAGCAAGCCCGGATCCCCGGGACCTCGCCGGGCTTTGGCTCGGCCGCTGCGGCAGACGGCAAAGCATATCCTTACGTGTTCCCGGCAGCAGCTACTTATTGGTCGCAAGGCGGGGCCGCGATGGAATTCGCCAAGCGCAAGCTGGGCGGCAAACTAGCGGGCAAGAAGATCGCCTATCTTTATTACGACAACCCCGCCGGCATGGAACCACTGCCCGTCATCAAGGACATTCATGCCCTGGAAGGGTTCGAATTGCGTACCTTCGCGGTGCCCGCGCCTGGAATCGAAATGGGCGCGCAGATTCTGGATATCTCGCGCCGCTACAAGCCGGACTTCGTGATCGCCCATCTGTTCGGTCGCGCACCGGCGGTGATGATGAAAGAAATGAAGCGCTCCGGCTTCCCTCTGAATAAAGTGCTCGGGCTGGTATGGGCCGCTTCGGAAGCCGATATCGCCGCGGGTGGTGGCATGGATGCGGTGGAAGGCTACTACACCATGCAATTCACGGGCGTGGGCCCGGATTATCCGATCCTGGACGAAATCCGCGCCATGTACAAGAAGAACGGCAAGGATGCATCGGTGATGAATAACACCACCTACTACAACCGCGGCGTCCAGAATGTCTCCCTGCATGTCGAAGCGATTCGTCTTGCGATCGCCGCTAATGGTGGCAAGCAGCCTACTGGCGTAGAGGTAAGACAGGGCTTTGAAAGCATCAAAAACTTTACCCTAGGCGGTATCATGGGCCCAATGGAAATCACACCCGAAGACCACGAAGGTGGTGGCTGGGTAAGGATCTTCCAGATTAAAGGGGGCAAGTATGTGGCAGACGGGGACTGGATGCGTGGCTATCGCGAGTTGGTTCTGCGGCACGTAAAGGCCGGCGGCTAAGCTATGGCCGGGCCGGCGGACGCAGCCGGCTCGGCGCCTATCTTGTTTCTCGTCTTCTTTTTCGGGATCAGACCATGCTCAACGTAAACAACATCGAGGTCGTGTTTGACGGAACCATCCTGGTGTTGAAGGGCGTTTCCTTCACTGCGCATAATGGCAAGATCACCACCCTGCTGGGCGCCAATGGTGCCGGCAAGACCACGACCCTGAAGGCCATTTCTGGGCTACTCGCCGCCGAGCGCGGGGCGGTGACGCATGGCAGCATTGAGTTGGATGGCAAGCGGCTGGACCATATGGGGCCGCACGATATCGTCGCCGGCGGCGTCGCGCAGGTGTTCGAAGGGCGGCGCGTGTTCGAGGGGTTGTCCGTCGAGGAAAATCTGATCGTCGGCGCGCATACGCGGTCGAATTTGCCGAAGATCCGCGGCAGCATCGAAGAGGTCTATACGTACTTTCCCCTTCTGAAGGAGCGCCGCCGCCAGGCTGCCGGCTATCTTTCGGGGGGCGAGCAGCAGATGCTCGCCATCGGACGGGCGCTGATGTCGGATCCGAGTGTTATCCTGTTTGACGAGCCCTCGCTCGGCCTAGCGCCGCTGATCGTGGAGAATATCTTTCGGATCATTGCGCGGCTGCGCGACGAGGGGAACCGTACGATACTGCTAGTCGAGCAGAACGCGGCACTGGCATTGGCGATTGCTGATCATGCCTATGTCATGGAAACTGGACGCATCGCTTTAGAAGGGTCGGCAGCGGAGTTGCGCGAAAATGCGGAAATCCGCGAGTCCTATCTTGGCCTGAACGACGCGGGCACGCGCCGTTCCTATCGCGACGTCAAGCGTAGCCGCCGCCGCCAGCGTTGGCTGGCCTGACGATCCCGTCGGCCGAACGGGGTCGTGGGATATTTCGTCTGGCTGGTCGTGTATGGGGCACTGGCGGGTGCCATCTATGCGCTGGTCGCGCTGACATTCGTGGTCGTTTATAAATCATCGCGTGCGATTCATTTCGCTATCGGCGAATGGATGATGTTCGGCGCGCTGCTAACCTCCAGCTTTCTGCATGGTTTCGGCCTGGCGCGCGCCGGGGTTGCGGGATTGCTGCTTGCGGTGGGGTTCGCAGCGCTGGCGCTGGTCGCGCTGGCCGTTATTTTCACCCGCGTGGCGCTGCGGCCCATGATGCGCCGCGCCGCGACCGGGTGGTCGATGATGCCGATGATCATGCTGACGCTTGGCCTGGGTACGCTGTTGCGCGGGGTCGGGCCGATCATCTTCAAGAGTACGCCGAATGCGATCGCTTCGCCGGTCGATGCGGATTACATCGAGATATCCGGCTTGGTCCTGCCGCCGGAGCGGCTATTTTCGGCCGCAGTCGCTGCGTTCTGCGTCGTGGCGGTGAGCTGGTTCTACCAGCGCACCCGCACGGGGCTGGCGCTGCGCGCGATCGCGGCTGATCCACGGGTGGCGGCGTCCGTCGGCATAGATGTCGAGCGGCACGTGGCGTTGAGCTGGGGGTTGGCGGCGATCATTGCGGTTGTGGCGGGGGTACTATGGAGCATCGTCTCCGGCGGAGGGTTCGGCACCGCGCTGGTGGGGCTGAAGGTGTTTCCCATCGTCATCATCGGCGGCTTGAATTCGATCCCCGGCTGCATCGTCGGCGCCATGGTAATCGGCGTAGCTGACAGCCTGGCATCGGGATACCTCGACCCAGTGCTGGGCTCCGGCGTGTCGATCGTTGTGTCCAGCCTGCTGCTGCTGGGCGCGCTGTGGCTGCGCCCACAAGGATTGTTCGGCGAACGCACAGCGGCGCGGGTGTGACGGAGCCGATCCAGATCATTCGCCACTGACGCTCCGTTGGCGCCAGCCCGCGCCCCTGTTCGGCCAGCAATGAATTATATCGGGTTCTGTTGAGCAGGATTTGCCGGAAGTAAGGTCGGGGCGCTTCCCCGTTCCGCGCTAAGGGCGATGCCCCCTTAGAGCCCATTAACTTGGTTCTTACGAAGAAGGGGGTAAGGTGATGTGGAAAACTGTACCTCCTCCCTCCTTCATAAAACCCAACTGATAGGGGTTCAGGCATCCTCGGACCACTTATATCGAACTCGGATATTTTTCGCGGTTCGAGACATCCAGCTGTCGATGATGGTGGTTGTGATCTGCCCCTTCAGAGTGGTCTATCGACTATTTTAGTTTGGACCCTGGAGGAGAAGGAAGCCGGGCAAGAGACACGGGCCCGCCCGAATTCTTGAACACGAATCAGGGCAGCCAGATCACGTCCCTCGCTTGGACCGACCGGCTGCAAAGGGTCGGTTGCCGGATCTCGATGGATGGCAAGGGGCGCTATTTCGACAACATCTTCATCGAGGGCCTGAGGTAATCCTTGAAGTATGAGTGCAACTATCTGCATGCTTAAGAAACCGGATCGTAGGTCAAGGCAGGCGTCGGGCGCTGGATCACCTTCTACAACCATCAGCGGCCCCACGCCGCTCATCGTGGACAACGGCCCGCCGTAGTCTACTTCAACAGCAACGAGACCAATCAGCTGACGGGGGCGTAGCTTAAATCACTCCGAAATCTTTCCAAAGATCGGGGAGTAGCTCGGCCGCGCCGGTCGCGTTCAGACCGTCTTGGACTTCAGCTCGTCGAGCTGCGCCTTTGCGCCGGCGACCATGCACGACAGATCGGATGTCAGCATCACCATGTCGAAGCCGCGCTTCACCGCGCCTGCTGCGAACGCCGCGCCGGCGCAGTGCATGACGCATTTGATGCCGTGCCTGTGCGCCGCCGCCAAGATCTTGTCGCAGGTGGCGAGATGCAGCGGGTCGGGGTTATCGGCGCGCGGCGCCATGCCCAGCGCGAAGGAAAGGTCGGCCGGCCCGATATAGACGGCGTCAAGGCCCGGCGTGGCGCAGATCGCATCGAGGTTGGCGATCCCTTCCTTCGTCTCGATCATGGCCATGACAACGATTTCGTCGTTAGCGTTGGCCACGTAGTCGGCGCCACCATAATACACTGCACGCACCGGCCCGTTCGAGCGGATGCCGACCGGCGGATAGCGGCACGCGGCCACCGCCATTGCCGCTTCCGCAGCGTTATTCACCAGCGGCACGATGATCGCATAGGCGCCGAGGTCCAAGGCCTTCATGATGGCCGCCGGCTCGTTCCACGCGACCCGCACGACCGGCACCGTATCGGTCTGCGAGATCGCCTGCAACATGGGCCCGACATCTTTCATTTCGGAGGTGCCATGCTGCAGATCGACGCATAGCGCATCGAAACCCTGCCGCGCCATGACCTCGGCCGTGAACCCGTGAGACACGGAAAGCCAGCCCAACGTCACGCAGTGTCTGGCTTGCCACATCTGTTTGATCTTGTTCGGTCGCATCGTCGCACCTCTGTTGTCGTTCGTGGGTCCCACGGACGGGTTACATGCTCTCAGTCCCGAATTCGCTGCCTGAGCCGGGCGAAGACCACGCGGGTCCTACTATGCATCAAGTGGGATTAGATCCCAAATTCATGTCACCTGGCTGAGCGGCTGGCTCAGAGCAATATCAGGAATTATGGCGCCAAGTAAGGCGTTCTTAAGAATGACAGTCAGCATGGGCGTCCTGCTATGGATAAATCATCCGGATGCAGCGGCAGCGTACCGACACCTTCGTTCCCAAGGATGATGGTGCGGACAAAGACAGTCGCCGCTTACTGCGCGATATAGCCGCCGTCGATCACCAGTTCAGTGCCAGTGATGAAGGATGCCTCATCAGAAGCCAGGAACAGCACGCCATAGGCGACGTCCATCACCTCCCCTAGGCGCCGCAGTGGCGTCACAGCGGCCTTGGAGTTGCGTCCGGCGGCATTGGTATTGTTCAGCATCGGCGGCAAATAGCCTGGATGGACGGAGTTCACTCGCACGCCTGTCGGTCCGAACCGCACCGCAGCGGTCTTGGTAAAGATACGCACCGCGCCCTTAGACGCACTGTAGCCGGGATGGCTGTCCGCGCCGCCGATGAAACCCATGATGGACGAAATATTAACCACCGAGCCGCCGCCGGTCTTTGCCATCTCGGCTGCCGCGCGGGTGGTTCCCAAAAATACGCTGGTCGCATTGATCGCCATCAGTTTTTCCCATCCCGCCAGTGCCAGTTCGTCTCCGACTGAGCTGCCGCTGATACCGGCGTTGTTCACCAGGATATCGAGCCTGCCATAAGTTGCGATGGTGGTCGCGATCAGATGGTTCCACGCCGTTTCTGACGTCACATCTGTTTTCACGAATGTTGCCCGGCCCTGGTTGGCCGAAATATCGGCGGCAACAGCCTCGCCCTCTTTTTGGAGTAAGTCTGCGATGACGACTGCCGCGCCTTCCTTGGCGAATAACCGGGCTTCCGCCTCGCCCATGCCATGCGCGCCGCCGGTCACGATTGCGACCTTATCTTTCAGTCTCATCTATCCCTCCCTGGTTGATCTGGGCAATCATCGGCCTACGGCCCTCCGAGGGCAAGGAGCGAAGGAGCATCCACGCGGGTTCCGTGGGTCGGCGGCGGCGGTGGACGATAGTTTTGCATACATGGTCGGAGATGCGATGGATCGGATGCCGTGGAAGGGAGAAGCGCGCGCTGTGTTCCCAACGCAGGCCGAACGGCAGGGCGGGTGTGGCCTTCGCTGCTATCGTGCTGCAGGAACCAGGATCGACAATGATGAAACGTGCCATCCAGACGGTTCTGGTCACTCACCGCGTGATCGATGACCGCGGCATGCGGCTCCACCGGACATTGCCCACAGCAGGCCGTGAGACGATCCGGCCGTTCGTCTTCGTCGATCACTACCGTTCCCAGACCATGCGCGGGATCGGCAACAAGTCGTATTTCCATGCCGGGATCAAGATTATCAGCTACCTATTGGAAGGTGGCATGGAACACCGCGACAGCATCCAACTCCCCAAGCGACTGGGTTCGGGTAATCGCAAAAGTTCCAGTGGGGGGATCCACAGGGAGGGATACCCAAAAGACCTGGGCGCCAGGTTCCGTCGCCCTTCGGAAGCCGCACTCTTTGGGAGTCCGCCCGACACGCTGGTACTCAGTCTAGAATGGAACGAAGACGCGGTGGTCCGCCACCGCGCCGATCGTTAATTATCCACCATCAGACTCGGTAAGCCTGCCGCGCCAGCAATTTCCAGTTGCCTCCCTGCTTCACCCAGACGGTCAGGATGCCAATATTGATGTCGGTGGTCTTACCTGCACTCAGGGTCTGCCCGGTCAGCATGAAGCGGCCAATTGCATTATTGCCAACCATCTGGATGCTGCGCTTGTCGAAATTCAGACTGGTCCAAGAGCTTTTGCCGCTGGTGGACGCGGCGATGAATTCCGCCCTGGTCTCAATCTTGCCAGCCGAATGGCCATAGCTGAGTTGCGGTGCACAAATTCGCTCGAACGCCGCTTTGTCAGGTTTTAGCATGGCAAGGCGCAGCTCCTCCAAAGCTTGCGCAACGGCGGTGTCATCCGCCGATTGCGCCCCGGCGGGCAGGGATGTGAGCAGGGATGTAGTGGCCAAGGCTCCAGCGGATGCCAAGGCGAGACGGCGGTTAAAGCCCATTGTTATTTCCTCCGATTGTTGGTGTTTATGACACTGTTTGACACGCCGCGTCATTGTTCCGGGTGATAAACCACTCCGTCAAGCTAGGGGACCTCTAAATAAATCACTATTTTAATCCGGATTCCCGGGATGAGTGCGAGTTTTCTTGTACGCCTCGGCCGAATTTACCTTGAATCTCAGTGTGTATGGGCATTCGGGACATGTTTCTATGACACGTCCGGTGGGTACATCAGATGACGGTGCCTTGCGGATTTAATTC
>CAMBMS010000020.1 GCA_945868845.1 Asaia bogorensis | reverse complement strand
ATGGCATTCGTCTGGGGTGAAGGCTCTGAGTAATTGGCTGGCTGCGGCACAGACTGTTTGGGCGGTTTGGGCGGCGGCGTTTCGCAGTAGATTTTTAAGTTTTGCGAAGGGCACCTTCTGGGTGACTAGGCATTGACCTCTGGCGGGCTGTGGTCGTCCGCGATGCGGAACCCGGGCAAATATTTGGACAACTCCCCCGAGGTGCTTGTTATGGCGCGGCCCTGTGTAAGATCGCCAACGTGGCCCGCCATGTCTGCACCAGCCATTCTGGCGACGCGAGCGGGCGATGCTGTGCTTCCGGCACATGGGGACGCTACACAAATTCTCTGCCGTGCATGGCTCCATCCATCATCACTTCGATCAACAGCGTCAACCGATCAACCGAGTCAGCTTAACAACCCAGAGTAGCAGGGGGACACATCGGACGCGCACGCGGGGGTAGGCCATAGAGTCCGCCACGCTGTATGGGGAGGAGAGGGTTTATTCAAACTGAGGCACTACCGGGCTTGACTCGCATATATTAGTTATAGAACAAATAGGGAACACACATGTTCCTGGTCATGCCCCCTCACACCCCCCCCTGTCTTGTCGTCACCCCTGATTGTCCCCCTGTCTCGCTGCTAGTGAAGCCGGCGCCGGGTCGGACCTCGCCAACACATCTGGCCTTTCTGCGGGAGCGATGTCAGCCGGCTCCGACACGCGCCGGCATGCTCCCTTTCGGAGATCCACGGGTGGATAGCTGCTTTCCCCATGCCGGCCTGTCGCTTGGCGCATTACATGAGATTGGTGCCAAAGGCCGAGGGGCAGAGACAGGGGAATTGCCAGCCGCCTTCGCCGCCACCTTGATCGGGGGCATCTGCGGGCATACCCAGGCCCGAACGTCGGTACTATGGGCCGCCACCATGGCCGACCTCTATCCCCCCGGCCTTCAAGGTCTCGATCCCACTCGATTAGTTCTGGTGAACCCGCGCGATGACGTTGGCGTGCTGGCAGCGATGGAGATTGCGCTGTGCGCGGGGGGCTTTGCCGCCGTGGTGGGGGAGGTTGGGAATCTGAGTCGGGTGGCCTCCCGCCGGCTGGCATTTGCCACTCAAAAGCATTGCATCACCGCTTTCCTGCTACGCCGCTGGCCGCATGGCAACCGCGTGCCGGATCGCCAGGCCAGTGCCGCCGCCACACGTTGGCATCTGGCCCCCGCACCCGCCGGGCGCTGGCGGGTAGAGCTGATATATACGCGCGGCGGGCGGACAGGATCATGGTTGATGGAGGCTGGGGATGGAAAGACGCATCCTGTCCGTGTGGTTGCCACACTGGCCGATCATGCGATTGCGGCAAGCGCCGATTGCGGACAAGCCGTTGGTTGCGGTTGAATCTGTTCGAGGGCAGAGGGTTTTAGTCGCGGTGGCGGCGGAAACCGACGGGCTGGCACCAGGCCAGACACTGACCAGTGCCCGTGCCCTTTACCCAAATCTGCTCGCACTGGAAGCAGACCCGGCCGCTGACATCGCTACGTTGCGCACGCTCGCCGCCTGGGCAGAGCGATATACGCCGCTGGCGGCCATCGATACGGAACAGGATCACGGGTTGTGGTTGGACATTTCTGGGTGTGCGCATTTACTTGGCGGTGAACCAGAACTGTTAGTAGATATCCGTGCCCGCCTCGCGCGTCAGAACATTCCCGCGTGCATGGCCATTGCCGGCACCTTCGGTGCCGCCTGGGCGCTGGCTCGCACACAAACCCGTGACGGCGCGATCATCCCTAATGGGCAGGAAGCCGATGCGTTGTCCCAGCTGCCCATTACTGCGCTGCGTCTGGATGAACGGAGCATCGCGGGCTTACGTCGGCTGGGTGTACGAACCGTAGAAAACCTGACACGGCTCCCGCGAGCGGAGGTGACCGCGCGCTTTGGCATGCTGCCGGTGCTGCGGTTGGATCAGGCTTTTGGATGCCTAGTGGAAGCCGTATCCTGGCCGCACCCACCTGCCCCGCTTTTGGAAATTTTTTCGCCCATTGAACCCATCGGGACGGCGGAAGATTTGTCCCGTGCATTGTCTTTACTGGCGGAACATCTGTGCTTGCGTTTGGCCGCGGTTGGTCAAGGCGGATTGCGCTTCACCGCGCGCTTCTTCCGCGTGGACAACGCGGTACAGAACATCACCATCGCCACCGCCCGCCCGTTGCGTGATCCCGCCATTGTGGCGCAGCTGCTGAGCATGAAGCTGGAAACTGTCGATCCCGGCTTTGGCGTAGAGGCCATTCATTTCACTGCTGATGACGCGGCGCCGCTTTCCGCCGTGCAGGTGGAAGCCTTTGCTGTGGCGGATGAATTGGGTCGGCTGGCGACGGTGGTGGATCGGCTATCCAACGATATCGGTCCAGAGAGAATCTGGCGTCCGGCCCTCTATGCCAGCCATGTGCCCGAACGCGTCGTGCAACGCCTGCCTGCTTTGGAAAAAACATCTCCCTGGCAACGCGATCCGACGCAGCCCCGCCCTACCCGCTTGCTGCGCCGCCCGGAACCGATCGAGGTGACGGCCCAGGCGCCAGACGATCCGCCCACCCTGTTCCGCTGGCGGAGGCGATGGCACCGGATACGCATTGCAACCGGACCGGAGCGTATTTCTGTTGAGTGGTGGCGGGAGCGAAATCCCCCCACGCCTGTAACCCACCGACCAGAGACCGATTTGATCCGCGACTATTACCGAGTGGAAGATATGGATGGTGCCCGGTTCTGGGTATTTCGGGCCGGGCTGCATAGGAACGCATACATACCGCGCTGGTTTCTGCATGGGCTGTTCGGGTGAGCTACGCCGAACTACACATCTCCAGCGCTTTCTCTTTTCTGCGCGGCGCCTCATTGGCAGATGAATTGGCAGTGACGGCGGCTGCGTTGGGACTGGCTGCTATCGGCATCGTGGATCGCAATACAGTGGCCGGCGTGGTGCGCATGCACGAAGCGGCAAAGCGGGTCGGGACACGTTTGTTGCCAGGGGCACGATTGGTCTTCCGGGGCGGCACCCCGGATATACTGTGCTACCCAACCGACCGTGCGGCCTGGGGTCGCCTCACACGCCTACTCACCTTAGGCAAGCTGCGCTCGCAACATGGCGAGACCTCACCGGAAGCGAAAGAATTTGCTCGTTGCTTTCTGGACTATGCCGATCTCATGGGGCATGGCGAAGGACAGATTTTTATTATCGTTCCCCCGCCTGTGCTGGATGATCCCTGCATCGCTGCCGTCAAAATAATAAACAGGGATTTTCCCGGACAAACCTATCTTGCCGCTGCCCGTCGTCATCGCGCGGATGATGCGGCAAGACTTGCGATCCTGGCGACCATGCCTGCGCCGATGGTGGCCACCAACGACGTACTGTATCATGCGCCAGAGCGTCGCCCATTGGCCGATGTACTAACAGCGACACGCCTCGGTACCACGATCGACCGCGCTGGGCTTGCCCTGCAACTCAATGCTGAGCGCCATCTGAAAGCGCCAGCGGAAATGGTGCGGCTATTTCATGCGTACCCGGATGCGGTGGCGCGTTCCCTGGAGATTGCCGCTCGCTGTCGGTTTTCCCTGGACGAACTATCCTATGAATACCCCGACGAACCGATACCGGTTGGCGTCACACCGGATGACCATCTGGCCGTCCTTACCTGGGCGGGGGCGGGGCAACGTTTCCCAGAGGGCATCCCGATGGAATTGCGCGCTCTCCTGGGCAAGGAGCTGGCGATGATCGCGAAGCTTGCCTATGCGCGCTATTTCCTCACCGTGCATGACATCGTTCGCTATGCGCGCGGAAAAAATATTCTGTGCCAGGGGCGCGGTTCGGCAGCAAATTCGGCGGTGTGCTATTGCCTCGGCATCACTGCTGTCAATCCCACCGAGGTTGATCTTCTGTTCGAACGCTTCATCTCTGCCGAGCGGCGCGAGCCGCCAGATATCGATGTCGATTTCGAGCATGAACGGCGCGAGGAGGTGATCCAGTATATTTATCAGCGCTATGGCCGCCATCGTGCCGGCATTGCGGCGACAGTGATTCATTACCGTCCAAAAAGTGCCATCCGCGATGTCGGCAAGGCGATGGGATTTTCCGAAGATATTACCGCTGCGCTGGCTGGGCAGGCGTGGCATAGCAGCAGCGATCTGTGGCCGGAAGAACGTGTGCGCGAAGTCGGTCTTGATCCCGCCAGCCCAGCGCTGCGGCGTACACTCACCCTGGCTCGCGAACTGGTCGGGTTTCCACGCCATCTCTCTCAGCATGTCGGTGGTTTCGTGCTGACCAAGGGGCGTCTCGACGAAATCGTTCCCATTGGCAATGCAGTGATGAAGGGGAGAAGTTTCATTGAATGGGACAAGGACGATATCGACGCCTTGGGCATCATGAAGGTGGATATTCTTGCCCTAGGCATGCTCACCTGTATCCGTAAGGCCTTCGCGCTGATCGGCATAGCCGATCTTGCCGATCTTCCGCGCGATGATCCCGCTACCTACGACATGCTGTGTCAGGGCGATTCAGTTGGCGTGTTCCAGGTGGAATCGCGGGCGCAGATGGCGATGCTGCCGCGTCTGAAGCCGCGCAATTTCTATGACCTTACCATCGAAGTAGCGATTGTCCGCCCCGGCCCGATCCAGGGCGACATGGTGCATCCCTATCTACGCCGCCGCCAGGGGATTGAGGCCGTGCATTATCCTTCGCCAGCCCCGGACCATGGCCCGGAGAATGAATTACAACGCGTGCTGGGCAAGACATTGGGGGTGCCATTATTCCAGGAACAGGCGATGCGCATCGCCATGGAGGCGGCATGTTTCACGTCGGAGGAAGCCAATGCGTTGCGCCACTCCATGGCGACGTTTCGCAACAAGGGCACTATCCACAGCTTTTTCGACAAGATGGTCGGCGGCATGGTGGTACGCGGCTATGACCGGGATTTTGCCGAACGCTGCTTCCGCCAGATCGAGGGGTTTGGCACCTATGGCTTTCCAGAATCACACGCGGCGAGTTTCGCGCTGCTGGTCTATGCCTCCGCCTGGCTAAAATGCCACCACCCGGCGGCGTTTGCCTGTGCCTTGTTAAATTCCCAGCCTATGGGCTTCTACGCTCCGGCGCAGATCGTGCGCGACGCGCGCGAGCACGGGGTTTCGGTGCGCGGCGTGGATGTGATCGCCAGCGCCTGGGATTGCACCTTGGAAGCAAACGCCACCCTGCGTCTCGGCCTGAGGCTGATCACCGGCTTTCGGGAAGACTGGGCCAGCGTTGTGACCGAGCAGCGCCCAAAAACCTTCGCCGATCTTTCCCGTCTGCCATTGCCGCGCGCGACGCTGGTGGCGTTGGCGGATGCGGATGCGCTGCGTTCAATGGGTCTCGATCGCCGCATCGGGTTGTGGCAGGTGCGTGGCATTCCCGACGCGCCCGATCTGCCGCTGTTCGCGCCGTCTTCGCACGTAACACGCGAGGTGGCGCTACCTGTGATGCCAACGAGGGAGCATGTCATCGCAGATTATCGTGCCACAGGCCTGTCGCTGAAAGCGCATCCGCTGCGCTTCCTGCGTACAACCCTGGCTGCCGAAGGCGTACTTTCCTGCGCCGAGGCCACCGGCAAAAAGGCAGGCGCCCGTGTCATCCTTGCCGGTGTGGTGCTGGTGCGCCAACGCCCCGGGGGTGGGGGGGTGGTCTTCATCACTGTGGAAGACGAAACCGGCATCGCCAACATCGTCGTCTGGGCCAGCTTGCTGGAAACCTATCGTCGCGCCGTGGTAGGCGCCACGGTGCTGGGCGTGCACGGGCAGGTGCAGCGCAGTGCGGAAGGGGTGGTGCATATCATTGCCGATCGGCTGGAAAATCGGTCCGCGATGCTGGCTCTGGTCGAAGCCGTGGGTATGTCCGAAGAAATCTCTGTATCTCATCCACCCAATCAGCGTATCGTGCCACGCTCCCGTGACTTTCATTAGTTGCTGTGCGGCTGGATCACTTATTGGGGAAGATCGCCTGTTTTTCCTTAACGCCGACATCTCACACCCTTTAGCGCGGCGGAGGGCGCATGAGCAGAACAAGGAGAATAGGCAGAGCAGAGGTCAGCGCCATCAGATAGAAGGCGTTGATATAGCCGATCATTGCCGCTTGCCGCTGGATTTCGTTGGCCAACCGCAGCAGTCCGATGGTCGCATCCAGCCCCCAGCTTCCTGGCAGCTCAGGATAGAGCAAGATTTTATTATAGGGGCTGATAAACTCGCTCATCACGGCATAATTGATTGCGGTCGAACGTACCAACAGCGCAATCACAATAGACACAAAAACAGATGATCCAAAATTCCGGACCAGGGTAAAAATCGCGGTGCCCTCGGTTATATGCTTCGGTGCAAGGGTGGTAAAAGTCAGCACCGTCATCGGCGTATAGGCGAGGCCAAAGCCAAACCCATTCAGCACGTTAGTCCAGAATACATCGAAGCTAGAGACATTAATATCAAGCTGCGCCATTGACCATGCCGCGACCGCCTGAGCGATCAGCCCGCAAGCTAGTGCCGTGCGCGGAGCCCGGCGGGTAAACGGGATCAGGATAAAGAAGGCCAACCAATTGCCAATGCCGCGTGCGGCGATCAGCGTGCCTATGGTGCTGTCAGGGTAGCCACGCAAATCATGCAACAAGGCGGGAAACAATACGAGACTGACCACGCTAAGCATGCCCAGGAAAAACGCCAGAACCAGTCCCACAGAAAAATTGCGATCGAGCAGCAAACGTGGATCGAGAAAAGGCTGCGAAGCCGTCAAGCAATGTGCGGTAAAAATCCAAAATGCCACCCCGGCGATCAGTGCTGCAAGGATAATTTCTGTGGACTCGAACCAATCCATCCGCTGCCCGCGATCGAGCGCCAATTGTGTTGCCGCCATGGCCATTGACA
Organism: Asaia bogorensis; assembly: GCA_945868845.1. GTDB lineage: Bacteria > Pseudomonadota > Alphaproteobacteria > Acetobacterales > Acetobacteraceae > SHWF01. The sequence goes on along the minus strand of CAMBMS010000020.1, from coordinate 42,952 downwards.
GCGCGAGAAACCCTGTCCAATCCAGCCGGGTGGTGCCGCGTTCTGTGCGGTCCGACAGCGCGAACCAGATGCAGATCATGGCACAGATAGAGGGGGGTACAATCACAAAGAATGCCCCCCGCCAGTTATAAATCTCAGCAACCATACTGCCGATGATCGGCCCGAAGACTGGCCCGAACACGCTGCCGATGCCCCAGATCACCATCACCGTCGCATGCAAGTGGCGGGGGAAGCTTGCCAGTAAAATGGCCTGTCCTAATGGCATGATCGGTGCCCCAAATGCACCCTGGCCGACGCGGAAGATAATTAGCGTTTCTAGGCTATTGGCCAGTCCGCACAAAAATGAAAATGCGGCGAACCCGGCGACCGAACAGAACAATAAATCTCGCCACCCAAACTGTGTCGCCAGCCAACCGGTAATCGGCGTGGCGACGGCCGTGGCGATCAGATTGAGCGTGATCACCCAGGAAATTTCATCCTGCGTCGCCGACAGCGCGCCCCGCATCTGCGGCAGCACTACATTGGCGATGGTGATGGCCATGCCGAACAGCAGGGTCGAGAGCTGCACCATCAGCAAAATTAGCCATTGCCGACCACTGATCCTGAACAATCCGGCTGGCGCCACGCTTACACTCATGCGTCATGATATGGCATTGATCCCACGACGTCGAATCTAACATCAGGACGCTCGCGCAAAAGCCCGCCTGAACCGGAGGTGGTTCAGGAAGTGTGCGCGGTAAACTAAGTGAAGGCTCTATTTTACCACGTGCCGGTAGGCTGGGGAACAAGAGCGAAGATGAAGAGACGACCGCGCCGGAGCTCATCTATGTTCAGACTGACGACACGCCATAAGCTACGCAACGGGGTGATGCTGCTTCGTACGCATTACGAAGGGCTGCGTGTGGGGGAAGTGGCAGCACTGACTTACGAGAACATCTTGCAGGCCGATAGTAGGATGGCTGTTGGGATACGGCTGGCCCCCAAGCAGACCAAGGGCAAGCACACGAGAACCACTGATAGACACGGGCTGGGGCGTGATCGTGGTAGCGATCCCTGCATCATGCCAGCGGTGACGACTGTAACCCTGCGATGGACCCGCGTATCGGTCTACTCGGGCGCTGTGCGCGCCAAGGCCCAAAGCTCGGGCGCTAGTTCCTCCTTGCGGTCGGGAAAGGCCAGGGCCGCTGCAAGCGACAGGATAGAACACCCCGCCAGTGCCAGGATGACCGCCGCCAGATCGCCGAAATGACCTAACAGGATGGCGATGATGAAGGGCGCAGCTGCCGATCCCAAAAAGCCAACAAAAAAACGAATGGAATAGAGCCGCGCCCGCAATGGTGGAGAAATATAACGTGCGGTCATCGTCTCGTTTACTGTCACTTGACCAAACAGAACCGCAGCTACAATGCCACTGGCCGGGATCACCGCCCAATCCTGCGCCACCGATACCACCAGCAGCCCGCCCACCAGCATGACGGACAGTGGCAGCAGAATGCGTTTCAATGTCATGCGATCGATCAGCCGGCCAATCGCGAATTGCGTCGCCGCGCCGCACAGCATTACAAAAAATGCCGCCATCCCCACCCAAGGCAACATGTCTGACCGGCCTTGCGCTAGACGCTCAGCCATCAATTTTGGAATCAGCAGAGTATAGGCGTTGAACACTAGGCCTGAAAGCAGGGCGAGCAACAGCAACACTCCCACGGCGCGGCGCACCACAGCCGGTGGGATATCCGGAAATGGCCTGCTGGTGACGCTGTAATGGCCCTCGATCGCCGGCGTGCGCAGCCACATAACACCGATCACAATACAGGCGAGGCCCGGCAGCATGAAGGCCGCGCGCCAACCCAGATACTGCGCGAAGAAAGCTGTTAGCATAGGCGCCAGCGCCACGCCGGAAATTCCGATCATGCCATTGAACCCCAGTGCGCGACCAGGTTCATCGCCCGCCGCGTCCACTAGAATGGCCGTGCCAATGGGATGGTAGATGGCGGTGAACACGCCCACACCGGTTAGCGTGACCGCCAGCCAGAGGCTGCTATCGACAAACCCGGTGGTGATCAGCGAAGCGCCTGTGCCGAGGAAAAACAGGCTCATCATGGTCTTGCGGCCCAACCGTTCCGCCAACCAGCCTTGCGGCAGGGAGAGTAGGCCATAGAGGATGAACATGAACGTCGAAAGCTCCAGCACATGGCCGTAATCGCTGCCGAAAGCCCCACCTGGCGCTAACATGGCCAGCACGGCCGTGGGCAGGATCAGATGGCTGTAATGCGTCACGCCATGCGCGATGTTGATCAGCGCGCGGTGCCGGCGGGCTTGCGTATTCATCTGGGATTCCCCCGATGACCGGCCCACGTGGCCGCCACCAAGTCAATGTAGCCACCGATCTCGGCGTTTCGCAACGGGGCGGCACACCGGGAAGATCGCGCCTGTGTAGTGTTTGCCGCTTGGCGGTAAGGGCGTCATGGCAGAGCTGATTGTCGTCCAGTGAAGTATCATTAGCTTTACTGCGGCTATGGGGAAACACCGTAGCGACTTGCTAAGTCGGGCTTCGTATTTTGACCAACGTCTCTGCTCCGGGCTGCTGATTGCGTGTATCGACGGCGTAGTGGATTGCCGTCCTGAGAACATCGAGATCGGCGAGCGTCTGATGCGCATGATGATGTGGCTTGAGGTCGTGTCAGACCCGTTCGATGTTGTTTAGCGGCGGCGCATACTTTAGCAACCACTCGACGGTGAGCTACTGGGCACGCGCTGCCGGCGCTGCCGCGGGTAGCTTGCTGGTGTGTACTGGATCACTGTCCTCCAATAGGGCAACCGGTTTGATGGGCTGTCCTGGTGTGGGAACCCGCAGAACCACCCCGGTCTTCGCCCAGACGTGGGCGGCCAGAAACAGACGCAGACCGCGCATCGCTTCCTCCGATGAGAACGGGGGAAGTCGATCGCGCTTTCGCCCCAAGGGGCGCGAAGATTAACGTCGCCAGAGTACGTTTTAACCGTTCTGTTTCAGCACGTCACGAATCTCGGTTAGTAAGGCTTCCGTCGGCGTCGGCCCCCGGAGTAGCGCGGAGGCTCTTTCCCTGGCAGTGAAGCGGGCAATCACCTTCGCCACCCAGAAGATCACGAACGCCACGATCAAGAACTGGATCACTGCGTTGATCAACAATCCCAAATTCACCGTCGGCGCGCCGGCCTTCAACGCATCCGCGACGGAAGAAATTTTCTACCGTCGAGGGAGAAAAATATATTGGAGAAATCCACCCCGCCGAAGACCACGATCGATGATCGGGTTGATGATGCCCCTCGTTAGGCTTCCGACGATGGTGGTGAAGGCTGCGCCGATAATCACGCCGACCACGAGATCGGGGACATTGCTGCGCGAGACGAACGCATTGAATTTCGTCACCTATCTGGGGGCCTTCGGCAGAGCAATGGGCGTCAGTATCGCTAGTTCCTCCTGCATGATCGTGTGGCCGCTATAGCTGGGCGCGCGCGGCCTTCGCCAGTTCGTCGGTGGTGGTGCGCCAGATCCGTCCCTTGCCCAGCACCCGGCGCAACGCATCGTGGAGATAGCGGATGCGATGCGCCTGCCCTGTGACAAAAGGATGCAAGGTTAGATTGAACACCCCGCCGCCCTCGGCGTGCAGATAATCGAATGCTTCCGCGATATTATCTGCCCAGACCCGCGGCGACACACGGCGCAGCCCCATGATCTCCAGGTCGTTCCATTCTGGCTGTGGCGGTAGGGCAAGCAGGGAGTTCTTGCCATACGGCCCGAGTAGATAGGGCCGGTCGTCGTTCGCCCAGTCGGTAGTGTAGGTAAAGCCGGCCTCGGTCAGCAAGGCCGGGGTGCGTGCTGATTCGTTGAAATCCTGGCCGCACCAGCCGACCAGATCGGCGCCAGTGGCCGCATGCACGCCTGCGCGCGCTTCGGCGATAAAATTGCGCTCCTCGGCTTCGGTCATCCTGGCGGTGATCCGGCGCGAGGCGTGCGAGCCATGCGCCATGAAACAGGCGCCCCGGCGCAGGCATTCATCCACCAGTTCCGGGTAATGCCGTGCCGCCGCCGTGCCCAGCGCGACCGAAGGGATGATGGCGAAACGGTCTAGCGCATCGAGCACGCGGAAAATACCAACCCGCGCGCCATATTGCCGATGGCTCCAGGTCAGCCAGTCTGGGAAGAACTTTCCCAACGGGGAGACAATGCGTGGATCGGGGCTTTCTCCCGTTGCCGGCACCAACTCCCAGTGATCCAGCATCAGGGTGACGGTCAAGGCGATGCGCGCGCCATCGGGCCAGGCGAAACGCGGCGCGTCGGGCAAATGGCGAATGGGATAATGCGCGTGATCCATGCCCGGCGCGCGCACTTCGCCGGCGGGCGGGATATCGCTTGGGATTTTATCAGCCATTGGCCGCCTCCCGCGCCGCCAGATGTGCTTCGATCGCCGGCAGGTGTTGGGCGTTGTACCAATCCGCGATGTCGGCCGCCGTGGTGAGCCAGACGCCGGTATGGGAAAGAATATATTCCATAGCGCGCTGGAAGGCGCGGATGCGGTGCGGTTGGCCCACCCAGTAGGGATGCAGCGCGATGCACATCACCCTTCCCTGTTCGGCGCCCTCGGCATAGACCGTGTCGAAATGATCGCGGATCTGCGTCGCAAATTCTTCGCCCTCCTCGCCATGACGCAGCAAAATGGCGTCGTTTAAATCCACCGAATACGGCATGGAGATCAGTTTTCCCGTGCGCGTGCGGATTGGGAAGGGTTGGTCGTCGTGATAGAGATCGGCGACGTAATCATATCCCGTTTCGGCGGCCAGCTCGAACGTATTCAGCGTATTGGTGATGGCGGGCGAGAACCAGCCGCGCTGTTCGCGCCCCGTCAGCCGGCGATGGATCTCGCGCGATTCTTCCATCGCGGCGCGTTCCTCGTCCGGAGTAAAGTTCCAGTGATAGCGGGTGTTATAGATGCCGTGCGACATCAGCTCCCAATTGCGTTTTTCCATACCCTCCAGGATAGCGGGAAAATGTTGGATGACGGACATCGACAGGCTGACGGTGCAGCGAATGTCGAGCGCGTCAGTGACATCGAACAGCCGCCATAACCCGACCCGGTTGCCCCAGTCGCGCTGCGCATAGCCCAGCACATCAGGGTGCGGCGAACGTGGCCACGGATCGCGGATGCGCTGATATTTCGGCAGATATTCGTAATGTTCGATATTTGGCACCACCCAGAGCGCGACCCGCGCGCCGTTCGGCCAGCGTAAAGGCGGGCGATGCAGGATCGGCGAATAGGGGATGGCGGTCGATGGCATGCGGTTTCCCTCCCAGGCGGCGTCTTGGCGCGCAGCCTAGAGCATGATCGGTGTTCATAGAAACACTGATCATGCTCTAGGCCCCTGTTGTAGCGAACAACTTTATCGTTCAGTTGATTGTATCCGAACCGATGTTGCTCCCACAGCCATGTAAGCCGTTACCAGCGTGGGACGGCAAAGAAGCCAGGATGACGAAGAATTTAATCGAACACGCGGTTGATGGGATGCGGCGCGAGGCTACATAGTTAGATCGACGTGATCGAAAAACACATCAGGAAGACAGACATGAGCGCGAAAACACTCCTCTCCGCTAGCTGCATGTTGGCTCTGCTGGCCGGGTGTGGAATCAATGAACGTGAGCGCGTCCAGGGCGGCGCGGTAGCGGGCGCGGCTACGGGCGCTACGTTTGGGCTTGTTGGTGGTCCGGTGGGTGCGGTGGTCGGCGGCCTGGTCGGCGGCGGTGTCGGCGCCATTACGGGGGCCGTGACGGAAGCGAAGGATCTGAACTTGGGCCGCCCGGTCTGGGCTAATCCGGAAACGCGGATTCCGACGCCGAGCGGCCCGGTCGCGCCGGGGCAACGCGGGTCGTAGCCGGCCCGGCTTCTGCAGGATTTACTTGCCGCAGCCGAGAAATCTGCCACCCTGGATTGATCATGGTCGTGCGTCATCGACGCCGCGCGGTTTTCTGGGCCTAACGGGATCCTCGCATGCTGATCTGCCAACTCTCGGATATGCATCTCTGCCGCCAGGGCGAGGCCGCCTATCGGGTGGTGGAGACTCACATGCTGACCGAACGCGCCTTTCGCGCCGTCGCCGGGCTGTATCCGCATGTCGACGCGCTACTGCTCACCGGTGACCTCACCTTCGATGGTCAGGAGGACGAGTATCAGGAATTGCTAATGTTGCTGCGCCGGCATATCGAATGTCCGGTCTATGTCATCCCTGGCAATCATGACCGGCGCGTGCCGCTGCGTAAGCAACTGGCGGAGCTTCCCGGCGTTGCTCGCCATCCCCGGTTCATCCAATATGCGATCGAGGATTTGCCTGCGCGCATCGTCATGCTCGATACGCTGGTGGAGGGCGCCAATCATGGCGAGCTGTGCGCGGAACGGCTAGACTGGCTCGACAGGACTTTAGCGGCGGTGCCCGGCAAGCCCACCATACTGGCCATGCATCATCCGCCCTTTGCCGGCGGCATCGGCTATATGGACCAGATAAATCTGCGTAATGCCGATGCATTCCGCGCTGTGGTGCAACACCACAAGCAGGTGGAAAGAATAATTTGTGGCCATGTACACCGCCCGATCACGGCCCGCTTCGCGCAGGCCGTCTGCTCCGTAGCGCCTTCCACCGCGCATCAGCTGGAACTCACCTTGGCACCCGGGGCGCGCGGCGCCTTTGTGATGGAGCCGGCCGCCGCGCATCTGCATCGCTGGACCGCGCAAGACGGTTTTGTCAGCCACGTCGCCTATGTCGAGCCCTTTCCCGGACCCTACCCGTTTTCTATCGATTCGTCCTCCACCCCCTGATCCACCCCGTCGCCCATGGGACACGATCATTGGCCAGGGGGCTATGGAGCGGGGGAGCGGGGGAGCGGGCCGGTGCCGGCTGAGGTCACGAGTGCTCGAGTGGTGGAGCTGAGCGGGATCGAACCGCTGACCTCCTGAATGCCATTCAGGCGCTCTCCCAACTGAGCTACAGCCCCGAACCATTTCCGGCACGCATGGGGGGGGCGCCAGGGTCGCGGCATATAGACCGGTGCATCCCGCGCAATCAAGGCCCCCATCCGCAATCTCCCAACAAATCCTTTCCAGGTCCACGATCCAACGCCATCATCGTGGCATGGACAGCCCCAGCATCCTCTTCACCCCGTCCGCGGAACGCCGGCTCACCACCAATGCTGTGGCCTTTCTGCATGCGCTGCGCGCCACGGAGGGTGTCGATCTCGCGGACTGGCCCGCCCTGCTCGAATGGGCCGCCGCCAATCCTGGCCCCACCCGGAAGGCCATTCGCGCCTTCACCCGCCAACCCGATCGACCCACCCTGGAAATCGCCCATCTCGCCGATCTTCTGCTTTTTCTCGATATCCGCCCCGCTGATATCCTGCTGGTAGCCGATGCCCAGCCCTGGCCCTGGCAGGCCGCCTCCGAGGTCGGCGCCACGCTTTTTCGCACCATTGGCCCCGCCACCACCATCTTGGAACAGGCCGCCAACCATTATGCGACCATTCTCGCCGTTCCCGCCCCGTGGCTCGATAATTTCTCCTACCAGCGCCGCCACCGCCTAAACCTGAGCACATTACGCACCATCATCACCCTCGGAGCGCCTCTCTCCGCCGAGGCCGCCGGGCGCATCTATACGTGGGTGAAATCTGACATCATGCTTCTCGCCCGCGCTGGCGACCGGGTCTGGGGGGACCCGCTCAGCCCCGTCACTACCAAACCCAACGCCACCCCAGGGCTGGGTAGTCTGATCCGGCGGTAGGCTATCCCCCGCTTGAACCTAGGTGGCAATAAGCAGGGTCGGCTGGAAGTTAAGGTTGGGGCGTTGCCTCGAGCCCCGCTAAGGGGCGACGCCCTTTAGAACCCATTCATTTTGGGATGACGAAGGAGGGGGCTGACGAACTGCTTTCAACGGCATCTAAGCTCCCTTCTTGATCGACACCATACGGATGGGCGAACCAGAGAGCGCAGCTTCCTGATGGGGCCCGATCTTCTGCGAAGCTTAAGGCGGGCAAGGCCTCCAAACCTTACTTCCCCCAGGTCAAGCTCATGGTGGGGGGCTCATGAATTGTTCAAGCCAGTGGATTGTATAGTTGCCAGATTGGAAGGCTGGGCTGTCAAGGATGCGCAGATGTAAAGGCAAGGTGGTCTGGATGCCCATGACGGCGAATTCGCCGATGGCGCGGCGCATGCGAGCGATGGCTTCGGGGCGGGTCGGGGCGAGGACGATGAGTTTAGCCACCATGCTGTCATAGAAGGGCGGCACTATGTAGCCGGCATAGAGGGCGGAATCGACGCGCACGCCGAGGCCGCCGGGGGCATGGAAGGCGGTGACCCTGCCAGGGGTGGGCATGAAGGTATCGGGATCTTCGGCGTTGATCCGGCATTCGATGGCGTGGCCGTTGAATGTGACGTCGGCTTGCGTGTAGCCCAGTGGTTGGCCGGCGGCGATGCGGATTTGCTCGCGCACCAAGTCGACGCCGCAGACCATTTCCGTCACGGGGTGTTCGACCTGCAGGCGGGTGTTCATCTCAATGAAGGCGAAGTTTCCATCTTGGTAAAGAAATTCGAGCGTGCCGGCGTTGCGGTAACCGAGTTTGGAGAGCGCGGCGGTAACGGTGGTGCCGAGTGTGTCGCGTTGCGCGGCGGTTAAAGCGGGGGAGCCGGCTTCTTCCAGAAGTTTCTGGTGGCGGCGTTGCAGGGAGCAATCGCGTTCGCCGAAATGCACCACGCTGCCGTGCGCATCGGCCATAACCTGCAATTCGATATGGCGAGGGCGGGCGAGGTATTTTTCCATATAGACGGCGTCGTTACCGAAGGCGGCGCGGGCCTCGGTGCGGGCGAGACGGATGGCGTCTTCCAGTTCGGATTCTTGTTGCGCGACTTTCATGCCGCGCCCGCCGCCGCCGGCGGTGGCCTTGATGAGGACGGGATAGCCGATTTGGCTGGCGAGGGTTTTGGCTTCGCGAAAATCCTCAATGGCGCCGACGGAGCCGGGGACGAGGGGGACGCCGAGGCTGCGCATGGCGGCCTTGGCTTCGATCTTGTCGCCCATAATGCGGATATGCGCGGGGGATGGGCCGATGAAGGTGAGGCCGTGGGCTTCCACCATTTCGGCGAAGCGGGCGTTTTCGGATAGGAAGCCGTAGCCGGGATGGATGGCATCCGCGCCGGTGATGGCGGCGGCGGAGAGGATGGCGGGGATGTTGAGATAGGAGTCTTTCGCCGCCGCCGGGCCGATGCAGACGCTTTCGTCGGCGAGGCGGACATGCATCGCCTCGGCATCTGCAGTGGAATGCACGGCGACGGTGGGGATGCCGAGTTCGCGGCAGGCACGCTGAATGCGAAGTGCGATTTCGCCGCGATTGGCGATTAGGATTTTCTGGAACATTTTTATCCGTGCACCGTCACGGTTCCAGAATCATGAGGGGTTCGCCGTATTCGACCGGGGTGCCGGGGGTGATAAGGATTTGCGTCACCGTGCCGGATTTCGCCGCCTTGATCTGGTTGAAGGTCTTCATCGCTTCGATGATCAGGAGGGTCTGGCCTTCGCTGACTTTCTGGCCGACGGCGACATAGGGGTGCGCGCCGGGCTCGGGGGCGAGATAGGCGACGCCGACCATCGGGCTGAGCACGGCGCCGGGATGGTGGGTGGGATCGGCGGCTGTGGGTGCTGCAGCGATTGGGGCGGCCGGGGTCGGGGCAGGTGCCTGCGGGGCCGGGGCGGATGGCGCGGCATAAATGGCGGCGGGCGGGTGGGCGCGCGCGACGCGGATGCGGCCGTCTTTTTCGGCGATCTCTATCTCGGTCAGGCCGGTTTCGGTCAGGATATTGGCGAGCTGGCGAATAGCGTCCGCGTCGAATGGCACTTTGCTCATGCCGGTGCTCCCATCGGGTCGGCGTCGAAGACGATGTCGGCCATGGCGTCCAGCGCCATCGCATAGCCGCGGATGCCGAGGCCGGCAATGACGCCGACGGCGGCCTTGGAGACGAAGGAGTGTTGGCGGAACTCCTCCCGGCGATGGATGTTGGTTACATGCACCTCGATCGTCGGCACTTCAGCGGACAGGATCGCGTCCATGAGGCCGATGGAGGTTGTGGTGTAGCCGGCGGGATTGATCACCAGGCCAGCGGCGCGGCCGCGGCATTCCTGTACCCAGGATATCAGCTCTCCCTCGCCATTGGTCTGGCGGAAATCGATGGCGAGGCCGAGACGGGCGGCGGTGTTGGCGCAGAGCTGCTCCACATCGTCAAGCGTGGCGTGGCCATAGAGATGCGGCTGGCGCATGCCCAGCATATTGAGGTTGGGGCCGTTTAAGACGACGACCAAGGGGGTCATGGGAGGGGTGGGCATGAGTGGCTGGATCCGTCCTGGGCGGGGGGAGCGGCCCAGTAGCACAGGGACGCGGTTCGGACCAAGTTCTGGGCCAGGGCAGTAGGATCTCGGCTGCCGGGCGGACCTGTTGATCCGATAGCAGGCGGACGCGCCAGTCAGCGGGCAAATGGTCCCGCATGGCGCGCAGTGTGGCTAAGCTGGCGACGGGCGATCGTTGACAGAGAGGGCGTTCGCGGCTCGGCCCGGAGCTGATATATTGGTGACGGCGCGGCTGGGCGCGCGACGGCAGCTTGAAAGGTATTTCTATCGGGATTTTCCCCCGGAAGCGGTCTTGCGGGTAGTGGGTTCGTTGGAGTCCAGCGCTGGACCTCCTCCTTGCGGTACAGCTTGCCGGATACATATGAAACTTCCATAAACAGGGAATCCATCTTTCGAGACACTTAAAGGCGCGCGCGATGGTTTCACTTCTAATGGCTTTGCTGCGTGGTTGTTGCGCATGGCGTTGATCCAATCGTTGCGGCTGGTGCTGGCGCCGCCGCATCCGGCAGGACGGAATTTTATTGGTGGCGGCATGGTGGCGGTGGCGGTTGGGATGCTGCTGGCAATTTGGCCGGGCGGGTGGTTGGCGGGCTGGCTGGCCTGGCTTGGATTTTTCTTCACGCTGTTCTGCTTCTATTTCTTTCGCGATCCGGAGCGGGTGGTGCCCGGGCGGCCGGGGCTGGTGCTGGCGCCGGCGGATGGAAAGATCGTTTTGGTCGGGCAGGCGGTGCCGCCGGCGGAACTGGGGTTGGGGGAAGAGGCGCGCTGGCGTATCGCCATTTTCCTGTCCGTGATGGATGTGCATGTGAATCGGATGCCGGTGGCTGCGACGGTGACGCGTATCGTCTATCGGCACGGGGCGTTCGTGAACGCCAGCCTCGACAAGGCGAGCGAGGAGAATGAGCGCAATGCGCTGGCGCTGCGCTTGCCGGATGGGCGGGAGATGGCGGTAGTGCAGATCGCCGGGCTGATCGCGCGGCGGATCCTGTGCGATGCCCGCGAGGGCCAGGCTGTGCGCGCGGGGGCGCGGTTCGGGATTATTCGCTTTGGGAGCCGCACCGATGTCTATTTGCCCGCGGGCGTGCTGCCTCTGGTCGCGGTGGGGCAGACCATGATCGGTGGCGAGAGTGTGATCGCGGAGTTGGGTTATGGGAACGGAAGCGGCCCATGAATAATCCTGACGACCCGAACGCGCCGCTACGGGGATTTCCGATCCGGCGCCTGCCGCGCCGGTTGCGCGCACGGCCACGGCTTCAGGGGCAGTCTTTTAATCGCATCCTGCCTAATCTGCTGACGATGACCGGGCTGTGCGCGGGGCTGACTTCCATGCGGTTTGCGTTGGAGGGGCGGTTCGGGTCGGCGGCGGTGGCGATCCTGGTGGCGGCGATTATCGACGGGTTGGATGGGCGGTTGGCGCGGCTGCTGAAGACGACGTCGCGGTTCGGCGCGGAATTCGACAGTTTGAGCGATTTTCTGTGCTTTGGAGTGGCGCCGGGGTTTGTGCTTTATTTATGGTCCTTGCAGGCTTTCGGTGGGTTTGGCTTCGCGCCGTGCGTGATCTTCGCCGTGTGCATGGCGTTGCGGCTGGCGCGGTTCAATGCGGCGATCGAGGGCGGGCCGCGGCCGGCCTATGCGTATAATTTCTTTACCGGCGTGCCGGCGCCGGCCGGCGCGGGGCTGGCGCTGTTTCCGCTGTTCGTGGGGCTGGAGGCGAGCACCCTCGGCTGGGACGGGTTGCTCGTATTTGCTCGCCATCCGGCGCTGGTCGCGGCGGTGCTGCTGGGAACTGCGCTGCTGAGTGTATCCATCCTGCCGGTGTGGAGTTTTAAGAATTTTAAAGTCCCGACGCCGTTTATCTTGCCGCTGCTGATTGGAGCGGGGTTGTACCTAGCCTTTTTGCTGGCTGATCCCTGGGCGGCGTTGGCGGCGGCGGGGCTGGTTTATCTGGGGATGCTGCCGTTTAGCGCGCGCAGCTATGCGCGGCTGAAGCGCGAGGCGGAGGCGGTGCGGCCGGAGATTTTCTCGGCCGTGGTGCCGGAGCGGAAGGGCGTTAACGAAAGCGGATGAGCTTGCCTTGCGGGCCGCCGAGGACTTCGTCGTCGGCCATGACGCGGTTGCCGCGAAGGATGACGCCCACCGGCCAGCCGGTGATGTCCATGTTGGCGAAGGGGGTCCAGCCGCTGGGGGAGACGATCCAATTTTCCTCGATGCGGCGTTTCCGCTTCATGTCGACGAGGGTGAAATCGGCATCGTAGCCGGCAGCGAGGCGACCCTTCCCTAGTGCGCCGTAGACGCGGGCGGGGCCGGTGCACATCAAATCCGCCATGCGCGAGAGGGAGAGGCGACCGGCATTGACGTGGTTCAGCATGACCGGAACGAGGGTTTGTACGCCGGTGAGGCCGGACGCGCAGTTGGGCCATGGCAGAAGCTTCTTTTCGCGGGCATGTGGGGCGTGGTCGGAGCCGATGGTGTCGATCAGCCCGTCATTGACGGCTTTCCAGGCGGCTTCCATATGGTGTTTGTCGCGAATGGGCGGGTTCATCACCGCGAAGCCGCCGAGGCGTTCATAGACATCGGGGCCGAATTGCGTGAGGTGATTGACTAGGATTTCGGCGGTGCAGATATCGCGGAAATCTTTGAGGTATTCGTATTCCTGCGCCGTGGAGACATGCAGGATATGCGCCGGGCGGCCGGTTTTTCGGGCCAGAGCCATCAGGCGGCGAGTGCCGAGGAAGGCGCATTCCTCATCGCGCCAAAGCATGTGGCTGGCATAGGGGTCGCCTTCCTTGAACATGCCCTTGCGGGCTTGCAACCGGTATTCGTCCTCGGAATGGTAAGAGATGCGGCGGGTGCCGGCGCGCATCACCTTCTCCAGGCTCTCATCGTCTTCGATCATGAGATCGCCGGTGGAGGAGCCGGCAAAGACCTTGATGGCGCAGACGCCGCAGCCGCATTCTAGGCCGGCAAGGTTGGAGATGTTGGAGCGGGTGGCGCCGACATAGAGGCCCATGTCGCACCAGGCGGCTTTTTCCACATAATCCTGTTTCCAGGCCAGCATTTTCTCATCCACCAGGCTCGGGGTGGTGTTGGGCATGTCGAATACACAGGCTAGGCCGCCGAGCAGGGCGCCCTGGGTGCCGGTGGGGATGCTTTCCACTGCTGCATCACCGGGATCGCGCAGATGGACATGCGGGTCGATCAGGCCGGGAAGGACGTGCAGGTTTTTCGCATCGATCACCTGTGCAGCATCGCCGCTAACTCCGAGGGCGACGATTCTGCCATTACGAACGCTGATATCGGTTTGCTCCTGGCCCCAAGGCAGGACGCATGTGCCGTTGCGGATGAGGAGATCGAATTTTTCTGCCATGGGGGCCTCCGGTCTGAAAGGGCCTGATACGATGGCTTGAGCGGTCAAACAATCGGGAACCGATCAGCAAGAAGCGCGCGACCATGCCGAAGGGCTACATGCTGGCCGAGATCGACATCACCGATGCGGCGGAATTCGAAAAGTATCGTGTGCAGGTGACGGCCATTGTGGCAGCCTATGGTGGACGTTATCTGGTGTGCGGGAGCGACCAGCAAGGGGTCGACGGGAGTGGTGAGCCGAGCAGGGTGGGAGCGCTAGAATTCGACGGCCCCGAGTGTGAGGAGTAATGTTACAATTCACCCGAATATCAGGCTGTCGTGCCGATCCGCCTGCGCACCGCCAAAGGCCGAGCGCTGCGCCTCGCTGGGTTTGACGGCGCAACTGCACGGCTGGCCATCCCATTCCATCCCAAGGAGACCATCATGCCCAATGGCTATATCGTCGGCGAATTGGAAGTGACCGATCAGGCTGGCTATCAGCGCTATAGCAGCCAGGTGCCGGCGATCGTTGCTAAATATGGCGGGCGCTATCTGGTGCGGGGCGGAGAAGCGAAATTATTGGACGGCGGCGGTGAGCCTGTGGGGCGCAATATCGTACTGGAATTTGACAGCCCCGAGCAGGCGATGAAATTCTATAATTCGCCGGAATATCAGGCGATCCTGCCGCATCGGCTGAACAATTCGACCGGGCGGGTGAAATGCGTCGCGGGGTTTGAAGGCTGACATGCTCCGCCCGCACACCGAGCGTGATCTGATCGGGTACGCCGATACGCCGCCCGATCCGCAATGGCCGGGTGGGGCACGGGTCGCGTTGAATTTCGTGATGAATTACGAAGAAGGATCAGAACCGTCCTTTGGCGATGGCGATGGGCGGTCTGAGCGTGGGCTGACGGAAATGCCGTTGCCTGATCCGGATATGGTGGGGCGGGATCTGGCCGCCGAGGGGATGTTCGGCTTTGGTAGCCGGGTGGGGTTCTGGCGACTGATGCGGTTATTCTCTGAACGTAAGCTGCCAATGACGGTGTTCGGCTGCGCGCTGGCGCTGGAGCGCAATCCGCGCGCGGCGGCGGCGATCCGTGATGCCGGGTATGACGTGTGCTGCCACGGCTGGCGGTGGGTAAAACACTACGCCATGGACGACGCCACTGAGCGCGAACATATCCGTAAGGCGGTGGCGAGCCTGCGGGCGACGATGGGGGAGCGGCCCTTGGGCTGGTATTGCCGATCCGCGCCTTCGGTGAATACGCGACGGCTGATCGTGGAGGAAGGCGGGTTTCTGTATGATTCCGACGCCTATGACGACGAGCTGCCGTACTGGGTTTCCGTGGGCGGCAAGGCGCATCTGGTGGTTCCCTACACGCTGACCAACAATGATACGAAATTCCAGAATGCGAGCATCGGCACTGGGCAGGCGTTTTTCGAGTATTTGCGTGATGCGTTCGATTTTCTGTATCGCGAAGGCGCGCACCAGCCGTGCATGATGTCGGTGGGGATGCATAACCGTATCCTCGGCCATCCGGCACGGGCGGCGGGGCTGGAGCGGTTCCTGGACCATGTGGCGCGCTATCAACGGGTCTGGGTTACGCGGCGGTTGGATATCGCGCGCCATTGGTCGGCCACTCATCCCGCGCCGGGCTGATCCATTGATTCGATTGTGCTGAAGAAAACTGTTTATTGGCCAGCCTTGCCGACGCATGCCATATTCCTTTGTACGCTGGGCTCCTTACCCCTAGGGGCCGTCCGGGGGACTGAGGGCATAAAATCGATTTTCCGGAGACCGGCCGCCGGGTAGTTTTGCTTGGTCAGGGTGAAAAATCCCAGTATAAAACCCGCGATAAAACCCGCAGAATATGATGGAGATAGAAATGGACGAGAACAACGCCGCGACCGCGGGCAAGTGCCCTTTCATGCATACGCAGTCGACGCATGCGGTGTCGTCGAACCGCAGCTGGTGGCCGAACCAGTTGAACCTCAGCATCCTCCATCAGAATTCCGCCCTATCCAATCCGATGGGTGCAGGCTTCGACTACGCCAAGGAGTTCAGGAAACTCGACCTGAGCGCCTTGAAGAAAGATCTGTACGCGTTGATGACGACCTCGCAGGATTGGTGGCCGGCTGATTACGGGCATTACGGCCCATTTTTCATTAGAATGACTTGGCACGCCGCAGGTACCTACCGCATCGCCGATGGCCGTGGCGGTGGCGGCACGGGCCAGCACCGCTTTGCGCCGCTCAACAGCTGGCCCGACAACGTGAACCTCGATAAGGCCCGCCGGCTGCTTTGGCCGGTTAAGCAGAAATACGGCAACAAGATCTCGTGGGCCGATCTGATGATTCTCACCGGCAACTGCGCGCTGGAATCGATGGGTTTCAAGACCTTTGGCTTCGCCGGTGGGCGAGCGGACGTGTGGGAGCCGGAAGACGACGTCTACTGGGGTAACGAAACCGAGTGGCTGGGCGACAAGCGTTATTCTGGTGACCGGAATCTTGAAAACCCCCTCGGCGCCGTGCAGATGGGCTTGATCTATGTGAACCCGCAAGGCCCGAACGGTAATCCCGATCCGGTGGCGTCTGGCCGTGACATTCGTGAGACGTTCCGGCGCATGGCGATGAACGACGAGGAAACCGTGGCCCTCGTCGCTGGCGGTCACACATTCGGCAAGGCCCATGGCGCCGCCGATCCCGACAAGTATGTTGGTCGCGAACCCGAGGCCGCGAGCATCGAGGAGCAAGGCTTCGGCTGGATAAGCACCTATGGCAGCGGCCATGGCGTGCACACAATCAGCAGCGGGCTGGAAGGCGCCTGGAAGCCGAACCCGACGAAGTGGGATAATGGCTACTTCGATACCCTGTTCGGCTATGAGTGGGAGCTGACCAAGAGCCCCGCCGGTGCGCAACAATGGACACCAAAGAATGGTGCGGGCGCTCGTACGGTTGCGGATGCGCATGACCCATCGAAGCGGCACGCGCCGATGATGTCCACCGCGGACCTCGCGCTGCGGATGGACCCGATCTACGAGCCGATCTCGCGGCGCTTCCACAAGAACTCAGGCGAGTTCGCCGATGCGTTCGCCCGGGCCTGGTTCAAACTTCTGCATCGCGACATGGGACCGCGTGTGCGTTATCTGGGCCCGGAGGTGCCTGCGGAGGTGCTGGTGTGGCAGGATCCTGTCCCTGATGTCGATCACAAGCTGATCGATGCGAGTGATATCGCCGCCCTCAAGGGCCAGATCCTCGGAACGGGACTTTCGATCTCTGAGCTGGTCTCGGCCGCCTGGGCCTCGGCGTCGACGTTCCGCGGCTCCGACAAGCGTGGTGGGGCGAATGGGGCGCGCGTTCGCTTGGCGCCGCAGAAGGATTGGGAGATCAATCAGCCGGCCCAACTGAGTAAGGTGCTGGCGGCGCTGGAAACTGTTCAGAAGGCGTTCAATGGCGCCCAGTCTGGCGGCAAGAAGGTTTCGCTCGCTGACCTGATTGTTCTGGGCGGCAGCGCGGCCATTGAGGCGGCGGCGAAGCACGCTGGTCATGCTGTGGCGGTGCCCTTCGCACCGGGGCGCACCGATGCGTCGCAGGCGCAGACCGATGTCGAATCCTTCGCTGTGCTGGAGGCGGCTGCTGACGGCTTCCGCAATTACCAGAAGGCCAGCTGTACCATTTCGGCCGAAGAGATGCTGGTCGACCGGGCCCAATTGCTGACGCTGACAGCGCCGGAGATGACGGTCCTTGTCGGCGGCATGCGGGTGTTGAACGCAAATGCCGGCCAGTCTAAGCATGGCGTTTTCACGAAGCGTCCAGGGACTCTGACCAACGACTTCTTCGTGAATTTGCTCGACATGAGCACGGATTGGAAGCCGGTGTCAGATGCCAAGGACGTGTTCGAAGGGCGCGACAGGAAGACAGGTCTGCTGAAGTGGACCGGAACGCGTGCGGATCTCGTCTTCGGTTCGAATTCGCAGCTGCGGGCGCTCGCTGAAGTCTATGCAACGGACGATTCGAAAGAGACGTTCGTAAATGCATTCGTGGTGGCGTGGACCAAGGTGATGAACGCGGATCGCTTCGATTTGGCGTGATTGATTGGGAGGAAGGTCGTGGCGCTGCCCCGAACCTCGCTAAGGGGGGCGCTCTTTAGAACCTGTTCGTTGGCTCTTATAATGAAGGGGCCCGCTTGGTGGTTGTTACCACTTCAGTAGGCCCCTTTTATTATAAGAGCCACTTCATGCATCATTTGCCGGACGGATTTTGACGCCGGCCCAGTCTTCGATGGCGCGGATGACGTTGGTGTTGGGGGCGGTTGGGCCGACTTCATGGCTGATGCGGATAAGCATTTGGTGAATGAGGTTGCCGATATAGAGGGTGACGTCGCTGGATTTGGCGGCTTCGCAGGCGATGGCGACATCCTTGACGAGGAGTGTCACGGCCATACCGGTCTGCTCGGAAAAATCGCCTTTCAGGACGAAATTTGGGATGCGGTATTCGCTGACCCAGCTGCGGCCGGAGCTGCCGTTGATGGCGGCGACGACTTTGGCGGGGTCGAGGCCGGATTTCGCGGCAAGCGCCAGCGCCTCGGCGGCGGCGATCATGTTGGAGGCGAGCAGGAGATTGTTCAGCGATTTTGTCATGTGGCCGGCACCGACGGGGCCGATATGGACGATGGTTTTACCGAGGATTTCGAGGAAGGGCATAGCGCGGGCCACGTGTTGGTCGGCGCCGCCGATCATGATGCCGAGGGTGCCGGTTTGTGCTGGCGCTACGCCGCCGCTGACGCCGGCGTCGATGTAGTGGATTTTTTCCCGCGCGAGTGTCGCAGCGATGTCTTTGGATTGGGCGGGGTTGCCACTGGTCAGGTCGATGATGAGGGTTTCGGGGGCGGCGTGGTGGATGATGCCGGCGTGGCCGAGGAGGACGGCTTCAACGTTTTGGGAGGTAGGGAGGGATAGAAGAATGGTTTGGGAGGTTTGGGCGAGGTGGGTGAGGGAGGTAGCGGCGGTGGCGCCCTCGGCGACGAGGGTTTGGACGCGAGCCGGGTCGAGGTCGTGGACGGTCAGGGATTTGAGGGTGCGGAGGAGCGTGGCGGCCATGGGGGCGCCGATATTGCCGAGGCCTATGAATGCGGTTTTTTTAGGCATTTTTTCCCAGTCTTCCGGGGCGGAGGGGGTTAGCGGGTGAGGCGCGCGACGACGGCGTCGAGCTGGTCGAGGGTTTGGTAGGTAATTTTTAGGTTTCCGCCTCTGCCGTCGAAGGTGATTTCGATGCGGAGGCCAAGTTTTTCGGTGAGCATGTTTTCTAAAGCCTGGGTCTCCGGGGCTTTTTGTTTTGCGGGGCGGGTGGCGGTGATCACGGCGGAAAAATCGGGGCGGGTGGCCAGTGCTTCGGTTTGGCGGACGTTAAGGCCACGGGCGAGGATGGCGCGCATGCCTTGTTCGGGGTCGGCGTGGGCAAGCAGGGCGCGAGCGTGGCCGGCGGAGAGTTGGTTGGCGCGGACGGCGTTTTGGACGGATTCTGGCAGGTTGGTTAGGCGGATGGTGTTGGAAACGTAAGAGCGGGATTTTCCGACGGCTTGGGCGAGGTCATCCTGGGTGAGGCCGAATTCGCTCTGGAGGCGGGCATAGCCTTCCGCTTCCTCCATGACGTTGAGGTCCTGACGTTGGAGGTTCTCCACCAGGCCGGCGGCCATGGCGTCCTGGTCTGAGAGGGGGCGGATCAGCGCGGGGATGGATGGGAGGCCTGCCTGGGCGGCGGCGCGCCAGCGGCGCTCGCCGGCAATAATTTGGTAGCGGCCCGGCGCTGTGGGGTGGGGGCGGATGAGGAGTGGTTGTAGGATGCCGCGCGCCTGGATGGAGGCGGCGAGTTCGGCGAGCGCGGTGGGATCCATGGTGCGGCGGGGCTGGAAGGGGCTGGGTTCCAGTTGCGCGACCGAGATCTCCTGGATGCCGCGAGTTTCCAGGGTGGGCGGGGCGATATCGCCCATCAGGGCGGCGAGGCCGCGGCCGAGGCGGGGGCTTTTGTCGGCGGGGCTCATGGGGTGCGTGCCTTTGGGGTGCGTTCGCGCGCGAGGAATTCTTGGGCGAGGGCGGTGTAGGCCTGGGCGCCGGGGGAGCGGGGGTCGTAGATGAGGACGGGTTTGCCGTGGCTGGGGGCTTCGGAGACGCGGATGTTGCGGGGGATCACGGTGGTGTAGACGGCCTGGCCGAAGAATCCACGGGCGTCGGCGGCGACGAGGTCTGAGAGATTGTTCCGGCGGTCAAACATTGTTAGAACAATACCTTGTAGGTATAGGGGTGGATTTAGGCGTTTTGCTACCATATCTATGGTTCGTATCAGTTGCGAAACGCCTTCGAGGGCGAAGAATTCGGTTTGCAGGGGGACGAGGACGGCGTCGGCGGCAACCAGGGCGTTGAGGGTAAGAAGGCCGAGGGAGGGGGGGCAGTCGATGAG
The DNA here is from genome assembly GCA_945868845.1 of Asaia bogorensis. Lineage (GTDB taxonomy): Bacteria > Pseudomonadota > Alphaproteobacteria > Acetobacterales > Acetobacteraceae > SHWF01. Next base: position 22,741 of record CAMBMS010000020.1, on the reverse strand, counting down.
GATGAAGCAGTGGGGAGATGGGGTGCGGAGGGCGTCGCGGAGGCGGAATTCGCGACGGTCGAGCGCGACGAGTTCTATTTCGGCGCCGGCGAGGTCGGGCTCGGCGGGGACGATGGTAAGGTTTTGGATGGCGGTGGGCTGGGAGGTCTGGGCGAGGGAAGCGGTGTCGCCGATGAGGAGGCGGTAGGTTCCGGTGGCGCGGTTCGTGCGGGGGATGCCGAGCCCGGTGGAGGCGTTGCCCTGGGGATCGAGGTCGATGATGAGGACGCGCTTCCCAGCGGCGGCGAGCGCGGTGGCAAGGTTGATGATGGTGGTGGTTTTACCGACGCCGCCCGTCTGGTTGGCGATAGCGAGGATGCGGGTGTGGCTAGGGGGGGCCTCGGTCTCGGATGGGGGTGGCACGGGCGATCTCGCTGATGCGGAGGATGCAGCCGGTCGGGTTGGTGCGGCTGGGGAATTGTTCTGTTCGCATGTGCCATTGCGTGGCGGCTGCCGTCAATTCGGAAGCGACTTTGGCGCCTTTTAAGAACAGGCAAACCCCCCCAATGGCGAGTTTGGAGTCCGCGAAGGCCAAAAGTTCGGGGAGGGGGGCGAGGGCGCGGGCGGTGACGAGGGGGGCGGGCGGGAGGTTGGTGGCCTCGATTCGGCTGGCGTGGACGATGGCGCGGGCGCCGGTGATCCGGGCGGCCTCGCGCAGGAAGGCGGCTTTGCGCTGGTCGGACTCGATCAGGTCGAACGGGATGGTGGTGGCGATGGCCAGCACCAGGCCGGGAAAGCCGGCACCGGAGCCGAGATCGATGGCGTGTGAGGGGCGAGGCGTGATTAGGGGGATGAGCTGGAGGCTGTCCTCGATATGGCGCTTCCACAGCGTGGCCTCGTCGCGCCGGGCGATCAGATTGACGGTGGAGTTCCAGCGCAGCAGCAGGGCGGCGAAAGTTTCTAGGGCTGCCTGGACAGGGGCGGGATGTTTCACGTGAAACAATCCACAGGCTGTGGGTTGTTTCGCTCCAGCTCTGACCCTAAAACTTGTCCACAGCCTGTGGATTGTTTCACGTGAAACATCCCGCCTCAGGTCCTTATCCCCCTCAGTGACGCCCTACGCTGCCCTACGCAAATGCGCTAGCACCGCAGCCAACGCCGCTGGAGTCATCCCCTGCACCCGTGCCGCCGCCCCCACCGAGGCCGGTCGCACCTGTTCCAGCCGACCTTGCAACTCAGCCGACAGCCCCGCCACCGCGGCAAAATCCACCCCAATCAGCGACACGTTCTCCTCGCGCCGGAAACTCCGGATATCCGCCTCCTGCCGATGCAGGTATCCCGCATACCGCGCCTGCGTATGCAGCTCCCGCAGGACATCCGGCTCCAGCTCCCGCAACCACGGGAACCCATCCAGCACTCCTTCCGGCACCGTCTCCAACCCGCCTAGCAACTGCGCCACGCTCCGCCACTTTCCGTCCAATCGCCCGGCAATCCCCATTCGCGCCAGCGCCGCCCCCGCCGCCCCTTCGTTCCGAGCCCGCTCCCCCGCCGCCTTCACCGAAGCCGCCCGAGTCCGAAACGCCGAGGCCCGCACCGCACCCACGCACCCAATCCCAATCCCCATCTCCGTTAGCCGCAAATCCGCATTATCGGCGCGCAAACTCAACCGAAATTCTGCCCGCGACGTGAACATCCGATATGGCTCACTCACCCCCTGTGTGACCAGATCATCCACCAGCACCCCGATATAAGCCTTCGCCCGGTCCATCCCAACCGCCGCTTGCCCCCCCACCTTCCGAGCTGCATTCACCCCCGCTAGGACCCCCTGCGCCGCCGCCTCCTCATATCCGGTGGTCCCATTGATTTGCCCCGCCAGGAACAATCCCGGCAAAACCTTCACCTCTAGGCTCCCCCACAACGCCCGAGGGTCCACATAGTCATACTCCACTGCATATCCCGGACGAATAATGCGACAATTCTCCAATCCAGGGATTGTTCTCAAAACCTCAGCCTGCACCTCTGCCGGCAAGCTCGTCGAAATCCCGTTCGGATAGACCGTGTTATCTTCCAACCCCTCCGGCTCCAAGAAGATCGTGTGCCGCTCCCGCCCCGAAAACCGCACCACCTTGTCCTCGATTGATGGACAATACCGAGGCCCCACCCCCGAAATCCGCCCGCCATACACTGCCGACCGATGTAAATTCGCCCTTATCACCGCATGTGTCGCTGGCGTCGTTGCCGTCACTCGGCATTCTATCTGCCGATTAACCACCCGGGAGGTCAGCGCCGAAAAGAACTCCGGCTTCTCGTCGCCCCAATCCGCCTCTAACCCCTCCCAATCGATCGTCCGCCGATCTAGCCGAGGTGGTGTCCCCGTCTTTAACCGCCCCCGAGGCACCCCCAGCCGCTCCAACGTCTCCGCCAACCCAACCGAAGGCGCCTCCCCCGCCCGTCCCGCGGCGGTCGTCTCCTCCCCCACATGGATCACGCCGTTCAAAAACGTCCCCGTGGTCAATACCACCGCCCCGCACGCAATCTCCGCTCCATCCCCACAAACCACCGCCCTCACCCGCCCGGACTGGTCGAGAAGAAGGTCCTCCACCGACCTAGCGCAAATCTCGAGCCCCGCAGTCTCCGCTAGCAACCCTTGCACCGCCGCCCGATAAAGCCCCCGATCCGCCTGCGCCCGAGGCCCCCGCACCGCAGGACCCTTGCTCCGATTCAAAAGCTTGAAATGTATCCCCGCCCGGTCAGCCGCCTTCCCCATGATCCCATCCAGGGCATCGACTTCTCGAACGAGATGCCCTTTCCCAATTCCCCCGATCGCCGGATTGCAGGACATCTCCCCAATCGTCGTTAACCGATGCGTGAGCAACAACGTCCGCGCTCCCATCCGAGCCGCAGCTGCAGCCGCCTCGCACCCCGCATGCCCGCCACCGACGACAATCACGTCATAGGAGGAAGCAAGCCTCGAATTGTCCAAATCGTTCATACCCGCGCCGATAGCAGCGTGGCATATATAAAAGCAAGCGCGGGGCTTTGCCCCCGCAGACCCCACCAGGGAGCCGGGCTCCCGGGACCCAGCCTTCCCTCTGACCAATCCCCCCAACCACGCCACCACGTCGTCATGCCCGCGCAGGCGGGCATCCACGTCTTACGTCTTCACTCCCCCGTCCATGCCATAAACACCACCGTGCACCGCTCGACCTTGTGCCCGAGGATGTGGGAGGTGGTTTCCTGCAGATTGATCATTACGAACAGGTTGATGGTGCTTACGGGGTGGTCGATGAACTGGTCGATGTCGGAGTCGAGGCGGGCTTCGTCGCGGGCCGTTTTTCTGATGCCCCCACGCTCACCACTGCCGCGCCTGATCGACATCATCGAGGCGATCGACTTCATCCGCGCCGACTTCGAGACCAACCGCCGCAAACGCTGGCTAATGCCAAGTTACATTGAGCGGAATTCGCCGGAAGGAAGGTCGGGGGGCTGCTCCGAACCCCGCTAAGGGGCTACGCCAATTAGAACCTATTCATTTGGTGATGAAAAAGAAGGGAGCGAGGGGCTGTCGGAAGCAGTTCCTTAGCTCCCTTCTGCACCATCAAGATATGGTCGGGGGTCCAGGGAGCATTGCTTCCTGGTGGGGGGCTGAGCTGGGGAGCGAGCCAACGGGCAAAGCCCCCAATCCTACTTTGCCTTCGGCCCTTCCACCGGCCCGTGCGTGTCGCGCCAGGCAGTAAATCCGCCGTCGATATGGGCAACTTTTTCTAGGCCCATGTCCTGCGCGGTTTTGGCGGCGAGCGCGGAGCGCCAGCCAGCGGCGCAGAAGAAGATGAATTTCTTATCCTCGGCGAAGATCGGCTTGTGGTAGGGGCTTTCCGGATCAAGCCAGAATTCCAGCATGCCGCGCGGACAACGGAAGGCGCCGGGGACCATGCCTTCGCGTTCCAGTTCACGCGGGTCGCGCAGATCGACCAGCACGATGTCCGGCTTTCCATACAGGGCGATGGCGTCGGCGGGGCCAAGTGTTTCGATCTCGGCATTGGCTTCGGCCAGCAGTTGCTTGTAGCCTTTTTTGATTTTCATATGGTCATCCTTTGTCTCAGGCAAAAGGCGCGGATCGGTCCGCCGGAGCCCGCCCCGTGTTAGGTGGGGGCGGGCCATGACGGATCATCGCACCTATTCCGCAGCCAGGCCCGGTTTGAAGGCCGGGATTTCCGCGCGCTGCGCGGGTTCCATCGGTTGCGGCCACCAGCGGTCTTCCCATTCGGCGAACAAGGGTTGTAGGCGGGGCATAACTTTTTCGGCGAACAATTTGGTGTTGTACTTCGCCAATTCCTTGCCCATGTTACCGTATTGCAGCAGCAGCATCAGGTGGGCGACATTCAGTTCGGTGGCCACTTCTGTCAGCTGTTCGACCACTTCATCGGGTGAGCCGATGATAACATAGCCGAGATCGACGATGTCTTTCATCTCCGTCGCGCGCATTTTCGAGCGGGCGGAATTTGCTGCTGCGCGGCCGACCTGGCTGGTCATGCCGGCGCGCATCGTGCCTTCCGTCATGTAGCCCGGCGGCGAGGCCCAGGCTGGGTCCACATGCAAGCAACGGCCATAGAAATATTCGGCAGGTTCGCGGTAAAGTTCCAGCGCTTTCTCGCGGGTTTCCGCGACACCTACGAATTGCAGGAAGGCGGCGCGGTTAGGGTTTCTGTCTTTACCCAGTCGGCCCATTTCGCGCCAGAACCCGTCCATCGTCGCCTTACCGTCCTTGTAGCCGTAATAGGACAGATAGGCGTAGACGTAGTCCATCTCCGCGCACCATTGCCAGGTCTCTACCGAGCCGCCTCCGGGGATCCAGACCGGCGGGTGCGGCTGCTGCACCGGGCGCGGCCAGATATTGACGTAGCGCTGCTGGTTATAGCGGCCGTTGAAGGCAAAAGTTTCTTTCTCGGTCCACGCGCGCATAACAAGGTCGTGCGCTTCCAGATAGCGTTCGCGCAGCATCGACGGGTTCTGGCCATATGCGTAGGTGGTGTCCATCGGTGTGCCAACAGGAAAGCCGGCGATTAGGCGGCCGCCGGAGATGCAGTCCAACATGGCGAATTCCTCCGCCACGCGCGTGGGCGGATTATACAGCGCCAGCGAATTGCCCATGACGCAGATCGCGGTATCGGTGGTGCGCCGTGCCAGCGCCGAGGCGATCAGGTTGGGCGACGGCATCAGGCCGTAGCCGTTGGAATGATGTTCGTTGCAACAGACGGCGTCGAAGCCGCAATCGGCGGCGAATTCCATTTCGTCCATGAAATCGTTGTACATCAAGTGGGCGCGCTTCGGATCGAACAGGGAAGAGTGGATATCCACCCAGACCGAATTGTTGGCTTGCCGGAAATCGTCCGGTAGCTCGGTATAGGGCATCAAATGGAACCACATTAGCTTCATGTTTTTATCCGTGTCTGGGGCTTTCGATGCTGATGAGTATGGCCGAAATCACCCTGGGGGCAAGCGGTCTTAGGTAAATTATACTGGTGCACGCTGGTTCATCTGTAAAATATGTGGGTTCACTTCCAGCGTTTTGATGACGTTACCACCCAGCGTGCCTGACACGGCCTCACAGCGCCGTCATGCCGCCGTCCACGAACAGCAGGGCCCCGGTGACGTAGGAAGCATCGTCGGAGGCCAAAAACAGAATCGCGGCGGCGACCTCCTCGGCCCTGCCTGGGCGCTTCAGCATGGTGCCCTGTGCGGCTTTGGCGTTATACTGCTCGACGGTCTCGCCAGCCGCTTCGAGGCGGCGCTTATGGAACGGTGTGAAAATCGGCCCTGGGCCGACAGCGTTCACACGAATGCCCTCCGCCGAATGGTCGGCGGCGAGTGCCCGCGTCAGACCCGCGACTGCGGCCTTGGTGGTGTCATACTGCAGATTGCCGCCGCCAGCGACGATGGATCGCACGGAGGCGACGTTCACGATAGCGCCCCCCTTGTTACTGCGCATGAGCGGAACCGCCGCCTTGGCGCAAAAGGCGTAGCTCATTAGATTGATGTTGAGAATTTCATTCCAGCTCGCCGCACTCGCTTCGTCGATCTTCTCGTATTTGCGGATGCCTGCATTGTTGACGAGGATGTCGAGGCGCCCGAATTTTTGGGCGGCACCATTAATAAAAGTGAGGCATGCGGCCTCGCTCCCAACATCAGCCTGCGTGAAGACGATCTTGGCACCGCCGGCCACGAGCTCGTCCGCCACGCGCTGACCGCGCTCACCGTCCCGATCGCAGAATGCCACGTGCGCGCCTTCCGCGACGAAACGTCTGACCGTTGCCTCGCCGATTCCCGATGCCCCACCCGTCACCGCCGCGACTCTGTCGTCGAGTCTTCCCATGTTCGCTACCTTTCATTGTATTGCAAAATACGCATCCACATCTTCCTGCCGGCCCGCACCGCTGCTCCGAGCCTCACGTGCGCATCAGTGCGCGAACATGCGCTGCTGCGGCGTCTGCAAGGGCGGCGAGGTCATAGCCGCCTTCTAGGACGGAGGCGACGCGTCCCTTGGCATGGGTATCGGCGATGCGGAGGATTTCGCTGGTGAGCCATGCGTAATCGGCGGTTTGCACATTTAGTTGCGCCAGCGGGTCGGCCACGTGGGCGTCGAAGCCGGCGGAGATGATGATCAGTTCCGGGGCGAAGGCTGCGAGCGCCGGCAGGATGATCTGCGTCCAGGCCGCGCGGAAGGCCGCGCTGTCGGTGCCGGGTGGGAGGGGCGCATTGACGATATTGCCGGCGACGCCCTGCTCGCGCGCGTGGCCCGTTCCGGGATAGCAGGGGGATTGATGCGAGGACGCGTAGAATAAATTTGCATCGCCGGAAAACATCGTCTGCGTGCCGTTGCCGTGATGGACGTCGAAATCCAGTACCGCGATGCGCTGCAGGCCCCAGCTTGCGCGGGCGTGCAGGGCGGCGATGGCGGCGTTGTTGAACAGGCAGAAGCCCATGGCGCGGTCGGGTTCGGCGTGATGACCGGGGGGGCGGATCGCGGCGAAGGCGGTGTCAGCGCGGCCAGATAACACGGCATCAACCGCCGCGCAGGCCCCGCCGGCGGCGCGCAAGGCGGCCTCGGCGCTGCCGGCGCTCATGATCGTATCGGCATCGAGCGCCACGCCCTGGCCGGGCGCGGGGCGGATGGCAAGGATTTCGTTTACGTATTCCTCCGGATGCGCACGGGAAAGTTCCTTTAGTGTGGCCTCCCGTGCATTTTCGCGCAGGAGCGCGGAGAAATCCGGACCGTCTAGCGCGGCAAGGACCGCACGCAGTCGATGCGGCGATTCCGGATGATGGGGACCCATAAAATGATCCAGACAGGCCGGATGGGTGATCAAAACCGTGCTCATGCGGCGGGGTCCGCCTCGGCGGGGCGGCGGCGAATGACGAAACTAAGCACGCCACTTTCCTCGCTCCAGGCGAGCAGGGAGTGTCCGGTTTCCTGGCAGAAGGCCTGGAAATCGGCGATGGCGGCGCGATCGGTGGCGAGCACGCGTAGCCGCTCGCTCGGCTCCATGCGGCGCAATTCGCGATTGGCGCGCAGCACGGGCAGCGGGCAGTTCAGGCCCCTCACATCCAGCAAGGTCTCGCTCATGGGGACTAATCTGGGACGCGCGGGACGCTTGAGCAAGCGGGGTGGTGGCGTCATGTTGGAGGTATGGGCACATGGCGCATTGGCATCGATCTCGGTGGGACTAAAATCGAAATCGCCGCGCTCGACGCGAGCGGTGAAATCCAGCTGCGTCAGCGTGTCGCCACGCCCGCGGGCTATGACAATACGCTGGCTACAGTGACGGAACTGGTGCGTGGCATCGAGGCGAAGATCGGCGCGCAGGCGAGCATCGGCATGGGCATCCCCGGCGCGATCAGCCCGGTCACCGGGGTGGTGAAGAACTCCAACTCCAATCCGTTGAACGGGCATGCGCTGCACACTGACATGTCGCGCCGGCTGGGGCGCGAGGTGCGGGTGGAGAACGATGCCAATTGTTTTGCCCTCAGCGAGGCGGTGGATGGTGCCGGGGCCGGGCATGATGTGGTGTTCGGCGTCATTCTCGGCACGGGGTGCGGCGGCGGGCTAGTGATTGGAGGTAGGCTGCTGCCCGGCCGGCAGCATCTGACGGGTGAATGGGGCCATACGCCACTGCCCTGGCAAACGTCGGGCGAATACCCGGGTAAGAAATGCTGGTGCGGCGCGCGCGGCTGCCTGGAAACTTTTGTCAGTGGCCCTGCCTTGGCCGCCGATTGCGACGGCGAAGGTGCGCGCGACGCGAGCCAGATTCTGGCCCGCGCGACAGCGGGAGAGACACGCGCTATCGCGGCGCTGGCACGCCACGCGGACCGGCTGGGGCGCGGGCTGGCGGTGTTAGTCACGTTGATCGATCCGGACGTGATCGTGCTTGGGGGTGGATTGTCCAACATGGCGCATCTGTATGAGCAGGTGCCGGACATCATGCGTCGGTATGTGTTTTCCGATGTCTGCGACACGCAGGTTGTGCGTGCGAAACATGGCGATTCCTCGGGCGTCCGTGGTGCCGCCTGGCTGTGGCCGCCGACATGACAGATGCACTCTGCCGCGATTGCGGAACGGTGGCGATGGCGGTTCCCATGTGTCCTTGCTGCGGCGGGGTGCGTATTGTGCGGCATACTGAACTTTTCCAACTCCATATCGCGCATATCGATTGCGACGCCTTTTATGCCAGCGTGGAAAAGCGCGATCGTCCCGAACTGGCGGCGCGCCCGGTGATCGTCGGTGGCGGCGCGCGCGGGGTGGTCTCCACCGCTTGCTATATCGCGCGGCTTTCCGGGGTGCGCAGCGCCATGCCAATGTTCAAGGCGCTGCAAGCCTGTCCGGATGCGGTGGTGATCGCACCGAATTTTGCGAAATACAATGCCGTTTCACGGCAGATCCGTATCTTAATGGAAACGTTAACACCCCTCGTGCAGCCGCTGTCTATTGACGAGGCGGTATTGGATTTATCGGGCACCGAGGCCTTGCATGGCGCGCCGCCCGCCGCGGTGCTGGCGCGTTTCGCGCGCGCGGTAGAGGCGGAACTTGGCGTGACAATTTCTATTGGCCTTGCCCCCAATCGGTTATTGGCAAAAATCGCAGTGGGCCGTGACAAGCCGCGCGGCTTCGCGGTGATCGGCGCAGCGGAGGCGCGTGCACTACTCGCCCCGGAACCGGTTCGCCTGCTGCCCGGCGTCGGCCCGGCGCTGGCGAAGAAACTTGCAGCGTTTGGCATCACCAGCCTCGGACATTTGCAGGCGCTATCGGACCGGGACGCGCTGCGCCGCTTGGGCGATGATGGGCCCGCACTGGTCCATCGCGCGCGGGGGGAGGATACTCGGCCAGTGGACCCGGCGCGCGAGACCAAATCGATCAGCGCCGAGACGACCTTCGCCACCGATCTCGCTAGCTGCGCGGCGTTGGAACACGAGCTCTGGCCGCTGGCTGAAAAACTTGCCTACCGCCTGCGTCAGCAAGGCTTCTGCGCCGCCGGCGTGGTCCTGAAACTAAAGACGGCCGGCTTCGCCCAGCGCACTCGGGCGATGAGATTGTCCAGCCCCACGGTGCTGCCCGACACTCTGTTCGCCGCCGCGACCGCGCTACTGGCAAAGGAGATTGATGGTACCACCTTTCGCCTGATCGGCATCGGCGCCAACGGACTGTTGGCACTCGACCTGGCCGACCGCCCCGACCTTGCCGACCCGGACACCCCCCGCCGCGCCGCCACACAGGCCGCGATCGACCGCTTGCGGAACAAATTTGGTGCCAGTTCGGTTATGCGCGGGCGTGGTTGGCGCTGACCCGAAATTATACAACTGAGTGAGATTCGTCCCTTTGCCTTGCACAGCACTCCCGTATCGTCGCGTCGAGGAAAATGGGAATTACTCAATACATCATCATATCAGGGACAATCGTCGTCGAACCTCCTGCGAACCGACTCCGATTTTCTCACGCGCCGGATAATTTGCCGAGCAGGCGAACATGCGCGCGCAATCCGTGCTGAAAGCAACGCCATTCGAATTTCTCATTCGGGCTGTGCACACCGTCATCCTCCAGACCGAACCCCATCAACAACGTGTCGATGCCTAGAATCCGATGTAGTGATTCGACCACCGGAATAGACCCCCCGCAACCGATCATCACGGGGGGGCGGGAAAATTCGTCCGCCAGTGCCTGCTTCGCCGCGCCTACCCATTTGGTGGCCGTGTTCACTACAATCCCGGGGCTCATGCCGAAATTCTCGAACTCTGCCCGTGCGTCGCGCGGGAGGCGATCATTGACGAACTGACGGAACCCTGCCGCCACCTTCGCCGGATCTTGCCCTGGCACCAGCCGGAACGATACCTTGGCCGATGCTTCTGCGGCGATCACCGTCTTTGCGCCCGGCCCTGTATAGCCGCCCCAGATGCCGCAGATATCCGCGGTCGGACGCGCCCAGAGCCGCTGCAAGCCGGAATAGCCCCGCTCCCCCACTGGCACCGACAGGCCGATATCGCCCAAAAATGCCTTTTCATCGAACCCCAATGCCTCCCATTCTGCGATTTGCGCGTTGGAGACCGGCGCGATTCCGTCATAAAATTCCGGTACCTGGATCCGTCCTTCAGCATCCGTCAGCTCGCCCAGAATCCGGGTCAGCGTGTTGATCGGATTGAGCGCGGAGCCGCCGAACAGTCCCGAATGCAAATCCCGTTTCGCCGCCTTCACCGTCACCTGCATATAGGTGATGCCGCGTAGCCGCGTGGTCAGCGCGGGCGTGTCGATATTCCACATCCCGGTATCGGAAATCAGCGCAAAATCCGCCGCTAGATCCGGCGCATGCGCCCGCAGGAACGGATCGAGATTGGGTGAGGATACTTCCTCCTCCCCTTCGATCAGCACGATGATCCGTACCGGAATCCCCCCCCCAACCGTGTGCCAGGCGCGCAGCGCCTCTAGGAACATTAAGACCTGGCCCTTATCGTCCACCGCCCCCCGCGCGACAATGCGCTGCCCGTGCGGCCCATCGATCAGTTGCGGCTCGAACGGATCGGATTTCCAAAGCTCCAGTGGGTCGGCGGGCTGCACGTCGTAATGGCCATAGAACAGGATCGTCGGCCCGGAATATCCTTCCGGCCCCGGATGCCGCCCGAGCACCACCGGTTGGCCCTTGGTCGGATGGATCTCTGTTGCGAACCCTATTGCGGCCAACTGGTCGCGTACCCACCCGGCGGCGCGCTGGCAATCCCCGGCATGCGCCGGCTGGGCGCTGATGGAGGGAATGCGCAGCAGGTCGAATAATCGTCCACGCGCCTCCTCCATCGTCGCATCGGTATAGGCCAGGATATCAGCAAGGCGATCTGCGCTGGACATGGTCATGACTCCGCTCACCGCCGTTAGCTTGCCACGCCCGAGGCCACAATCCCAATGCCGCCCCGCGCGTTGACCCTGCTCGGGGGCACGAGTAAGGAACCTGCGGGCCTGCCACGTGCCGGCCCCGTTGTTTCGGCTGCATGGGGGGTCAATTCTTGAGGGATGTCCGGGACGCGTTGATGGCGGGGCGCAACAGTGATGGCCAGCTCGTTCGCCGCCCGCTCTCTCCGCATTTGCAGGTCTACAAGCCGCAAATCACCACGGTGCTCTCCATCCTGCACCGCCTCTCCGGCATTGCCCTGGCCGCGGGCACGCTCTTTCTTGTCTACTGGCTTGCTGCTGGCGCGTCCGGTCCCGCCGGCTTCGATACTGTGCAGGGCTTTGCCGGCTCTATTTTCGGTCAGCTGGTGCTGTTCGGCTGGACCGTGGCGCTGTTCTACCATCTATTTTGCGGCCTACGGCACTTGGCCTGGGATGCCGGGCACGGGTTTGAGAAGGTCACGTATGCCGCTTCCGGCTGGGCCGTGGTGATCGCCACCGGTGCCGCCAGCCTGCTCTTCTGGATCATCGGCATCGCGGCGCGCTAAGGAACACGACTATGGCGAACGACAACTCCGCCCCGCATATTGACATCATGCGCTCCCAGCTTGGCCGCGCGCGCGGGCTAGGGGCGGCGAAATCTGGCCTGCATCACTGGTGGATGCAGCGGCTGACGGCGCTGGCGTTGGCGCCGCTCACCTTGTGGTTCATCTATAGCGTGCTGGTCCTCCAAGGGGCGTCGCATCCGGTCCTGCTGGCCTGGATGGGCAGCCCGCTCAATCTGGTGCTGCTACTCGCGCTGATTGTGGCCACCTTCCATCACATGCAGCTCGGTCTGCAAACTGTGATTGAAGATTATATCCATGCCGATCGCTCCCGCATGATCGCTCTGCTGGCGATGAAGGGTGCGACCATCTTGCTGGCGCTGACCGCCGTAGTTTCAGCGCTGAAGATGGGTCTTTAAGTTTTTTGCGGAACGAAAGTTTGAATGATGAATGCGATTACACGGCCCTCATCTGGCGCTTATAATATCGTGGATCATACCTACGACGTGGTTGTCGTCGGCGCCGGCGGCGCGGGACTGCGCGCCACCTTCGGTATGGGCCAGGCGGGACTGAAAACCGCCTGCATCACCAAGGTTTTTCCAACCCGCAGTCATACCGTTGCGGCGCAGGGCGGCATCGGCGCGGCGCTCGGCAACATGGGCGAGGACGATTGGCGCTGGCACATGTATGACACCGTGAAGGGTTCGGACTGGCTGGGCGATCAGGACGCCATTGAATATATGTGCCGCGAGGCGATTCCGGCAGTTTATGAACTCGAACATTTCGGCGTGCCGTTTAGCCGCACCAATGATGGAAAAATCTATCAGCGCCCGTTCGGCGGGCACATGACCGAATACGGCAAGGAGCCGGCGATGCGCGCCTGCGCCGCCGCCGACCGTACTGGCCATGCCATCCTGCACACGCTCTATCAGCAAAGCTTGAAGCACAACGCTGAATTTTTTATCGAGTATTTTGCCCTTGATCTGATCATGGATGACCAAGGTGTGTGTCGCGGCGTGATGACATGGAATCTGGAAGACGGTTCGATGCATCGTTTCCGTGCGCAAACCGTGGTGCTAGCGACAGGCGGTTACGGCCGCACTTATCTGTCCTGCACCTCTGCCCATACCTGCACCGGCGATGGCAATGCCATGGTGCTGCGTGCCGGCCTGCCGACACAGGATATGGAATTCGTGCAGTTTCATCCTACCGGCATTTTCCCTGCCGGCTGCCTGATCACCGAGGGCGCGCGCGGCGAGGGTGGGTATCTGACTAATTCTGAGGGCGAGCGGTTTATGGAACGCTATGCGCCAACGGCGAAGGATCTGGCGTCGCGCGATGTAGTGTCGCGTTCGATGACGTTGGAAATCGCTGCGGGGCGCGGTTGTGGTCCGAATAAGGACCACATAATGCTGCATCTGGAGCATCTCGGCGTCGACCTACTGGCCGAGCGCTTGCCCGGCATTTCCGAAACTGCGAAAGTGTTTGCGGGTGTGGAAGTCACTAAAAGCCCAATCCCAGTACTGCCGACCGTGCATTACAACATGGGCGGTATTCCCACGAACCATTTAACTGAAGTGTTGCGGCCCATCGCCAGCAACCCCGATGCGATCGTGTCCGGCCTGATGGCTGTGGGCGAGGCCGCCTGTGTGTCCGTGCACGGCGCCAACCGGTTGGGCACCAACTCCTTGCTCGATCTGGTGGTGTTTGGCCGCGCCGCCGCGCATCGCGCCGCTGAGGTGGTGAAGCCCGGCGCCTCCCAACCGCCGCTGCCGCCCAAGGCCGGCGAATACAGCCTCGATCGCTTCGACCGTGCCCGCCATGCGAAAGGTGGAACGAAGGTCGCCGATCTGCGCCTCGACATGCAGCGCGCCATGCAACAGCATGCCGCGGTCTTCCGCGCGTCGGCCAGCTTGGAGGAAGGCGTGCAGAAGATGCGGAAAATCTGGCAGGGCCTGTCGGATATGTCCGTGACGGATCGCAGCTTAATCTGGAATTCCGATCTGATGGAAGCACTGGAACTGCAGAATTTGATGGGGAATGCGATTACCACCATGGTTTCCGCTGAAGGGCGCAAGGAAAGCCGCGGGGCGCACGCGCATGACGATTACCCGGACCGCGACGATGAACATTGGTTGCAGCATTCTCTCTCGTGGTGTGATGATAATGGCGAGGTGGCGCTCGGCTATCGTCCGGTGAAGATGCAGACCTTGACCAACGAAGTTTCGGTCTTTCCGCCGAAGACGCGCGTTTACTAAAAGGGACCGAACACATGGCCACCTTTACCCTGCCAAAAAATTCCCGCGTCAGCGCCGGGCAGACCTATGCGGCGCCAGCCGGGGCGAAGATTGTGCGCGAATTCAAAATCTATCGCTGGAATCCCGATGACGGCGCCAATCCGCGCACTGATACCTATCAGGTCGATCTCGATTCCTGCGGCCCGATGGTTCTGGACGCGCTGATTAAAATCAAGAACGAGATCGATCCATCACTGACCTTCCGCCGCTCCTGCCGCGAGGGTATTTGCGGTTCCTGCGCGATGAATATCGACGGTACCAATACGCTCGCCTGCCTGAAGCCGATTGACGAAGTCAAAGGCGCAGTCGCCATCAACCCGCTGCCGCACATGCCGGTGGTGAAGGATCTGGTGCCCGATCTGACGCAGATCTATGCGCAGTACCGTTCTATCGAGCCATGGCTGCAGGCTGACAGTCCGCCGCCGCCGGATGGCGAGCGTCCGCAAAGCAAGGAAGAGCGCGCCAAAATCGATGGCCTTTGGGAATGCATCCTCTGCTTCTGCTGCTCCACCGCCTGTCCCAGCTATTGGTGGAATGGCGATCGTTACCTGGGCCCCGCCGTACTGCTGCAAGCCTATCGCTGGATCGCTGACAGTCGCGACGAGGCGACCGGCGCGCGGCTGGATGCGCTAGAAGATCCGTTCAAGCTCTATCGCTGCCACACCATCATGAACTGCACGGAAACCTGCCCGAAAGGGCTGAACCCGGCGCAGGCCATTGCCTCCATCAAGCGATTGATGGTGGAGCGGCAGGGCTGAGATTCCCAGCGGCTTGTTCCAGGCTGACCTGAGCACTACACGCGGGCGTGCAAAAGCGTGGGCGGATAGTTTGCTGCTGGATCATGCGGTTTTTCGCGTGGCTTGGCAGAATCTTTCCGTCGTCGAACCCGGTATGCTTTGCCGCACCAGCCATCCGACACCCAGCCATCTGCGAGTATGGACCCGCGGTCTCGGCCTGCGCACGATCATCAATCTGCGTGGCGCGCGCGATTGTGGCTCCGACGCGCTTTCGCGCGACGCCGCCGCGCGGCTCGGTCTGATCCATATCGACATGGGCATGGAAAGCCGCGGCGCTCCGCATCGGGACCGCATCCTGCGCCTTGCCGAAATCTATCGCACCATGGAGATGCCGGCGCTGATCCATTGTAAATCCGGTGCCGATCGCACCGGCCTCGCCGCGGGCATTTTTATCCTGTTGCGGGGCGGTACGACGACGATGGCGTTGCGGCAACTGTCTTTATGGCCCTATGGCCATATCCGCGCGTCGAGCACCGGCATCCTGGATGCTTTCTTTCACTGCTACGCCGCGACGGCCGAGGGTAAAACGCCCTTTCTCGATTGGGTGCGCGCGGCGTATGATGAGCAGGCCCTAAAGCGCGATTTCCGTGCCCATGGCCTCGCTAGTTTCATCAACGATAGTCTGCTCCGCCGGGAATAATCAGGCGCGACGGAGGAGAGGAGACAAAAACATGAAAATCGGCGCTGTGATGTTCTTTACCAGCTATTCCATGGGCCCGGCGGCACTCGGCCGGGCGCTGGAGGAGCGCGGATTCGAATCTCTCTGGGTGCCGGAGCATTCGCATATCCCATCCTCGCGCAAATCGGAATATCCGGCGGGTGGGCCGCTGATCCGCCCCTATTACGATATCATGGACCCGTTCCTACTGCTCAATACCGCCGCTGCTGTGACGACGCAGTTGAAAATCGGCACAGGGGTCTGCCTGATCAACCAGCGCGATCCGATCCACACGGCCAAATTGGTATCCTCTATCGATCAATTGTCCAACGGCCGCTTCCTGTTCGGCGTTGGTAATGGTTGGAACCAGGACGAGATGGAAAATCACGGCACTGAATTTTTGTCGCGCCACAAGCTGTCGCGAGAGCGCATCGAGGCAATGCAGGCCATCTGGACACAGGATGAGCCGGAATATCACGGTGAGATGGTAAATTTCGACAAGATGAAGCAATGGCCGAAGCCGGTGCAGACGCCCTATCCGCCGGTCATTGTGGGTGGCGCCTTTCCCTATGCCGCGCGGCGCGCCATCCGCTATGGCAATGGCTGGATTCCGCGCGCGGACCGGCTGGAAAAGGATGGCGTCGGCGTGCTGGTCGCGCAATTCCGCCGGACGGCCACGGAAGCTGGCCGCGATCCCGCTAGCCTGCCCATCACCATTTTTCGGGTGCCGGACGACATCCAGAAACTGCGTTATTGCGCAGAAATCGACATCGATCGTGTGGTGTTCAGCCTACCGCCGGAACCGGCGGACAAAATCCTGCCCATCCTGGACCGCTGGGTGGCCGTGCGGCGTGAATTGCACGGCTAGGCATTTCGCTTTATTGCCCCGGCGCCATGGACGCCACCGTGCCGCCAGCCAGCCCCGGACCCTTGCCTGCCTATCGCGCCCTGCTGGCGACGGGGGAGCTTTCGCACGACCCGTCGCAGGAGCAGGCCGCCGCGCGGCTGCACGAGCTTTGGGAGGGGTTGCGCGGCTATGATCCGCCCTTGGTCGCGCCCATTAACGGCCGTCTCGCCCGCCTGCTTCGCCGCAAGTCCGCCGCACCCGCTCCGCCCCAGGGATTGTATCTGGTCGGTGAGGTCGGGCGCGGTAAATCCATGCTGATGGATCTGTTTTTCGCCACCGCCGAGGTGGAACGTCGGAAGCGCATCCATTTTCACCAGTTCATGCAGGATGCTCATGCGCGGATTCACGCCTATCGGCGCGCCCACCCTGGCGTGGCCGATCCGATCCCGTCACTCGCCGACGCGATCGCCCTTGAAGCGGCGCTGCTCTGCTTCGATGAATTCCAGGTCAATGACATCGCTGACGCGATGATCCTTGGCCGGCTGTTCCACGCCTTGTTCGTGCGCAATGTGGTCGTCGTCGCCACCTCCAACACTGCGCCAGACAATTTGTTCAAGGGCCAGCCTGGCCGTGATGCCTTTCTGCCTTTTATCTCTCTGCTCAAGCGGCATCTCGATCTGCTGGTGATGGATGATGGCCGGGATTTCCGCCGCGCCCGTCTACACGGATTGGCCACATGGCTCGTGCCGGCCGATGCTCGTGCTGACGCGGCCCTCGACACGGCCTTCGTGGAGCTGACTGGGAAAAAACTTGGCTCCAGCGAAACCCTGCTGGTGATGGGGCGGTCTTTTATCGTCCCGCAGGCCGTGAATGGCGTCGCCCGCTTCGATTTTTCTTCCCTCTGCGCCACCGCGCTGGGTGCCGGCGACTATCTGGCGCTGGCGACGCATTTCCACACCCTGATCCTGGACGGTATTCCCCGCCTCGGTCCGGATAATTTCGACCAGGCGCGGCGCTTCATTACGTTGATCGACACGCTGTATGACCATCGCGTTAAGCTGCTGGCCTCCGCCGCGGATATGCCGGACCGGCTCTATATGCGCGGGGAGAACGCGAAAATGTTCGAACGCACCGCGTCGCGCCTGGAGGAAATGCAAAGCCGGGCCTGGCTGGAGGCGGCCCATCTGGCCTGAAGCGTTTTCACGTCGATGCCGGACTGAGCAAACAAACTCTATTGCTTGGTGAAATCCACAACGGCGGCAAAACCGGTTTCAGTACCGAACGCCAGATGCGTACCATCCGTGCTCCAGGCGAGGGCAGAAACGGGACCGCGCCCGGCTTTGGCCACGGGGAGAATGCGCGCGGAGCCGATATCGGCCAACACCACCAGCCCATCGGCAAACCCGCCCGCGATCGCGTCCTGCTGCGGATGGCAGAGTACGCGCGTGCAGGTTATGTCATCACCGCCGGCGATTTCCGTCGGCGCCTTGCCCATCGGCCCGCCACCAGTAAACGGCCAGATGACGATGGAATCGGCGCCCGATGTCGCCAGCCATTTGCCACCCTTGGTGAAGGAAAGGGATAGGGTTTTGCCTGGATAGCCGGACATGCGCATGTGCTGGTTATCGGACAGGCGCCAGCCATGTAGTGAATTTTCCTGCATCGCGGTTATCACTGCATCGCCATCGGGCGAGAGAGCGATTCCGATATGGCTGCCCTTCCATTCCAGCTTGCGCGGGCTGTCGGTTTTCGCGGCGACGAACCAGATGCTGGCGCCGTTGTAATGCGACGTGGCGATACGTTTTCCTCTCGCATCGAAAGCCAGGCCGGTGACAGAGGAGGGATGATCCAGCGTCTTTATTTTTTGTCCCGTGCCATCGAAGATGTGTGCCAGTTTACCAACGGCACAGGCGAGCAGGCCTTTGCCTTTTTCACTTGGAAAACTCGCCACATGCTCGATCCAGCGCAAGCCGGTGGAAAAAATAGTGGAGATCGAGCCGTCGGTGGCGATACGCTGGAATTTCCCATCATCGCCGCCGGTGATGAACCCGCCCAACATGGCGTCTTGCGCCAAGGCGAGGATGGCGCCGTCATGCGCGCTGACAACGCGCCAGTTGCCTTTATTCGCCAAATCGACCAGCCGCAGCGTGCCATCGCCCAGCGCGAAAGCCGCGATCTTGCCATCGCGGGAGAACGCGGCGGCGACGATAAACGCATCGAGATTTTGCTGCACGCCGCGCTGGTCGAGAATGGTGTCGCCAGAAACCATCGAGCTCATATTAATTGGCCTGGCAGGCTTCGAAACCCCGGCGCAGTTGCGGACGGTTCAGGTTGCGGCCGATGAAGACTAGCCGGCTTTTCCGTTCATCGCCTGCTTTCCAGGGGCCGATAAAACCACCGTCGGCGATCATATGCACGGCCTGGAAGGCGAAGCGGCGATCGTCGCCGGCATAGGACAGAATGCCTTTGGTGCGCAGCAAATCCTGGCCTTTTTGCGCCAGCAGATCGCCGATCCAGGCATTGAAACGTTCGGGATCGATCGGGCGCTCCACCTCGAAACTCAGGGAGGTGACGTCCTCGTTATGTTCATGCGCCTCGTCATCGAGAAAGTCTGGATGGGCGGCCAGCACGCGGTTGAGATCAAATGCCCCTTGGTTCAGCACCTCGGTGATGGCGACGCCGGACCGTTGTGTGCGATGGATACGGGCAAAGCGGTTGATCTGGCGGATCAGGCGTTCGACCTCGGCTAGTTCGTCCTCGCTTACCAGGTCGGTCTTGTTGAGGATGATGACATCGGCAAAGGCGATCTGCTCCACCGCCTCGGTGCTGTCCTGTAGTCGAGCTGGCAGATGCTTGGCGTCCGCTACCGTGATAATGGCGTCCAGCCTGGTGCGCGTGCGCACCGTGTCATCGACGAAGAAAGTCTGCGCGACGGGCGCCGGGTTCGCCAGCCCGGTGGTCTCGATGATGATGCCGTCGAATTTTTCGCGACGTTTCATCAGCCCGCCGACGATGCGGATCAGGTCGCCGCGCACGGTGCAGCAGATGCAGCCATTGTTCATCTCGAATACTTCCTCGTCGGTATCCACGACGAGGTCGTTATCGATGCCAAGTTCGCCGAATTCATTGATCACCACGGCGTATTTCTGGCCGTGGTTTTCGCTCAAGATACGATTGAGTAAGGTCGTCTTGCCAGCGCCGAGATAGCCGGTGAGCACTGTCACCGGCACCTGGTCATTCATCTTGGGGGCGTCCGTCATCAGCCGTACTCCGAACAATTCTAGTTGTCGGGAAGGAATATAGGGGCGGGAATGGGGGGCGGGTAGTGTCCCCGTTTGTTCGGCGCCTGCTTGCACCCCACCTGGCCACCGCTCCTGCAGAATATCGCGGATGAGCGCATAGAAACGGGCGTCGGCGTCTTGGATATCTTAGATGCGGACCTGCTCACGCCCGGCGGCGCTGACGGCCGCTCGCCATGACGGGTCGGTCGCCAAGGCGTGGATCGCGTCCGCCAGATCGGCAGGACCTTCGGGAGCGGTGAAGATCGCACCCTCGCCCACCGTTTGGGGCGCGCCGTCTCGGTTGGAGATGATCAGAGCGGCCCTACATGGGTGAGGCAGTTCGATGCCGGCATGTAAGCAGAAAACACGAACGCTGAGACACAACCGTGGATGACAGTTGCGCGCCTTGCTGCCAATTTCCCTGCCATGCTCGTTCGCCGCGTGTTCACTTTTGCCCTGATCGGTGCTGTCTCCGTTACCCTGACCTGGCTCGCCGCCTACGCCCTAATCGGAGGCGGCTGGAGCACGGCGAAAATTCTATTCCTGTTCTGCGTCGTCGGTACCGCGCCCTGGGTGGGGCTGTGCGTGGCCAATGCGCTGATCGGCTTTGCCATTCTGCTGACCGCGCGCGATCCGGTGGGGTTTGTGTTCGGTGTGGCGGATCGCCCGCTACCCGTCCCCGCGCCACGGACCGCCATCGCCGTGACCGTACGTAATGAGGCCATGGCGGAGGTTTTGCCGCCGCTGCGCCGGCTGCTGGATGGACTGGACGCATCGGGCCAGGGCGGCGGCTTCGCCCTGTTCATTCTCTCCGATACGCAGGTGCCGGACGCGGCGGCGGCGGAGGTAGAATCGGTGGCGGTATTTCGCGCCGCGGACCCCGATCCCACGCGCATCCATTACCGCCGGCGTGCCGAAAACACCGGCTTCAAGGCCGGCAATGTGATGGATTTTCTCGACCATTACGCCGATGGGTTTGAATTTTTCCTGGCGCTGGACGCGGATTCGGAAATGGCGGCGCCCTCCGTCTTGCGCATGCTGCGCGCTATGGTGGCGGAGCCGCGCCTGGCCATAGTGCAGCATCTGACCGTGGGCCGGCCGGCTTCGGGCGCGCTGCCGCGCCTGTTCCAGTTCGGTATGCGTGCCGGCATGCGCGTCTGGGCCACGGGGCAGGGCTTCTGGCAGGGCGATGCTGGACCCTATTGGGGCCATAACGCCTTGCTGCGCATCGCGCCGTTCCGCGACACTTGCCGCCTTCAAAAATTGCCGGATGGGTCCGACATCCTTTCCCATGACCAAGTGGAGGCAGCGCTCCTGGCCGGTGCTGGTTGGAGGGTGCGCCTACTGCCGGACGAAGCGGGGTCGACGGAAGCGAATCCCCCGGCGCTGCCGGAATTCCTGCGCCGCGACGCGCGCTGGCTGGCGGGCAATCTGCAGTATTGGCATTTACTGCGCATGCCCGGCTTTGCATTGATGGGGCGATGGCAACTGGTGCAGGCCATTCTCCTGTTCACCGGCGCGCCGCTTTACGCCGCGATGCTTCTGCTTGCGGCCATGCTGGCGGCGTTGGGAGAAAGCATAGCCCCTGGTCCGGCGGCGGCGGCGCTACTAGCTTGGTTGGTGGCGCTCTATTTGCCCAAGCTCTCCGGCTATGTGGAGATATTACTGAAGCCGGCCGAACGTGCGCGCTATGGCGGCGGCGCTCACTTTGCCATTGGCGCATTGATAGAAATTTTCTTCACCTTGCTGCTGGATACCATCGGTGTGGTCAGCAAGACCCTCGCTATACTGCGCCTGGCACTCGGCGTGCGTGCTGGCTGGACGCCGCAAAACCGAGCCGATCGCGGTGTGAGCTGGTGGGAAGCGACGCGCATGCTGTGGCCGCACACGCTGTTCGGGGCAATGTGCTTCGCCGGCTACGCACAGGGCGGATGGGCGGTCATTGCGTGGGCGGTGGTGCTGGCCGGCGGCTTGCTGGTTGCCATTCCGTTGTGTGTGTGGACCGCCGATCCGCGGGTCGGAACCTGGCTGCGCGCGCGCAGCATGGCCGCGATTCCCGAGGAGCTATGACACGTGTCACCTTGACTCTGTTGAGATTTAAGATTCCGTCACGCCTTGGTTTGTGATTCAAGCTTTGGATGGACCGGTTTGTATTGATGGCCGCCCGGTGGGCGAGGATATAGCCGCATTGCCCGGGCAAGCTGAGTGACCCCGCGCGAACCAGCGGAAACGGCCAGCTATTTCTGGAGGCTGTGCTGTGGATTGTGCCTACGGGCAGCCTCTGGCGTGACTTTTCGGCTTGGTTTGGCAATTGGAACGGGGTGCTCAAGCGTCGCCGGGACTGGCTAAACGACTCTATTTTCCAACAGCTTTTCGATGTGGTCTCAGAGGGGCCGACCTGGGAATAGGCGATCGTCGATGCCATCGTCGCCAAGGCCTATCGTCATGGACCAGACGCCGAAGGGGAACTTTGCGCCAGGCTAGCAGCCGCTCCAAGCGCGGCTTGATGACCAAAATCCCGGCAGGAATTTCCCTCGGAAAATCAATGTCATAACCCCTGGTAAAATAGAATCGTGACAACATATCACGACGGCGGATGCAGCGACTTAGTTAAAAATACAAGACACGCCACATCCCCTAAGTCACCCTCTAGCCAAGCGTCCGGGAGTTGAAAGTGGGTGCCTGTTTAAGCGTGAATTCTAGGATCGCACCCCCCTAGAAATAGAGGGATTACCGTTCCGCTATTGCAGTGAAGCATCTGGGCTAGATCAGGACTGACGAAAGAAGACTGGTGTCGACACCTGTAAGGTCTACCATCATAGCGGATGAAGACGTGCCTGTGGAAATCATGTCTGAATAGCGATCGGTTAGCGCATTAGCGGCTGTGACGGTGCTGGAAAGGGACGTGACCG
>CAMBMS010000019.1 GCA_945868845.1 Asaia bogorensis | reverse complement strand
AGGGCGCGGATTATCTCGTCGTCGGCCGCCCAATTATCGCCGCGCTCGACCCGTGTGCCGCCGCGCAGGCCATTATCGCCGATATGGAGCTCGGCGCGGCGGCATAATTTACCGTCGCCACCAACCGCTTCTCTTTTCCGCCGCCGGCGCCTCGTCCACCCCGATCACGATCGCCTTGATCGTCGGCTCAGGCGGGGCCGGTTCGGATGCAATAGGCTCGGGCGCAACGGGTTCGGGCGCAATGGGCGCCGGTTCGGCGGCTACGGCTACTAGTTCCGGAGCCGGTTGGGGAGACGGTTCTGGCACCGGTTCAGGCACGGGATCCGCCACCACGATAACAGCTGGCTCCCGGACGGCCGCTTCCGCAATTGGTTCCGGCACGGCTGGCGCCAGATCAACCGGGGTCGGGGTTGGGCCAGGGATAGGGGGTGCCGCCGCCTGCTCCGCTGCCCGTTCAGCCTGCTCCAGAACGGCAAAGATATCATAACTTTGCCCCCCGAACGGATCGGCCGGGGTCGGCCCCGCATAGGCCGGGACATCCGGCTGCTCCGCGCCCGGTTCGGACACGGAAGCCAAGGTGCCGTCATCGTCCCGCCGCCGCCGCCGCCCACCGCGCCGGCCACGCCTGCGATTGGCCCCATCACTCGCCTCTCCGGAAGGCTCCTCGGCGTTCATTTCTCCCACGGGCCCAACGGCTGCCGGTTCGGCAACTACGTCGGCCGGCATCGTAAGCTCCGGCGCCTGAAACTCTGACATCGCCAACTCCGGCGCCGCGCCCGTAGGTGCATCTCCGATCATAATCTCGGTTGGTGTGCCCGTCGGCTCATCGCGTCGTCCACCCCGCCGCCGCCGCCGGCGTCGTCGCCGATGCTCGCTTTCCTCGGCGGTCTCCCCCGCCGCCGGCTTATCGTCATCCTCCGCCTCGGCGGCGGAAGCCAGCACCTCATCTGCCGCCTCGCCAGTCTCTGCCTCATCCTCGGCAATATAGACCGGTGCGGGCAAAGTGGGTGGCGGCTGGTCAACCTGGATCGCCGGCGGCAACTCTGACGGCACCGCAGCGCGCATCCGCTCGATGCGAATCTCCGGGGCGATCAGTTTCTCATCCGCCCCGAAACTGACTTGCAATCCATAGCGCGCCTCGATCTCTGCCAGCCGCTGGCGCTTGTGATTGAGGATGTAGAACGCTACCGCGCCGGCCACATGCACGACAATCTCGGCGGAGCGGCGCTTGCCGCCCTCTTCCTCGATCTGGCGCAGCACATGCAACGCGGCGGTCTCAACGCTACGCACATGCCCGATGCCGCCGCAATGTGGGCAGGTGATCAAGGATGTCTCGGCTAGGCTGGGGCGCAGCCGCTGACGGCTCATTTCCAGCAGGCCAAAATGACTGATCTGGCCGACCTGAATGCGGGCGCGGTCGTTCTCTAGGGCCTCCTTCAGCCGGCGTTCGACCATCGCATTGTGGCGGCGTGATTCCATGTCGATGAAGTCGATGACGATCAGCCCTGCTAGGTCGCGCAACCGCAACTGCCGCGCCGCCTCGTCGGCTGCTTCCAGGTTGGTGCGCAGTGCAGTCTCCTCGATATTCCGCTCCCGCGTGGATCGCCCGGAGTTCACATCGATCGCAACCAGCGCCTCCGCCTGGTTGATCACCAGATAGCCGCCGGAGCGCAACTGCACCGTCGGGTTCAGCATCGCGTCGAGCTGCGCCTCCACCCCCTGGCGGGCAAACAGCGGCTGGCCATCCTCGCGCCAGAGCCGCACCTTGCCGGCATGGGTTGGCATCAGCATACGCATGAAATCATGCGCCGCCCGCCAGCCATCCTCGCCGTCCACTAGGATCTCGTCTACGTCGCGCGAATAGACATCGCGGATGGTCCGCTTTATCAGACTGGCTTCCTCATAGATCAACGCCGGCGCGACAGAGCGCAGCGTGTGCTCGCGGGTATCGTCCCACAGCCGCAGCAGATATTCGCAATCGCGCTTGATCTCCGGCTTTGGCCGGTTGGCGCCAGCCGTGCGCACGATCAGTCCCATGCCCTTGGGCAGATTAAGCTCGGCAGTCACTTCCTTCAGTCGCCGCCGATCCGTCGCCGAGGTGATCTTCCGTGAAATCCCCCCCCCGCGCGGCGAATTCGGCATCAGCACAGAGTAGCGGCCCGCGAGAGAGATATAAGTGGTCAGCGCCGCGCCCTTGCTGCCACGTTCTTCCTTCACCACCTGGATCAGCAGGTTTTGCCGGCGCTTGATGACTTCCTGGATCTTGTAGCTGCGCATGAAACGCGGTGGATTGCGGTTCGTGCGCGGCTCTTCCACCGTATCACCGCCGAGCGATTCCGGCGCCGGCGGCGCGGGCTCGTCGGAGTCATTGGCATCATCCTCCAGGCGATCCGAGTCCGGAGAAACTTCGGTATCGGCCCGTGCGAGGGCGATCGCATCCGCTTCGGCGGCGGCTTCCGGATTGGCGACGGCAATCGGGTCGGGAGCGAAGGGGGCCGCCGGGGGCGGCTCATCCAAATGGGTGACGGTGTGGCCCGCCAGGATGGGTTCGGGCGCCGTGACTCGTTCTGCAGCGATCTCCAACGGCTGGGCGCGATTGGCAGGGGTTTCGAGAACTTGGGCTTCGGTCGCGGCCTCCCCTGCTTCCGGCGGGTCCATTTGAGCGTGATCGAACACGAATATACTATCTTCGCCGGCTTCCAGTGTTGCGTCGGGCCGTGCGTCCTCGTCGCCCTCGTCGCCCTCGGCGGCGGCGGCGGCGGCGGCGGCGCGATCCTCCTCCTCCGCCTCGTGGCGGGCGTCTTCCAGCTGCATTTCAATTAGGCGCTGCCGGTCGGCGACGGGGATCTGATAATAGTCCGGATGGATTTCGCCGAACGCCAGGAAGCCGTGCCGGTTACCGCCATATTCGACGAAGGCGGCCTGCAGGCTCGGTTCTACACGGACAACCTTGGCAAGATAGATATTGCCCTTGAGTTGTTTCTTGCTGGCGGTCTCGACATCGAAATCCTCAAGCCGGGATCCGTCCAGCACCACCACGCGGGTTTCTTCCGCGTGCGTGGCGTCGATCAACATACGTTTGACCATGGGGTCGTGAACTCCGATGCGCCGCCCCGACGGTACGATCCCGGGCGCGATGGCATGGCGCGCGATGGGGCGCAGCAGCTGGCCTGTCATGAGCCAGTGCCGTCAGGCGGCTGATGTGATGTGGGTCCGCGCGTTGGTCGCGGAATGCGCGGCCGACTACGGAAAGGCAGGATAAAACTAGGGTCGTGTTGGTGGAATAGCCGCGCCGACGGCACACGGGGGCGAGATCCCAACGGCACGCGGCCGTGGTTGAGGTGAACCCATATGCGAATAACGCGGCGACAGCCATCAAACCCCGTCTGGTATTTCGTCCCGTCCGGGATTGATTGTCATCCGGCGGGTGCGGCGCAATTCCGGAACAATCCGAAAAAGCAGCCTTGTTGCGCGAATGCCGGCCGTTGCGGGGCCCCGGCGCGCGTCAGGCGCGCGCGTGGTCGGCAATTTGGGGCGTATCACGCGATGGCACCGCAAAACCCAGCCCCCAGAAATAGGGATTGGCACGGCAATGACATCTCGACGATCCGCCCGATCGGGCCTGGGCTGCGGAGAAACCGCGCGCCCCAGATCGCATCACCGGGCGCCGAGACCATGCAGTAATCCGCCATATCACGCAAGGCTTCCTTTTTCGGTCTCGCCCAATCAGGCGATGATATCATTTTAATCAATGCCTAATATGAAGTGCCTCAGAATTTATGTTAAGATCCAGCCTATGGTCGATCACCCCAAGCCGGACCGGCGGACGCTGTTGACGCATTTGGTGCCCCACCTGGTAACGGCTAGTTGCCTGCTGCCAGGCTGGATGCGCGCCGCCCTGGCCGCCCCCTCGGGCCCCGCCCAACAAACCGCGGCGCGCCCCGCGCCCGCATCCGCCTTGCCGCTGGTCATGCTCGACCCTGGCCATGGCGGCAAGGATCCGGGCGCCATTGGCGTCTCCGGCACGTATGAGAAGAAAATCGCCCTCGCCGCGGCCCAGGAACTGCGCAGGCAATTGCTCGCTTCCGGCCGCTATCGCGTGGAAATGACCCGCTCGCGCGATATCTTCATGCGCCTGGAAGACCGTGTCGAGCGTGCCCAGACCCACCGCGCCGCCCTGTTCGTCTCCATCCATGCCGATTCGATCCCCGATCGCCTCGTGCGCGGCGCCTCGGTCTATACGCTCGCTAACAGCGCCTCCGACGCCCAAACTGCCGCCCTGGCACAGCGGGAGAACAGCGCCGATCGCTTCGGGGGGGCCGCCATCCGCGGCGTGCCCCCCGAAGTTGGTCGCATCCTCGCCAGCCTGGTGCGCCAGGAAACCCGCCTGGGCTCCGCGCGCATGGCGCAGGCTTTGGTCCGCAATCTGGACCGGGACGTGAAATTGCTGACCAACCCATCCCGCCATGCCAGCTTCGTAGTGCTGAAAGCCGCCGATATCCCCTCGGTCCTGGTGGAGATGGGCTTCATGTCCAATCGCGACGACGAAGCCGCCTTGCGCCGGGCCGAGCATCGCACCCGCGTCGCGGCAGCCATGAAACGCGCGGTGGATGGATATTTCGCTACGGCGAACCATATGGCACGGATCGCCGGGTAAACGGTCGTCCCCTCTCTGGTTCTCCCCCTTTGGACAGGCCAATCAGCAACGCATGAGTGGTGTATCCCCCCTCGGAGTCCCGCCAGAAATCCCCTCTGGCACGTCGCCGGACGTTCCGGCGGCTAGCCGGCGGGAGACGCACGCCGTCGGTGCCGCGCGCCACCGCCGCTCGCCCTTCAGCTGGCTAGGGTGGATGATCGGAGCCCTGGTCGGACTCGCTTTGTTGGGGGGCCTGGCCGCCGCCGCCACCCTCTATGCCGGCTATCGGCATTACAGCGCCGAATTGCCAGATGTAGAGGGGCTGCGCTCCTACCAGCCCCGGGTGATGAGCCGGGTTTATGCCTCCGACGCGCGGCTGATCGCGGAACTGGCGACCGAGCGGCGCATCTTCGTGCCGCTGACAGCGGTCCCGCAGCTGGTGCGGCAGGCCTTCATCTCCGCCGAGGACCAGAATTTCTGGACCCATCCCGGAATCGACCCGCTGGCCATCCTGCGCGCGATCATGGTGGACATACAGTCGTACGGCACTGGCCGCCGCCCGGTGGGCGCCTCCACCATCACGCAGCAGGTGGCGAAGAACATGCTACTCGACAATTCGGTCTCCATCGCGCGCAAGGCGAAGGAACTCATCCTCGCCCTACGCATCGAGAACAGCCTCACCAAGGAACGTATTCTTGAACTTTATCTGAACGAGATCTATCTGGGCCTCCAGGCCTATGGTGTGGCCGCTGCGGCGCAGGCCTATTTTAACAAGTCGCTGGACGAACTCTCCCTCCCTGAGGCCGCCTTCCTGGCCGCCCTGCCGAAAGCTCCCAACAACTACAACCCGTTCCGCTACCTAGAGGCTGCGAAGGGGCGGCGCGACTGGGTTATCGAGCGCATGGCCGAGGATCGCGTGATCACCGCCGCGCAGGCCGCGCAGGCGAAGGCGAGCCCGATCCAGCCTGCTGCCTTCCGTCGCCAGGAAACTGTCCCCGGCGCCGACTGGTTCGGCGAGGATGTGCGCCGCCGCCTGGTGGATATTTACGGCGCTGATGCCACTACTCAGGGCGGGCTGACCGTCCGCACCAGCCTCGATCCCACGCTGCAAGCCGCCGCCGATCATGCCTTGCACAATGGCCTGATCGGCTTTGACCGTAAGCATGGCGGGTGGCGTGGCCCGGTCGTGCAGTTGGAAGCGGGTCCCTCCCTGCGCTCCGGCTGGATGGCGCAATTGTCACAGACGCCGCGTCCGCCCGGCATGTTGGCCGAATGGCGCCTCGCCGTGGTGCTGGAAGTTACCCACGGCCAAGCCCGTGTAAGCTGGCTGGAACGTCAACCCGATCAACCCGCCGCCCCCGGACAACCCCGCAAAGGGACTTTACTGTTGTCCGACCTCACTTGGGCGCGCCCGGTGAAGGACAAGCAGATCGGCCCGCCGCCGCGCCGCATGACCGATCTTGTGCAACCCGGCAGCGTCGTCATGGTGGAGCCCGCGCCCCAGACTTCTTTCCAAACTGGGTCCGCTGCGCTGCCGGCCCCGCGCCGTGGCCCTGCGGTCGCTCGCGCGCCGGACCGCTTGGACCGCGTGCTGCTGCGTCAGATCCCGCTGGTGCAGGGCGCGCTGGTCTGCGTCGATGTCACCACTGGCCGCGTGCTCGCCATGGTCGGCGGCTGGAGCTTCGAGCTCAGCCAGTTCAACCGCGCCAGCCAAGCGCAGCGCCAGCTCGGCTCTGCGTTCAAGCCGTTCGTCTATCTGGCCGCTTTGCAACAGGGGGTTTCCCCTAGCCAGCGTTTCCTCGACGCCCCGTTCGTGGTCGATCAGGGCGCGGCCGGGCGTTGGCGGCCGGGGAATTTTGGCCTGGATTTCAAAGGTCCGGTAGCACTTAGCACGGCGCTGGCGGAATCGCTCAATCTCGTCACCGTGCGCGTCGCCGACCGGGTGGGAATGGAAGCCGTGGCGCAAACCGCGATCGCCTTCCATGTGGTGGACGACATGCCGCGCGTACTGCCCGTCGCGCTGGGCGCGGTGGAAACCACGGTGCTGCGCATGGCCGGCGCCTATGCTTCCATCGCTGCTGGCGGGCGGGAGGTGATCCCGACCCTGATCGACAGTGTGCAGGATCGCGACGGCAAAATAATCGCCCGTGCCCGCGCCGAGGACTGTCCTGATTGCCTGCCTCCAGCGGGCACTCCCGCCAGCCCGCCGATCCTGCCCGATACGCGCAAGCAGATCGCCGACCCGGCGAGCAATTTTCAGCTCATCACCATGATGCAGGGCGTCATCCAGCGCGGCACTGGCGCCGCCGCTGGCGCTGGGCTGATCCGGCCGATCGGCGGCAAGACTGGCACCTCGCAGGATTTCAACGATGCCTGGTTCGTGGGCTTCACCGCCGATCTGGTGACCGCCGTCTGGCTGGGTTATGACATCCCGGCGAGCCTCGGTGGCAGCGAGACCGGCGGCTCCACCGCCGCGCCGATCTGGCGCGAATTCATGACTGCGGCACTGCGGAACCGTCCCCCCCTGGATTTTGTCCCGCCCGCCGGGATCAGCATGGCCCACATGGCCGGGGGTATCACCGATGCCTTCAAGCCCGACCAGGTGCCGGGCGAATCCGTCACCCTGGATGAGGATGATCTTTTCGCCGCGGACAATGCACCGCAGGCTGACGCGCCCGCATCCGCCCCCTCCGACCGCGCCACCGCCGTGGAAACGCCGCTCAGCCGCGCCGCGCCCGATCGCGGTCCACCTGCACGCCGCGGGCGGGTGGACGGCGTCATTCCCGGCCTGTATTGACCCGCCCCTGCCGTACCACCTGCAAGGCCCGCCATGTCAGCCGAGTCCGACGCATTGAACGAACAGATCAAGCAGTCCGTTGCGCTGCTGAGGAGGCATCTTTGACTGGGACGAAGCACAGAACCGCCTCGCCGAACTGAACAACCGCGCCGAGGACCCCGCCCTTTGGAACGACGCGGCCATCGCGCAGAAATTCATGCGCGAACGCAATCACCTGGCGGGACAGATCGATGGTGTGCTGAAATTGGAAGGCGATGTAGCCGACATCCTGGAACTGATCGGCCTCGCCGAGGCCGACAACGACACGGCCATGATCCCCGACGGCATGGCTATACTGCGCGCCCTCGCCGCGGAAGCCAAACGCCGTGAGATCGAAAGCCTGCTCTCGGGCGAGGCCGACGGCAACGACTGCTTCGTAGAACTTAACGCCGGCGCGGGCGGCACGGAGGCGCAGGACTGGGCCGAAATGCTGATGCGCATGTACACCCGTTGGGCCGAAAAACATGGTTGCAAGGTGCAGTTGCTGGAAGAAAGCGAGGGCGAGCAGGCCGGCATCAAATCCGCCATCCTGCAAATCAGCGGCAAGAACGCCTATGGCTGGCTGAAGACCGAGGCCGGCGTACACCGCCTGGTCCGCATCAGCCCGTTTGACGCCAACGCCCGCCGCCAGACTAGTTTTGCCAGCGTCTGGGTCTATCCGGTCGTCGACGACAATATCGAGATCGAGATCAACGACGCTGATCTGAAAGTGGACACCTATCGTGCCTCCGGCGCCGGTGGGCAGCACGTGAACAAAACCGAAAGCGCCATCCGGATTACCCATATCCCCACCGGCATCGTCGTCGCCTGCCAGACCGATCGCAGCCAGCACCGCAACCGCGCCACCGCGATGGGTATGCTGAAAGCGAAAATGTATGAACAGGAACTGCAAAAGCGCGAAGCCGCCGCCGCTTTAGTGGAGGATGCGAAAACCGCCATTGGCTGGGGCCATCAGATTCGCAGTTATGTGCTCGCCCCCTATCAGCTGGTAAAGGATCTGCGCACCAGTTTCGAAACCAGCAATCCCGATGCCGTTCTCGATGGGGACCTGGACGAATTCATGGCAGCCGCCCTGGCCGCGCGCGTCGGCGCCACGCGCAGCGAGGCGAGCGCGCAGGCGCGTTAAGCGGCGCGGCCTGGAAAAATATGAGGGGGGTGCCGGCGCAGCCAGAGGCAGGTCGGTGGCGCGAGAGGGCATCAATATGGACCGCCCCGCCATCAGCCCGATAAGCTGACGCATACGCCCGCTATCTGGCGTTTGCCCCCGACCGTTCTATTCTGCCTCACGTGCCAGGAGGGCAGACGCGTGAGCACAACCACCAATCTCGATCTTTGGCTCGCCCGGCACACGGAGGAAATTCTCGAGCCGGACCTGCCAATTATCGATCCGCACCATCATCTTTGGATTCGCGACGGCACGCCCTATTTGTTCCCCGAACTGCTGGCCGATCTCGCTTCCGGCCACAACATCGTCGCCACGGTGTTCGAGGAATGCCATTCCATGTACCGCGCCCATGGTCCGGAATCTTTTCGTCCCGTGGGTGAGACCGAATTCGTCGCCGGCATCGCGGCTATGAGCGATAGCGGCGGTTTCGGCCCGGCCCGTGTTTGCAACGCTATTGTCGGCGGGCTAGACATGACCCTGGGCGCGGCTGTCGAGCCCGTACTGGACGCGCATATGGCCGCTGCCGGCGGGCGCTTCCGCGCCATCCGCTACTCCACCGGATGGGATGCGAGCGAAAAAATCCGCTCCATCGTGCCCGAACCGCATCGCCTCGCCGATCCGCGCGTGTGTGCCGCGCTGGCGGTGTTGGAGCGCAAGGGCCTTACCTTCGATGCCTGGCTCTATCATCCGCAACTGGCCGATATCGCCGATATTTCCGATGCCTTTCCCATGTTGACCATCGTGCTCAATCATCTCGGCAGTCCCATCCTGGGCGGCCCCTATCGCGGCCGGCATGACGAGGTTTTTGCCCATTGGAAAGCGGGCATCGAAAACGTCGCGCGTCGCCCCAATGTGGTGGTGAAACTCGGCGCCCTACCGATCCGGCTTGCCGGCAGTACCGCTAATCGCGACATCCCGCCTAGTTCGGAAGAGGTCGCCACCGCCTGGCGCCCATGGATCGAGACCTGTATCGCCGCCTTTGGCCCCAAGCGCGGCATGTTCGAGAGTAATTTCCCAGTGCAACGAAGCTGGTGCAGTTATCAGGTGGTCTGGAATGCGTTTAAACGCCTTACCGCCGGCGCCTCGGCGTCCGAAAAAGCCGATCTCTTTGCCAATACCGCCGCGCGGGCCTATCGCATGCCCATCCTGACTGAGATTTGATTTTCCGCCCTCACAAGGAGCAAAAAATGACCCTCAAGGACCAGGTTGCCATCGTTACCGGCGCCGGCACCGGCATCGGCCGCGCCTCCGCCATCGCCTTCGCGCAGGCCGGGGCGCATGTCGTCTGTGCTGACATCAACCCGAAAACCGCCGAGGACACCGCGAACGCCATCCAGGGCATGCAGCGCCGCGCTGTGGCCGTTGCCGCCGATGTCAGCAATTTGGAAGATATCGACCGCATGGTTCGCCGCACACTGGAGGAATTCGGCAAGGTCGATATTTTGCTCGCTAATGCCGGCGTGACGCGCCGCGCCTACATCATGGATTTAACGGAAGCGGATTGGGACCGCATTCATCGTGTGAATGCCAAAGGTGTTTTCTTCTGCCTGCAACGGGTGGCAAAGGAAATGATCCCGCAGCGCAGCGGGCGCATTATCAACATTGCCTCCATCGCCGGGAAAGGCTACGCCGGTACCTCGAATGCTGCCTATGCGGCGTCCAAAGGCGCGGTGATAGGACTCACGCGCACTGCCGCGCAACAGCTCGGCCCGCACAACATCAATGTCAACGCTATCTGCCCCGGTGTCACCCGCACCGCGCTATCGGAAGCCAACCTGGAAATTCGTGCCCGCGAATCTGGTATGACCAAAGAAGCATTCGACATCCAGCGTGTGCAGGAAATTCCCATTCGCCGTGCTAATGATCCGGAAGACATCGCTGCCATGGCTGTCTTTCTCGCTAGTCCCGGCGCGCGCAATATCACGGGCCAGACTTACAACGTCGATGGCGGCCTAATCCCTGAGTAAACGCTATGCTAACGCACGACTTGCGGCAGGTTTCGCTGGCCTTGCTGGCGACGTTTTCGCAGCAGACCTGCGTCTCGGTTGGCCGTGCTTTGCCAGCGGTTCTGGCACCGGTAATTGTCGTTGATCTTAATCTGTCACATGTCTGGATCGGCGTTTACTTTACCATCAGCGCCACCGCTGCGCTGATAGGCCGGCTTGGCTGCGGTAGTTTCATCGTCCGCTACGGATCGCTGCGCATGAGCCAGGTGGCCCTGGCAATGCTTGCGGTGGGGATGGCGTTGTCCACGTTTACGTCGCCGTGGATATTCGCTCTTTCGGCCATTATCGGTGGTGGCGGCGCGGCCGTTTCCACGCCGGCCAGTTCGCATCTGCTCGGCCGCGTTTCACCGCCCCAACATGCACCGCTGGTTTTTTCCATCAAGCAGACGGCGGTGCCCGTGGGTTTGCTGATAGGCGGTATCCTCGCCCCCTGGATGAGTAACATCACAGGCTGGCGTTTCGCCTTCATTCTGGTCGCCGTCGCCTGTATTGCCCTCGCGGCATTGCTGGAGCCGCTGCGCAAAGGCTTTGACGACGATCGCGTGCCTTCACATGCGTTCCGCCTGTCTGATTTTCAGACCACCTTCACTTCGGTGCTACGCATTCCGGAACTGCGTGCTCTCTCCATCGCGTGCTTGGCCTTCAACGGCATGCAACAGGTGGTCACCGCTTATTTCGTGACGTACCTGGTGCATCTTGGTTACGGCCTTGCCGCCGCCGGCTTGGTGTTTTCCGCCGCCATGTCCATCGCCATCCCCGGCCGCATTCTGTGGGGCTGGATTGGTAGCGGGTGGAGCAACCCGCGCATGGTGATGGCCGGGCTCGCCTTTGGCATGGCCACCAGCGGTGTGGCGATGGGGTTCTTTACTGCCGGCTGGCCGGTGTTGCTGATCGGCATTGTCAGCGCCGCTATCAGCCTGACGGCATTGTCCTGGCATGGTGTACTACTGGCCGAAGCGGCGCGCGCGGCACCCGAGGGCAAACGTGGCGCCGTCACCGGTGGTGTGCTGTCCTTTGGTCAGTTCGGCGCCTTAAGCGAACCGGTCCTTTATTCGCTCCTGCTTGGCCTGACCGGTAGCTACGGTTTAGGTTTTATCGTCTGTGCCGCGCCAGCCTTTCTGGTGGGCATTCTGCTGCGTCGCCCGCAGTCACCGGGTTGATTACCGCTTCTTGGTGGGCTTCTTTGTTCCTGCCCGTACAAATTTTGAACGCGCTGCCGCTAGTGTGCGCTTCGGTTTGGCGGCTGGTTTTGGTGCGGTTTTACCGGCGCGCATCGCGCTGATCGTGGTGCGCGTGGTGATCTGGTCCGGGTTCATCCGCAATTCGATCACCGCCGGTCTGCCACTTGCCACCGCGCGCTGGAAGGCCGGGGTAAACTCCTCGGTGCGCGAGACCACTTCGCCATGCCCACCAAACGCCTCGATATATTTGGCGAAATCTGGATTGGTGAGTGTGGTGCCGGACACGCGGTACGGGTAATCACGTTCCTGATACATGCGGATCGTGCCGTACATCTGGTTATTGAACACCAGGACGATTGGCGCCACGCCATGATGAAAGGCGGTCGCCAGTTCCTGCCCTGTCATCATAAAGCCACCATCGCCGACGCATGAAATGACCATGCGATCGGGGAAAATAATTTTGGCGCCGATCGCGGCGGGAACCGAATAGCCCATGGCGCCATTCAGCGGCCCGATATAACGCTGCTCCTCAGAAAAATTCAGAAACCGTGAGGCCCAGCCGGCAAAATTTCCCGCATCCGTCGTTACGATCGCATCCGGTGTCATTAATTTTTCCAGATCGCGCATCACCCTCCCGAGATTGAGTGCGCCCTCATAATTCGGCACCGCCCGATTCGCCTCGCGCAGCGAACGCAGATCCGCCGTCCACCCGGCCCAGCCCACCGCCAGCGGTTCCAGCCGCGCCGCCGCCAGCGCGAAGGCATTGAGGTCGGAGACTATCCCCAAGGCCGGGCGGAATACTCGCCCGATTTCCCCGCCTTCCGGATACACATGGATCAGCGGTGTACCGCCGGCCATACCCAGCAAGCTATAGCCCTGTGTCACCGCTTCGCTCAGTCGTGCACCGATGGCTAGGATTAGATCAGCGTCCTTGACTTTCGCCACCAGGGAAGGATCTGACCCGACCCCCAGATCTCCTGCCGAATTCGCCAGCGTGCCGTCATAGAGCCCCTGGCGCCGAAACCCGACCGCCACGGGCAGATTATTGCCCACCAGGAATTTGCGGATGGCGGCCCGTCCCTGTTCGGTCCATCGCGATCCGCCGAGGATCACCAGCGGCTTCTTCGCGCGCGCCAGCATCCCGTGCATCTCCGCCATCGCCGCCGGATCGGGATGCGCGACTGAGGCATAAAAGCGCCCGATATCGGGCACATCTGCGCTCATCCGCTGCATCTCCTCTGACAGTGCGATCACCACCGGGCCGGGCCGGCCAGTGGTGGCGATATCCACCGCATGCGCCACGATTTCCGGAATGCGCTCCACCTGGTCGATTTGCGTTACCCATTTGGCGAGCGGGCTGAACATGCGCCGGTAATCGACTTCCTGAAAACTTTCGCGGTCGGTTTCTCCCAACGGGATTTGCCCGACGAACAGCAACACCGGCGTCGAATCCTGTTGCGCCACATGCACGCCGATGGAACCATGGCAGGCACCCGGCCCACGCGTGACAAACGCTGCCGCCGGCTTGCCGGTCAGCTTGCCATACGCCTCCGCCATATGAACCGCTCCGGCCTCGAACCGGCAGGTTACGAGCTTCAGCTTCTGGCTGACATCGTAGAGGCC
This sequence comes from Asaia bogorensis, assembly GCA_945868845.1. Lineage (GTDB taxonomy): Bacteria > Pseudomonadota > Alphaproteobacteria > Acetobacterales > Acetobacteraceae > SHWF01. Next base: position 41,341 of record CAMBMS010000019.1, on the reverse strand, counting down.
ATCGAGCACGTCGAGATAGCTTTCGCCTGGCACTTCGAACACATGGTCGATGCCCTGTGCTACCAGTGCGTCGGCGAGGATGCGCCCACCCATCCTGGCTCCCACGTGGCGGGACGTGGTACGGGGTTTGCGGCTGGGGGCGCGGTCCATTCTGCTCTCCGGCGATTCCTGATCGCGCGAGATTAGGCGTGGGAGGGGTGAATTGGAAACGCCCGGCGGGCCGACGCCGGATTTCTCAGACGGACTTTCAACTGAAGCCGAGAAAATTCGCGCTGGCGGAGATCGGCGGCGCGGCCTTCAGGCGGGCGATGTCCGGCACCGGGCGGGCGGTGCGCGCATCTTTCGCCAGCAGCTTTTCCAGCTCCGCCGCCACGCGCAGCACTAGCGCGTCGCCGCCGCGCGGGCCGACGATTTGCAGGCCAAACGGCATGCCATTGCCATCCAGCCCCACCGGCAGAGAAAGCGCCGGGTGCCCCGGCAATGTCACAGCATAGGCCAGTGCCAGCCAATGAAAATAAGTGCGCGTCGCCTTGCCATCGATTTCGGCGGGAAACAGCTCCGTCCAGGCGCGCGGTGAGATGGTGATCGATGGTGTAATGATCATATCATACTTCTGGAAAAAATTCTGCCAGCGCTGATAGATCTGCGTTTGCAGGGTTAACGCCCGAGCCACGTCCTGCGCCGAATACCCTAATCCCTGTTCCACATTGGCCCGCACATTCGGCCCCACATCCTGCGGCCGGGTTTTTACTTTTTCCAAATGGCTGGCGAGAAATCCGACAGCGCGCAAAATCTCAAATGATTCATCTGTTCCAGCACAATCAGGTGACGCATCGTCCGCGCGGGCGAAGATGTGGCGAAACAGGCTGGTCTTATCGCTGAAGTCGTTAGCGATGATTTTTTCTGTCGGCGCGAAACCAAAATCCGGCGTTAGCGCGACACGAATCGAAGCGAGATCGAGCGCGGTGGGCGGGTAAAAATCCTCGGCACGACGCACCTGCCTGCCGTGAATGGTCGTGGCCAGGGCGTCGCGGTTGTCGTCGGCGGTCATGGCGGAGAGCAGCATGCAAAGATCCGGCACGGTACGCGCCATTGGGCCAAGGACAGAGAGTGGATTCCAGCCATGACCGCGCTTTTCGTTCGGCACCAGCCCCGGTGTCGGACGAAACCCGACAATGCCATTGAAAGCCGCTGGATTACGCAAGCTGCCGCCCAAGTCCGACCCCGTGCAAATCGGTGCCATCCCCGTTGCCAGTGCCACCGCCGAGCCACCCGACGATCCCGCTGCCGATTTCGAAGGATCGAACGGATTACCCGTCGCGCCATAAACCGCATTGCGGGTATTCGCCCCGGCGCCAAATTCCGGCGTGTTGGTCTTACCAACAACGATCCCGCCTGCCGCTTTCACCCGCGCGACATTGCCCTGGTCCGTCGCCGGCACATGATCGCGAAAAATCGGACTGCCATAGGTGGTGCGCAATCCGGCAACATCTTCCAGGTCTTTCACGCCAAAGGGCAGGCCATGCAGCGGGCCAAGTTTTTCTCCCCGCGCAACGGCTTCATCAGCTAGTCTGGCGCTCGCACGGGCACGGTCGAAATCGTGCGCGACCATGGCGTTGACGGCGTGATCCACCGCCTCGATGCGCGCGATACAGCTGTCCAGCAACTCGCCAGATGAAAGTTTTTTCAGGCCGATGAGCTGGCGGGCTTCGGTGGCGTCGAGGTCGCATGGCTGGGTCATGGTCCAAAAACTCTCAAAAAATAGGTGTCAATGCAAAGCAGGAATGTTCCCTGTGTAATTACCACCTTCCGCGCTGGATGAAAGCGGTTCGGGCGTAGCGCGGACTGTCCTCATCCAGCTTGGAAGGTGGTAAATTTTCGCTGGCGGCGGGGACGGAGAGGGCGAGTATAGACGGCTGCCGCCGCCACCAACTCGTCCACTCGAACGTCCAGTGCCTTTTTGTCCTCGACCGGCGAGGGGTGTGGAAGCGTTCGGAATGGCGTGCAATCCATGACTCCTTCCTTGTGGAGCATTCGCACCCGTCTATCGACTTAGTGCAGCAAATCAATTTTCCGTCCGCGTATGGCGGTGCTGGGATCAGTTACAGTAGTTCCAGTTCCGGGCAAGGGCTCGCAATGCCGGTTTGTATTTCTAATCGGTTCCATTGCACCTCAATACCCCAACGCCATGCCATCCTTGCGCGGCTCCGACCCACCCACCAGGCACCCGCGTTCCCGGTCGATCCATATTGCCTGCCCACCACCATGCGGGCGATCTACCATCGTCGGTATATGCCCCATGCGCGCCAACCGATCCACTACATCGGCCGGAATGCCACGTTCAATTTCCAGTTTTCCCTGATAGGGAAAAAGTCTTGGCAAATCGATCGCCTCCTGAATATCCAATCCGTATTCTAGCATGTTGGACAGGAACAGCGTTTGCCCCATCGGCTGGAAATGTCCGCCCATGACGCCGTACGGCATTACCGCCTGACCATCTTTCATCACCATGCCGGGAATGATCGTATGCATCGGGCGCTTGCCCGGCGCGATGCAGTTCGGGTGGCCGCGCTGCACACGAAAACCGAAGCCACGATTTTGTAGCATGACGCCGGATTTCTCTTCTAGGATTCCACTGCCAAAACCCTGAAAGAGCGAATTAATAAAACTGCACGCATTGCCATCGCGGTCGACAACGCAAAGATACACCGTGTCCTTATGCACCGGCAGCATCGTCTCGCCCGGCGCGGGCATGTGCTTCATCGCCCGCTCATCGGAAATCAACCGACGCAGCCCAGAGAGATATTGTTCGCCGGTCAGCCGCGCCACCGGCACATCGGCCTGGCTCGGATCAGCCAGAAATGCATCGCGGTCGCGATAGGCCAGCCGCGCCGCCTCGATATGACGGTGATAGCGGATTGTGCCGAGTGGCCCATCCGGTGCGCTCTCTAGCCCGCGGAGCATACCCAGGATCATCAGTGCGAACATACCTGATCCATTCGGCGGGCATTGATAGACGTCATAACCACGCCAATGAATGGAGATCGGATCGACAAATTCGGCGTTGTTCAACCCGGCCGCAAAATCCTCCGCCGCGTGCAGCCCGCCATGCTGGCGCAACTTGACCACCATATCTTCCGCGATCGGCCCTTCGTAGAACGCTTTCGCGCCATTCCGGGCGATGGCCCTTAGGGTTTCCGCCAAATTGGCCTGCACGAACCGGTCCCCCGCCGCAGGAGCCTTGCCACCAGGCAAAAACGCATGCGCCCCGGTCTTGCGCAATTTACCTTCCAGCGCTGCCCAGTCCCAAGCGACTTTCGGCGCCACCGGCCAGCCTTCCGCGGCGAAGCGGATAGCGGGTTGCAGCAGCTCGTCCAGTCCCTTCGTGCCATGCGCGGCCAGCAACGTCTCCCACGCATTCACCGCCCCCGGCACCGTCACCGCATGGCCGGAGGTGTTTTCCAGTTCGGAAATTCCCTGGCTTTCGTACCAATCGATATTGGCCGCCGCCGGTGCCTTGCCTGACCCGTTTAGCGCAATAACCTTCGACGCTCCGGCCGGTGCATACAGGCAAAAACAATCCCCCCCGATACCCGTCGATTGCGGCTCGATCACGCCCAGCACGGCGACAGCGGCCACGGCGGCATCCATGGCGTTGCCCCCGACGCGCAGCACATCCAGCGCCGTCAGGGTAGCCGCGGGCATCGAAGTCGCCGCCATGCCGCCGGTGGCATAGACCGGGCTGCGGCCCGGCAGATGGTAATCGCGCATTGGGCGCTCCCACTCTAATGTTCGCTTCGTGCTTCGCATGGGCCGCACGGGTTGGCAATCTGGGGGCATATCGTCAGGGGAACCGACATGCCGGAACAAATCGATTATGCCGATTTCGAGCGCGTGGATATCCGCGTCGGCACCGTCATCGATGCCCAACTCTTCCCTGAGGCGCGCAAGCCGGCGATCAAGCTGACCATCGATTTTGGGTCAAAAATCGGCGTTAGGAAATCCTCCGCACAGCTGACCGTGCATTACAAGCCGGGCCAGTTGATCGGCCGGCAGGTCTGTGCCGTGGTGAATTTTCCACCCCGCCAGATCGGTCCCTTCATCAGCGAGGTTTTGACCCTCGGCATGCCCGATGATGACGGCGCCGTGGTGCTGATCAAACCCGACGTCAGGGTGGCGAATGGAGGGAAGCTGTTTTAGCCTTTGATCGGCGGAGGCGGTCGCGAGAGCCGTGAATCAGCCCCTTCAATCTGACTGCTGGCACGCGGCGCACAGCCCTTCCGCCTCGATCGTCGCTCCGGCCACGGTGAAGCCGAGCCGGCTGGCAACGTGGGCGAGCGCGTGGGCCAGTTCGCCGTCCTCGATCTCTGTCACTTTGCGGCAGTTGCGACAGATCAGGAACTGCGCGGCATGCACATGCCCATCCTCCGCGTGTTCATGCGCGACGCAGCCGATAAAGGCCGAAAGCCGTTCCAGCCGGTGGATCAGCCCGTGCTCAAGCAGGAAGTCTAGCGCCCGATAGACCGTGGGCGGAGCGGCACGATGGCGAGTCTGACGAAGCTTTTCCAGCAGGTCATAGGCCCCGGTCGGCGCGGTGGAATCTAGGACCAGGCCGAGCACCTCGCGCCGCAGCGGGGTCAGCCGACCACTTTTCCCCGCACAAATCGCCTCCGCACGGTCCAGTAAGGCCTCGGTCGCGGCTGGAAAACTGCTCTTGCCCATCCATATCTCCTTTTCCCGCAGCCGCCATGGCCGCAAGATAGCATCCATGTCCCAATCCGATACCCCGCCCGATCCCATCCTCGCCGCCATCAAGTTTGATGCGGCTGGCTTGGTGCCCGCCATCGCCCAGCAGTTCGATACAGGCGAGGTGCTGATGATGGCCTGGATGAACGCCGAGGCGGTGATGGAAACGCTTGCCACCGGTCGGGTCTGCTATTTTTCCCGCAGCCGGGGGCGGCTGTGGCGCAAGGGCGAAACCTCCGGCCAGCAGCAAATTTTGCAGGATTTCCGCCTCGATTGCGACGGGGATACGGTTTTATTGCTGGTCGATCAGGCCGGCGTGGCCTGCCATACTGGGCGACGCAGTTGTTTCTATTTGGCTGCGCGCGATGGCGGCTGGGTCGAAATCGCCGCCCCGCTGGTCGCGCCGGATGAACTGTACGGAGCGGCCAAACCGGTGGCACAGGCGCCGATCACGGTCATCACCGGCTTTCTCGGTGCTGGCAAGACCACCTTGCTGAACCATCTGCTGAAGCAGCCCGCATTGGCGGGCACCGCCGTGCTGGTGAACGAATTCGGCGAAATCGGCCTCGATCACCTACTGGTGGAAAAATTGGATGAGAGTACCGTTCTGCTGAACTCCGGCTGCCTGTGCTGTTCTGTGCGCGGCGATCTGAGCAAGGCCCTGCGGGATCTGCTGCCTCGCATCCAGGGCGGAGAAATCCAACGCGTAGTGGTCGAGACCACCGGCCTCGCCGATCCCGCACCGATCCTGGCCACCTTGATGTCCGATGTCACGGCGGCGACGAAATTTCGTCTCGATGGCGTCGTCACCGTGGTGGATGCGGTTCATGGCGCAGGCCAGATGGATGCGCACCCTGAAGCCCTGCGACAAATCGTGATCGCCGACCGGATCGTGCTGAGCAAGACCGACCTTGCCACACCCGATGCCGTCGTGACCTTGCGTGAACGGATCGCTCACCTCAATCCCGGTGCAAGGCAGATCACCGCCGATCACGGCGCGGTGGATGCCGATGCGCTGCTGCATGTGGGCCTATTCGATATGTCGGAAAAAAATCCGGATGTACGAGGCTGGCTAGCGGCGGAAACCTATGCCGATCGCCCAGCCTCGTCGGGTCCCAATCGGCACGATGATCACATCCAGGCCTTCTGCTTAACTTTTGACGCGCCATTGCATTGGCAGGGGATCGGCAGCTGGCTGGAAATGCTGGTTGCCACGCGTGGCGAGAGCCTGTTGCGGGTAAAGGGCATTCTGAATCTGCATGGCCAGGAACGCCCTGTTGCTATCCACGGCGTGCAGCATCTATTCCATCCGCCAACGTTACTAGCGGCTTGGCCGGAGGGCGATCCGCGTACCTCCCGCCTTGTGTTCATCACAAGGGATCTACCGCGCGACGTAATCGAGGATGGCCTGCGCGCCTTCAACGCCGCTGCCGAAACCGCGTGAGTCTGGTCTATATCATCGCCGGCGAGGCCAGCGGCGACGTGCTGGGCGCACGGTTCATTTCCTCCCTCCGTGCCCGTCGCTCGGATTTGCATTTTGCCGGCATCGGTGGTGCGGCGATGGCGGAACAAGGTCTTGAAAGCCTGTTTTCCATGCGCGAACTGGCGCTGATGGGGCTGCTGGAAGTGCTGCCGAATCTTTTGCAACTGCGCGCGCGACTGGATCAAGTGGTGGCGGACATCACCGCCCGCCGACCGGCGCTGGTGGTGACGATCGACAGTCCTGGTTTTACTTTGCGCGTGCTGCGGCGCATTCAGCCGCTAGGGATCAAGCGCGTGCATTACGTCGCGCCGCAGGTTTGGGCGTGGAAGGAAAAACGGGTCAAGCATTTCCCTGGTTTATGGGATCTTCTTCTGTGCCTGCTACCTTTTGAGCCGGACTATTTCGCCCGCCATAACCTGCAAGCCCGTTTCGTTGGCCACCCGGTGTTGGAAAGCGGCGCTGATGCTGGGGATGGCGCGCGGTTTCGCACCAAGCATGGGCTGGGGGCGACGATTCCGGTGATCACCTTCATGCCGGGCAGCCGGCGGACGGAAGTGTCCCGCTTGTTGCCGGTCCTACGCGAAACGCTGTGCCTGATCGTGGCACGCGTGCCGAACCTGGTTCCGGTGCTGCCGGTGGCCGAACCCGTCGCGGAATACGTCGTACGCGCGACGAAAAACTGGTCGCCGCGCCCCATCGTCGTGACCGGGGTGGATGAAAAGCACGATGCCTTCGCGGCCTCCAGCGCGGCGCTGACGAAATCTGGCACCTCCACCCTGGAACTTGCTTTGGCCGGGGTGCCGATGCTGGTGACCTATCGGTTCAATCCGATCACGGCTTTTCTTGCGCGGCGCCTAGTGAAAGTGGAGTATGCTTCCATCCTGAACCTACTGGCCAAGCACCCGGTGATCCCGGAATTGCTGCTGGAGGATTGTATCCCGCGGCTTCTAGCCGAGGCATTGGTGCCATTGCTGACCAACCCGGCCGACGCCCAGGCGCAACGCGACGCCGTGCGTCCTTACCTCGATATGCTGCGCCCTCCCGGCAGAAAAAACCCTTCGGACGCCGCCGCCGAAGCCGTGCTGGAATTACTGGATCAGTCCTGAGGCCATCGCCTTCGCCCGCGCCGCCGCCGTCGCCTCCGCCACCATCAGCGCCGCCGCCAACGCCCGCCGCCCCACCGGCGCACCCACCACAACCGGCGCGCCATCCAACACCGCGGCGACGAACGCCGCATGCTCGGCGGCTAGAGAGTTATGATCGTCCCACGCGTGCTGCTCGGCTGCAAATCCTTCCAGGCCGGGGACCGGAATGCCGGCGCCGCGGCGGACCAAAGTTAACGTGCGCGCAGAAAAATCTACCGTCAGATAGGCATCCTGCGTGAATACCCGCATCCGCCGCTCGGTGCGTTGCGAAACTCGGCTGGCGGTGATGCTCGCCACGGCGCCGTTCTCGAAATGAATGCGCGCGTTCGAAATATCCTCATGTGCGCTGGACACCACCGCGCCCACCGCGTCCACCCGCTCGATCGGACTGTTCACCAGCGCCAGCACCAGGTCGAGATCATGGATCATCAGGTCGAGAATGACGGACACATCCGTGCCGCGTTCCTTGAACGGAGCGATGCGCACCGCCTCGATATAAAGCGGGCGGGAGACACGCTGGGACAAAGCGGCAAATGCGGCGGAAAATCGTTCCAGATGGCCCACCTGCAACACCAGGCCGCGCGCCTGTGCCAGGGTCGCCAGCTCATCGGCCTCCGCCAGGGTGGCAGCGATGGGTTTTTCCACCAGCACGTGCTTGTCTGCCAGCAGCGCTTGTTTGACCAGGGCGTGATGCGCCCCGGCCGGGGTGGCGACGATGATGGCCTCGGCGGCCGCTAGCAGCGTGGAGAAATCGCGCGCCACGGACCCGGCCTCCGCCGCCACCTGCGCGGCGAGCGCGAAATTGGCGTCATACACGCCCACCAGCGCGGCGCGCGCCGATGCCGCCACCTTCAGGGTATGAAACCGTCCGAAATGCCCGGCGCCGGCGACGCCGATCTGCAACTTTCTATCAGACATATCCCGCGAACCTTGTGTCCGCGCTGTCTAGAGCGTTTTCCATGCTGATAGAAGCACGGAAAACACCCTATCTCTTTGTTTGAGCGAGCGAGTTTATCCAACCAGATGATTCTATCTGGTTGGATGCTGCTCTAACCCGTTCCCGGTCCGGAGAAACCTACATCTTCTTTCCGATCGTCCAGCCGCCATCAACGGTCAGGATCGTGCCGGTGATGAAGCCATTTTCCTCGGCGGCGAGGAACAGGATCGCGTTGGCCACTTCCTGCGGCTCCCCCCACCTCCCCAGCGCATGAACGTCACGAACAGTTTGCGCCATCTCCGGATCCTGGAAATAGCGTTCGGTCAGCGGCGTGCGGATCACGCCGGGTGCCACCGCGTTCACCCGAATGCCCTTCTCTCCCAGTTCCAGCGCCATTTGTCGCGTTAGCCCGACGACCGCATGCTTTGAGGTAGTGTAGGCCGCCCGCTTCGGCGCCGCCATCAACCCGAGCGTGGAGGCGATATTGACGATGCGTCCCGGCCGGCCAAGCGCCACCAGTCGCCGCGCGAAGGCTTGGCTGGGCAGGAAGGTGCCATGCACATTGACATTGATCACCCGCGACCATTCTTCGAACGACAATTCCAGGACGGGCACGATCTCGCGCACGCCGGCGCAATTCACCAGAACATCTAGCTGCCCGAGCGCGGTCTCCGCCCCCGCCACGAAGGACGCCGCCGCCTGCGGGTTGGCGACATCGACCTGGAAGGCATGCGCCTCGCCCTTGCGGTGGCGGATTTCTGTCGCGGTGGCCTGGGCACTCTCCATATCCAGATCGCCCACCGCCACGCGCGCACCCTCTCTCGCCGCCGCGAAACAGACTTGTTGACCGATTCCACTGCCGCCGCCAGTCACCAACACCGCCTGATCCTGGAATTTCATCTTTTCCTCCCTTCTCCTGCCCGCGATTTAGGCTAGAAGCGGTCTTCACGGTGCGCAACGCCGATGCGCCTCCCGATGGACTTGCGGGTCAGAGGGGAAATCAGTAGGAGAGCCCGGCGCTGTTGTAGCTCAGTGGTAGAGCACTCCCTTGGTAAGGGAGAGGTCGAGAGTTCAATCCTCTCCAACAGCACCATTATATCAGTATGTTATATGACAGCTCCCCTCGGGTGGTTTTGGTTCGGGTAGCGCATGGGTAGCGCTAGTGCTCGAATTGCGACAGAGGTCGTGCCCCTGATGGTTCTTGAGGCGAAGGTAGAAATTGAGTCGCAGAGCGTTGGATTGGGCTTCACCCGCTGGCTGCGCCATCATTGCCCTTGATCCAATAGAACAAAACGCCGGACTCTGTAGTTCAAATGGATTCGGCGCGGCTCAGTTCAATGGTTCATCTGGGAAATCCGGAGTTAGTTTATTTAGCATCCAGCATTCGATGAGTACCGAGAACCTTATCCCAGAAGAAATGGATTACCGAAAAATTGCAGTCTGCATGCCGGTGGTGGACGAAGTGCAGTTTCTGCTTGCGTCTGAACCATGCAAATCTTTGAAGCCGCGATCCTTCTAAGTGGTATTCCTTGTCAAAAAATACGTGCGCGTAGAACGACGCAGCGCATGCGATGGTCAGCACTACAAAAAAATTAAGTGGCAAAAAGAAATAAGCAACCCCTCCTAATATAATTATAGGGATAAAGAAGAACGGTGTGTTGTTTCCTTCTTCACCAAGATAGGTCTGCGAAACGAGATGATCTTTGGAATAGTAGGCGTGATGGAAGTTGATGTGGTTGCGGAAGAAGTGCCCACCGATTGGATGGTGGCCAAGCTTGTAATGCATCAGCGTCTGCGCAAATGACATGACCAAATGCGTAACGACAGCCGTTACGAGAAAAAGGGCAAACTCCAGTAGGAACCAAGAAGCCGTTTGCAGCATGAAAGCATCCTTTAGAGGGGGGTTTCTTCCGTTGGCGGCGGCAACGTAGCGATCTATCGGTTGGACAGATGGGCTGGAGAAATCATCGCCTGTCGCCTGCCTCAGGGCTATCTCGACGATCATGTGAATCAGAGGCCGACCTCCGTAGATCGCAACTGATCGTCATTGACCTAGCAAAACCGGCGTCTCGTACGACCTTGCCCCAGCGTTCGATCTCGGCGTTGACGAAACTTTGCAGGCTTTCCGTCGATGAACTGGCGATCGGCACAAAGCCGACTTTGGCGATTTGATCCTTGACCTCACGGGTGCTCAGGAACCCAGCAATTTCTCGTTGCAGCCTGTCCACGACCGGACATGGCGTCTTGGCGGGGGCGACGATCATCTGCCAGGACACGGCGTTAAACCAGGATTTACGGGATTACTCTGGAACTAGAGCGAATGTTGGCGCTTTTCCGGCCTTCCCGCAAGAACAGTCCGCTAGGCGTTACAACGAAACCTGGCTCGGCGCCGGAGCTATCGCCAAAAGTTGATGGCGGCCTAATCTTTCAGGCGGTGGTTGCGGCCTGAAGGTCGCTCGCCTTAGCGATGACCTCTAGTCCGTTACTGAATATCACCTCCAGGCTGATGGCAAGAGTCCGGTGCTATCAGCCCGGTCGGCCGTTCCGGTACGGCTTCAGCGCCGCATACAGGAAGCCGTTAAAGGGCGTGGCGATCCCATGTTCGTGCCCCAGGGCGATCACCTTTCCGGATAGAAAATCCAGTTCCGTGCGGTTGCCTGCTACTACGTCGTTGCCGATGGAAGCCATGTGGTGCGCCGGAAATCCCTGATGCACGAAGGCGCATTTGCGTGCGACGATGTCGGCAGGAAATTTAACCCCGCATGCCAGACTGATGGCAACTACCTCCCGCAAAGCTCCTTCATAGAGGGCAAAAACATCGGCGTCGTCGCGCCATTTCCCGGCTGGCAGCCTCGTTAGCGCCGAAACCCCGCCATACGGGGCCAGTAGGGCAAATTTATCCCAAATCGCCAGCGTGATGTCGGGGCTCGGCACACCCTCGAACCCGGCTTGCGCGCAAAGATCTCGCAACCTTTCGCCACGTGTCGATAGCGTCCCGTCCCATTCACCGAACGTGATGGTTTGATAGGTCCCGGTCTGGCGAATCACGCCCGGCGCTACGATGGAGCCGGTAACCAGGGCGGACGCCCCCATCACCGCATCCTTGCCCAAGATTGGAAACAGCCGCTCCGCCGCGTCAATGCCGTTCTGTAGGGGCAGTACCGCGGTACCTGGGCCGATCATCGGGCGGATGGCCGCGCCCGCGCTTTCCACGTCCCATTGCTTCACACAGAACAGCACGTAATCCATGATGCCCGCGCTGGCCGGGTCGTCGGTGACCTGGGCCGATTGGATCAGGGTTTCGCCGCGATCGCCCTCCACCCGCAACCCATTTGCCCGAATCGCCGCCAGATGCGCCCCGCGCGCCAGGAATGTCACGTCCGCGCCTGCCCGCGCCAACGATACCCCCAGGGGGCCGCCAATGCCTCCCGTGCCGATAATGGCAACGCGACTCATCAGTCGAGTTCCACGCCACTCGAGCGCACGACCGGCGTCCAGCGCTCTAGCTCCGACTTGGTAAAGGCGGCAAGCTTTTCCGGCGAGGTATCCAGCGTGGGCTCGAACCCCATTTCCCCGAGCCGTCCTCCGACGGCTTTGTCGGCCAGCGCCGCGTTCAGCGCCGCGGCCAGCCGGCGCACGATCGCATCTGGCGTTTTCGCCGGGGCGTAGAGCGAGGTCCAGGTATAGCAATCGAACCCAGTCAGCCCCTGGTCATGCAGGGTCGGGAGATCGGGCATGGCATGCGAACGCCGCAAGGTCGCGGTGCCCAGCGGGCGAATCGCCCCACCCTGGATATGCGGTGTGGAGGTTGCTGCCGGATCGAACGCCATGGCGATCTGTCCGGCTGTCAGATCGTTCATCAGCGGACCCGAGCCGCGATAAGGCACATGCGCCAGATCGAGATTACCCGCCATCTGCTTGAACAGTTCACTGCACAAATGAATGTTGGTGCCAATGCCAGCGGAGCCATAATTATATTTTCCGGGGTTGGCCTTCACCAGCGCAATGAAACCAGGAAGATCTTTCGCCGGAACGTCCTTGTGCACGACCAATAGAAACGGCGTGATTACCACCTGCCCGATCGGCGCGAAATCTTTGATCGGGTCATAAGAGATTTTCTTATAGAGCAGCGGATTGAACGTATGTGTCGATCCCGTGGCGGCGAGGATTGTGTAACCGTCCGGCGTGGCCTTGGCGACGAGGTCACTGCCGATATTGCCGCCAGCCCCGGCGCGATTATCTACCAACACCTGTTGGCCCAGGAATTCAGACATTTTCATGCCGAGGATGCGCGCGATCACATCGGTCGCGCCACCGACGGCGAAGGGTACGACCATGCGGATCGGCTTGGTGGGGTATTTATCCTGCGCAGAAGCCGGGCCGATAAAAATCAGGCCAACGGCAAAGGCGCCAACCAGAATACGCGCGATCATGGACAATTTATCTCCGAGTAAGGACTTCCGGTCCTCGCGCCTTACCGGATCGCCTGATGCATTGCAAGACAGGCCAGATCGAGTACCTGATTGACCGACCTATCGAGCTGCACCAATTGCACCGGATGCGTCAGCCTGATCATCAGGGTCAGACCGAAGTAAATTTGTTTGGCGCCGGATCGATGATATTGGCGATATCCTTCAGACAGCTGGTGGTGGAGCGGGTGAGGCCAGTCACCACCGCATCTGCGCCGCCGTTCGCCACCGTACAGGCGGGGAAAACATTACGATTCTGGTTCACCATGCGCTGGAAATCACGGAACAGCAGGCCACTGCGCTGCAAGCGGACATAGAGGAAATTCGAATATTTCTCGTTATTTCCCGAGAGCGGCGCCAGGCGAATGCCCATCGCTTTCAACAGCTCGACGTAGGTGATGGCGCCGCCGCCGGTGTCGTTGACACCAGTTTGGTGTCTCGCAGATTTTAACCGGTCAGATGGCAGACATTGATCAGCGTGGCGACGCCATATTTGTCGCCGTGAAACATCGGGATATCCATCAGCTTGCGCAAACGCTGCTCGACAACGAAGCATTCTGGCGCCTTGATATCCTCCAGATTGATGCCGCTAGAATTGGGGCCAAGGAAGTGCACGCAATTAACGAATTCGTCGACGTCCTCGGTGCCGACTTCTAGATCGATGCCGTCCATATTGGCGAAGCACTTGACTAGGGCATTCTTGCCTTCCATCACCGGCTTGCCTGCCAGGGCACCCAGGTTACCGAGGGTCAGTATGGCGGTGCCGTTGGAGATCACAGCCACCATGTTGGCCTTGGTAGTGTATTCATAGGCGCGGTCCGGGTTGCACTGAATATGCAGGCAAGGTTCCGCGACGCCAGGAGAATAAGCTAGAGAGAGATCGCGCGCCGTGGCTAGTGGCTTGGTGATCTAGGTCCGGAGCGTGCCCGGCCGGCCAGAGGTATGCATTTCCAGCGCTTCCTCGGCGGCAATGCGCACGTTGTGGTTGTCGGCGCCACCACCAGCCATGAATCGCTCTTCCTGGGACAAGTGCCGGGGCCCATCATGGGCGGGATGAGTTGTGAAAGGGTAGGGATGCTTCAAACATTCATATGTGCCGGGTAGTCTAACGAATGGATTCGCCAAGTCCCCTGCCCAGCGCCATTGGCGCCTCCCCCGCGATGGCGCAATGGTTCGCCGCCAAGGCACAGCACCCGGACGCGCTGGTGTTCTTCCGCATGGGCGACTTCTACGAATTGTTTTTCAGCGATGCCGAGGCAGCATCTTCGGCGTTGGACATCGCGCTGACATCGCGTGGCGAACATGCCGGCGCGCCGATCGCCATGTGCGGCGTGCCGGTGCATGCGGCTGAAGCCTATCTGGCGCGGCTGATAAGGCGTGGCTTTCGCGTCGCGGTGGCCGAACAGATGGAGGACCCGAAGGCCCGTCGATCCGCCAAGGTGCCGATCCGGCGCGATGTCGTCCGGCTGATCACGCCGGGCACCTTGACCGAGGATTCGCTCCTCGAAGCGGGCCGGGCCAATTACCTGCTGGCCCTGGTCCAGGGTCCGGGAACGTTGGGCGCCGCCTGGTTGGATATGTCCACCGGGCTGTTCGAGACCGCCGCGCTGGAGCCGGGGGAATTGCCCGCTTTGCTCGGGCGCCTCGATCCGGCGGAAATTCTAGTTCCCGCCACACTGGATTTGGGCGATTGGGCCGGCCGGAGTGGGCCGGAGGTCGCGCCGCCCACCCCACAGGCCGCACGGCGTAAATTGTCTGATGCCTTCGCCGCCGTCAGCCTGGATGCATACGGAAATTTTTCGGATGCGGAGGCCGCCGCCGCCGCCATGGCGCTCGACTATGTTTCCGTGACGCAAGCCGGAAACCTGCCGCGCCTGTCTCCGCCCATGCCGGGCGGGCGCGACGGAACGTTGGCGATGGACGCGGCAACGCGCGCCAGCCTGGAAATTCTGCGGGCGCGCGATGGCGGTACCGCTCATACCTTGCTGGGCGCGGTGCAGCGCACGCTCTCCGCCGCTGGGGCGCGTCTGCTGGCGGAGCATTTGGCCGCGCCGCTCACCGATCCAGCCGCGATCGCGGCGCGCCAGGATGGCTGGTCTTGGCTACTGGCGAACCCCGACGCGTCGCGCGATCTGCGCGTGGCCTTGCGCGGCGCTCCGGACATGGCCCGCGCGCTGGGGCGGATTTTCCTGCAACGCGGCGGGCCGCGTGACCTGGCCGCCATTCGCGACGGTTTGGCCGCGGCCACCGCGGCGCTCGGCGCGCTGGCGGGACCATTGCCGGCGGTAATGGCGGACTGTGTTGTTGCGCTTGCGGTGGATCCGGCATTGGTGGAATTATTGCGCGCGGCCCTGGCCGATCCCGCCCCGCTGCGCCTCGACGATGGCGGCGCCATCCGCGCCGGCTATGACGGCGAACTGGATAGGGAGCGCGCCTTGCGCGACGATACGCGCGGGGCCCTCGTGAAGCTGCAACTGGATTACGCGCAGCGCTACGGCGTCGCGGGCCTGAAAATCAGGCACCACGCGCAGCTTGGCTACGTGATCGAGGTGCCCGCCGTGGCAGTTGGGAAATTGCAGGGGCAGCCAGACCTAACTCTGCGCCAGGGCATGGCCAATGGCGCGCGCTTCTCCAATCCTGAACTGGCGGAGCTAAACCGGCGCATCGTCGAGGCTGCGGACCGCGCTGCGGCGCAGGAACGCGCGGTATTTTCCCATCTGCTGCGCGAAACTCTGCGGCACGCGAACACCCTGGCTTTCTGTGCCGGCGCTCTAGCGCGGCTGGATGTGGCGCAATCGGCGGCTAGGCTGGCGGAATCTGGCACCTGGTGCCGCCCCGTGGTCAGCGATGGCGATGCCTTCGCCATCACTGCCGGACGGCATCCAGTGGTGGAGGCGGCACTTGTAGGGATCGCAGCTTTTGTACCGAACCATTGCGATCTCTCGCCCGAACGCCGGCTATTATTGCTTACCGGGCCGAACATGGCCGGCAAATCCACCTTCATCCGCCAGAACGCGCTTGCGGTGATCCTTGCCCAGGCCGGCCAGCCCGTGCCGGCCGAGGCCGCGCGCATCGGCGTCGTGGACCGGCTGTTTTCCCGCGTTGGCGGCGCCGACGATCTGGCGCGCGGGCGCTCCACCTTCATGGTGGAAATGATGGAAACCGCCGCAATTCTGCACCAGGCGGGGCCGAAATCGCTGGTCGTGGTCGATGAGATCGGGCGTGGCACGGCTACCCTGGATGGCCTTGCCATTGCCTGGGCGGTGCTGGAGGCGCTGCACACCGCCAATTGCTGTCGCACTATTTTTGCTACGCATTTCCACGAGCTTGCCACCCTGACCGACCGGCTGCCGCGTCTGGCGCCACACACGATGCGGGTCAAGGAGTGGAAGGGAACGGTGGTGTTTTTGCACGAAGTGGCCGCCGGCGCCGCCGGACGATCTTGGGGCGTGCATGTGGCGGAACTCGCCGGCGTGCCGGTACCGGTGGTGCGCCGTGCTGGGCAGATCCTGGCCATACTAGAGAAAAACGCCGGCCCACTGGGTGGACGTAATCCAGCGGCGGTGGATCTTCTGCCGCCGTTCGCCGCTGCCCCAGCGGTGGAACCAGTGCCCGATAAATTGCACAACCTCGTCGTCGGGCTCGACGTGGATGCAATGACGCCGCGCGAAGCGTTGGAGTTGCTATATGAAATAAAACGTTTGTTTGTTGTCGCCACGTCCGATCCGGCGCTACCATCGCGCTAATGGCCGATACGCCAACCCGCACCGACATCGCCGCCGCCGAACTGGCGAAGGAAGCGCGCGAGGTCGCGCTGGCGAAATTTCGTCGCCGCCTGGGTCGCATCCAGGCCGATATCCGTGACGCGTTTGAGAACAAACCGATCTCCGGCTTGATCGCCGCGCGCCTTCACTCCGGCCTGATGGATGAACTGATTACGCAGATTTTTACCCATGCCCTGACCATCCGCCCGCCATCGCGGCAACCGACCTTGGATCGTTTGGCCCTGGCGGCCACCGGCGGCTATGGGCGCGGCACCCTGGCGCCGTTCAGCGATATCGACTTGCTGTTTCTCACCGAGCCCAACCAGCGCACGCTCCAGGTGGTGGAATACATGTTGTATTTCCTTTGGGATCTGGGGCTGAAGGTTGGCCATGCCACGCGCTCCGTCGCTGAGTGCCTGTCGGAGGGAGCGAAGGATATCACCATCCGTACCGCGCTGCTGGATGCCAGGCGCATTGCCGGGGATGCGGCGCTGTTTGACGATTTCCACGCGCATTTTCGCGCCACCTGCGCGTCGCGTGGCGCCGCCGAATACATCACCGCTAAGCAGGACGAACGTGAGGCGCGCCATCGCCGCTATGGCGATTCCCCTTTCATGGTCGAACCCAACGCGAAGGAAGGCGTGGGCGGGCTGCGCGACATGCAGACGCTCTACTGGATCGCGCGCTACGTCTATGGCACGCAGACCATGGCGGAGCTGGTGGAAGCCTCGGGCCCCGGCGCGGTGCTGACAGAACTGGAAGCCAAGCAGGCGCGTCATGCCTGGGAATTCCTCTGGACCGTGCGCTTTAACCTGCATTACGTCGCCGGGCGGGCGGAGGAACGCCTGACATTCGATCTGCAACCCGTGGTCGGTGCGCGAATGGGCTATATGCCGCATGGGCGGCAGAACGGCGTGGAACGGTTCATGCGCCATTACCATTTGATCGCGCGCGACGTCGCACGGCTGACGCGGGTGGTGGAACCGGCGATGTTGCGCACTGCGCGCGGGCCGCCGGCGGTGACGAAAACCGCCGATAAGGCCGTGCTGGATGCCGGCTTCATTCTGGCCGATGGCAAGCTGATGTCCGCGCCGGGACGCGACTTCGCCGTTGAACCACTGCAAATGCTGCGGATCCTGCAAGTCGCTCGCGATCGCCTCCTGGACATTCACCCACTGGCACTGCGTGCGTTGATCCGCAATGAACGCCGCGTCGTGCTGCTGCGTAAGGATCCTCGCGCGGCGGAATTATTCATGGATCTCTTGTGTGGCGGACGGGGGCAAAAAGGCGCGGATGGCGCGCATTGGATGCGCGTGATGAACGAAACCGGCATTCTCGGCCGCCTGTTGCCGGATTGGGCGCGTATCGTCGGGCAGATGCAGTTCGATACCTATCATATCTATACTGTCGATGAGCATACGATCGAGGCGATCCGCGTGCTCAACCAGATGCAACGCGGGGAACTGGCGGAGATCGCGCCGGTCGCCTCCGAACTCGTGGGCAAGCTGCAATCGCGCCGTGCGTTGTACATGGCGATGGTGATGCACGATATCTGCAAGGGTCGCGGTGGCGACCATTCCGAACTCGGCGCCGAACTTGCGCTCACAGTCTGCCCAGCATTGGGCATGAGCGCGGAAGAAACCGAAACCGTCTCCTGGTTGGTGCTGCATCACCTCCTGCTCAGCCAGACCGCGTTCAAGCGCGATATCGACGATCCGAAAACTATTCTCGACCTAACCGAAACCATCCAGTCTCCCGAACGGCTGCGGCTGCTGTTGATCCTGACGGTGGCGGATATGCGCGCCGTATCGGCGAAAGTGTGGAATGCCTGGAAGGCAGCCTTGCTGCGCGATCTTTACGCGCGCGTCTCCGATGTACTGGCCGGCGGCCTCGCCTCCACCGAGCGCGACGGGCGGGTGCAACGGGCCAAGCAGGCAGTGGTAGAAATGCTGACGGACTGGCCGACCGACGATGTTGCAGCCTTCTTGAACGCGGGCTATCCCGGCTACTGGCTGTCGCTGGATAACGATACGCATCTGCGCCACGCCCGGCTGGTGCGCGAGGCGGAGCGGCGCCAGCTGCCATTGCTTGTCGATACCGAAGCGCTGCCGGCGCGCGCGGTGACGGAAGTCACCGTCTATGCCGTCGATCATGCCGGCCTGTTCAGCAAGATTGCAGGTGCCCTGGCCGTGGCCGGGGCCTCGATCGTCGATGCGCGCATTCACACGCTGAACAATGGCATGGCGCTCGACACATTCTGGGTGCAAGACGCGGGTGGCGGCGCGTTCGATGCACCACATCGCCTCGCCCGCCTTGCGGTGCTGATCGAGCAGGCTTTGTCCGGGCGCCTACGGCTGGCACAGGAAATTAAAAAAATATCGAAATCGCTGATCGGGCGGCGCACTCGGGCGATTCATGTACCGCCGCGCGTGGTGGTGGATAACCGCGCGTCTAACACCCATACGGTGCTGGAACTGAACGGGCGCGACCGGCCCGGCCTGTTGCACGACGTCACGGCTGCGATCAGCGAACATGGGCTGCAAATTACTTCCGCGCATGTCACCACCTACGGCGTGCGTGCCGTGGACGTATTCTACGTCAAGGATATTTTCGGCCTCAAATTGACCAATGAACGCAAACTCGGCCAGTTACGCGAGGCCCTGCTGACCGCCCTGGAAAACCCCGACGGCCCGATTGCCACCCCTTAGAACCCACTCATTTGGTGATGATGAAGAAGGGGGCTTAGGTGCTGTTAGAAACAGTTCCTCGGTCCCCTTCTTCATCATCACCATACGGACGCCGGTCGACGTGATTTCATCGGCCTTCGGAAATGTCTCGGTGACGTTTACCTGAGACCGTTCGTCCCCGACCGCCGGAGCGCTATCTTCCCGTGAATACCGGTTTGCGCTTCTCGATGAAGGCGCGCACCGCTTCCTTGTGGTCCTCGGTCTGAGCGACGCGGACTAGGCGGTCTGCCTCCCAGTCGAGACAGGTCGTGAAATCGGCCTGGGTCGCCCGGTTGATGTTCTGTTTCATGTAGCGGAGCGCCAGCGGCGGGCCGGCGGCAATCTCCGCCGCCAGCGCGGCAGTCCTCGCCTGAAGTTCCTCGTCGGGGACGACCTCGTTCAGCAGGCCCAGCGAGAGCGCCTCCTGCACGTGAACACGGCGGCCGGTGAAGTAGATTTCTTTGGCCTTGGCCGGGCCAACGATCTGGGTTAGCTGCCACGAGCCGCCGTAGTCGCCCGACAGTCCGATCGCCGCGAAGCCGGGCGCATAGAAGGCGCTGGTGCCGCCGATCCTGAGATCGCAGGCAAGCGCAATCGACATACCCGCGCCTGCCGCCGCTCCTGGTAGAGCGGCGATGGTCGGCTTGGGCATCTCGTGCAGGCGCAGCGTCAGAGCCTGTTGCCGGTTCTGCAGGGTGCGGATCTTGTCGTCCAGCGAACGCTCGTCCGGTGCGCCGCTGCCCATAGCCTTGACGTCGCCACCGGCACAGAACGCCTTACCCGCACCGGTCAGCACGACGACCCGGACGTCCGGGTCGGCCTCCAGCACTAGCAGCATTTGGCGCAGTGCCGGGGTCACGATGTCCCCCAGCGCGTTACGTTTCTCTGGGCGGTTGAAAGTCAGGGTGGCGACATGCTCTTCGACCCTGCACAGCAGCTGGTCCGTGCCGGTGTCGATGGAAATCGCGTCGGTCCTCACTGTCGTCTCCCGGTTCGGCGGCGTCGTCTTCAGGCGGCGACGATGGGCGGGTTGTTGCTTATGGTGGCGGTGGCGAAGGCCGGTCGCGCGTTGGCGCGCGCCTCGTAGGCGAGCGCCGCGTCCGACACTGTCACCCCGTAGCGTCCAGCCCAAGAGAAGGTGGTCGCGAGGATGATATCGGCCGCGCTAAAGCGGTCGCCGGTGATAAAGGGACGTCCATCCGCAAGCGCGCGTTCAACGCTGCGCATCTGCTTGTGGAAGTAGGCGATTGCTGCCTCGTTGGCTTTCGGTGCCTCGCCGTAGATGTGCTTAAGGCTGTCGTGCCGGCGCAGGACGTAGAGCGACGTGGCGTCGAGCTCGGTCGCCGCGAACAGGCACCATTCCATACAGGTCGCGCGCTCGCGTGCGCCGGTGGGTACCAGCCGGTTGTCCTCGCGACCATAGGCGTCCGAGAGATAGGCGACGATCGCCACGCTTTCCGTGATCGTCAGGTCGCCGTCCTGGAGCAATGGAATCTTCTGACGGGCGTTGAGCGCGGTGTATTCAGCCGTCTCCATGTTGGGCGTCCGGGTCCGGATCGGCCGGATTTCATAATCGAGGCCGAGTTCGTGCATCGCCCAGTGCGGACGGATCGTGCGCGCGCTTGCGACACCCCAAAGGATCAAGCCACTCTTTCCAGCCGACACTTGTCCCCCAAGACCGCTTTCGCGCGAGCCAGCGCGGACGGCCGCTGTCCCTGCCCCTGTCTGACGTCTCCCTTGGCTGACAGGAATAGATCAGCGAAGGGCTATCATGATGGAGGACGGAGTTAAGGTGCATTATCGCCTGAGTTCAAGCAGGAGGCTGTGTGGCGTGTGTATGGCAGCGGGGAATTCGCCGTGATCAATGCTGGGCACGACCGTCGAAGAGGGCACCGCGGCGGGCCAATAGCTCTGCCAAGGGATCTCGGGCATGGTGCTCGAGGTCGCGCCTGGCTCGCGCTGGAAACGGACCGTCAGCGTTGGCGTAGTCTGTGCGCCTAACGGGGAGGCGACGCCGGAGACGCTGCTCCGCAATGCCTATCGGGCCCTGTATACTGCCGACCGTGACGGTCGCAACGGGGGCCGGCTGGCGGTCTGATTCGCCCGCGGGGTCGATCCCATAGCCGGGACAGGCGGCGCTTGCATGGGCTACCGTAAGGCAATGACACTTCGTGGCAATGAAGTCTGGCGACAGATTTGTTCTCTGGTGTGGCTTTTTAGATAACGCTTCGCGATATCCGGACTTCCGAGACGGCCAGAGTCAAGGAGTTAACTAAATATCAGTTAAATTCATCTATTGCATTGCATCACAAGGATTTTTTCGGAAATAACGCTTGCGAAAATGCCGTTGGCTTGCTTAGCCTACGGGAAGAAATCGGGCAAATCCAGCGAGGGCACGGCAATGACACAGGCGGCCGAGACCAGGAGAGCCGAGACGGGTAAATCTGAGGCCAGAAAGGCGGATTTGCTAAAGCGGGCCAAGGCGAATTCGCCAAAGCGGGCCAAGGCCAGGACACCAGCTCCGGCGCGCGATCCGTTCCTGCGGGCCTTCCGCGACATGCTGCTGATTCGTCGGTTCGAGGAAAAGGCCGGCCAGCTCTATGGCATGGGGCTGATCGGCGGTTTTTGTCACCTTTATATCGGTCAGGAAGCGGTTGTTGTCGGCGTGCAGATGGCACTTGGCGAGGCTGATCAGGTGATCACGTCCTACCGCGATCACGGGCATATGCTGGCCTGCGGGATGGATGCGCGCGGCGTGATGGCGGAACTGACTGGGCGCGAGGGTGGCTATTCGCGCGGCAAGGGCGGCTCCATGCATATGTTCAGCCGCGAGAAGAATTTCTTCGGCGGGCACGGCATCGTCGGCGCGCAGGTCAGTATGGGTAATGGGCTGGGATTTTCTAACTGGTATCGCGGCAATGACCGCGTCAGCGCTACGTATTTCGGCGAGGGTGCGTCGAACCAGGGCCAGGTTTATGAAAGCCTCAACCTTGCCGCGCTGATGAAGCTGCCGACGATCTTCATCATCGAGAATAACCGCTATGGCATGGGCACTTCAGTGGAACGGGCCTCGGCCTCGCGCGATCTGTCAAAGAATGGCGCCGCCTGGGGCATTCCCGGCGCTAAGGTTAATGGCATGGACGTGTTGGCGGTAAAGGGCGCGGCAGATGTGGCGGTAGCACATTGCCGCGCAGGGAAGGGGCCGTATCTGCTCGAAATGCAGACGTACCGCTATCGGGGCCATTCGATGTCGGATCCGGCCAAATACCGTACGCGCGAGGAAGTGCAGCGCATGCGCAGCGAGTATGACTGCATCGAGGCCGCGCGTGCCAAACTACAGGCGCTGGGCATCGACGACGTGGCTTTCAAGCGCATCGACGACGAGGTGAAGGCGATCGTGCAGGAAGCCGCCGATTTCGCCCAGGCCAGCCCGGAGCCTGCGCCGGGCGAACTTTATACCGACGTGCTGGTGGACGGCTGAGCCGATGAGCACCCAGATCCTGATGCCCGCGCTCAGCCCCACCATGACCGAGGGTAAACTCGCGCGCTGGTTGAAGAAGCCGGGTGACGCGGTGAAGGCCGGTGACGTCATCGCCGAGATTGAGACTGACAAGGCGACAATGGAAGTGGAAGCGACGGACGAGGGCACGCTCTCCAGCATCCTAGTGGAAGAAGGCACCGAAGGGGTCGCTGTGAACACGCCGATCGCGGTTTTGGATGGCGCGGCCAATGGCGTGACGTGGTCGGCGCCCGTGCCAATGGCGGCCCCTGCCCCCGCCGCGCCGGCCGTTGTCCCCGCCATGCACGCGGCGGAGGACAAGGATTGGGGCCCTATGGCTCCGATCACGGTGCGGGAGGCATTGCGTGATGCGATGGTGGCGGAAATGCGTCGTGACGCGGACGTATTCCTGCTGGGCGAGGAGGTCGCGCAATACCAGGGTGCCTACAAGATTTCCCAGGGGCTGCTGGAGGAATTCGGTCCCAAGCGGGTGATCGATACGCCAATTACCGAACACGGCTTCGCCGGCATGGCGGTGGGTGCGGCGATGAATGGGCTGAAGCCCATCGTGGAGTTCATGACCTTTAACTTCTCCATGCAGGCCATAGACCAGATCATCAACAGTGCCGCGAAGATGCTCT
The DNA here is from genome assembly GCA_945868845.1 of Asaia bogorensis. Lineage (GTDB taxonomy): Bacteria > Pseudomonadota > Alphaproteobacteria > Acetobacterales > Acetobacteraceae > SHWF01. Next base: position 17,931 of record CAMBMS010000019.1, on the reverse strand, counting down.
ATATGTCGGGTGGGCAGATGGGCTGCCCGATCGTGTTTCGCGGCCCGAATGGCGCGGCTTCGCGCGTCGGCGCGCAGCATTCGCAATGTTATGCGTCCTGGTATGCGCATTGCCCGGGATTGAAAGTTATTTCCCCGTGGTCGGCGGCGGATGCGAAAGGGCTTCTGCGCGCGGCCATCCGCGACCCCAACCCGGTGATTTTCCTTGAGCACGAAATCCTCTACGGCCAAAGTTTCGAATGTCCGACCGATCCAGATTTCATCCTGCCAATTGGCAAGGCGAAAATCGAGCGAGTGGGCGCGCATGTCAGCATCGTCGCGTTCTCCCGCATGGTGAATGTTGCTCTAGCGGCGGCGGATACGCTGGCGGAGCAGGGGATCAGCGCGGAGGTTATTAATCTGCGGACGTTGCGTCCACTGGACACGGCGATGATCGTGGAGAGCGTGAAGAAAACTAACCGACTGGTGTCGGTCGAGGAAGGCTGGCCCTATGCCGGCATCGGTGCGGAAGTGGCGATGACGGCGATCGAACATTGCTTTGATTACCTGGATGCACCACCGGTGCGCGTGCATGGCGTAGACGTACCGTTGCCCTATGCTGCCAATCTGGAGCGCCTCGCTTTGCCGCAACCCGAATGGGTAGTGGACGCGGTGAAGAAACTGTTTTGAGGGGCATAACGGGTAGCGATGCCCTGATGCTGCGCGAGCGTAAAATGGGGACCAAAAATGGCAACCAACATCCTGATGCCGGCACTGAGCCCGACAATGACGGAGGGCACCTTGGCGCGCTGGCTGAAGAAAGAGGGCGATCCCATCAAAGCTGGCGAAGTGATCGCCGAAATTGAGACCGATAAGGCCACGATGGAAGTGGAGGCCGTGGATGACGGCGTGCTTGGCCGTATTCTTGTCAGCGATGGCACGGAAGGCGTGAAAGTCAACGATCCGATTGCGGTTCTGGTGGACGTGGGCGAGGCCGTGCCGGTCGGCGTCGCGCCAGGGCGGACAGCGCCATCGGTTGCCGCGTCAGTAACGCCAGCACTAGCCGAGCCGCTCACGATGGCAGCTTCTGCGCCGTCCGCGCCGTCCGCGCCGTCCGCGCCAGCCGCAACGGCGAACGGGCATTCGGGCGGGGAACGCGTGTTTGCCTCGCCGCTTGCACGGCGGATGGCGCGTCAGGCGGGGATCGATCTTGCCTCCTTGCGTGGCAGCGGCCCGAATGGCCGGATCGTGCGTGCCGATATCGAAGCGGCCCTTAGCGGTGCCGCGCAGGCGCCCGCCGCGCCGCGCCCGGTGGCGCCGGTTAATCTCGCGGGGTTGAGCGCACACAATTTGCTTCCTAACAGTTCTATGCGAAAGGTGATCGCGCGGCGGCTTTCGGAATCGAAATCCACCGTGCCGCATTTCTATGTCTCGATGGATATAGAATTGGATGCGTTGCTGAAGTTACGCACCGAATTGAATGCCCGCGCGCCAGCCGAGGGACCGGGGTCGTTCCGGCTGTCGGTGAATGATTTTGTCATCAAGGCGGCCGGAATGGCGCTGCGACGGGTGCCGAAAGTCAATGCGTCCTGGACCAACGACAATATTATTCTTTATGACGACGTGGATATCTCCGTCGCCGTAGCGATCCCGGATGGGTTGATCACGCCAATTATTCGTCGGGCCGATGAACAGAAGCTGGTGACGATTAGCAACGTTATGAAGGATCTTTCAGCCCGTGCCCGTAGCGGAAAGTTAAAGCCGGAAGAATACCAGGGCGGGGGCTTCTCGATCTCCAACATGGGGATGTATGGCGTGTCGGAATTCGTCGCCATTATCAATCCACCGCAGGCCGCCATCCTGGCGGTTGCCGCCGGTCAGAAACGCGCGGTGGTGAAGAACAGCGCGCTGGCGGTAGCCACGATGATGACCTGTACGCTTTCCGCCGATCATCGCGTAGTGGATGGCGCGCTGGGCGCGGAATGGCTCGGTGCCTTCAAGGGTATTATTGAGGATCCGTTGAGCCTGCTACTGTGACCCCACCCGCAACCCTGCGCGATGCGGCGGCGGACGATATTGTCGCAGTTATGCGTCTGGTGCGCGGTCTTGCCGCTTATGAAGCATTAACACCACATTGTGTTGCGACGGAGGACGATTATCGCCGGGAATTATTTGGCCCCCACGCCATCGCACGCGCGGCGCTGGCATGGGTGGATGGGGCGGCGGTGGGGGTGGGGTTGTGGTTCTTCACCCTTTCCACTTTTGCCGGACGACGGCGGTTATTCGTGGAAGACGTGTTTGTTGAACCCGCGCAGCGTGGGAAGGGGATCGGGTTGGCGCTATTTCGCCACATGGCCGGCGTGGCCTTGGATGAAGGCTGCATCGGCATGGAATGGAGGGTGTTGAACTGGAACCAGCCGGCGATTGATTTTTACCGACGTATCGGCGCGCAGTCGGTAAATGACTGGACGACGCAGAAATTGGAGGGCGAGGCGCTAGTCGCGCTCGCGGTCTGAAAGGGTTTCGGAATGGCGGAGCAGACATTCGATGTGGTCGTGGTCGGCGGTGGGCCGGGAGGCTATGTTGCGGCCATTCGCGCCGCGCAACTGGGCTTGAAGGCGGCGGTAGTGGAACGCGCGCAGCTGGGTGGTATCTGCCTGAACTGGGGCTGTATTCCGACCAAGGCGTTGCTGCGGTCCTCGGAAATCAATCATGTGCTGCAGCATCTTGGTGATTATGGGTTTACCGCCGATAACGTGCGCTTCGATTTGGCAAAAATCGTGCAGCGCTCGCGAAATATTGCCAAAAAATTGTCGCAGGGCGTGACGCATTTGCTGCGCAAGAACAAGGTTATCGTCATCGATGGCATAGCGAAGCTGGCGGGAAAGGGCACCTTGTCGGTGAGCAAGGATGGCAAGAAGGTGGCGACACTAACCGCACGGCACATCATCCTGGCGACCGGCGCGCGGGCGCGGCAATTGCCGGGGCTGGAGACGGACGGAAAACTGATTTGGTCCTACCGCGAGGCGATGGTGCCCGACGCGATGCCGAAATCGCTGCTGGTGATCGGCTCCGGGGCCATCGGTATGGAATTCGCCAGTTTCTATCGCGACCTCGGCGCCGAGGTGACTGTGGTGGAGATGCTACCGCGCGTCCTGCCGCAGGAGGATGAAGAGATTGCTGCCCTGGCGCGTAAGGCGTTTGAGAAACAGGGGATGAAAATCTTTACCGGGGCGACGGTGAAGGGCGTAAAAAAAGCCGCTAACAGCGTCAGTGTGACCGTAGAGGCCGCCGGCAAGACGCAGGAGATCGTTGTCGAACGTGTAATTTCCGCTGTAGGCATTGTTGGCAATGTGGAGGATCTCGGCCTGGAGGGCATGGCGGTCAAAATCGATCGCACGCATATCGTAGTGGACAGTTTCGGCCGCACCGGGGAGTCGGGTGTGTATGCCATCGGCGATGTCGCCGGCCCGCCCTGGCTGGCGCATAAGGCTTCCCATGAGGGCGTGGTGTGCGTGGATAAAATTGCCGGCAAGGACGTGCGTCCGTTCATTACGGAAAACATTCCCGGCTGCACCTATTGCCGCCCGCAAGTGGCCTCCGTCGGCATGACCGAGGCCGCCGCGAAGGCCGCCGGGCGGGAGGTGCGCGTCGGTAAATTTCCGTTCATCGGCAATGGCAAGGCGATCGCGATGGGTGAGCCGGAGGGGCTGGTCAAGACCGTGTTCGACGCCAAGACTGGCGAATTGCTGGGCGCGCACATGATTGGCGCGGAGGTAACGGAGATGATCCACGGTTTTACCATTGCCCGCACCCTGGAATCCACCGAAGCCGAGCTGATGCATACAGTGTTTCCGCATCCCACCATCTCGGAAGCCATGCATGAATCGGTGCTTGACGCCTATAAGCGGGCGATCCACTTTTAGGTGGTCATGAACACCCGGATAGTTATCGATCATCGCGCCGGTGGCGCGTCTTCGGATCAGGTGATACGCCATCCGGAGAAGCAGCACCGGCCGGACAACCCGATCCAGCGCAAACCGGCCTGGATCCGGGTCAAGGCGCCGACGCATCCGGTCTACCACGAAACCCGCGCGCTGATGCGCGAGAACCGCCTCTCCACCGTCTGCGAGGAGGCGGCGTGCCCGAATATTGGCGAATGCTGGTCGCAGCGCCATGCCACCATGATGATTATGGGAAATATCTGCACGCGCGCGTGCGCCTTCTGCAATGTCGCCACCGGCCAGCCCGGCCCGCTGGTTGCGGATGAACCGGCGCGAGTGGCGGATGCGGTGGCCAAACTGGGGCTGCTGCATGTGGTGATCACCTCGGTCGATCGCGACGACCTGGATGATGGCGGGGCGGCACATTTCGCTGCGGTGGTAAGGGCTATTCGCGCTCGTTCACCAGCGACGACGATCGAAATCCTAACTCCCGATTTTCTGCGCAAGCCGGATGCGATCCGGATCATCGTCGGCGCGCCAATGGATGTGTTTAATCATAATCTGGAAACCGTGCCTCGGCTTTATCCCACCATCCGTCCGGGCGCGCGTTACTACCAATCGCTGCGCCTGCTGGATGCGGTCAAATCCGGTACTCCCGGTATTTTCACCAAATCTGGCCTGATGGTGGGCCTGGGGGAAACGCGCGCGGAAATCGGGCAGGTGATGGACGATCTGCGTATCGCCAGCGTAGACTTTCTCACCATCGGCCAGTACCTCCAGCCGACAGTCAAGCATGCGGCGGTGGATCGGTTTGTCACGCCAGACGAATTTTCGGAACTAGCGGCGCTGGCGCGCGGGAAGGGGTTTTTGCTGGTTGCCGCCACGCCATTAACGCGCAGTTCCTATCACGCCGATGCCGATTTCGCGGCTTTGCGCGCCGCCCGGGGCTGACCCTGATGCCGGCATTTTCCGATCGCCAGGACGTGCCCTATCGCGCGGATCAATTATTCGATCTGGTGGCGGATGTGGGCAAGTATCCGGAATTCCTACCTTGGTGCGCCGCCGCGCGGGTGCGAACACGCACCGACAGCGAATTGCTGGCTGACCTGACCATTGGCTTCGGGCCCTTCCGGGAAAATTTTAGCTCCCGAGTGGCGTTGGACCGGCCGCGCGGGATGGTGGTGCGGTATGAAGACGGGCCGTTTCACTATTTGATCAATCGCTGGGATTTCGCGCCGGCCCCAGAGGGCAGTCCATTGGGATGTATCGTGGATTTTCATGTCGATTTCGAATTTCGCTCGCGCGTCCTGGAGGCGGCGATCGGCGTTGTGTTCCAGGATGCCGTGCGGCGCATGGTGGGCGCGTTTCACGCCCGGGCGCGCGTTGTCTATGACACAACGACGGCCGGGTTGGTGGCACCGACATCGCTTTGACCAGGCAATACGCGTGTACGCTTGTCCAACCGATACTAACCGGCTTGGAATGCTTTGCGTTACATAGGAGATATTTATTCCATAGGGACTGCGCCCCATTATTGCATGGGCGGGAGATGAGGTCATTGTTGTTAATGTCAGCGGCCGAGCCGCAGACGAGCTGTATGTCTTCCGCAAGGGGGCGGCAAATGAGGGGCTCGACCGATTGGGCAGCGATGTGATCGAAGGCGGCGGAAATCTCCAGTTCCGGCTGGATCGGCGGGGCGCCTGCCAGCTCGCGGTGCGCCGGGTCTATGCCAATGTCGTGGATGATCTGCGCCTTCGCGGTGAGGATTTATGCGAGCGGCCGGGGCCTCGGCTCCTGGAGGATGCACAATCCCCTTTGGCCACGCCGCCGCCACCGGCCGGGATCACAAGATTAAGCAAGGGCAGCCAGTTTCCGATGGTGGCCGTATTCGCCGACCGGCCGGGCAGCGCGCGCGGGGCAGATCGGATGGGCTTACGGCCCCTAGGCGGTGGCGAGAGTTTTGACCTAGCCCCGCTGGTGGCCGGGCAATGCCGTTACCTGATGGCGGTGCCTTATCGCGATGTGCGCACCGCGGCGACCGAGGCCGATTTACGTGCAACCCCCGAAAAGGCGCTACCCTGACTCACCCGTGCTACTGGCGCGCGCCGCCATTGCCTGCCTCTGCTGTCACTTCCTTTCCAGCTCTGAGAGACAATTCATGGTGCATGCCCCACCCCGCCCAGAACCTGACGCCCCGAAGGTGCGGGTCAATCTGTATTCTGACACACAGACCAAGCCCACGCGCGCCATGAAGCAGGCGATGATGGAGGCGGAACTCGGCGACGAGCAATTCGGTGAGGATCCGACCGTCAACGAGCTTTGCGAACGCATGGCGGCGCTGATGGGCAAGGAAGCGGCAGTGTTTATGCCGTCCGGCACCATGTGCAACCAGATTGCCATCCGCACCCATTGCCGCTCCGGTGACGAAGTGCTGGCGCATCAGCAAGCGCACATCATTTCCAGCGAGGGCGGCGCGGCGAGCGCGCTGACGGGTGCGCTGTTGACTGGCCTGCAGGGCGCGCGCGGGCAGTTCGATGCGGATACGTTGCGCGCCGCCTTCCGTGCGAAAACCCGCTACGCCCCGCCACAAACCCTGGTGGAGGTAGAACAGACATCCAATCTCGGCGGCGGATCGGTCTGGCCGCAGGCGAAGCTGGACGCGGTGCTGCTGGCCGCGCATGAGGCCGGGATGGCCACGCACATGGACGGCGCGCGGCTGATGAACGCAGTGGTCGCCACCGGCATTCCGGCGGCGGAAATGGTCACGCATTGCGACACGGTCTGGCTAGATTTCACCAAGGGCCTCGGTGCCCCGCTCGGCGCCGTGCTTTGCGGAAGTGCGGAATTCATGGGTCATGCCTGGCGCTGGAAGCAGCGTTTTGGTGGTTCGATGCGCCAGGCCGGGATCTGCGCCGCCGCCTGCGTCTACGCCCTGGATCACAACGTCGATCGGCTGGCCGAGGATCATGCCAACGCGAAAGTACTAGCTCGCGGCATCGCGCAGATCGACGGCCTGAAGGTGGAGGAGCCGGAGACCAACCTGGTGTTCTTCGATACCGGCGCGCTGGGGATTACGGCGGCGGAACTGGCCAAGCGGGCCCGCCGCCATGGCGTCAGCTTTGGCGCCATGGGTCCGTATCGGGCGCGTGCTTGTACGCATCTGGACGTGGACCGCGCCGGCATCGACGAGGCCCTGACGGTAATCCGCCAGATCGTGGGATAACACCCAGCCACGTGGGCCGTTGCCGACTGAACGTCAGCGACGAATGTGCTGGCGTTTGGATTAGGCAAACGGATTGCGGCATATAAACGCTTCCGGCCGGGCGACCGCCATTCTGGCGAGTATTATCTGTGCGATTGACTGGACCATCGCTGCCGTCGCGCTGCCGCATATGCAGAGCAGTTTCTCCGCCACGCAGGACCAGACTGCCTGGGTGATGACATCCTACATCGTGATCAGCGCCATCACCTTGCCGACCACAGGCTGAATGAGTGGAAAGTTCGGGCGCAAGCGATTATCCCCGATTTTCGTGAGTGGCTTCAACTCCCCCCCCCGCTTTGCGGCCTTGCTGGCTCGCTACCTGCGGAGGTCGCGGCGAGCATTTTGCAGGGCTGCGCGCGCGTCCGCGACGCTTAGCCTATAACGCGACCCCCTCCGGGCGTGCCAATGGCAGGCTCGGTCCGGTTGTATGCAAGTGGCAGGCGGCGAAATGCCCGGCCGTGATTTCGCGCAGGGGCGGGATGTCTTCTCGGCAGCGTTTCATCGCATAGGCGCAGCGGGCATGGAAATGGCAGCCCGGTGGCGGATTGATCGGGCTCGGTACATCGCCGGTCAGGATCACCCGCTTGCGCCCGCGCGCCCGCGCCTTCGGGATCGGCACGGCCGATAGCAGTGCCTCGGTGTAGGGGTGCAGCGGCATGTCGAACAGGGTCTTCTTGTCCGTCATTTCCACGATGCGGCCGAGATACATCACCGCCACGCGATGGCTGATATGTTCCACTACCGCCAGATCATGCGCGACGAATAGATAGGAGAGCTTGTACTCGTCCTGCAGATCCATCAGCAGGTTGATGATCTGTGCCTGGATGGAGACGTCGAGCGCGGAGACCGGCTCATCGCCGACGATCAGTTCCGGGCTGAGCGCCAGGGCGCGCGCAATGCCGAGGCGCTGGCGCTGGCCACCGGAGAATTCATGTGGATAGGACAGCATCCGTTCCGGGCGCATACCGACGCGCGCGAACAACGCCTCCACCCGGTCGCGCCGTTCCGCGCGGTTGCCGACCTGATGGATGGTCAGCGGTTCGCCGACGATTTCGCCCGCTGACATGCGCGGATTTAGCGCCGCATAGGGGTCCTGCGCGATCATCTGCATTTGCCGGCGATAGGGCATCATCTCCTCGCCGGTCAGGGCGGTGATGTCGGTGCCACGCACATGGATGCTGCCGGCGGTGGGTTCCAGCAATTTCAGCAAGGTCCGCCCGACGGTGGATTTTCCGCAGCCACTTTCGCCGACCAGTCCGAGTGTTTCGCCCTTGTTGATCTGGAAGGATACGCCATCCACAGCATATACCTGCCCGGCGACGCGCGAGAATACGCCCTTGTAGATTGGGAAATGTTTTTTTAGATCCCGCACTTCTAAAAGCGGGCCGGTGATCGCTGCGCCGGTGCCGCTCATGCAATCTCTCCCAGGATTTGCTCGGCATGCCAGCAGGCGATGAAATGATCCGGCCTGCGTTCCTGCAAAGGCGGATATTCGGCGTGGCATTGCGCGCTGGCATAGGTGCAGCGCGGCGCAAAGATACAACCCGGCGGCAGCTTGGCCAGGGCCGGCACCATGCCCTTGATCTCGTTCAGTCGAGCGCGCCCAGCTCCGGCATGCGCGGCGGCATCCATTTGCGGAATGGAACCGAGCAGACCCTTCGTATAAGGATGTCCAGGATGGTCGAACAGTTCATCGACCGGCGCTTCCTCCACCTTGCGACCGGCATACATCACTACCACCCGGTCGGCGTTTTCCGCCACTACGCCCATGTCGTGTGTGATCAGCAGGATGGCGGTGCCGAACTTGGCTTGCAGATCGCGCATCAAGTCCAGGATCTGCGCTTGGATAGTCACATCCAGCGCCGTGGTTGGTTCGTCGGCGATCAGAACGGCGGGGTTGCAGGACAGCGCCATGGCGATCATTGCCCGCTGGCGCATGCCGCCGGACAACTGATGCGGGTAGGCATGCACCCGGCGTTCTGGTTCCGGAATAGCGACGCGGCGCAGCATCTCGACCGCCTCATCCATCGCCTGCCTGGCGGAGAGGTTCTGGTGCAGCGCGATGGACTCACCCACCTGCTTGCCGATGGTCATCAGCGGATTCAGCGAGGTCATCGGTTCCTGAAAGATCATGGAAATCTGGTTGCCGCGAACATTCTCCATTTCCTGTTCGGAGAGATCGAGCAGGTTCTTGCCGCTGAAGCGTATCGCGCCGCCGACGATGCGACCCGGCGGGTCGGCGACCAGGCGTAGGATGGAGAGGGCGGTGACGCTCTTGCCGCAACCGGATTCGCCCACGACTCCAAGGGTTTCACCTTTGCGCACGTTGTAGGACACGCCATCGACAGCCCGGACGACGCCGTCCTGGGTGAAGAAATGGGTTTGCAGATTATCGATCTGCAGCACCGTCTGGTCCGACACCACGCGCAGGTCGCTGGCGGTCTGATCGGCCGTCATCGTTTGATTCAAAGTGACTCCCCCAATTTTCGCGTGGTATCGTTGCCACGATACTGACTTGACTGAGGAAGAAAAGCACGCCGCCGTCAATCAAGAAAAGATCATAAGGTAGGCTAACGTAAGATGAATGCTCTGTCAGACCCGCGTGGACACCCACCCAGTGATGACTGGCCGGCTGCTGATCCGGCCTGATTGAAACGGACCGGGCGAGCGGAGACAATCCGTGACCAAAAACCGATATCAAGGGAGCACTACAAGAATGACGACCAAAAGAATGACGACCAAAAGAATGACGACCAAGGAAACATCCCGTAGGACATTCATGCAAAGTGGCGGCGCCGCCATGGCGGCCGCGGCGGGGATGCTGCCGGGCTTGAGCGTGGCGCAGAATGTGGCCACCGAGTTTGATGGATCGAAATTTCAGCTCGCGGCGCCGGAGCCAAACCCGAAGAAGGGTGGCGTGCTGCGCGCCGGGTATTTTGCCCGTCAGCCGCATTTTGATGTGCACCAGTCTGGAACCTTCGGCAATATCGGCTCCCAGGCCTGCCAGTTCGACAATCTGATCCGGCGCGACCCGCGTGATTCAGGCAAGACCATCATCCCAGACCTGGCGCATAGCTGGGAAATTTCCAAAGACACTATGACCTACACGTTCAAGCTGCGTCAGGGCGTACAGTTCCATGACGGGGCGGAACTGACGGCGGAGGACGTGAAGGCCACCTTCGACCGGATCATCAAGCCGCCCACCGGCGTTTCCATTCCACGCTCGGTGTTGTTCAGCGCGATGGAATCCGTCTCGGCGCCGGACAAATCGACGGTGGTATTCAAGATGGCGGAAGCGCGGCCCTTCAACTTCATTATGTCGTCCATCGCCTCCGGCTGGAACGTGATTTTGCGCAAGAAGACGCTGGAAGATAACCAGTACAATCTTCGCCGGGTGGCGAATTTCCCCGGCACCGGGCCGTTCATTACCAAGCTGCGGGTGGAAAACGAACGGTGGAGCTTTGAGCGCAACCCCAGATACTGGAACAAGGATCTGCCCTACCTGGATGGGCTGGACATCTACCACTTGATGCCGTTCTCGCCGGAATTGGGTTCCGCCTTCATTTCTAACCGCGTGGATTATGTACGAGTCACCGACCCAGGGACCTATCGTATCGCGAAGTCGCGCTCGGACATGAGTGGGGTCGATTATTACCAGGCTGTGGTGCAGGCGACCTGGATGAATAACCGCAAGAAGCCGCTCGACGATCCGCGGGTGCGCCGTGCCCTCCACTTGGTGCTGGACAAGTCGGTGATGGTGGACATTGTGAAGGACCTCGCGCCAATGATCATGGGCGGGTTCATCTATCCGTTCAGCGAATGGGCCTCGCCGAAGGAGGAGATGACCAAACGGCTCGGCTATCAGAGCGACCCCACCGCAGCGGTGAAGGAAGCCAAGGCGCTGATGGCCGCCGCCGGCTATGCCAATGGCTTCAAGACCCTCGACTACATGGTGCGCGACATAGCCTCGTGGCGTGTCTGGTCGCAGGGGATTCAGGCACTTTTGCAGCAGACCCTTAACGTGGAATGCAAGCTGCGCACGGTGGTGGAATCCGTCTGGTTCGAGGACGCGGCCAAGGGCAATTATGATCTGGCGATCGGTGCCATCGTCTCCTCGTTGCTCGACCCATCGGACTATTTCAACGCCTGGTATGGCAAGAAAGGCGATCAGTTCGGGCCGCAGAACTACAGCTTTTGGGACAATAAGGAGTTCCAGGCGATGATGGTCCAGATTGACCGGGAAATTGACCCGGTCAAGCGCAAGGCGCTGGTGCGCAAGGCCGAGGACATCATGGAAATGGACCCGCCGCTGTTGCCGATTACCTGGGAAAAAATCATCGATTTATGGTACAATTACGTCAAAGGTATCCGGCCGCATGACTATTTTGGCCTGTATGACGTGAACCGCTTTGACGTGGCGTGGTTGGATAAGTAATGCGCCCCTGCCGGACCGGAGGTAGCCCGGTCCGGTCGGTTTCCCCGCGCTGTCCCGACTCTGTCACGCCTGGCCCCAGCGGCGCCCAGGCGTGACAGGGCGGTAATTCATGCTAGCTTGTCACCGGTGACCGGAACGCTGTTCGCGGTTTCATGGCCCTTGTGCTGCTACCCATGGGAGACGAATTCGAAATGACGACCAAAAGCCTGCCGCGCGGACCTCATTCAACGCCATGGTCCCGCCGTGAATTCTTGAAAACCAGCGCTGCTTCCGGCGCCGTGCTGGGCCTGCCACCGGGCTATGCCTTGGCACAGGTCGCCAATGAATTCGATGGTTCTAAATTCCAGCTTGCCGCGCCGGAGCCCAATCCGAAGCGCGGTGGGGTGATGAAGGTCGGCATCACTAGCCGCCAGCCGCATTTCGATCTGCACCAATCCGGCACTATCAACAATCTCGGCACCCAGGCTTGCATGTATGATCTGCTGGTGCGCCGTGACCCGCGTAATTCTGGCAAGACCATTATCCCTGACCTCGCGCATAGCTGGGAGGTTTCGAAGGACAACAAGACCTTTACCTTCCATCTGCGCGAAGGCGTGCAGTTCCACGATGGCGCGGAACTGACCAGCGAGGACGTGAAGGCCACTTTCGACCGGATTTCCAAACCCCCGCAGGGTGTTTCTATTCCGCGCTCCATCCTGTTCAAAACAGTGCAGGAAATCGCCGCGCCCGATAAGAAAACCGTGCAGTTCAAGTTGTCCGAGCCGCGCCCGGCAAATTTCATTATGTCGTCGATCGCGTCGGGCTGGAATGGTATTTTCCGCAAGAAGACGCTGGAGGACAATGCCTATAATTTACGCCGGGTGGAAAACATTCCCGGCACTGGCCCGTTCAAATCCAAGCGGCGCGTCGAGAACGAGCTGTGGGCGATGGAAAAGAACCCGACCTACTGGAACAAGGGTCTGCCCTATATGGATGGGGTGGAGTTCTATCATGCCCTACCGTTCTCGTCGGACCTGGGTTCAGCCGTTCTATCGGGGCGTGTCGATTATATCCGCATCACCGATCCTGCTACCGCGCGCAAGGCGAAGGCCACGCCGGGCATGTCGGCCACCGATTATTACCAGAGCGTCATCCAGGCCACCTGGATGAACAACAAGAAGAAGCCGATGGACGATCCGCGCGTCCGCCGCGCTTTCCATCTGGTGCTGGACAAGGCGGTGCTGGTGGATGTGGTGAAGGATATTGCGCCGATGATGGTGGGCGGGTTCATCTACCCATTCAGTGAATTCGCCACGCCGAAGGACCAGCTGGTTAAGCGCGTGGGCTATCAGCCCGACCCCACTGCGGCCGTGAACGAAGCGAAGGCTTTGATGAAAGCGGCCGGTTATGAAAAAGGCATTAAGGATCTGGATTACCTCGTGCGGGACGTGGCCAGCTTCAAGGTGTGGTCGCAGGCTATCCAGGCGATGCTGCAACAGACCCTAAATGTGGAGACTAAGCTACGCACAGTGGTGGAATCTGTCTGGTTTGATGATTCCGCGAAGGGCAATTTCGATCTAGCGATCGGGGCCATCGTCTCTACCCTGCTCGACCCGTCCGATTATTTCAATGCGTGGTATGGCAAAGACGGGCCGCAGAATTATTCCTTCTGGGACAACAAGCCGTTCCAGGAGCTGACAGCGCAGATCGATCGGGAGACCGATGCGGTGAAAAGACTGGCGCTGATCCGCAAAGCCGAGGATATCATGGAGAACGATCCGCCGTTGCTGCCGATGTCGTGGGAGAAGATCAACGATGTCTGGTACAATTACGTAAAGGGCCATAACCCGTATGAATTCTTCGGGCTTTACGATTGCTGGCGCCTGGATACGTACTGGCTGGATAAGTAAGTTCGACTAGTTCTAAAGCGGCGCGGCACGGTGATCCGTGCCGCGCTGTGCTTGTGGTTTGCAACTTCGGGTTTTTTATTGGGGAAATATGTCTTGATGTTGCGGCGTGGTCTAATTGCATTCGTTGTTATGGCTGTTATGGGGGGCAGTGCGTTTGCTGCCTGGCCGGAAAAGCCGGTTAAACTGGTCGTGCCTTACCCGGCGGGTGGCGCCGCCGACCTACCCGCACGGGTGGTAGCGGACGGGTTGCAACGCAAGCTGGGCAAACCCTTCATCGTGGAAAATCGCTCCGGCGCGGCGGGGCAGGTGGGTACGGAATTCGTCGTGCGATCCGCGCCGGATGGTTACACGCTCTATTGTGGCCCGAACGCGCCGATCGTGCTGCTGCCACAGCTGCGGCCGGTTAGCTACAAGCCCTCGGATCTGATTCCAGTGGCCCCCTATGGGGAGCTTGTTTATGCTTTCGGCGTTCTGAAAGATGCGCCCTACAACAATCTGAAGGAATTGGTGGCGTTGGCGAAGGCCAATCCCAGTAAGCTGACCTATTCCTCGCCCGGTGTCGGCAGCGCCACGCATCTGCGTGGGGAGGCGTTTAACATGCTGGCTGGAGTGCAGATCACCCACATCCCCTATCGTACCGGGGCGGAAGCGTTGCCCGACATGCTGGCCGGGCGGTTGGATATGATGATTGACAACCTGTTCTTCCAGCAGGTGCGGATCGGGCAGGTAAAGATGCTCGGGGTGATCAGCGGCCGACGGCATCCGGAATTCCCGCAAGTGGCGACCTTTGCCGAGCAAGGTTATCCGATCGAGCCGCTGCGTGTGTGGGGTGGAATCCATGTCCCGCTCGGGGTGACGCAAGAAGTTATGGACACCGTTGCCAAGGCGATGGCCGAACTGAATGTGGAGCCGGAGGTGATGGAGCGCATGTTAAAGATCGGCTTTGTGACTTTTAATGCCACGACCGCCGAACTGCGCGAGCAGATGAAAGCGGAAACCGAGACATATCGCACCTGGGTGGAACGGACCAAGCTGAAGCTGGAGTAATCACATGAGTGACGACCTTTCCAATCTTGCCGTGCATGAACTCTCTGCTGGGATTCAGGCCCAGCGGTTTTCGCCGGTCGATGTCGTTGATGCCTGCCTCGCGCGCATCGCGGCGCTAGAACCCAAACTACATGCCTTCGTCACCGTGTACGCGGATGATACCCGTCTGGCGGCAGAGGCAGCGGACAAGGCCATACGGTCCGGCCATGGCCTTGGGCCGTTGCATGGCATTCCCGTTGCACTGAAGGATCTAGTGGATCTGCAAGGCCGAATCACCACGGGTGGCTCGGCGGTGTGGAAGGACCGAGTATCGCTGCGCACCGCGACCTTAGCGCGTAAACTGATTGGCGCGGGCATGATCGTGTTGGGAAAAACTCATACGGTGGAGTTTGCCTATGGCGGGTGGGGTACCAACCAGCATCTCGGCACGCCGTGGAACCCTTGGGATGCGGTGACGCATCGCACGCCGGGTGGATCGTCTTCAGGGTCCGGTGTGGCTGTGGCGGCGCGCATGGCGCCCTGCGCCATTGGCACCGATACCGGCGGGTCCGTCCGGATGCCGGCGTCGTGGTGCGGCATTACCGGACTGAAAACCACCATCGGGCGGATCAGCACCTATGGCGTGTTGCCGCTCTCGCACACATTGGATACACCGGGCCCGATGACCCGCAGCGTGGAGGATTGTGCCATTCTGCTGGAATTGTTGCAGGGCGGCGATGCCGGCGATCTGCAGACCTTCGCTTTAACCCCCAGCACCCCCATGCCGACATTGCGCCGCGGCGTAAAGGGCCTGCGGCTTGCGCGCATGCCGGATGCGGAACGCGCGGGCATGTCGGTGGAGGTGTTGGCGGCCTACGATCGATCCCTGGCAAGCCTCGCCGCGATGGGGGCGGAGATCGTGGACATGCCACGCACCACGGGCTTTCGCGCGGCGGGCGATCTGGTGGGGCAGATCATTTCGTCGGAGGCCTATGCGCTGGTCGGTGATATTGCCGATAACAACGCATTGCCGGTGGATGAGGCAGTGCGTCCGCGCGTGCGCGCCGGCGCGGCGGTCTCCGCACGGCGATATCTCGATACGCTGGCCGATCGCGCGCGGCTGAAGCGGGAATTCGTCGCTGGTTTGGACGGGATCGACGCCGTGCTCACCCCCACTTCCATGACCCCGGCGATCCCGGTGGCGGAGGTGGATCAATCTACCAGCCCGGCCTTCACCACGCGTTGGGTGAATTTTCTCGATCTCTGCGCGCTGGCGGTGCCGAACGGGCTGACCGCCGGCGGTCTACCAACATCCTTGCAGATCATCTGCCGGGGAGGCGATGAGGCGATGGCGCTGCGCATCGGCTGGGCATGGGAAAATGCCACGGACTGGCAGGCAAAGGCGCCGTCGATGCTTGGGTAAGGCGATTACGCGTTGGCGTGAAAACGCGAACCGGCCGTCGCCCAGAACATCATATTAGAGCCGCGTGCCGTTGGGGGTGCGGATGGCGCGCAGTTCGCCGGTTGGGGCATCGCGCATTCTAACGCTCCTGATTGCTGTATTTTTGGGCTATTGTTGGGTGGGCAATAGCCCGGCAAAGGACGGCATAGCATGACAGCGATACAGGACCTCTTCCAATTGTCCGGGCGCGTGGCGATCGTGACCGGCGGCTCACGCGGTTTGGGGGCGCAAATCGCCGAGGCGCTGGGCGAGGCCGGTGCCCATGTCGTCCTGACCGCGCGCAAGGTGGGGGATCTGGAAGATGCCGCCGCGGGTTTGCGTGCGCGTGGGCTGGACGCCAGCGCTATTGCTGCCGATCTTGGCCAGCCTGGTGTGCCGGCCGACCTGTGCAGGCAGGTGATGCGTGCGCGGGGACGTATCGACATTCTGGTCAACAACGCCGGTGCCACCTGGGGCGCGAACGCAGAGGAGTTTCCACCGGAAGCGTGGGACAAGGTGGTAAATGTGAATCTGACCGCATTGTTCCAATTGGCGCAGGCGGTGGCGCGGCAGGCGATGATTCCGGCGCATGCCGGGCGCATTCTGAATATAGCCTCCGTGGAAGGCTTGCGCGGTCATCACTGGACGATGCCACCCACGGTCGCCTACAGCGCCAGCAAGGGGGCGGTTGTTAACTTAACACGCGCGCTCGCGGCCGAATGGGGGCCGCATGGCATCGCGGTGAATGCCATCGCGCCGGGTTGGTTTCCCACCAAGATGACGCATGGCACCTTAGCGCAACATGAGGGAGAAATTTTATCACGTACCCCGCTCGGCCGACTGGGGGGGGAGGATGATCTGAAAGGCGCGGCGCTGTTGCTGTGTTCCGATGCCGGGCGGCATATTTCTGGCCAGATCCTCGCCGTCGATGGCGGGGCGAGCGCGATCTGAGCCGTGACCTGGTCCATTGTCGTGCACGACCCCGCCACCGGCGCCTTCGCCGTTGCGGTTGCGACCAAGGCCTTCGCGGTCGGCGCCAGTTGCCCCTTCGTGCGAGCCGGTGTCGGCGCGGTATCCACGCAATCAATGACCAACCGCTATCTCGGCCCGGCGATCCTGGATGCGATGGCGCGCGGCATCGGCCCGGCTTCGGCCATCGAAGGCGCCCTGGCGGGCGATGCGGGCAAGCATTTACGGCAGGTTCACGCGGTGGACCGGCATGGGCGATCCGCCGCCTGGACAGGCGACAATTGCGTGATGTGGTGCGGCGGCGTGGCCGCTCCGCATGTCAGTGTCGCAGGCAACATGCTGGCCGGCGAGGCCGTCGTGCGCGCCAGCCTCGCCACCATGTTGGCCAGCCCGGACCTGGCCTTGCCGGACCGCATGATGGAAGCGTTGGAAGCGGGGGAGGAGGCAGGCGGCGACCGCCGGGGCCGGCAATCGGCCGCCATGCTGCTGGTGACGACGGAGGATTTTCCCGATCTCAACCTGCGCGTGGACGACCATACGAATCCGCTGGTGGAACTGCGCCGGCTGTTGGGGATATGGGGCAGGGAACGTGCCCCGGGCATGGCCGCACTGCCGCGCAAGGCCGATCCCGCCGGGGTGATCGACCTGAATACGATCGAGGCCGGCTGGATCGCTCGTGGCCTCGATATTCGTTTCCGTCGCTGAAAGAACATGGGTGACAGACGGCGAGCCGGTTGCTTGGCTCGTTCACCCACGAATCAAAGCCCAGAAGCCTGCCATGATCTCTCGGTCTTTGTCAGCTTAACTGCCCAATGTAGCAGGCGGAGACATCGAACGTGGGGATGGTCGGCTTTAGGCCATAAGGGCCTGCCACCCGGCCATGGTGGCGGAGCGGTTTGTATTGTTGGTCTGTCAGCTGATCAGGTGACGCTGTTGGTCGAAGTGATGATGGATGGGGCCATGCACGGCGACGAATTTCTGCAGCGT
>CAMBMS010000018.1 GCA_945868845.1 Asaia bogorensis | reverse complement strand
GTGGCGCCGCCGCCAGTGCTGCCGGTATTGGCCACGTCACTCGAGCAGGCGGAGAGCAGCGAGATGGCCAGCATGCCGCCAAGAAAGGTTTTCCACATGGTGTCTTGTATCCTTGTTAAAGTGGGGCGCTTAGCACGCGCCGGGGGGGGGTGTCCGGGTTTTAATTGGAATTAACCAGACTGATGGCACCGAGACGGGAAGTTATGCTGCGGCGGGTTGCCGATCAAGATCCCGGTTAAGATTCCAATCAAGATTCCGATCAAGAGCGGGCCTGACTGGGTGCCTGGCGGTGTGAGCGGTCGAAGCGGCCTTGAGGGTCGGCGCTCTCTGTGGCGCCTTTGATCACGCCGAGCGGATGCTTCATCCCCTCTGTGTCGATCCCGACTGCCACCACCAGCAGGAGACCTTCCTTGATATGGATGCCGTCGATCTGGATCGAAACCAGGTTCCGCCGGGACAGAAACGGCTCAAGGCAGCCAACACCGACTAACCTATCGCAATATCGGACGGGATAGCTCCCGGAGGGCGCGTCAGAGTAGTTTTGCCTCGAATGGTGGCTGAAAATCCTGCGAGTCGCACTCGATCACCCAAAGATCGGGGTCCGCGCGAAGCTGGCGCTCGATATAGCCGTCAGCTGTTATCTGATCCACCGGGGCCGGGCCAGTGGCGCGCAACCAGGCCTGGGTATTGTCCGCGGCGCGGACCTGGGACAGCACGATCAGCCCTTCACGCCCACGCAGCACTACCAGGACGCCGCCGGAATCAGCGTCGCCCTTGCGCAGCACCGCGCCGGAACGCCCAGCAAGGTCGGCCATGCGCAGGGCCATTTTCACCCAGAGGCCGGCCTTGATGCGGGGTTCACTCATCCGGGTAGCCTACGCTGATGCAAGCGCGCCGCCATCCACGGCCATGGCATGGCCTGTAATATGTCCGGCGGCGGGGGACAGCAGGAAGGCAACGATGCCGGCAATGTTGTCCGGCGTGGCGATGCGGCCCATGGGCACCGACTGGGCGGCCTGGGCCGGGGTGATCCCGAGGTCGCGAAACCGCGCCTGTGCCATCTCCGTATCCACCCAGCCCGGGCAGATCGTGTTGACGGTGATGCCGCGCGGGGCAACGGCAAGCGCCAGGGACCGCGTCAGG
Organism: Asaia bogorensis; assembly: GCA_945868845.1. Taxonomy (GTDB): domain Bacteria; phylum Pseudomonadota; class Alphaproteobacteria; order Acetobacterales; family Acetobacteraceae; genus SHWF01. Next base: position 58,569 of record CAMBMS010000018.1, on the reverse strand, counting down.
CCGATCAGCCCATGCTTGGCGGCGCAATAGGCCGGCTGGTCCGGCGCGCCGCGCAGGCCAAGGGTGGAGGAGATATTCACGATCCGCCCCACCTGATCCGGTATTTTCGCCAGGGCGGCGGTGCTGCACAGCCAGGGGCCGGTCAGGTTCACAGCCAAAATCGCGCCCCAGAGCGGGTTATCGGGAATAAGCGGGTTAGGGCCTGCCAGGCCGGCGGCGTTGATCAGGGCATCCACGCGCGGCAGGCCGGCAAACAGGTTTTGCACCGACTTTGCGTCCGTCACGTCGCAGGCGGCAAAGGTAACGCCGGCGGGCAGATTCGCGGCATGGCGGGCCACGGCAAGAACGGTGACGCCAGTCTCAGCCATCTTGGCGGCAATAGCGCGGCCAATACCCTTGGTGCCACCGGTGACGACGATTGTTTTGTTCATTGTGCGGTAGTGCCGCCATCGACGGGCAGTATTACGCCGGTCATGAAACTGGCAGCGTCGGAGGCAAGGAAGGCGACGGCCATGGCAATTTCCTGCGGTTGCGCAAAGCGACCGAGCGGGACGGAAGACCGGTAGGCTTCACTTGACACGGCGCTGAAACGATCCGGGTATTTTTCCGCTAGGCCGCGGATCACGTCACCCAGCATGTTGGTGTCGGTGCTGCCAGGGGCGATGGCATTGAAACGAATATTATGGCGCGCCCAATCGAGTGCGGCGGAGCGGGTGAGCTGCGCCAACGCACCTTTCGAGGCACCATATGCGGCTGATACCTGTTTGCCGATGATCGCCTGATCGGAGACGATATTCACCACCGCGCCCCGCCGTGCCGCGATCATGCCGGGCAGCACAGCGCGGATCAGCGCGTAGGGGGCTAGGAAATTCACCCGAAATACTTTCTCGACTTCCGCGACAGACGTTTCCAGCACGCTGCCAAGGACGGTGATGCCAGCATTGTTGACCAGGATATCCACCGGGCCGCGTTCGGCGATCAGATCGCTGGCGCGGGCTTCAACGGTCGCGACATCGGCAAGGTCGAATTCGGGCAGGTCGAGGCCTATCACCTCCACTCCGTCCGCCGCCAGGACGCGCGCGATCGCCGCACCGATGCCGCCCTTATGGCCGGTGACGATGGCGCGGCGGTTTTGCAGGCCGAAGCGGATGGGCATGGGGGGCGGTCCGTCGTGATCAGGCGGGCAGACTAGGAAGGTTCGCCCGCATCCGGCAATCTTGGCAAATGTTAAGGATTGAGCAGGTGGGTCGTCGGTTCGCGCCGGGCAAGATGGGCGCGGTGGAAGCGTTGCGCGACGTCAGCCTGCGGATCGGGCGCGGGGATTTCGTGGCGCTACTGGGCCCGTCAGGCTGTGGAAAATCCACTTTATTGCGCCTGATCGCCCGGCTGGACCTGCCGGATGACGGGCAATTGATCTGGCAACAAGCGCCTGCGCCAGGGGAAATCGGCTTCGTCTTTCAGGATGCAACCCTACTGCCCTGGGCCACGGCGGAGAATAATGTCTTTCTTCCGCTGCGCCTGCGCGGCGTGCCACGAGCGGCGGCGCTGGGCGATGTGCGGGCCGCGCTGGCGCAAGTCGGACTGGCAGGGTTCGAGCAGGCGCGGCCACCGGAATTATCGGGCGGGATGCGCATGCGCGTTTCCATTGCGCGTGCCCTGGTCACCCGCCCGCGCGTGCTGCTGATGGATGAACCTTTCGCGGCGTTGGACGAGTTTACCCGTCACCGGTTGCAGGCCGATCTGTTGGGCTTGTGGCGGGAGTTGGGCTGCACGGTGGTTTTCGTCACGCATTCCATCTACGAGGCCGCGTTCCTGGCCCAACGCGTGGTACTGATGACACCACGGCCCGGGCGCATCGCGCGTGAGTTTTTGTCACCTCTCGGCGTGGCGCGGTCGCGGGCCGATCCAGACTACACCGGGCTGGTAACGGCGATCGAGGCAGCGATGCATAATACCATGACGAAACCCGGCGCATGACGCTCGAGCGCATCGCCCCAATTAGCTTCGGCGCCCTGGCATTTCTAGGCTGGGAGTTCAGTGTGCAATGGGCGGAAATTCCACCCTATCTGCTGCCGGGGCCTTTGGCGGTGGTGGCCGCCTTCTGGGCGGACCCGGCAGGATTGCTGGCATCCTTGCTCGCCACCCTGGCGGTGACATTCGCGGCGTTGGTCGTTTCAGCCGCATTGGGAGGCATGCTGGCGTTGGCGACATCGGTGTCGCGCTTGGCGTTCGCAGCGATCGAGCCCTGGGTAGTGATCCTGCAGGTCACACCGATCGTGGCGATCGCGCCATTGGTGATCATCTGGGTGAACGATCCGTTCATTTCCCTGGTCGTCTGCGCGACTATAGTGGCATTTTTTCCGGTCTATGCGAACACGGTGGCGGGACTGGCTGCGGCGCCGGCGGAGCTACTGGATCTATTTCGCCTGTATGGCGCGGGACGGGTGCGCAGCCTGTGGCTGCTGCGCGTTCCGGTAGCGTTGCCCTTCTTCCTTGCGGGGCTTCGAATCTCCGGCGGGCTCGCGCTGGTGGGCGCGGTGGTGGCGGAATTCGTCGCCGGTTCGGGCGGATTTGCCTCCGGCCTCGCCTACCGGATCATGGAGGCGGGGTATCGACTGCAGATCCCGCGTATGTTTGCTGCCCTGGTGCTGCTTTCCCTCGCTGGCATTGCCATCAATCTTGGGCTAGGCGTGGTGACGCGGGTGCTGATGCGCCAACGGGGCGAGGCACGCCGCACGGCATAACTAGCGGAGGACAGGCCATGGCCAAACCCAATATCGTCGATGTGCGTTGCTACACGATCCGCCCGCGCGGGTTGCCCGGCTTCCTGAAGCTGTTCGAGGAAGAAGGCCTGCCGCTGCAATTAAAATACCTGGGCGCGCCGGTTGGTTATTACGTCAGCGAGATCGGCCCGCTCAACCAGGTCACGCATCTCTGGGGGTATGAGAACCTCGCAGATATGGAAGCCAGGCGCGCCGCCCGTAACGCCGATCCGGCCTGGGTGGCCTATGCGGCGAAATCCGGCGAATTTATCACCGCGCAGGAAACCCGCATCGTGCGCGCGGTGCATTTCAAGGCCCTGGCATAAGGACGGCGCCGTGAACAAGCCGTTGAGCGAAGGTCAGCGCGCCTATGAAGCCAAGCGGGCCGCTAGGGCGAGGATGAGCCTGGAGAAATGGCTGGCCGTGAAAGAAAAAGACGCGCGGACGGAAGCAACCGCACGCCAAAAGGCTGTCGCGTCGCCCGCGTCACCGAAGAAGCCGGGATTTTTCGGCCGCTTGCTGGAGAAGGTGCAAAAGCCCCTTTAGCGACTGTCGCGAGATAGTGGATTAGTTTAAGTCCGAAATCGGACAGGCGATTGTGGGTGGCGTTGCGCGTGGCCAATCCGGTTCTGGTTCGCGTCGCGCCGGATGGCGGCTTGGATGGAATAGACCCGGAACTGGACCGTTTCATTGCCACGAAGCTCAACGCCGGGTTCGAACCGGTGATCTATCGAGATGTGCAAAGCTTCACCGTGAGCTGCGGCATCGATGCATGGGACATCCTAATAGGCCTGCATACGCCGATATCCGCCACGAAGGGGGATTTCAGCTCGGATTTTATGCTGGTCGGCAATCTCTGTGTCGCTGCGCCGGAACCTGGTTTCGCGCATGCCGACCAGGTGGGTCGCCCCGGCGTGAAGATCGCCGTGGCAAACGGCGCCGCCCTGGATCCGTTCCTGTCACCTGCCCTGCGCAACGCTGGTCCGCATCAAGGGTGCAACCGCGGACTCGGCCGCGGCGCTTCAATCAGGCGCGACGGATATGTATGCCTCTAATGGTGAGAACGCGTTCCGCGTGACCGGGAAATTACCAGGCGCCCGCTCCACACCCTGACAGGGCGGGCCTACCCGGCGCCGCGCGCCTTCACCATGCGCAGCGGCGTATAGGTGAGGCACGCCGTGCCATCGTGCTTACGCACCACGCACCGCGTTCGCACCAGGCCGCGATTGGGCCGGCTTTTGCTGCGCCGGCTCTCCGTCACCTCGCATTCCACATGGATGGTATCGCCCACGAAGGTGGGACCATCGATGTTAAGTTCCATATTGAGAAAGGCGAAGCCGGTGTGCTGCATGGTGGCATGCGTCAGCAGCCCTTCCGCGAAGGAATAGACCAAGGCACCCGGCACCACACGCTGCTTGATGTCGCTTTCCTCGCGCAGGAATTCGACATTGGAGAACAGTACTTCCGTCAGGCCGGTGACGGAGATGAAATTCACCAAGTCGGCCTCCGTGATGGTGCGCCCGATGGTACGGAATTTCCGGCCGAGCGGCAGGTCTTCGTAATACTGGCCAAGGCCGAGAACCTCGTAACCGCCGATTTCCACCATACGTTCCCCTACGTGTTTGACACGGCGTAGTTTGCCTCGTTTCCGCGCGGCGGCAAGTGGCGTTACGCTGCGTCCATACACAGAAGGGTAGGATGGATCCAACAGGACGGCCCAAACAGGGCGGATGGATCTTTCGCTCATGCAATTCAGCTTCGGCACCGCGCTGTTTCCGGCTTTCACGACACGATCGCCGAGCGCATGGCGCGGGCGACCATTCAGGCTGCCTGGAATGGCGGGGTGCGAATGTTCGATACCTCACCTTATTGCGGTTATCGCTGCGCCGAATTGCGCCTGGACAGCATGCTGCGCGACAAGCGCGCGAGGGCTACGCGCTCTCCACCAAGATCGGCCGGGTGATGCATCCGCTGGGCCGCGATGGCACCCCGCTAGAGGGCTTGCGGCTAGGCGGTCTGCACTTCGTGTTGGAGTTTGATGATTCTTACGACGGCGTGCATCGTTCGCTCGAACAATCGATGCTGCGGCTAGGGATCAACAGTGTCGATGGCGTCTTCATCTAGGATGTCGACTTCTGGACCACGCAGGACCCCCAGGTGCTAGCAACTCGCCTCCGATAGGCGATGGAGGGCGCACATAAGGCGCTGGCGGAACTACGCGCAGACAGCATGATCAAAGCCTTCGGCATCGGGCTGAACGAGACGAATACATCCGCCCGTTTCTTGCGCGCCAGCAATTTTAACTGCGTGCTACTGGCCGAACGCCACACCTTGCTGGAGCAAGGGGCGCTAAGCGATTTTTTGCCTGTCTGTGAACAAAAAAGGTGCGGGTGTCATCATCGTTGGATTATTGAATTCTGGGATTCTCGCCACGGGACTGACAGCGGGGGTGCGACACAACTATGTCGCGTCACCGCCGGAGATCGCCGAACGGGTGGGTCGGTTTGCGGCAGTGTGCGTTAGCCACAACATGGAACTGCCAGCGTCCGCGCTAAAATTCCTGCTGGGCCATCCAGCGATCGTAGGCATCATTCCCGGCGCGATGAACGCGGGCGAGGTAACGGGCAGCCTCTGCCTATTCCGTAAGCCCTTACCGGCCGCGCTGTGGGCAGATTTGCGCCAAGAAGGCTTGCTCGATCCCGCCGCGCCGCTGCCGTTGGTAAATGCCTAAATCGTGCCGGCCGCGCGCAGGCGGTTGAGTTCGCTGTGGGCGAGGCCGAGCCATTCGCCATAAACCGCTTCATTATGTTCACCGATGTGCGGACTAATCCGCAATGGAACGGGCGCCGCGCCATGAAAGCGCAATGGCGAATTGGGCAGCACCACGCGACCGAAATCATGGTGCTCCGCGTATTCCAGCATGCCGCGCCCATGCATGTGCGGATCTGCCATTATTTCCGCGATGTCACGCACCGGGGCGCAGGGGATTTTGTATTTACTCGTCGCAACAAAAATTTCCGCACGCGTATGCGCCGTGGTCCAGCCGCTCACCAACGCCTCTGTCGCTGCGTAATGCGCGACGCGAGCGTCGTTGGTGGCGAAGCGGGGATCGCCCTGTAGGTCATCCCGGCCCATGGCGCGCAGCAGGTTTTGCCACTGGCCTTCGGTGACCAGGATCATCGCCACATGGCCGTCCTTGGCCGGGTAGGCATTGTAGGGCGCGCGGGCATGGTTGGCGAAGGCGTTGCCGGTGCGCGCAGGGACCTCGCCGGTCCTTAAGTATTGGTCGATGGCGGTGGTAAGGATGGCAAATTGCGCCTCCACCATCGCCACTTCCACCAAGCGACCCTGGCCTGTGCGTTCGCGTTGCAACAGCGCCGTCACCAGCGCGGCGTAGAGATGCGCACCGCCGAGGATGTCCACATAAGGCCCGCCCGTGCGCAAGGGCGGGCCGTCGGCGAAGCCTGTCAGGCTCATCACGCCAGAGGCCGCCTGAATGGTGAAATCCATCGCTAGGTTGTCGCGATCCGGCCCGGAAAGCCCGAAGCCGCTAGCGGAGGCATAGACCAGGCACGGGTTGCTGGAGCGCAGGGCCTCCCAGCCGACACCGAGGCGATCCATCACGCCGGGGGCGTAATTCTCGATCAGCGCATCGGCACGTTGTACGAGCCGGTGCAACAAGGCACGGCCCTCGGCGGATTTCAGGTTTAGCGTGATGGCGCGCTTGTTGGAATTTAGCGCGGCGAAGGCGTAGGTGCCGGACTTTCCCGTTGGCGCCAGAGCGCGCAGGCTTTCGCCGCCCGGCGGTTCGATTTTGATTACGTCCGCGCCGGCGCGCGCCAGCATCATGGTGGCGTAGGGGCCCTGATAGAACTGAGTAAAATCCAAGAACGTGAAACCGGTAAGCGGCGGATCGGTCTGTGGCATGGGTACCCCGGCTTGTTTGACGAGCGCCGCCACGGGGGCGTACGCTCCTTCGCAAGGACAAGCACAACGGAAGGAAGCGGGCCATGCAAGTGGGAATCGCGCTCAACATGCTCTCCCAACCTGGACGGGTGGATGCAGCGGTGCTGGGGGAACATATGAGCCTGGGCGATCTAGCGGAGCCGCTGGGCTTCGATTCGCTGTTCGCGCTGGAGCATCATTTCACCGGCTACGCGATGTGTCCGGCGCCGTTACAGCTGCTAGCCTATTACGCGGGGCGGACGAAGCGCATCCAGCTAGGCACGGCGGTGATCGTGCTGCCCTGGCACGATCCGATCCGCGTCGCCGAGCAGATCGCGCTGCTGGACATCATGTGCGGCGGGCGCTGCCTGTTCGGCTTCGGCCGTGGTGCCGCGAGGGTGGAATATGAAGGGTTTCGCATTTCGATGGACGAGGCGCGGCCACGTTTTAAGGAAGTAATGGAGATCGTGCAGCGTGGCCTGTCGCAACCGAGCTTTGACTATCAGGGCCAGTATTATCAGATCCCCCGAACTTCGATCCGTCCGGCGCCGATTTCGCATCCTGAGCGGCGGTTTTACGGCTCCGCGAACAGTCCTGAATCAGCGAAGCTGATCGCCGAGTCCGGGTTAGGTCTACTGATCGTCATGCACAACGAATGGCCGAAAGCGGCGCATGAAGTGTACGATTTCCAGCAAATGGCGATTGCAGCCGGACACACACCGCGCCCACCTATCATTCTCACGAATATATCCTGTGCCGAATCTCATTCCGAAGCCGACGAACGCGCCAAGACATGGCTAGGCAAAAAATGGGATTCAGTAGATAATCACTATCGGTTTTCCGATGGTGGATTGTCCAGTGTAAAGGGCTATGAGGCATACGAAAAAATTGGCCGCACCTACGCCAAGATGGCGGATCAGACACACCGGCAGAAGATGACGGATGTGTATGTGAAGATCCAGATCGTGGGTTCGCCCGATGAATGCATCGATCAGATCGCTGAACTACGAAAGTTAACGGGACTTGATCATCTAGTATGTGAATTCGGCTATGGCGGGTTGCCGCATGAACAGGCAGAGCAAAACATGCGCCTGTTCGCCGATAAGGTTCTGCCGACACTGAAAAGCGATCGCCGTTTCACCGCCAAGCCGGAGATCGTGATGACCCCGCCAATCTTGTCGGATGAAGGCGTGTTCGTGCCAGCATAGGGAGGTTTCGATGGTGCACATCAGTAGGCGGCAACTCGCGATTTTGGCCGGCGCGTCAGCGCTGGCCGCGCGTCCGGCGTGGGCGGCGGAGGAAGTGGTTTTCGCCAGCTATGGCGGCGGGATCGAGCAATTCCTACGTAAAAACGTGATTCCGGAATTCGAGAAGGAAACAGGGATCAAGGTGATCTATGTGGTAGGTACGGCACTCAGCCTCTATTCGCGCGTACTGGCGACGCGGGCGCGCCCGGAGATCGATATTTACTGGGCCAACGACTTACACCATGCGGCAGGCAAACAACTTGGGATCTACGGCGCCATAGACCCGAAGATTGTAACCCATTTGGATGACCTGGTTCCTGGCGCGCGCCAGGCCGACAATATCGGTGTTGTCAGCCAGTTGGCGAGCACCGGGCTGCAGTACAACACCGACAAATTCAGACAGATGGGCTGGGTACCTCCGACATCCTGGTTCGATTTATGGGATCCGAAATATAAGGGCAGGGTGGCTCTCTACTCCATTAATATCCTTTATTCGCAAGAATTTCTGGGTCTGATGTCGCGCCTGATGGGGGGCGATGAAAAGAACATCGCGCCAGGGCTAAAGAAAATTCGCGAATTAAAGGATATGGGCCAGATCGCCGCCATCGCCAATACGCCGGCGGAGATGGACAATATCATGGCCCAGGGCCAAGCCTGGATTACCTATAATGGCGGCACGCGCGCCATGACCATGAAGGCGAGTGGCGCGCCGTTTGAATTCGTCTCCCCCAAGGAAGGCGCGATTGCATTCAGCCTCTATCTGGATCCAATCAAGGGCGCGCCGCATCCCGGACCGTTACAAAAATTCATCGATTTCTTCCTGCGCCCTGACATCCAGACGAAAATCGCAGAGGGTATTTTTTACGCGCCATCCAACCGCAAAGCTACGTTACGCCCAGAACTTGCCGCCATGTTACCGCATGGCCCGGCCGCCGTTGCCGCATTGATCCAGCTCAATCGTGCGGTGATGAACCAGGAGCTGGATAACTGGATCGAGCAATGGAATCGGGTCATCGAAACTCGGTGATGCGCCGCGCGGTCACCCCGGCCTTATTGCTGGCGCCGGGCACGTTGCTGTTCCTGGCATTTTTCGTTGCTCCCTTCATTACGCTCGGCATCAACAGTTTCTATGACTATGGCCGGATAAGCGGCATCATCGAGGTCTTTACTGTCAAGAACTACCAGCGTCTGTGGCTGGATGACTATTACCTGGGCATTATCGGCCGCACATTTCGCCTTTCCGGCACGGTGGCGTTGATGACCCTGCTGGTGGGTTATCCGGTGGCGCTTTATTTGCTGGTGGCCTCGGCGCGGGCAAAAAGTTTTGTCATAGCGCTGATTCTTTCGCCGCTGCTGATCAGCGTCATCGTGCGCACCTTCGGATGGGTAGTCATCTTAGGAAAAAATGGCCTGCTGGAAAATGCGTTCGCAGCAATTGGCATTCCGGATATGGCTTTTTTGCATACAGAAGCCGCAGTCGTGGTGGGTTTGGTGAATGTGCTGGCACCTTTTATGGTGCTGGCGGTGGTGACCTCGCTGCAGGCCATGGATCCGGCCCTGCCGCTGGCGGCGGCCAGTCTCGGGGCATCGCCCTTGCGGATATTGTGGAAAGTGATCCTACCGCTCAGCTTGCCCGGTATCACGGCGGGGCTGTTGATCGTGTTCGGCCTGGCCTCCGCCAGTTTCGTCACCCCAGCCGTGCTGGGCGGCGCGCAGTTCAAGGTGCTGTCAGTCGTCATGTATCAGCAGGCCATTGTGTTGCAGAACTGGCCCTTCGCGGCGGCGATCGCGGTGACATTACTGGTGATCGTGCTGATCGTGCAGGTGCTACAAGCGGGTATTTCCGAGCGCAGCGCGCGCCGGGCGATGCCACTATGATGTCCGCGGGGCTGCGGCGCGGGCTCGGTCTCTATGCCGCGTTGATATGCTCGCTCTCAGTGCTGCCGGTGCTGGTGATCGTCATCGAATCCTTCACAGCCAGCGATTACGTGGTTTTTCCGCCACGCGGGTTCAGCCTGAAATGGTATTTTGAGGCGGCGCGACGGGAGGAATTTCTCAACGCCGCGCTGTTGAGCCTCGGTGTGGCGTTTGCCGCCTCCCTTCTGGCGACGTCCCTTGGGACGTGCGTCGCCCTGGCGCTAGCCCGCCACCGTTTTTTCGGCCGCGCAGCATTGCAGGCCCTGTTCATGGCGCCATTGAGCCTGCCAGGCATCGTGTTCGGTCTTGCACTACTCCAATTCCTCGCCGCACATGCGTTGCCGCGCGACGTGGTTACGATCATGGTCGGGCATGTGATCATTACTTTGCCGTTCGCGGTGCGCTTCATCACGGTTGCGTTGGCTGGCATTCCGCCCGTGGTCGAACGTGCAGCGCAAAGCCTGGGGGCGGATGGCTGGACGGTGTTCCGTCTTGTTACCTTACCGATGATCCGGCCAGGATTCGTGGCCAGCCTAGTCTTTGCCTTCATTCTATCGTTCGATGACGTGGCGGTGGCGCTGTTCCTGACCACGCCCAGCAGCACCACTTTGCCGGTGCGCATCTATGTTTATATCGACCAGAATTACGATCCGCTCATCACGGCGGTCAGCGCGGTGGTGGTGTTCGCGGCATTTGCGGTACTGGCGGTGATGGAGCGGACCATGGGTATCGGGAAATTATTCGGCCTGCGTTGAGGCTTTCCCGGATCACCCCTATGGTACGTCGATGCCCGAGACCCCTGCCTTTCTCGCCCCCGTCTTCATGGATCGTGACCGTCCGCCGGTGCCCGATCTGGTTGTTCCGCGCGGAGTAACCAGCTTTTCTCTGCCTGGCCGGCGGGTGCGCGGGCGGCTGGTGCGGCTGGGCGCGCTGGCTGATGCATTGATCACGCGTCACGAGTACGCGCCGGAAGTGGCGGTACTAGTGGGTCAGGCGCTGGCGCTGGTGGCCGGGCTGGCGGCGGCGCTGAAATTTCGCGGCACTTTCAGCCTGCAGGCGAAGGGCAATGGCCCGGTGCCCATGCTGCTCGCTGATTGCACCGATACAGGGGAACTGCGCGGCTACGCATTTGTAAAATCCGATCAACTCCCCCCGATTCTGGCACGCGATCCAGAAGGTTTCGCAGCCGCGCTGCTGGGTACGGGATATCTCGCCTTGACCGTGGATCAGGGGCCGGAGACGGATCGCCACCAGGGGATAGTCGCCATCACCGGACTTAATCTGGCGCAGATGGCGCTGCATTATTTCCGCACCTCCGAGCAGCTCGATTGCCAACTGCATCTGGCCTGCGCGCGCACTGATTCGGGTTGGCGGGCGGGGGCCTTCATCCTTGAGCGCGTCGCCGGCGCGGGCGGCCTCGATCCGGCACTCAGCGAGGAGGAGCAGGCCGAAATATGGAACACCGCCACGACGCTAGGCGCGACTTTGACGGACGCGGAATTGCTGGACGATGCACTGGGCACGGAGCAATTGCTTTGGCGGCTGTTCCATGCCGAAGGCGTCGCGATCGACCGGGCACGGGCGCTGTCCTACGGCTGCCGCTGTTCGCGCGCGCGTCTGGCTGGTATCCTAGGCGGCTTTGGCGCCGACGATCTGGAGCATATGGAAGTGGCCGGCACCATCTCCATGACCTGTGAATTCTGCAATCATAATTTCCTTTTTACCCGCTCTGAGGTCAACGCGCATAAATAAACACCCGTCCCGAGGGAGACAACAATGAAGACTAGTTTTTCTGTCAATGACGTGACCATCCATCGCATCATCGAAGAGGAAAAGGGCCACACCCCGATCCTGGAATTTTTCCCGACGCTTTCCAAGGAAATACTGGAGGAAAACCGTGCCTGGCTGGAACCCTCTGCGCTCGATCCGGTCAGTGGCAACATAAAACTTTGCTACCAGTCCTACGTGGTTAAAACGCCGCATCATACCGTCTTGGTCGATAGCTGCATCGGAAACGACAAGAACCATCCGAACCGGCCTGCCTGGACAGGACGCAAGGATCCGGCATTCATGAACGGGCTCCAAGCCGCCGGGGTGAAGCCGGAGGAAATCGATTTCGTCATGTGTACGCATCTACACATGGATCATGTGGGTTGGAACACGAAGATGGAAAACGGTCGTTGGGTGCCGACCTTTCCCAATGCGCGGTATTTATTTTCTGAAACCGAATACAAATTCTGGGAAGCCCAGCACGCCCAGAACCGACTCCATTATATGGAAGACAGCGTGCTGCCGATCATCGAGGCGAAGAAAGCCGATCTGGTCAAAAGTGCGCATGGCGTGAACGACTACTTCACCCTCATCCCCACACCCGGTCATACGATCGACCATTATGCCGTGCGCATCGGCAAGGGCGGCAAGGATGCGCTTATCACTGGCGATTTCATCCACTCACCATTGCAGGCGAAATATCCCGACCTGGCGATGCGCGTGGATTACAATCCCAAGCAAGGCGGAGAGACGCGATGGAAAATTCTGGGGGAGCTTTGCGACACGTCTACTTTGTGCTGCACCGCCCACTTCCCCTCCCCCTCCGTCGGGCGGATCAAGCGCTGGGGCGACGGCTTCAAGTGCGAGTTCGTAGACTAGGACCGACGAATTGACGTGTCTAATGGTCCAAAGGCGATTGACCTTGATGAGCGATGATCGATGCCGTGTTCGCGGCAGCACAGGGCGAAATGAACACTCCAAGCTTGGCGGCTGGATCATTGGCATAACGGGGGGGCAGGCGGTACCAACTTCAGTCAGAATGAAAACGCCCTAAACACCTAGGCCGGTGTTAAAGCCACCTGCGTGGTGCCTTGGCGTAACATGCCCAATCGCTTCGCCGCGCCGACTGAGAGGTCGATGACATGTCTTTTGCTCGGAAGGCGGTCTGTTATCGTAACAACAATCGAGTGCCCCGTATCGCGCCGCGTCACCCGCACTTTGGACCCGAACGGCAGCCAGGGGTGCGCCGCCGTCATGGAGTTCTGATCATAGCGCGCGCCCGAGGCCGTGCGCCGCGGGTGGCGCGATGCCGCGTACCAGGAAGCCGATCCGGCCTCCGTGACCCAGTTCTGCGGGATCTCGGCGGGAGCGATTTTGGTGGGTGGGGCATCCGCCATGTGAGCCGCGGCGGGCGTTGCGGTGGCGCAGGCTAGCAACCCGGCCAGCGCGGCGGATACCCTGTTCATGGAACAGCGCGCAAACAATCGTGGCACCCAGATGGTGTTGGTACGAGCCGAGGGTCGGGCTGCCACAGTACTGCCACAATCAAGTTCAGCCAAATTTCGGGAGGGACAATCAAGAACAGAATTCGTTGTTGAAACGAACTCCCTATTCTTTGTTATTGACCGAAAATATTTAGAATCATTGTATTTTCGGACAACGGTGATTTTCTGTATCCTGTCCATGGGCTAATAATACTTGATTGGCTGGGGCAGTGGCAACCCTAGCGATCAGATGTAGCGGGTCGGTTACGTCCGGCGCCTTCCTCGCAGATGCGCGGCTTAGGCGGTCGGCAGCTGGGACAATTCCGCCGCGGGCAAGGGCGTGCGGTCGCGGATCATGTCTGACGCTTTTTCTGCGACCATCATGGTGGAGGAATAGGTATTCGCCGACGGCATGTTCGGCATAATGGAAGCATCCACCACCCGCAGCCCTTCCAGTCCATAAACCCGCAACTGATCGTCCACCACCGCGGTCGGATCGCTGGATGGTCCCATCCGGCAGGTGCCCATCAGATGATAGCCAGTGGAACCGTACATGCGCGCGTAATGTAGCAATTCGTCGTCGCTACGCACCTTGCTACCCGGCAAGGCCTCGAAATCGACATAACGCTCCACCTCCGGCGTGTGCAGCAGGGTGCGCAGTTTTTTCATGCCGTCGATCAGTACTTGCTGGTCCGTCGGGTGGGCCAGGTAATTGGGCTGGATGATCGGGTCAACAAACGGATCGGCTGAGCGCGCGCGAACATAGCCCTTGCTTTCCGGCCGGTGCTGCCAGATGCCGCCGGTCATGCCGGGATGGTCATCCAGTAAGCCGACGAACCCGTCCTTGTAGCTGGCTGGGGAGAATACTCCCTGCAAATCTGGATTATCCATCGCCGGATTGGATTTCAGAAAAAAATAAACAATCGACGGCGACAGCGCGAGGATGGACGGTTTTCCGAGCGCCCAGCGCACGATCTGGCCCAGCAGCCGTGGCCCGCGCGACATTTCATTCATCGTCACCACCCCCTTGGCGCGGTTGACGAAGCGGACGGTGTAATGGTCGCGAAAATTCTCACCCACGCCGGGGAGTTCGTGGATCATCTCCACACCAATATTTTTTACTACCGAAGCGGGCCCGACGCCTGAGATCTGTAGTAGCCGTGCCGAATTGGCTGTGCCGCCGCTGAGGATAATTTCGCGCCGCGCGCGGATTTCGGTAAACTGGCTGCGGTCGGCATCGTTGATATAGCGCACACCCACCGCGCGCTTTCCCTGGAAGACAATTTTCGCCACGCGTGCGTTGGTGCGCACATCCAGATTTCCGCGCTTGATGGCGGGGTAAAGAAACATCCGCGCGGAGGAGCGGCGCCAGCCATTATGGATGGCACGCTGGTAGTAACCGACACCCTCCTGATGGCCGTTATTGTAATCGCGATTGCGCGGCACGCCGGATTTCACCGCACCGTCGATAAAGGCCTCGATGATGGGATGCGTCCAGTCGCAATCGGTGATGGGAATATTGCCTTCGCGCCCATGCACGCGGTCATCGGCCCGACCGATGCGTTTTTCTGTCCGCTTGAAATAAGGTAGCACATCCGCATAGCCCCAGCCGCGATTGCCGCGTTGCGCCCAATGATCGAAATCTGCCGGCTGTCCGCGATTATAGATCATGCCGTTGATCGACCCTGATCCACCCAGAGTACGCCCTTGCGTCGTCAAAATTTGCCGCCCGCCGGAACCTTCGCTTGGCTCGGTCTTGAACTGCCAAGTATAGGCGGGGTTGAACAGGGTCTTGATGAACCCGGCGGGGACTTGGATGAACGGATGAGAATCCGGCGGACCGGCTTCCAGTACGCAGACCGTGACATTCAGGTCCTCCGTCAGGCGGCCTGCCAGCACTGAGCCGGCGGCGCCTGCGCCGATAATAATATAATCGAATTCGTCCACGGGAGAGCTCCTAACCGCCATTCACGTCGATCGTCGCACATGTAATAAACGACGATTCGTCGCTCACCAGGAAATTCACCACATTGGCGATCTCCTCTGGCTGGCCGACGCGGCGCAGCGCGCTGGTGGCGGTGTGGTTCACCTTGTGCGTTTCCGGCACGCGGGCGCCCATCGCCGTGTCGATCAGTCCGGGCGCGATCGCATTCACCCGGATCCCGTGCGGGCCGAGGCGTTTGCCCAGGCTCTTGGTGAGGTTGATCACCGCGGCCTTCGACGCGCCGTAATCCACCACAGCGCTGCCATTCTGCCCGGCGCGCGAGGCGACCGAGACAATCGCGCCAGGCTTTCCCTGGTCGATTAACCGCTTTGCCATCCATTGCGCCGCGAAGAAAGGCGCACGGACATTCACATCCATGGTGGCGTCGAATTTGTCCGGATCGAGGGTCAACGCATCGGTGCCGGAATTGTAGATGGCGGCGTTATTGAAAAGCACCTGGATCAATCCGTGCTCAGCCTCGATGCGTGCGAATACATCCGCCATTTGCTTTAGATCGGCGAGGTCGCATTGGTAATGCGGCCAGTTGCCAACACCCTCGCCGGACAGATCTATACCAACGACCGTATAACCCGATTGCGCCAGGCGCCGACAGGTGGCCTGGCCGATTTTCCCATTCGAACCGGTAATGACGGCGACTTTGGCCATGGCTTTCTCCCTAAGATTTCATTGCAGGCAAGGCGTAAATTCCGGCAAGCGCGGGCTCCGGCTCCTTGCGCACCGCGGCAGTTTGAGGATACCAGTCGACCGCCTTGAAGAAGCGGTTAATATTGATTTGTCCGAAATAAACGGCGAAGGCGATATGTTGCGCCTCGGTCAGAATCTGATCTCGAAAAAATACGCGGCGATCGACAAGAGCATGCTGGATAGTGAAAAAATCATATTTCGCTAGCGGACGCGAAAGATCAATGCCGCCGATGATAGCGCCTGCCAGCGGTCTGGTGCGGTGGACGGTGATGTGGTTCCGCATTTCCCTCCCCTTCTCGCTACTGCGCACTATTCAACCCGCGACGGGCCGTTGGCAAGGATCAGCCTAACGCGGCAGTAACGGTTTGCCGCAAGGCGGGTAGCGCTTGTTTGGAGAGCCAGGCACTCTGGCGTGCCCATGCTGCGGTCTGCCAAGACGGGTTCCGCAAGGTGAGCCCGTCCGGTAAATGGGTGGCGAAAGCGCACACCGCTCCGTCAACGCGCCCTTGCCCAGCGCGCGTGCCTGCGCGTAGCCCCCCACCAGCTAGGTCAGGGGAATATCGGGGTCAAAGGAAACAGCCTCTGGTGCCAGGGGGCACGCATTCCGGGCGCGGCAGCGCACCGCCGCCATTTGGCAAGCAGTCCGGATGGTGCAGCCCCATCGGCACGGTGGCGACACGGCGGGAACCGTAAAATTTCGCCCGCGTCATGCTTAGGCATAGTCACATCCGGTCGCCCGGGAGATTGGTGCACGGAATCTTCGTCGCATGTACCTTGGTCCTCAGCGCCTGACCGATAATCTGCAACTGCGCGATGGCGGACGAGCGCAATACCCGCCGTGGACTCACCGGAAAATGCGCGGCGCAGTTTGCACGCGCGGGCTTTCTCGGCCACGCGATCCAGATCATCATGGCGCCATCCTACAGGGGGAATAGATATGATCGAGACAGAAACGCATGTGGTGACACGGCACGGCCTGATGTCGAGCTTCCTTGTGCATCCGGAATCTGGCGGGCCGTTCCCGCCGATTATTCTTTACATGGATGCGCCGGGTATCCGTGAGGAATTGCGAAATTTGGCGCGCCGCATCGCGCGTGCTGGCTATATCTGCATCCTGCCGGATATGTATTACCGTCTCGGTACGGTGCGCTTCGATATTCCACGGCGTGACGATGGCATGTCGGGTGTCATTCGCGCCGCGATGAACAGCCTCACCAACGCGCTAGTGGTCGATGATACGGCAGGCATCCTCGCCTATCTGGATGCCCAGGACGCGGCGAAATCCGGCCCCGTTAGTTGCGTGGGTTATTGCATGAGCGGGCAATACATCACCACGGTCGCGGCCAGATTTCCGCATCGCTTCGTCTCCGCCGTGTCTCTTTATGGCGTTGGCATCGTGACGGATCGGCCGGATAGTCCGCATCTGCTCGTCGATAAAGTCAAGGGCGAGCTGTACTATAGTTTTGCCGAGACTGACGGATCGGTGCCCGATCATGTGATTCCGGCCTTAAAGGCGGCACTAAAGAAAGTCCGCGCTAAGCATACGCTAGAGATTCAGCCGGGCACCACGCACGGGTTCCAATTTTCGGCGCGCGCCGATTATCACGCGATGGAATCGGAAAAAGTGTGGACCAAGATGTTCGCGCTGTGGCAGCGCACACTCGGTTAAACACGCCTTAATCCAGAGCGTACGTCACCTCGGGCGTATAGACGGACCCGTCGCGCCCAAGGACGGAAGAGAGAAGGGTAAAATAATCCATCTGCGCAGGCGCGGCGCGAAACAAATTTCTGTCCTGCACAAACGCTGCGACTTTCACCTCGGGGACATTATCTAGCCGCGCCAAAGTCACATGCGGGGTGAAGCGGCGGCGCGCAGGGTCCAGCCCGGTGCGGCGCAGGGCGTTTTCGATTTTGGCTTGCAGGTGATCGAGCGCCGCGTTGCGGTCCACGCCAACCCAGAGCGCGGTCGCGCGGCCGGCTTTCGTGAACGTGCCGACCCCGGCGAGGCTGATCCCGAAGCCGGGCGCGCGGATGGCCGCCAAAGCGTGATCGATGTCCTCCGCTTGTACGGCAGACACCTCGCCGATGAAGCGCAGTGTCAGATGAAAATTCTCTGCCGGGACAACGCACACGCCGGGAATACCGCCGCACAGCAGCTCCAGGCGCCGTTTCAGTTCCCATGGCAGATCGAGGGCGACGAACAGGCGCATCAGTTTTTAACCCGGGCCAGCAGCTCTTTCACGAGTGGCAGCAGCCGCGCCACGATTTTCCGCACGCCCATCGGATTCGGGTGCAAACCATCCGCCTGATTGAGCGCGCGATCGGCCGCGACACCCTCCAGAAAGAATGGGTCGAACAGCACGCCCGGGCGGGCGCCGAGATGGGCGAAGACGGTCTGGTATTCCGCACCATACACGGCGCCCAGATTGGGCGGGGCCAGCATGCCGGTGAGCAGGACGGGAATGTTCCGCGCCGCCAGCACGTCCAGAATGGCGCGCAGATTTTGTTCCATTTCGCGCGGCTCCGTCCCGCGCAACCCGTCATTGGCGCCCAGCTCGACCAGCGCGGCGTCCACCCCCTCGCCCAGCACCCAATCCAGGCGCGCGCGCCCACCGGCGCTGGTATCGCCGGAGACGGCGGCGTCGATGATCGTGATGTCATGGCCATACGCGGCGAGCGCGGCAAGCAGCTGGGCCTGAAACCCGTCCGCGCGCGCCAGGCCGAACCCGGCGGTCAGTGAATCGCCCAGGATTAGCAGCCGTTTAGCGGCAAGACCCGGCGTACTCCAGAGCATACTTAGGCCAACAACTAAAAATGCCGCTTTTAACCCGGCCCGGCAGGCGCCATATGCTGCGGTCATGGATGTCACTCGCTCATTCCCAATTCCGCTGATCGGTTCGCCGGGTGGGACACTGATTGAAATCCGGGGTCTGGGCCTGATCGTGCCCTCGGCCGCAGGGCCGGTCAATATTTTACGCGGCATCGATCTAGACATCGCGGCGGGCGAAAGCGTCGGCATTCTGGGCCCCTCCGGGTCCGGCAAGACCAGCCTGTTGATGCTGCTGGCAGGGCTGGAACAACCCAGCTTCGGCTCCGTACGCATAGCCGGGCACGATCTGGGTGGGCTGGACGAGGACGCTCTGGCGCGCATCCGGCGCGATCATATCGGCATCGTGTTCCAGGTGTTTCATCTGATTCCCACCATGACGGCGCTAGAAAATGTTGCCGTGGGGATGGAACTAGCCGGCATCGCCGACGCCATGGAGCGTGCGGCGGTGTCGCTCCATGCAGTGGGGCTCGGCCATCGGCTCACGCATCTACCTGGCCAGCTTTCGGGCGGCGAACAGCAACGCGTCGCCCTGGCCCGCGCGATTGCGCCGCGTCCGGCGGTATTGTTGGCCGATGAGCCGACCGGCAACCTGGATCAGGCGACCGGAATGATGGTGATCGATCTGATGTTCGCCCTGGCTCGCGAGGCTGGGGCGACACTTCTACTCGTTACCCATGATCCCGCCCTTGCCGCGCGCTGTGGCAGGGAAGTGCATATTGCCGATGGCCGTGTGGTGAGCGCGTGAGCCTTGCGCTCCGGCTGGCCTGGCGGGAATTACGTGCCAGCGGGCGGGATCGCGTGCGCGGCATGCGCATCGTGCTTGCCTGTCTCGCCCTTGGCGTCGCCACTATCGCCGGGGTCGGGGGCTTGCGCGAAAGCCTGAGCCAGGGCTTGGCGGCAGAGGGACGGCGATTACTCGGCGGCGATCTGGAAATCGACACTGGGAGCCTCACCGTGCCACCGGAATTGCGCGATTTCCTGACCGCGCGCGGCGCCCGTCTGTCCGCCATCACGCAGATGCGCAGCCTCCTGGCGGCGCCGTCCGGCGCGCGGCAACTGGTCGAACTGAAAGCCGTGGATGCCGCTTGGCCGCTGGTCGGGCCGGCCGGGTTCGCCCCCGCTCTCAGCCCCGCCACCGTGCTGGCGGATGGCGGGGTGGCGGTGGAGCAGGTGGTGTTGGACCGGCTGCGCCTGCGCCCCGGCGATACGGTACGCCTCGGCAATGCCGTCCTGACCTTGCGTGCGGCGCTGATCAAGGAACCCGACAATGTCGCCTCGCCACTGATGGCGCCACGGGCGCTGATCGCGCTATCGACCCTGGCGCATACGGAGCTGGACGTGCCGGGTGCGATCCTGCGCCATGCCGTGCGCGCCGTTTGGCCGGCAGGCGACATGCCAGCCGATGTCGTCGCCGAATTGGCAAAAATCTTCCCCGATCACGGCTGGCGCATCCGCCAGCCCGGCGAGGCCGCCCCCGGAATTTCGCGCTTCATCGCGCAGACCGGGCAGTTCATGACCCTAGTCGGGCTGACCGCCTTGCTGGTGGGCGGCATAGGCGTCGCCAATGGCGTGCGCGCCTGGCTGATCGCGCGCGCGGCTACCTTGGCGAGCCTGCGCTGCCTCGGCGCCTCGGCACGGCTTCTTCTCACCATGTGCCTGGCGCAGGTGATGGCCCTAGCGGCGCTGGGGACCGCGGTCGGGCTGGCGGTGGGAGCGGTGTTACCCTGGTTGGCGATCTGGCTAATGGGCGATGTGCTCCCCGTCGCGCCGCGCGTCGGGGTGTTCGTGGGGCCGCTGCTGTTGGCGGCCGGATTCGGCTTGCTGACGGCCGCCTGCTTTGCCCTGCTGCCGCTGGGCCGCGCTGCGCGTATTCCTGGCGCTGCGCTGTTCCGCGACGCGCAAATCCCGCATGACGCGCGCGCCGGATGGCGGGTCCAGGCGACGACCGGGGGCCTGTCCCTGGGGCTGGTGGCGCTGACCGTACTGGCCTCGCCGGATCGCTGGCTGGCGGGCTGGTTCTGCGCCGGGGCGGTGGGCGCGCTGGGAATATTTCGCCTTGGCGGGTTCTTGCTGGTGCGCCTCGCCCGGATTTGGCCGCGCCCGCGCGTTGCCTGGGCCCGGCTGGGGCTCGGCAATCTGCACCGGCCCGGAACGCCGGTGCCGCTGATGCTGGTCTCGGTCGGGCTGGGCCTATCCACCCTGGCTTCGGTAGCAATGATCCATGGCAATCTGCACGCCCATGTGTTGGCGCAGATCCCCGCCCAGGCACCGTCATTTTTCTTCATCGACATCCAGAGCGCGCAACTCGCCACGTTCACCGAGCTGTTGGCGCGCACGCCGGGCGTGTCGGATGTCAAACACGTGCCCAGCCTGCGCGCGCGCATCGTCGCGGTGAACGGTGTCCCGGCCGCACAGGCTAAGGCCACGCCGGAAACCCAATGGGCGCTGCGCGGCGATCGTGGCCTGACCTACGCCGCCCTACCGCCAGGGGGCACGCATATCGTCGCCGGCACGTGGTGGGCGGCGGATTATCGCGGCCCGCCCCTCGTCTCCCTCGACGCACAACTGGCCGCCGGCTGGGGCGTCAAGATTGGCGACATTATCCGAGTGAATGTGCTGGGCCGCGATATCGATCTGCGGGTGGAGAATCTGCGCCAGATCGCCTGGCGCTCGCTGGGTATTAATTTTGCCCTCGTCACTAGCCCCGGCCTGCTGGAGCAGGCGCCGCACACCCATATCGCTACCTTGCGCGCCACGCCGGAGACGCAAGGCGCGGTACTGCGCGCGGTGAGCGACGCGCTGCCGAACGTCGCTGGCATTCGGGTGGAGGAGGTGCTGCGTTCGCTCTCCAATATCCTCGATCAGATTGCTCTTGCCCTGACCGCCACTGGCGGGATCACCCTGCTCTCCGGCATGTTGGTGCTCGCCGGGGCGGTCGCCGCGGGGCAAGCGCGGCGGGTGCGCGAGGCCGTGCTGCTTAAAACCCTGGGCGCCAGCCGAGCGCAAATCCGCGCCGCCTGGCTGACTGAATTTCTCGCCTTCGGCCTAACCGCCGGACTGCTGGCCGGCCTTGTCGGCACCGCCAGCGCCTGGAGCGTGGTGCGCTTTGTCTTACGCGCCGATTTTGTGTTTCTGCCCGGGCGGCTGGCCCTCACATTGCTAGCCGCGCTAATCCTGATGCTCGTCACCGGTTATCTCGGTACCGCCGCCGCCCTGCGCGCCAAGGCCGCACCGCTGCTACGCAATGTCTGAGCGTATATTTGCAGTCCGTCACTGACCCGAAAATAAATCCCGCTAATCACTCCTTCACTGTTTCCGAACGGTGATCGCACTGGCCGTCTCGCGTAACACCTCAAGCCTGAGGATGAGCGAAAATATCGAGTCCCAAGCATCTCAGCAGCGCCGATGTGCAGCGCCTGCTGTCCGATCTTTCCGCCACTACGCTCACCATCATTGGTGGTGTTAATATTCTCGGCTCTTGGACGGCGGGGTGGCTCGGCGTTATCTATCCGAAACATATCTTGCTCGGCATCACCTATCTGAGCTGTTCGGCCGTGTTGACGCTTTACTTGATCACGCCGCCCACGCTGACCAGCATACTTATTTTCGCTGGTGCCATGGCATGTTGTGGCTCGGCGTCATCCCGTTCGTCTCCGGCTATGTGGCCGAACTGTTTGGAACAAGATACATGGCCAATATCCTCGGCCTATCCTTCGTCGTCCATCAGATAGGCTCCGTGATCGGCGCCTGGGGCGGCTTGAGGTAAGAAATACTCTAATGCCAAGTTCCGTGGGGTAAGAATTGCCGGAAGGAAGGTCAGGGGCAAAGCCCCTGACCTTCCTTCTGCGCACTCACCCCATCGTCGAATTGAATGCTCCACCGTCGAGAAGAAGATTCTGCCCGACAATAAACCCCGACGAAGCCGCGCACAGGAACGCGCAGGCCTCACCAAATTCGAACGGATCACCGACCCTGCCGGCGGGAGTGTTCTGGGCGCGTTCCGCAATAATTTCGTCAACCGGGCGGTTGGATTTGCGCGCCGCTTCCATCGCGCCGCCGCGCAGCCGGTCGGTCAGGAATGGTCCCGGCAGCAAGCCGTTGATCGTCACGTTATGCCGCGCTACCTGCCGCGCCAGGCCGCCGACAAAACCTGTGAGGCCTGCGCGCGCGCCATTGCTCATCCCTAGTTCCGGGATCGGCGACTTCACGCTACCGGAAGTGATGTTGACGATACGGCCGAATTTGCGCGCGATCATTCCGTCTACCACCGCCTTGATCAGCATGATCGGCGTGATCATGTTGCCGTTCACCGCCTTCATCCAGTCTTCTTCCGCCCAGTCGCGGAAATCGCCGCGCGGCGGCCCGCCGGCATTGTTCACCAGGATATCCGGGCTCGGGCAGGCGGCCAGCACCTTGGCACGGCCCTCTGCCGTGGTGATGTCGGCGGCGACCGCGGTGACTTTGCGCCCGGTGGCAGTCCGGATTTCCGCCGCCGTCGCTTCCAGCTCGGACGCCGTGCGCGAATTGATTACCAGATCGACGCCGTTCTTAGCCAGAGATGTCGCGCAGGCCTTGCCCAACCCCTTGCTGGCGGCGCAGACGATCGCGGTTTTACCCTGAATGCCAAGATCCATTTTTTCCTCCGTTGTGCCTTGTCGCGCGCCTCTCTTGGCCCGCATTCTGTCTCCTAGCAACCATCGGCCGTCAAGGTCGCGTGCAAGGGGAGGAACGAAATGCCCAAGGAACTGCCTATCGGCTGCACCGGCTCTGGCGCCACCCATGTTGGCACGGACCCGTTTGATGTCCCGTTGCGTTTTCGCATGGTGAAAGAATCCGGGGCATTCGATTATTTCGACCGCACGCCATTACCGGGCGAGCTCGATCTCTATAAATCATGTGCGCGCGACAATGACCTGCCTATTCGCGGCGGCGGGTTCTTCTATGCGCTGGGCCGCGACGAGCCTCTACTCGAATGGCATTTGCGCATCGGCGCCGAGCTGGGCGCCATCGTCCATAACGTGCAGATCGGTACTCGCGACGCCAACGGCAAGCCGGTGACAGACCAGCAGGTGGCGGATGCATATCTGCGCGCCCATGATATCGGCCAGAAGCTCGGTATCGATGCATGCTTCGAGGTGCATGTGAATATGTGGTCCGAACATTACGGTCGCATCCAGCGCGTCGCGGAGATAGTGGAGGCGCGCGGCATTGCGTGGAACATGACGCTCGATTGCTCACACGTGATCTTTAAGATCAACAACCCGGAGGAACAAAAGGTCCAGGACATGGATCAGGACCTCACGGCGGGAAAACTGGAACTCGATCCGTCAAAGCCGAATCATGTATGTGGCCTTTGGATCGAACGCAACTGGATCCGTCATTGCCACGCCCGCGCCGCGGCGCCCGGCGGGCCGAAAAACCCATGGATGAGCCATCCCGATGGCCGCCCTGGCCGTGGCATCCAATATCCGTTCTTTCGCCCGGAGCCCGGCCAGTGGCACGCCGAATGGCACGAAGAAAACCTAGAGCCATGGAAAATGGTGATGCGCCAGCTAATGCGCTATCACGCCACGAACCCTGCCAGCCGGCTGCGCCAAATCTCCACCGAATTTATCCCTAACCCCGATTACGGCGGCGGCGCGAAATATTCGATCTTCGAACAGAACGTCGCCTGCGCCAAATGGCTGCGCGCCGAATGGCAAGTGATAGCGGCGATTGATACCAAGTAACTTGGTATCATCCGCGGCCGTCGAAGAATTCCTTAACCTTGGCGAAGAAGCCTTCGCTTTCGGGATTGCTTTTTGTGTTCTTGTCCCCTTCGGCCTCGAATTGCTCCAGCAATTCACGCTGTTTGCGGGTGAGGTGCTGCGGGGTTTCTACCGAAACCTGAATATACATATCCCCGCGTGCCGGGCTACGTAGGACCGAAAATCCTTTGCCGCGCAGGCGGAACTGATCACCGGTTTTTGTACCTCCGGGGATTTTTACTTTTGCCTTGCTACCATCTATCGCGGGCACCTCGACCTCCCCGCCCAGCGCGGCGAGGGTCATGCGTAGCGGTACACGGATATAGATATTGGCGTCGTTGCGTTCAAAAATCGGATGTGCCCGAACGGATATATGTACATAGAGATCGCCCGATGGCGCGCCTTGTGCCGCGGATTCGCCTTCCCCAGCCAGGCGGATGCGCGTGCCCTCCTCAACCCCAGCGGGGATGGGCACTTGCAAGGAGCGTTCCCGCTGCACAGTGCCGGCGCCGCGGCAGATCTTGCATGGGTTGCGCACGACGCGCCCCACACCCCGACAGGTGGCGCAGGTGCGTTCGACGAGGAAGAACCCTTGCTGGGCGCGCACCTTGCCCGCACCTTGGCAGGTGGTGCAGGTTTCCGCGCCCTTTGATTTGTCTTCCGATCCGGTGCCAGTGCAGGCTTCGCAGGCGACGCGCGTGGGTACCCGCAGAGTGGTCTTGGTGCCTGCGAAAGCCTGTTCCAGGTCGATCTCAACACCGGCGCGCAAATCCGCGCCGCCACGGGTCCGCCCTCGCTGGCCGCCGCCCATGGTGCCGAACATCTGATCGAAAATATCGTTAAGTCCACCGCCGGCGCTGAAACCGAAGCCACCGGCCTGCTGCGTCCCGGGGCCGCCATTTTCGAACGCGGCATGGCCGAAACGGTCATAGGCGGCACGCTTCTGATCGTCCTTTAGGACGTCATAGGCTTCGCTGATGTCCTTGAACTTCGACTCCGCTGCCTTGTCGCCGGGATTGCGGTCCGGGTGGAACTGCATCGCCAGCTTTCGGTAGGCCTTTTTCAGGTCATCCGCGCTGGCGTCGCGTGCCGTTCCCAACGTTGCGTAAAAATCCTGCTTCGCCATACGTCAGCCCTCAGAGCCTGTTTGAAAACGCACCCAAGAGCGCGTTTTGAAAAGTCCGGTAATGGCTCTCTCCACTACCCGACCGACCTGGCAGCATACTCTCATGGGTGACCGAGTGGGGGGGGCTGGCGCCGGACGTTGCAAATAGTCTCTCATTGACGCCGAACATGATCACGCCAGGCTTTTGTGAAGCGTGGGCGTGATGCGTGATCAATACGCGACCCTCCCCGCTTAGCCCGGCTTCTTCTTGTTCGGGTCGACTTCCTCGAATTCGGCATCAACCACCTTGTCGTCCGGCTTACCACCGCCGTGGGGGCTGGAAGGCACGTCACCGGGCGCGCCTTGCTGGGCGGCCTGCTCGGCCTTGTACAAGGCCTCGCCTATCTTCATTGCGGTCTGGCTGAGCTGATCGGACGCGGACTTCAGAGCGTCAGTGTCGGTCCCATCCAATGCTGTCCGTACTGCAGCGATAGCCGCTTCTGCCGCTGTTTTGTCGGTGTCGGGAATTTTTTCGGCATGTTCCTTCAGATTCTTTTCCACGTCATGCGCCAGCGCCTCGGCGTGGTTACGAGCCTCCACCATTGCCCGCCGTTTCTTGTCGGCTTCGGCATTGACTTCGGCCTCCTTCACCATGCGCTCGATATCGGCCTCGCCAAGACCGCCGCTGGCCTGGATGCGGATTTGCTGTTCTTTGCCGGTGGCCTGGTCGCGAGCCTGCACAGAGACGATGCCATTGGCGTCGATGTCGAACGTCACCTCGATCTTCGGCACGCCGCGCGGGGCGGTGGGAATGCCGGTCAGGTCGAAATTACCCAAGAGCTTGTTGTCGATCGCCATTTCGCGCTCGCCCTGGAACACCTTGATGGTGACCGCAGTCTGGCCATCGTCGGCGGTGGAGAACACCTGGCTTTTCTTGGTGGGGATGGTGGTGTTGCGGTCGATCAAACGGGTGAACACGCCGCCCAGGGTTTCAATACCGAGTGATAGCGGCGTGACATCGAGGAGAAGAACATCCTTCACGTCGCCGGTCAGCACGCCGCCCTGCACGGCAGCGCCGATCGCCACCACCTCGTCGGGGTTGACGTTGCGCGCCGGTTCCTTACCAAAGAACTGTTTCACCACCTCGATAACCTTCGGCATGCGGGTCATACCGCCGACCAGGATTACCTCACCGATCTCGCCCGCGCTCATGCCAGCATCCTTCAATGCCGCGCGGCAGGGTTCCAGAGTGCGGGTTATCAAGTCCTCGACGATCGCTTCCAGCTTGGCGCGCGAGAGCTTCATCACCAGATGCTTGGGCCCCGAGGCATCGGCGGTAATGAACGGCAGGTTAATCTCGGTTTCCTTAGCCGACGAAAGTTCGATCTTGGCCTTTTCTGCAGCTTCCTTCAGCCGTTGCAGCGCCAGCTTGTCCTTGCGCAGGTCGATGCCCTGTTCCTTGCGGAATTCATCGGCGAGGTAATCGATGATGCGGGCGTCGAAATCCTCGCCGCCCAGGAACGTGTCGCCATTGGTGGATTTCACCTCGAACACGCCATCGCCGATTTCCAGGACGGAAATATCGAACGTGCCGCCGCCAAGGTCGTAGACCGCGATCAATCCGGCATGCTTCTTGTCCATACCATAGGCGAGGGCGGCGGCGGTGGGTTCATTGATGATGCGCAGCACGTCTAGCCCGGCGATGCGCCCGGCATCCTTGGTTGCCTGGCGCTGGCTATCGTTGAAATAGGCCGGCACGGTGATGACGGCCTGGGTGACCGGCTCGCCCAGGAACGCCTCCGCGGTTTCCTTCATTTTCCCGAGGATGAAGGCGGAGATCTGGCTGGGAGAATATTTTTCCCCACGCGCCTGCACCCAGGCATCGCCATTGTCGCCCTTGACGATCTCATACGGCACCAGGCCCTTGTCCTTGCCGACGATCGGGTCGTCGAAACGCCGGCCGATCAGGCGCTTGATGGCATAGAGCGTATTGCTGGGGTTGGTGACCCCCTGGCGCTTGGCCGACTGGCCGACCAGGCGCTCGCCGCTTTCGGTGAAGGCGGTCATGGAAGGGGTCGTACGTCCGCCCTCCGCGTTCTCGATAACCCTTACGTCCTTGCCTTCCATGATGGCGACGCAGGAATTGGTAGTGCCGAGGTCGATACCGATGACCTTGCTCATTGGGGTCGTCTCCTTTTCAGCGGAACCGGGCGGCCCGAAGCACCGCGTGGCTCCCTACAGGGTGGAATGGTCAAGATGTATTGAGGTCAATGGGCGGCGACAAGACCCCCGGACGCATTTTCCCGTCTCGGGGCAGGGTTTGTCGGTGGCTGGCGCCCTCAAACCGTCCGTTCGACTTTTTCTTCCGGCGGCGGGAGTTCGGTAGCGGGGGCTTTCGCCACCACCACCATGGCTGCGCGCAGCAGCCGCCCATGCAGGGTCCAGGATGGCGTCCAGGCCTGGATCACCGTACCAGACGGGTGGTCGGCAGTTTCCTGCTCCTGCATCGCCTGATGGAGATTGGGATCGAACGCGGCCCCGGTGGGATCGGTGCGGGCGATACCATGGCGTTCCAGGAGGGCAAGGAAACTGCGTTCCACCCCCTCGAACCCGGCGCGCAGGCGGGTGACCAGCTCGGGGTCGGTGCTCGAGCTCTCGGGCAGGGCGTCGAGGCCGCGACGAATATTCTCCGCCGCCTCCACCACATCCTTAGCGAAGGACTGGACGGCGTATTGACGGGCATCCTCGACCTCTTTGCGACCGCGAGCGCGGGTATTAGCGGTCTCCGCTTCCGCGCGCATCCAGCGGTCCTTCATCTCGTCGTGCTCGGCCTGCAACGCGGCGATGCGCGCTATCGCAGCCTCCATCGGGGCCTCGGGCGTGTCGGTGACGGGTTCAGGCGACGTGATTTCGGGTTCGGTGCTCATGGCGCGATCAGTTAGGATGTCGGGGCGGCGAGGACAAGCGGTCGGACGGCGCCGCAGCCATGCGTCGTTTTAAAGGCACGCAATGGCATAGACGTCCTCAACCCCCGTGGGCAGGGGATATTCCCGCCAGGAGGCGCCAGAATCTTCCGTGCCGAAGACCTGCCCCATGCGCGTGACACAATAGACCTTCGCCGGATCGCTGGGATGCAGGCTGACCGCCATTAGGGTGGAGTGCGCCTTGATCCCATGATCGATCCGCTGCCAAGTCTGGGCCAGGTCATCGCTGCGATAAAGCGTTCCATCCTCGCTGAACGCGGCGGGTGAGAGACAGACATACAGCACCCGCGCATTGTGGGGGGAGACGACCACATCATGGCAATAGGTTAACGGGGAGAAGCGTCCGATCTCCGTGTCGTACCAATGGACGCCGCGGTCATCGCTACGGAACAGCCCCATGCGTATCCCAAGAAACACGGTATCCGGGGCAGCCGAGCTAATCGCGGTGGCGTGGGAATCCAGCATCCCTTCGCAATGGCCGCAATGGCGCCCACCGACATTGCTTTGCAAATGTGGCAGCTCGGCCAGCTTGATGAGCGGGGCGGACATGTCGGACCAGGTCTCACCGCCATCGGTACTACGGATTACGCCGCTGACCTCCAGCGCTGCGTAGATATCGTCGGGCCGGTTTGGATCGACAGTAATGCGCAAAACCCGGCTGGCGAAGCCTGCCCGTTCGCAATGGGCAGGCGACAGGGCTCGGGGCAGAAGGTGCCAGCTATTGCCGCCATCGAGGCTGCGGTAAATCGCAATGGGCGCCGTGCCGGCATATAGAACATCGGGCCGGGTTGGGTGCCGGGCCAGCGTCCAGATCACGGCGTTACGATCGGGAAAAATCAGCCGTTCCCAATGATCGCCCCCGTCCATACTGCGATAGGGCCCATCCTGGGTGCCGACGAAGATCACGTTCGGATCGGTCGGATGACCCAGAATGGTGCGGACTTCGACCTGGAGTGGCAGGCCAGCGCGCAATACCTCCCAATGGCTGTCACCAGACCGAAAACGAAATAATCCACCGCGCGAAGCCGCGCCCGTAGGGGACATGGCCGCTCCAGCACCCGCAAAAATGCGTGTCTTTCCATTATCCAAGGCACCCTCTCCCCATCCGGCCCACAACGACTGTGGCATACCGACAAGGCTATCATCGGTTCCCCACCTCGACGAGTGGCCACCCCACACCGATCCGCCCTGCCACAAGACTTGCCCGAACAGGCGGGCCATGCGAAACACCGCCCGCCCGTCCCGCGGATATGCCTGCTGCCGCAATCGCGAAAATAGTATTGCAGGCGATCAGCATTTGCCGACGTAGCTCAGTGGTAGAGCAACTGATTCGTAATCAGTAGGTCGTCAGTTCAATCCTGACCGTCGGCACCATTGATTTCAAAGAGTTAGAGGCGAAAACCCGAACATCTTCCAGGGCTCGATGTTTCCGGTAAGCGTGCGGTAAGCGAAATCAAATGATAGTATCCCCGATCACCGCCTTCGCTGTCTCCAGTGGCAGGCGGTAGGTGTCGGTCTCCCTCGGCACCAGCGGGTGGAAGCGAAAGAACGGGCGGGGATTGTCCTTCTGTCGGGTCCGGGGGGTAGCTGGCACCCCATCCGCCACATTTCAATATTTATGTTTTTTTGTTCAATATGTTAACAGTACGCCTCGGCGACATACCCACCATTATACCCACCACTTGGCGCCGGTCACTGCCGAACAAACTGGGACGGTTGGCCAATTTGGTACTGCCACATTAGCTCGAGCAGCCAGTGCCCTCCCCGGGGGGCCTAAAAACCCCGATCCACGAACCCCCACCCTACCCGGATTGGTAAAACATAAATTATGAACTGCTCTCGATGAAACCTTCTGAGTTTTGGCTGACAACATGACTGAAACCAAATGATGTAGGCAAAGGAAGCTAGCGAAATGGCAATAGTCTACATTCTGATCAATGATGCCATGCCTGGCTTGGTCAAGATTGGTCTTACCTCGACGTCACTTGAGCAACGTATCCGTGAGCTCGACACAACTTCTGTAGCTCTTCCGTTCAAATGCTATTATGCAGCTGAGGTCGCTAATGCAGCCTTTGTCGAAGGTAAACTGCATGTGGCCTTTGGTAGTTTTCGTGTGCGCTCTAGCAGAGAGTTTTTCCGTGTTGATCCATTCCGCGTGAAAGCTGCGCTTGAGATCGCAGCTTTATCAGACGCTACTCCACGTGCAGATGTGCTGACAGAACCTAGCGATGCTGAAGCATTGGAGGCCAGCGCTGCACGGGCTGGTCGCTTCAGGCTGTCGCAAGCAGATGTGCCTGTTGGAGCGATGCTGACTTTTGCTCGAGATGAAAACATCAAGGCCACGAAGGTGGACGACACCACGATTGAATTCGAAGGCCAGCACACCAGTCTTAACCAGGCCGCACTGATAGCTATCCATCGCCTTGGTTATAATTGGCGAGCAATACAGGCTCCTATGTATTGGCTCTATGAAGGTGAGACGCTGCTGGAACGCAGAGATAGGTTAGAGCAGGCTCGTGGCGAGCAGTGAGGTTTAGCGATGCCGCAACACAAGTTCCGCTATCCTCATCCTCTTTTTGGACGCGGCGACTGGCTCAACGCAGGATGGCATGCGACATTCATGGCGTTGCCTCGTGCTGATCCGGCGGTTCTCCCTTGCGCACCCCCTCTTGCATGAGGGATGAACACTCCCGCATGTTCAAGCTGATGGATAGGGGCGTTTGGCGTCTTGGCCTGTTTCACGGAAGTCCCCCAGAATTGAAGGAAGATCTCGGATGCGCCTGACGGTGCTGAAGGAACGACGCGCGGCGGAAAACCGCGTCGCGGCCATCCCCGATACGGTCAAGAAATTGACCGAGCTGGGCCTGACTGTGGTGATCGAGGCGGGCGCCGGCGCCGGCGCAGCCATTTCGGATGCGGAATTTTTGGCTGCAGGGGCCGAAATCGCGTTGGACGCGGATGCGGCACTGGATGGTGCCGGCATCGTCTTCGCCGTGCAGATGCCCGAGGCGAGGGAACGCGCAGTGATTCCCCGCGGCGCCTTGCTGGTTTGTACGGCTGAGGCCCATGCCGATCCGACCCTGGTGCCCAACCTGGCCCAGGCCGGAATCGATGTGGTGGCGATGGAATTGCTACCGCGCATCACCCGCGCACAATCTATGGATGTGCTGTCCAGCCAGGCCAACCTGGCCGGCTATCGCGCCGTGATTGAGGCGGCTTGGGCGTTCGAGCGCGGTTTTTCTATGATGATGACCGCCGCCGGCACGGTTCCGCCGGCCCGCGTCTTTGTCATTGGCGCCGGTGTCGCGGGCTTGCAGGCCATCGCCACGGCCCGTCGCCTCGGCGCCATCGTCTCCGCCACCGATGTCCGTCCGGCCGCGAAAGAGGAAATCAAGTCTCTCGGCGCTGCCTTCGTCGGGGTGCAAGATCAGGAAACCGCCGGACAAACCAGCGCCTATGCCCAGGAAATGAGCGACGCTTTCCGCCAGAAACAGGCGGAACTGATGACTGCGACGGTCACCAAGAACGATATCATCGTCTGCACTGCCCTCGTGATGGGCCGGCGTGCGCCTGTTATCGTGACCCAGGCCATGGTCGATGCCATGCGCGCGGGCAGTGTGATCGTCGATTTGGCCGCCTATGCCGGCGGCAATTGCGCTGCCACCGTGGCGGGGGAGGTCAGCCGCACCGCGAACGGCGTCACCATCCTCGGCCACCAGAACTGGCCGGCCAGGATTCCGGTTGCCGCCTCCACCCTCTACGCCCGCAACCTGCTGAACTTCATAACCAATTTCTGGGACAAGGACGCGAGAGCTCCGACGCTTCCCATCGAGGACGATATCGTGAAAGGCGTTCTGCTGACCCGCGACGGCGCCATCGTCCATCCCCAGTTCCAGCCGGCGCAAGCTGCCTGATCCACCCCCACCGCATGCTTCCGGAGCGCCAGACATCATGACCCAATCCCAGCTTGCTGAGGCCGCTGCCCGTTTGGCGGAACACGCGGCGGACCTAGCTGGGCAGGCACGCAGCCTGGCCGAGGCCGCCGGCCCCGCCGCGACCGCGGCGGAGCCGTTTTTGCTCATGTTGACAATTTTCCTGCTGGCCTGCTTTGTCGGTTATTACGTGGTTTGGAACGTTACCCCGGCACTGCATTCGCCGTTGATGGCGGTGACCAACGCGATCAGCTCCGTCATCGTCATCGGCGCCATGATGGCAACCGGGCTGGCCACCTCCGGTTGGGCGATGGCGTACGGCTTCCTGGCCGTGATGCTTGCCTCGGTGAACATCTTCGGCGGCTTCCTGGTGACCCAGCGCATGCTGTCGATGTTCAAGGCGCGCAGTAGAGCCGATGGCGCGCACGCGGCTAATCAGAGGGCGAAGTAAGGTCATGTCCGCCACCCTCACCACCCTGGCCTATATGGTCGCGTCCGTGTTGTTCATTCTGGCGCTGCGTGGCCTGTCGTCTCCTGTTACCTCCCGCCAAGGCAATCGAATGGGCATGGCCGGCATGGGCGTGGCCGCCGCCACGACCCTGCTGCAAAGTGGATTTTCCGCTAGCGGCTATGGGCTGATAGTTCTGGGCATCGTCATCGGTGGCACCGTCGGCGCGGTGATCGCCCGGCGGATCGAGATGACCGCTCTGCCGCAGCTGGTCGCGGCTTTTCACTCACTCGTCGGCCTCGCCGCCGTGTTCGTCGCGGCGGCCGCGCTGAATGCGCCGGAGGCGTTCGGCATTGGCACGCCGGGGCATTTGCATGCCGGTAGCCTGGTGGAAATGTCGCTCGGCCTCGCCATCGGCGCCATTACCTTTTCCGGTTCGTTGATCGCTTTCGCCAAGTTGCAGGCGCTGATGAAGGGCGCGCCGATCACCTTCGCCGGTCAGTATAAGGTCAATCTCGGCCTGGGGATCTTGCTGGTGGTTCTTGCGGTGGCTTTCGTGCTGACCGGCGGCAATCATCTGCTGTTCTGGGCTATGGCAGCGCTGGCCCTCGTGCTCGGCTTCCTCCTCATCATCCCGGTCGGCGGTGCGGATATGCCGGTCGTCGTCTCCATGCTGAATTCCTATTCGGGCTGGACCGCCTGCAGCATCGGATTCACCATTCAAAATCTTTCGCTCATTGTCACCGGGTCTCTGGTCGGCGCCTCCGGCGCGATCCTGTCCTATATCATGTGCAAGGGGATGAACCGCTCCATCCTGAACGTGCTGCTAGGTGGTTTCGGCACTGAAAGCGGGCAGGCGGGGCCGGTCGGCGCGGAGGGTGACCGGAAGGTGAAAGCCGGCAATGCCGACGATGCCGCGTTTATTTTAAAGAACGCGTCCAAGGTGATCATCATACCCGGCTATGGCATGGCCGTCGCGCAGGCGCAGCACGCGCTGCGCGAAATGGCGGACACCTTAAAGAAAGAAGGAGTGGAGGTGAAATACGCCATTCACCCGGTCGCCGGCCGGATGCCGGGCCACATGAATGTCCTGCTGGCCGAAGCCAACGTGCCTTATGACGAGGTCTTCGAACTGGAAGAGGTCAACAACGAATTCTCCACCGCCGACGTCGCCTTTGTGATTGGCGCCAACGACGTGACCAATCCCGCAGCGAAGACCGACCGGACTAGCGCGATCTATGGCATGCCCATCCTGGACGTGGAGAGGGCTGGAACGGTACTGTTTATCAAACGCTCCCTGGCCTCGGGTTATGCCGGGGTGGATAACGAGCTTTTCTTCCGCCCGAATACGATGATGCTATTTGGCGACGCAAAGAAAATGACCGAGGAAATCGTGCAGGCTCTGGGTCACTGAGAGAGTTTAGATTATTCGTTGCTGACGCTTAGTCGGCTCCGGCCCCGACCCGACTGAGCGTAAGCGACGAGCGCTCCAATGGGGGGCGGAAGCATCTGCCCCCGCCCTTTCTCCGAAAAACATCAGCCTAGCGTCACGCCGCCGCCCGGCTAGGTGCGCTATAGGCGCGGCGGTTGCGGTGTTTGTTGCCCGGCTTGTTGCTATTGGGGCGGTTTTCCGGACGGGCCTGTTTCTTTTCGTCGTTGCCTGCATGGCTCATATTTTCGGGCAGTAGACGAATTTTGGCGGCGCGTTCGATGGCGCGCAACGCACCATATTCCGACCGATCGCAGAGCGAGATTGCCACCCCCGCGGCGCCGGCGCGCGCGGTGCGGCCGATGCGGTGGACATAGCTTTCGGCTTCCACCGGTAAATCGTAATTGACCACATGGGTGATGCCGTTCACATCGATGCCGCGCGCGGCGATATCGGTGGCGACCAGCACGCGGGCGCGTCCTGAACGAAAGCGATCGAGTGCCTTTTCCCGTTGCGACTGGCTTTTATTGCCATGCAACGCCTCGACGGCGATGCCGCCGCCTTCCAGCCCGTTGGCCAGGCGGTCGGCGCCGTGTTTCGTGCGGGTAAACACGATCACCCGCGCCATCGCCGCATCTGCGAGCAAGCTTTGCAGGAAGGCGCGCTTTTCCGCCGTGGCGACGAAATGGATGATCTGCTCGATTTTGTCCGGGGTGCGCACATCCGGGGTTATTTCCACCTTTTGCGGATGATGCAGCAAGGTGTTGGCCAGTTGCTCCACCTCCGCCGGCATGGTGGCGGAGAACAGCAGTGACTGCCGTTTCTGGGGCAGCGCAGAACAGATATGGCGAATATCCTTGATGAAGCCGAGATCGAGCATGCGATCGGCCTCGTCGAGAACGAAATGCGTCACATCGTCCAGACGCAGATGGCGGGTATTCATCAAATCCTTGATGCGTCCCGGCGTGCCGACGACGATATCGGGACCACGCTTCATACGCTCTTCCTGCGGGCGCCGTCCCACGCCGCCGAGGATGGCGCAGGTAAAGATGCGCTGCCCGGCACTAAAACTCTTGATCGCCGCGTCGATCTGCAAGGCTAGTTCGCGCGTCGGCGCCAGGATCAGTGCCCTGGTGTGAAACGGCTTCGGGCGCGATGCCGCCGCCGCCAGCTTTTGCAGGATGGGCAGCGCGAAGGCCGCCGTCTTGCCGGTGCCGGTCTGTGCGATGCCGAGCAGATCGTGCCCTGCTAGCAGCGCCGGGATGGCGCCAGACTGGATCGGCGTTGGAATGGTGAAGTTATGCGCGGCGAGCGCATGCAGAATAGCCTCGGACAAGCCGAGGGAGGCAAAGGTCGATTGGGTCAAAGGTATCAGTCTCTCCAGCGCCGCCCGGCCGAGACTTTGCCCCGGCACCTGATGCGTACGCCTATTTGTTCGCCGACCCCGCGTAACAATGGGGGCGAACCAGCTTCGGATGAGATGTCCCGGGAGGGGCGGCGGCCGAATGGGCCAATGCGCCAATTACGCGATCACGGAAGTCACAGGGGACGTATGGCTGCTGCGACGCAACATGGCAAGGGAAATATTTACGATCCCAGAATTGCCCGGCCAGCAGGCCCACGGTCTTCTGCTGTCGCTGCGCCGCGAGGGCCGGCGCGCCACCCTCGTCCAGCACGCGGCGGAAATCGGAGCGCAGTAAGGCCACATGGCTGATCGTGCCATCGGGCAGTCCATCGACCACCCGCCAATCATCCAGGTCGCGAATTGATCTCCAAGGGCGTGATTCTCAACATATGGCTGCTGGAAATCCTAAGAGCCTATGAAACCGTCTGGGCCGAGGTAGTGAAGGATAGAGTTCGCCGAGAATTCCAGCTTTGCAAAAGCGTGAAATTCCCTAGCC
This sequence comes from Asaia bogorensis, assembly GCA_945868845.1. GTDB lineage: Bacteria > Pseudomonadota > Alphaproteobacteria > Acetobacterales > Acetobacteraceae > SHWF01. Next base: position 22,379 of record CAMBMS010000018.1, on the reverse strand, counting down.
AAATTCCGCGGAAATTATCAAATCTGGGCTGGTTGTGGCTAGATTCGCGTAGGCTGCATTCGCTAAGGTTGGGGCCGGCGTATCGTCATAGCGCGCTCGCCTCACGCAGCGTCTTCCAGTAGATCACCGTCGCGTGCGTCGTGCCGTCGGCATTCAGCGCATAGCCGGGAATGCGCCCGGCTTCCCGATAGCCTAGTGAGCGGTATAACGGCTCCGCCACGTCGTCGGCGTGCGTATCCAGGGTTAATAACGACCGTCCGGCCGCGTCAGCTTCCGCTTCCAGCGCCTGCATCAAGGCGCGCCCCAGGCCGCGCCGGCGGGCATCCGGGTGAACTAGAATTTTCTGCACATCCGCGCGATGCGGCTGGTTCGTCGGCGTGGCGCAATCAAGCGTGGCGGTACCCGCCAGCACGCCATCCACCCAGCCCGCCAGCAGCACGCGGGTATTTGCGGCGACATCGCGCGCGATTCGATGATAGAAATCCCGCGCCACCCCCACATCCAGCGGGGGTAAGAAAGAAACCGCAGCTCCCGCTTCCACGCAGGTGCACAGAATATCCGCCAGCATCCATTCCGCCGAGGCCGCGCCCGCCGCATCCAACCGCCGCACAATCACGCCGCGCACGGGTTTCCAGTAGGGAAATTCCAGCGAGTTGGAGATATCCGGTAACACACGGATCGGCCCGGCCCGCACATAGCCCAGCTTCTCATAGAAATGATGCGCGCGTTCAAACCGCGTATCGGTCCACAACTTGTATTCAACCGCGCCGGCCGCGCGCGCATGTGCCTCCGCCTCGGCCATCAATGTCTGCGCGAGGCCGCTACCGCGATGGGTGCTGTCGACATAAACTTTCGTCAGTTCCCACGCCCCGTCGTCCAGCGGCGCCACGCCGATCATCCCAACGATCCGGTTATCATGCTCGGCCGCCCAGAGCATGCCGCCCTTGGTCGCGTAATGCGACGCCAGCGCGCGCAATTCCGGCAACTCGCCATCGACATCGAAAATACATCCTGGATATTCTGCCCAGCAGGCTCCGATAAGCGCGATGAACCAAGCCGCGTCGTCGTCCGTTCCCGGGCGCAACGCGGCGATTGCCATATCAGTGCAGTCCGTCGCAGAAAGCGCGTATTCGGCGACAGGCTTCATGCAACGAATCGTCATCAGTGGCGGTGGAGACGCGCAGATAGGGGCTCATGCCATAGGCATCGCCATGCACGGTGGCAACCAGATTTTCCTCTAGCAACGCCATGCAGAAATCGAGGTCAGTTTCAAGTTTCTTGCCACCTGCCGTCGTTTTTCCAAGGCAGCCGGCGACATTGGGAAATACATAGAACGCACCCTCCGGCTTGTGGCAGGAGATTCCGGGGCAGGCGTTCAGCGCCTCCACCACGAAATTACGGCGGCGCTTATAGGCATCCGCCATCACGGCCACGCTATCCTGTGGCCCGTCCAGCGCGGCGGCGGCGGCGGCTTGGCCGACAGTGGAAATCCCGGCGGAAACCTGACCCTGCATGTTCACCATTGCGCGGATCAATTGTTTTGGACCCGCCGCGAAGCCGATGCGCCAGCCGGTCATGGCATAGGTTTTGGAAACGCCCGTTACCGTGAGCGTGCGATCTTTCAAATCCGGCGCCACCTGCGCCATCGTTGCGTGCTGGAAGGCGTCGAATATCAGATGTTCGTACATGTCGTCGGACATGATCCAGACATGTGGATGCCGGCGCATTACGGCGGCGATTTTTTCTAATTCTTCCGCCGAGCAGGCCGCGCCCGTCGGGTTGTTCGGGTTATTAAGAATAAGCCATTTGGTGCGCGGTGTGATCGCGTCCTCGATATCCTCAGCACGCGGCTTAAAACCATTATTCTGCGGGCACGGGACCAGAACCGATTTACCGCCGACCAACTCGTTCATCAGCCAGTAGGCACTCCAGGCGGGAACCGGAATGACCGCCTCGTCACCGGGATCGACGGTGGCCATCAACGCATTATAGATGCATTGCTTACCGCCATTCGACGCGCAAATTTCATCCAGCGCATAGTCGAGGTTAGAGTCGCGTTTAAACTTGCGCTGGATCGCCTGTCTTAGCGCCAGGGTGCCGTCCTGCGCCGGATATTTCGTATCGCCCGCCAACGCCGCCTGATGTGCCGCTTCAATCGCCACGGGCGGCGTATCGAAATTCGGCTCCCCGATGGTAAGGGAAATAACATTCTTACCGGTGGCGCGCAGTTCGCGCGCCTTGATCGTCATTTGTACTGACGCAGCAACAGGAACCCGGTTCAGGCGTTCGGCAAGGATTGGCATTCACGACAATCCCTTGCAGAAATTCTGAATCCGCGTGCAGGCATCGCGCAAGGTCTCGGTATCCGTGGCATAGCTGATGCGCATATAGCCGGGATAGCAGAACGCCCCACCATGCACGGCTGCAACCCCGGTTTCCTCCAGTAGCGCCACCACGAAGGATTCGTCATCGAGGATCGCCTTACCTCCGGCGCTGGTCTTGCCGATGCAGCCATGCACGGAGGGATAGACGTAGAACGCACCATCCGGCTTCAGACAATAAATACCGGGTGCTGCGTTCAACATATCCACCACCATATCGCGCCGTCCCTCGAACGCCTGGCGCATCATCTTCACGCTTTCCTGTGGCCCGGTCAGGGCTTCGACCGCCGCGGCCTGTGCGATGGAGGTGGCGTTGGAAGTGGACTGGCCCTGGAGCTTGTCCATCGCCTTAATGAGCTCTACTGGCGCGCCGCAGTAACCGATGCGCCAGCCGGTCATGGCATAGGATTTGGAAACGCCGTTCATCGTCAGGGTGCGGTCCTTCAGGCGCGGCTCGACCTCCAGGATGGTCGCCGCCTTGAAACCGCCATAGGTCAGCTTGTTGTAGATATCGTCGGTGAATACCCACACATGTGGATGCTTCATCAGTACATCCGTCAGCGCCTTCAGTTCTTCCCGGTTGTATGCGGCGCCCGTCGGGTTGCAGGGGTTGTTCAGCATGAACCATTTCGTACGCTGCGTGATCGCGGCGTCCAAATCCTCGGCGCGCAGCTTAAAACCGTTATTCTCGCTGCATGGCACGATCACCGGCTTACCCTCGGCCAGCGCGACAATGTCGGGATAGCTCACCCAGCAGGGCGAGGGGATCACCACCTCATCGCCAGGGTTCATCGTGCATAGCATGGCGTTGAAGATCACTTGCTTGCCGCCCGACGAGACGATGATCTCCTCCGGCTTGTAATCCAACCCAAAATCAAGACGAAACCGCTCCGCAACCGCGCGGCGCAAGGCAGGGATGCCGGGTACGTCCGTATAGCGCGTCTCGCCCGCCTCAATGGCGCGAATGGCGGCGTCTTTAACATTGCGTGGCGTATCGAAATCCGGCTCGCCCACCGACAAGCTGATCACATCTTTTCCCGCCGCTTTCAACGCGCGGGCTTTCCCCGTAATCACCATCGTCTGGCTGGGGCTGATCCGGTTCAGGCGGTCCGCGATGAAGGGCATTTACGTGGCCGATCGTTCCTGGTTGGGGGGGGGGCGATAAAAAGTGGGCGAACCTAACCGCCCCACGCTACCGGAGCAACCGGGCTGTGGTAATCGTAAGGAATATAGGGGCTTTGCCCAAAAATCCCCACCAGGAAGGATACGTTCTTAGCGGAGTTCGGGGCAGGGCCCCGACCTTTTTCTTACGCCCGCCACACCAGTTCGCGTGGCGCCGGGGTGGTGGGATCGCAGCGTAGCCATTGGCCGTTGGTGATGGAGGTCCCGGTTAGGGTCAGGACAAAGCCCCAGTGACTGACCACCAGCGTGTTCGCCCAATCAGGCAGGGCGGCCATTTCGGCGCGGAACAGGGCGGCGCGGCCAATAATGGACTCGGCGTCTTCCTCGATTGCTGGCCACCAGATTTCCTCCACAGCGGAAAAATCATGCTCTGGCCAAGCGCGGGCAAGATCGGTGCGCGGGGTGCCGATATCGCAGGCGAAGGCGTAGCGTTCGCGCACGATCGGATTGATTAAGACTGGCACGCCCAATGCCTGTGCCACCGGCGCCGTAGTTTGTAGGGCGCGGGTGTAGGGGGAGGTGATGATGCGTTTAATCCCCTCGCCGCGCAGCGCGTGGGCGGCTTCGCGCGCCTGTTCAAGGCCCAGCGGCGTCAGCCGGGCATCGATGATGCCGGGATCGACGCGGGTGCCGGTGAAATGCAGGTTAAATTCGCTCTGGCCATGGCGCAGCAGGATCATAAAAGAGGCCATACAGGGGAAAATCGTGACAAATCAACCTCTGTTGTTGTGTTACGCTACGCACACCCCTATTTCTGCTGCCAGGAGTACAGAAAAACCAATGAGTGGCAGTGGCGGTTTCCCCATCGACCTAGTCCTATTCGGCATGATCGCCGCCTTCCTGGTGTTGCGCCTGCGCTCCATCCTGGGCAAGCGCACGGGTTATCAACATCCGCCCAAGCCCTATCAGCCGGCGGAGGCCGCCGCGCGCGGCCCGGTGATCGATGGCAAGGTCGAACCCGCGCCCGGCCCGGCCAATCCCGCCTTGCCCGATCCCGCCAGCCTGGCCGGACTGGCCCTGCTTGGCATGCACGCGATGGACCGGAGTTTTGTCCCCGCCGGATTCCTCGCCGGCGCGGAAAAAGCCTTCACCATGATAGTCACCGCTTTTGCTGCCGGTGATCGCGCCACCTTGCGCAATCTACTGTCCAACGAAACTTATGCCGCCTTCGAGGGTGCGATTGCTGCGCGGGAGGCCGCCGGGCACCGCCAGCGGACCGAGATCAAGGCCATACCGTCGATGACCATCGTCGCGGCCTCGCTGGCGGGCACGGTCGCCACCATCACTGTGCGTTTCGTTTCCGACCAGATCAGTCTGACCCTGGATACCAACCAGAACCCTGTGGCGGGCACCGATGCGGTCACGGAAATCACCGATCTTTGGAGCTTTGAGCGCGATTTGAGCAAGCAGGATCCGGCGTGGCGCCTGGTCTCCGCCCGCAGCGCGTGAGGGTTGCGTGCCGGGCCGTCTGGTCGCCGGCGTGTTGCTGGTCTTGCTCGCCGCCTGCCAGACCCCCCCGCCCCCGGGCCCTGTGCGGGAAGCTTTCGGCTTCGCCAGCCTGCCTGGCTGGTCCACCGACCATCTGTCCGAAGCCCTTCCCGCCTTTCGGCAGAGCTGCCATCGCCTGTCGCGCTTCGGGCCGGAAGCCAGCCTTGGCGGCATGCCTGATGGCACGCCCGTAATCGCGGCCAATACGCGCGTAGGAAGTTGGAAACCGGTCTGCGCCGCCGCCGATGCAGTGCCGGATGGTGACGACCAAGCCGCCCGCGCCTTTTTCGAGCGCTATCTCGAACCGTACGCTATGTCACACGGGGAAGGCGGGCGGGCTCTTTTCACTGGCTATTACGAACCCGAGGTTGCCGGCGCCCGCCAGCGTGGCGGCATTTATCAAACCCCCATTCATCGTTACCCCGGCAAGCTGGTGCAGGCCGCTACCGGCCCCGATCCGCGCGGGCTCCGCCAACGCCAGCGCGCCATCCCTAGCCGCCCCGTCGCCATCCCGGACCGCGCAGGCATCCTGCGCGGCGCCCTGCAGGGGCGCGGGCTAGAACTCGCCTGGCTGGCCGATCCGGTGGAGGCGTTTTTCCTACAAATCCAGGGTTCTGGGCGCGTAATGCTGCCAGACGGAAATGTCATGCGCGTCGGCTTCGCCGGCACCAATGGCTGGCCCTATGTGGCGATCGGCAAGGTCCTGGTGGATCGCGGCGACATGGCGCTTGGGGATGTCACGATGCAATCTATCCGCGCCTGGCTGAAAGCCCATCCCCAACGGGCCGACGCGCTGATGAACGCGAACCCATCATACGTGTTTTTCGGCGAGCGACAGGAAATCCCGCTGGAGCAGGGCCCGATCGGGACGCTCGGCGTGCCGCTGACACCCATGCGTTCGCTCGCCGTGGACCGCGCCTTCATCGGCCTAGGCGTGCCAATCTACATTACGACCGTGGATCCGGTGGAGCAGAAACCCATCCAGCGCCTGTTCCTGGCGCAGGATACCGGCGGGGCGATCAAGGGCCCTGTGCGCGCCGACATTTTCTTCGGCTGGGGGGGGGATGCACAGGAACGCGCTGGGTTGATGAAGAGTTCCGGTGTCGCCTGGCTACTGCTTCCGCGCCTACAGCCGCTATAGTGGCGCATGCCGCAAGCACCAGCCGATTCGCGTTACGTCGGCCCGCACCAGTTGATCCTGGGCGACTGTCTGCATGCGCTGGCGCGCTTGCCGGCGGAATCGGTCGATGTGGTGGTAACATCCCCGCCCTATAATCTCGGCATCGCCTATGGCCGCCATGACGATCGCATGGCCGAAGCCGAATATCTTGCCTGGATGACCCAGGTCGCCGCCGCCATCCGTAGGGTGATGCGCCCGGATGCCTCGTTCTTCCTCAACATCGGCGGATCGCCGCTGCATCCCTGGCTGCCAATGGAGTTGATCGTCCGGTTGCGGCCTTTATTTGTAATGCAAAACAATATTGCCTGGGTGAAATCCATCGCTATCGGCGCCGACAGCACCGGCCATTACAAACCGGTGTCCGGCAAGCGTTTCCTGCACCGCAACCACGAAAACTTATTCCACCTTACGTTGCATGGTGACGTACAACTGAATCGCCTCGCCATTGGCGTGCCGTTCAAGGATAAATCTAACATCACGCGACGCGGTCACGCCCAGGATTTGCGCTGCCGCGGCGACACCTGGTTCATCCCCTACCGCACAGTTAAAAGCAAAGCGCAGAAATTCCACCATCCCAGCATTTTTCCCGAAGACCTCGCCCGCTGGTGCATCCGCCTACATGGCCGCCCCAGCCCGGTCGTGCTGGACCCGTTCATGGGTACTGGCACCACCCTCGTTGCAACTGCCCGTGAAGGCGGTACCGGCATCGGCATCGACCTCGACCCCGCCTATATCGAAACCGCCCAAACCCGCCTGCACGAAACCTTCCCCGACCTCGTCGATATCGCAGGCAGGTAAATGCAGCGGGCGTGCGGCCGGGAAGAAGCAAGCTCGGGGAGCTGCCCCGAGCCCCACTAAGGGTGTACGCCCTTAGAATCCATTCATTTTGTGATGACGAAGGAGGGGGCCGAGGTGCTGTGGGACAACGTTTCTCAACACCCTTCATCATCATCATACGGCCAGGGGTCCGGGGAGCGCTGCACCTTGGTGGGGGCCTTGGGCCAAAGCCCTCTATCTTGCTTGCGGCAGGTCACGCTCATCGAGACTTGGTATGAATTTTCCGCGGCAATAACTGCTCCGTCAAAGTCGCCCAGTAGGATGCGCCAACGGACAGGATTTCATCGTTGAAATCGTATTTCGGGTGATGAAGATTGTTGTCGTCGGCGCCACGCCCGCCGCCGAGCATGATATAGCTGCCTTGTTTTTCGTTCAGCATGAAGGCGAAATCCTCCCCGCCCATCGTGGGTTTTGGCATTGGCTGGACCCGTGCCTCCCCGGCCACGGCGCGCGCGGCGTCGAGGGTCAGTTGCGTAGCGGCAGCGTCGTTGATGGTGGCTGGGAAGGCGCGCGCGAAACTGACGTTCGCCCGGGCGCCGAAACTTTCGGCGATGCCGGTGACAAGGCGGCGCACGCCGGCTTCCAACTGGTCCCCTACGGCTTCGTTGAACCAGCGCGCCGTGCCCAGCATGCGTACCGTTTCCGGAATCACGTTGTAGATATGCCCGCCACTGATATGGCCAATCGTGACAACGCCACCCTCGGTCGGATCGATGCTGCGCGAAACCACAGTCTGCAGTGCCGAGACAATCTGCGCCGCGACCACGATCGGATCAATGCCTCGATCGGGATGCGCAGCATGCGCACCCTTGCCGGTGATGGTGATTTCAATATTCGCCACCGCCGCCATGGTGGGCCCTTCCCGCCATTGGAAAACGCCCTCTGGTACATTCGGCCAGTTATGCAACCCGAACACCATATCCATGGGGCAACGGGTAAATAACCCCTCTTTCACCATGATCTCGCCACCGGCCAGATTTTCTTCCGCTGGCTGGAAGATCACATAGACGATGCCATCGAAATTGCGCGTCTCGGCTAGATATTTGGCTGCGCCGAGCAGCATGGCAGTGTGTCCGTCATGCCCGCAGGCATGCATCACGCCATGGTTTCGTGAGGCATAGGGCAGGCCGGTTTCCTCCTGGATCGGCAGCGCGTCCATATCGGCGCGCAAGCCGATGGACCCGCCTTCGCCGCGCCCCTTGATCACGCCGACAACCCCGGTACGCGCCATGCCGGTGATGATCTCGTCCACGCCGAACTCTTGCAGCTTGGCCTGCACGACCTGGGAGGTGCGCACTTCTTGTAATGCCAGTTCCGGATGCGCATGCAGGTCCTGTCGCCAGGCCGCCATCTCCGCCTGGTATTCGGCTATACGGTTGATTACGGGCATTCTGCTGTCCCTTCAGGCGTGGCGGAGGACATTGAGATCACAGCCCTCATCGGCTTGCGTGATTTGATCGTGGATGATCCGATCCCAGCCGCGTACGGGCTTTTCCGGAGCTTTCCACTGCACACGCCGCGAGGCCAGGGTGGTATCGCCTACCAACAACTCGATGCGTCGATCTTTCACCGACAGGCGAATGCGATCGCCGGTTTCCACCAACGCGAGTGGGCCGCCGGCCGCGGCTTCTGGCGTCACATGCAGCACGATGGTGCCGAACGCCGTGCCCGACATGCGGCAATCGCTGATCCGCACCATGTCCTTCACACCCGCTTGCGCCAGTTTCTTCGGGATCGGCAGATAGCCCGCTTCCGGCATGCCAGCCGGTGTCAGTGGGCCAGCATTTTTAAGCACCATGATGTCATGCGCGGTCACATCCAGATCGGGATCGTCGATACGGTTGGCGAGGTCTTCCAGCCCGTCGAACACCATCGCGCGGGCCTCGATTTCGAACAAGGCTGGTGTCGCAGCGCTGCGCTTGATAATTGCGCCGCGCGGCGCGAGCGACCCGAACAGCGCGACGATCCCGCCCACCGGGGAGACCGGCTCGCTGCGCGCGCGGATATAGCGGCGATCGACGAAGACCGGCGCAACAGCGAGGCGATCGCCCAGTGTGGCGCCCGTCACATCGATGCAATCCAGATGCAGTAGGCCTTTCAATTCGTACAACAGCGCAGGCATGCCGCCGGCGGCATGAAAATCCTCCATATAGCCTTCGCCGGTGGGTTTCAGATCCACCAGTACAGGCGTCGTGTCGGACAGGGCGTTCAGCCGGTTCAGATCGACGCGAATACCGCGCCGTCCCGCCACCGCCGTCAGATGGATCAGCGCATTGGTCGACCCGCCCAGGGCGAGCAGCACGCGCAACGCATTCTCCACCGATTTTTCGGTGATCAGTTGTGATGGCCTGATCGGGTTGGTTATTAACTTTACTGCCAACGCGCCGGCCTCCTCCGCCGCCCGCAGCCGGTCGGCATGCACGGCGGGGATCGAACCGTGCCCGGCGGGCATCATGCCCAGCGTTTCGGCGATGCAGGCCATGGTGGAGGCCGTGCCCATCACGCCGCAGGTGCCTGCGGTGGTGGCCAGTCTTCCTTCGATCTCGCCGATACGTTCCTGCGTTACATTTCCGGCACGATACTGCGCCCAGTAGCGCCGGCAATCGGTGCAGGCGGAGAGGCGTTCGCCCTGAAAGGGCGTGGCGAGCATCGGGCCGGTGACCAGCTGCACCGCCGGCATATCGACCGAGGCCGCTGCCATCAATTGCGCCGGCACTGTCTTGTCGCAGCCGGAAATCATCACCGCCGCATCCATCGGCTGCGCCGCCAGCATCGCTTCCGTGTCCAGCGCGGCAAGATTGCGATAATGCATGGAGGTTGGAAACAACGATGGCTCGCACAAAGACACAGTCGGAAAAGCGAGAGGAAGCCCACCGCTGGCCAGCACGCCACGTTTCACCGCTTCCACCAGTTCGGGAATGGTTCGGTGGCAGTTATTATAGTCCGACGTCGTATCGACGATGCCGACCACCGGCTTGTCCAGCATCGCCTGCGAATAGCCCATCGACTTAGCAAACGAGCGGCGAAGATAAAGCGCGAAATCGCGGTCGCCATAATTTGCGGTATTGCGGGCCAGGCCCATTTTGGTATTGGGTTTGGAGGGAGATTGGGTCATGGTGCCACAGTCAGTTCAAAGTTAAGGCATGGATGGTCCGCCTGCGCGGACCATGGCGAGAGAGAGGGTTTATAGCCTATAGACGCGCTGGGCATTGCCGCTGAACAGTGCAAGCTTCTCATCCGCCGAGGCGCCGGCGGAAATGCGTTTGAAGGTATTCCAGATCGTAATCCAGCTGGCCCCCATCTTATCGACCGGAAAATTACTTTCATAGATGCAGCGATAGGGACCGAAAGCCTTGATGCAGGTCTCGATGTACGGCCCCCATAAGCGCGCGATTTCGGCCGAGGAAGGCGGGGTCGGTAGGTTTAGGTAATCATAAGCGGCTAGCCGCATCATCATGCCCCCAAGTTTCATCGTCACATTTGGGCAGGTCGCCAATTCGGTAATGGACTTTGCCCATTGGGAAAAAACTTCATCACGCTTGCCGGCATAGGGGCCGTAGCCCAACGGGCCGCCGCAATGACCCATGATGATATTAGTGGTGGGAAAGGCGCGGGCAAGATCGATGACGTCGCCGATCTGCGCATGGAATACCCAGGCATCTAGAGATAGCCCCATGGCGGAAAGTCGGGCTAGTCCTTGGCGGAAATCGGCGCGCCGATAAAGCCCCGGCCTGTCGGTGGAACTGCCGATGATCGGATCGGGCTCGAACGCCGCGGAATGGCGTACGCCGCGGAAGCGCCCGCCACCGGCGCGCATATGCGCTTCCAGCACCGGCTGCACGCGATCGCCTAGGGTCAGGTCCGCGAAACCGACGACGCCGGCGGCAATTCGGGTCTTGCCATAGGCGCCGCTCTCGCTCATCGCCGCGATGCCGGCGACGAATTCGGTTTCTCCGATGGGTTTGAATTCTTCCGGCCCGTGTGCGCGATACATGGCGTGGCATTGCAGGAACACGGTGGCAATCGTGTTGTGGCCGCTGTTCAGGTCATCCAGGAATTCATGCAGAAAATAGCGGCTGGGATCGCTGCTCGCCCCTTGTGGTAGGTCGGGCGACAGGCGGTCCCACAAATGATGGTGCGTGTCGATGATCGGCAGGTCGGGTTCCAGCACCTCCTCCTCCGGCAGCTTCGCCAGCCAAGCCTTATTGGGTGGAAAGATGCGGCCATAGGGGGTGGGGGTGGCCATGCGGATGTCCTCGGGTTTCCTGCGCGCCGATTAGGGCATGGGCGGGGCGCGTGCTCAAGAGACGTGTTGTTCAGGAGATCGGGCGGCGCAATGACCAAAAGGCGATGGCACCGACGACATATGACGCGATGGAAAGAATGAAAGCGAGGCGGTAGCTGCCGGACATATCGAAGATGATGCCGGCCCCCCAGGACCCGATGGCGGCGCCCAACCCGCTACCGATGGTGATCACGCCCAGGATGGTGCCCAGATTACCGCCAGGAAACAGATCCGCCGTTTTTGCCGTGATGGTGGGTCCGCGCGCGCCCCACGTCACGCCGAACAGGCAGGCATGCAGCCAGAGCAACCCATGATCGCCCGGCCCGGTAATGAACATGGCGCAAACCACGCCCAGGATGGAAATCGCATAGGTGGAGGCCCCGGCTATTTCCCGTCCCACGATATCTGACAGGCTGCCGGTGAGGATGATCCCCGGCGTGGACAGCAGCGCGCCAAAACCGATGACAGATGCGGCATAGAGCGGATCGAAGCCCCGATCGACTAGAAACGCGAGCTGGTGCAGGGAGACGAAAAAACTACCCAGCCCGGTGCAGAGATAAACCAGCGACAGCACCCAGAAACGACCAGTCCGCATCGCCTCGCGCAGGGTCCAGTGCCGCCCGGTGGCGGGGACGGCGGAGGACGGAGGGGCACCCGCGCGGCCGCCGGTTTCGGCGCCGCGAAACAACAGCGCCATCGGTAGGATAAGTACCGCCAGCAATCCGGCTTGCACCAGATAGGCGGCGCGCCAGCTCATGATGCCGACCAGGAACTGCGCAGACGGGAAGGATATGGCGCGGCCGAAGCCATTCGCGCCCTGCACCACGGCGAAGGCCATACCGCGCCGGCGCACGAACAGCCGTGACAGCAGAGGCGCGAAGGCGATATTGCCTAGGCAATTCAGCCCCATCGTCATCACTACGCCATAAAGGATCACGACCTGCCACAGCGCGTTGGCCCCGGCGCTGCCAACCAGGCCCACCACCAGCATAGCGGAGCCCAGCAGCAGCACGTGCCGCGTGCCAATCCGATCCACCAGCACGCCGATCAACGGCGCGCCGATACCGCTGACGAGCTGGGACACCGAATAGGCGATGGACGCCTCGCCGCGCGTCCAACGGAATTCCTCGATATAGGCCAGCAGGAACACGGTGTAGGCGTGCATCATGCTGGAACCGACGGCGAAGGTTGCGAAGGCGCCCGCCAGCATTAGCCAGGAATGGCGGGTGACGGTGGGGGCAGGGGTGTCGGGGGGATTGAATGTGGACATGTAATTAAGGCCAGATCGTATGGGGGCTTTGCTAGGTCCGCAACGGAGCGCGACGCATAGCAGCTCCCCGGCATGTCGGTTATGCTGCCCCCCTCATCATGACGAAAGGAAAAAACCATGATACATGTTTGTGCCATCATCACCGCCAAGCCCGGTAAGCGCAGTGAAATTCTGGCGCTGTTTCGCGCCAACATGCCCGCCGTGCATGCGGAGGCCGGCTGCGTCGAATACACCCCCGTGGTGGACCAGCCCGGCATGGGTAACGCCTCCTTTGGTCCCGATGCCTTCGTAGTGTGGGAAAAATGGGCCAGCGTCGATCATCTGAAGGCGCATTCCGCCGCGCCGCATATGGCTGCCTATGCCGCCAAGTCGAAGGATCTGATTGCTACCCGCGTCATCCATGTGCTGACGCCGGCTTAGAGTCTGTTTGCAGTCTGGCACCGGCCCGCTCCCCCACCCGGCCACCCAACGAGCATACACCACTGTGGGTGGCCGGATCGGGGTGCAGGCCCGGCGCCGGACGTTCAAACAGCCTCTTAAAAATCCAGATCGGCGTAATGCGCGCAGGGCTGCACACCCGGCACGTGATCGCCGAGCAGGGCGCGGAAACTTGGCCGCGATTTGACCCGCGCGTACCAATCCTTCGCAGACGGCACGGCCGCCCAGTCGACGTCGCCAGCATAATCAATGGCGGAGAGATGCGCGGCGGCGGCGAAATCAGCCAGCGAGATATGCGGCCCGGCGAGCCATTGCCGGTGCTCCGCCAGCCAGCCCAGATACTGCAAATGCTGGCGCAGCCCGGCATAGCTGGAACGCAGCAGGGTGGCATCCGGATAGCCGCGCCCGGCCAGGCGCTTCAGATGCTTTTCGCCGACCAGCCCCAGCGTTACCTCGGCGGCGAATTTACCGTCCCACCAGGCGGCCAGGCGGCGCACCTCCACCCGTTCGGCCAATGTGTGGCCGAGCACAGGCAGATCCTGATACGCCTCATCCAGGTATTCGCAGATCACCGCCGAGTCCGAGATCGTGAAGCCGTTATCCTCTACCAAGGTCGGCACGGTGCCGGCGGGGTTCATCGCCAAGTAGTCCGGCCGGTGTTCCCAGACCTTTTCCACTCGTAATTCGAACGGCAAGCGCTTCTCCGCCAGCACAAGGCGTACCTTGCGGCAATAGGGGGAGAGCGGCAGGTGATAAAGGACGCGCATCAGCGCGATTATCGCATTCTGGCGGGCGGGACGACAATCCGCTTATGCAGGTGGGCCACTCATGTGGGTGGGCCGGCGGCGTCGCGCCGGCCGCCGCCCGCGCGGAACCGGCGCAGATAGGCGGGCACTACCATATCGATCGGTGTCGGCACGATACCCAGCGCGGCGAGGCCGGGAACATCGGAACCGGCGATATTGTCACGGGCCAACATAGCGAGCTGGTCACGGGTCAGCAGGTTGCCCGGCAGGCGTTCGAGAAAAAACGCCTGAAGCTGCGCCAGGGCCATCGGTATGGCGATCAAGCGTCGTTCGCGGCCGGTCTCGCGCAGGATCCAGGCGAGAATGTCACGGAAACTCAGTATCTGCGGCCCGCCCAGCTCATACGTGGCCCCGGCAGCACCGGGATAGGAGAGCGCCGCCACCACCGCATCCGCGACATCGCCGACATAGACCGGCTGGAATTTCGTTGCCCCGCTGATCACCGGCATGAAGGGAAGCATTTGCGCCATGGCGGCAAATCGGTTGAAAAATTTGTCTTCCGGTCCGAAGACGATGGACGGGCGCAGTATGGTTGCATTTGGGAATGATGCGCGTACGCCGTCTTCGCCCCCACCCTTCGACGCGCCATATGCACTTGCTAGTCCTAGATCGGCGCCGATGGCGGAGAGATGCACCGACCGTTCCACCCCGGCCGCCGCCGCCAGGCGGGCGACTCGTGTCGCACCCTCGACATGGATGTGGGTGAAATCGCCCTTTTTGCGCTCGGCCAGGATGCCGACCAGATTGACGACGATGGACGCCCCCTCAATGGCGCGGGTGACCGCGGCTTCATCGGTTATCGGGGCATGCAGCAGGACGATCTGGCCCACCCCACCCATCGGTTTGAGGAACAACGCGCGATCGGTGCGCCGCGTCGCTATCCGCACCGTGTAGCCTGCGCCGGCCAGCCGCTTGACCACGTATCGGCCGATGAAGCCCGATCCGCCGAACACTGTTGCCACCCTGCGCGCCATGGCCATGGGTTCCTGTTCCTCTCTGTTTCGGTATTCGCCACCGTAGTCTGCACCGAATACTCGGGGACGATTGATATGCAAGCAATTGGCTGCTCACAAGCTGGGGTAGGGAGAATAAACAGCAAATGCGGTTGACGTTGCCTCAGCCGGGGGCTACATCGCCCGCCCACTGTATGCCGCCTTCCCTCATCGGGTGGGTGGCCTCGATGCCCAGATGGCGGAATTGGTAGACGCGCAGGTTTCAGGTACCTGTGGCCGCAAGGTCGTGGAAGTTCGAGTCTTCTTCTGGGCACCAAACCTGCCTCCGACGGGGGCACCATCTCCACCCTTGGCGGGATGGATCATATCATTGGGGGCGCTGTGGTGAGCACCACGCAGTTCATGCCAGACGCCACTATCCAGTTGCACAAGCACGATCTGCCGGACGGGCTTTCGCTCGGCCCGATCGTCGCGGTGGATACTGAGACGATGGGCCTCAACCCGCATCGCGACCGGCTGTGCCTAGTGCAGCTTTCGGCAGGAGATGGCCGGGCACATTTGGTGCAGTTGATCCCCGAGGCCCTTGGCGGACCAAAGGGGGCTCCCTATTTCGATTGCCCCAACTTGAAACGCTTGCTGGTCGATCCCGGCACGACAAAATTGTTTCATTTTGCCCGCTTCGATGTGGCCGTGCTGCACGCCTATCTCGGAATCGACGTGGCGCCGGTAAAATGCACCAAGATCGCAGCACGGCTAGTGCGTACCTTCACCGACCGGCACGGGCTGAAGGATCTATGCAAGGAGTTTCTGGGTGTCGACCTGTCCAAGCAGCAGCAGACCTCCGACTGGGGGGCGGCCGATCTTAGCGCCGAGCAGATGGCCTATGCGGCATCGGACGTGTTGCACCTGCACGCGCTTTGGGCGCGGTTGGAGGTGTTGCTGAAGCGAGAAAATCGCCTCGGCCTCGCGCAGGCATGCTTTGATTTTCTACCAACGCGGGGGAAGCTAGATCTGCTGGGATACACCGATCCCGACATTTTCAGCCATTGAACACAGGGTCTCCAGCGTTTTGGCACGATTTTTGTCGGGCGTGGCGTTCTCACCCTTCTGATTGTTGACCCGTGGCCGCCAGAAGGCCCATATACGCCACCATGGATACGCCCACACATCCGGAACGAGCCCGATGAACGGGGTGTCGGCCGACCTGGATGTCGCCCGCGCCGTACTGGGTGCGGAGGCGGCGGGATTGCAGGCACTGGCCACGACGCTGGATGGGCGATTCGTGCAGGCGGTGGCGTTGCTGGCGGAGGTTACCGGCCGCGTGGTCGTCTCTGGCATAGGCAAGTCCGGCCATATTGCGCGCAAGATCGCCGCCACCTTGGCGTCGACCGGTACCCCTTCCTTGTTCGTGCATCCCGCCGAGGCCTCGCATGGCGATCTCGGCATGGTGGTGGCCGGCGATGCGGTTCTGGCCCTGTCCAATTCCGGCGAAACTATCGAGCTCGCCGATATTATCGCCTATGCCCGCCGCTTCAGCCTGCCTTTGATCGGCATCACCGCGCGCGCCCGCTCCGCCCTGGCGGAGGCCGCCGATGTTACCTTGCTGTTGCCGGACGCCGAGGAGGCCTGCCCGATGGGGCTCGCACCCACCACGTCGACCGCCATGCAGATGGCGTTGGGCGACGCGCTGGCAGTGGCGCTACTGCGCCGGCGAGGCTTTACCGCCGCCGATTTTCATCAGTTCCACCCCGGTGGGCAGCTGGGCGCGCAACTGCGCCGGGTGCGTGAGATGATGCATACTGGTGCTGCCATTCCGCTGGTCGGGCCGGACATGGCGATGGATCGCGCGGTGCTGACGATGACGGAAAAACGCTTTGGCTGCGTCGGTGTGACGGATGACACGGGTCGGTTGGTCGGCATCCTCACCGATGGCGATCTGCGCCGCCATATGGGCCCCGATTTGCTGTTGCGGCGGGTGCGAGAAATCATGACCCGCGCGCCGCGCACCATAGGCCCGGACGCGTTGGCGGCAAAGGCGCTGAACGTCATGAACACGCCGGAACGACCGATCACCACCTTGTTCGTGGTAGATCCCGCCGGCGCCCCGATCGGTATCCTGCATTTGCACGATTTATTGCGCGCGGGGGTCGCATGAGCCTCTCGCCGCGTCCCAATCCGGTGGAGCCGATGCGCCGGGTCGGCCGTAGCTGGGCCGGCGGTACAGGCGTGCACGCGCGCGCCGTCGTCTCGCTCAGCGCCATCGCGCGCCGTCGGCTCCTGGTCACGATCACGAAATTTGTGTTGCCGGCCGTGGCACTCGGCCTGCTTGCGCTGATCGCAGTCTGGCCGGAACTGGATCGCGCGACCCGCCAGGCCCAGGTGGCCTTTCGCCGTATGGCCGGCGCGGTGGAAGGCGCCAGCATGACCGGCGTCCGCTATCGCGGCACCGATGACCGCGGTCGCCCCTATACCCTGACCGCCGAGTCCGCGCGTCAGTCCGGGCAAGGCCGGGTGGATCTGGTACAGCCGCAAGGCGACATGGGGATGGAAAATGACGGCTGGCTGATGGTGCAGTCCCGGCAAGGTGTTTTTTTGCAACAGAGCAATCAGCTCGATCTTTCCCGCGATGTCATGCTGTATCGCGACGATGGCATGACAATGCGCACCGATGCGGTGGCACTGGACATGAAATCCGGCGCGGCGTCGTCCGCCTCGGCCGTGCAGGTTGAAGGGCCGCTCGGCACACTCGATGCACAGGGCTTCGTCCTGTTCGAAAAGGGCACGGTGATCCAGTTCACTGGCCCGGCGCGCATGGTGATCAACGGGGCGGGGCAATGATGCGGCGGCTATGGGTTGTTTTGGGCCTGATGTTGGGGGTTCATGCTGGAGGGGCATCGGCGCAGCAACTGGACATGACGCGCGGCGGGCCGATGGAGATCACCGCCTCGGAGGGTCTGGAATGGCACCAGAATGAGATGCAGGTGGTGGCGCGTGGCAATGCGCGCGTGGTGCGCGGCAACGTCACCATCACCGCGGACAAGATGGTAGCGCATTATCGCAAGAAGGCCGCCGCCGGGATGACGTACCCGGCACCTCTCCCATCCCGCCAGCCCGGCCTGTTCGGCGGTGGCGATGGCGGCGGCAACGAGATCTATCGGGTGGAGGCGATTGGGCGGGTCCATATCTATACCGCCACCGATCATGTTTGGGGCGGGCGTGCCATCTACGACATGGATCAGGCGGTCATGCTGATGACCGGTGGCGCGCTGAAACTGACCACGCCGACGCAGGTGCTGACTGCGCGTGACAGCTTGGAATACTGGACCCAGCGGCGCATGGCCGTGGCGCGCGGCGATGCCGTAGTGCTTACCAGCGACGGCAAGCGGATCAGCGCCGATACGCTGGTGGCCTATACCAAGGAGGATGGCGTCGCGCGCCGCTCGGAAGCCTCGCCGGCCATAACAGTAGGCGTGGGGCAAACAGGAGCCGGTGGGCCGCCGGGATCGGGTAAGTTACAGCGGATGGAAGCCTTCGGCCACGTTTCCATCCGCACGTCGACCGAAACTGTAAGCGGTGATCGCGCCGTCTATTTCGCCGACACCGGCCTGGCGCGGCTTGGCGGCAATGTCCGGATCACCCGCGGGCGGAACCAGTTGAATGGTTCCGAGGTGGAAGTGGATATGAATACCGGCGTCTCTCGCTTGCTGGCCGGCCGCGGCGGGCGCGTCGCCGGCATGGTGGTGCCGAACGACCCCGCGTCGCAGCCACCGCCGGATGCGGCCCCGCCGGCACGGTCGCGGAACGGAGCGCGCCCATGAGCGACGCGCGCGCCACGGCCGAGTTCCGCGTGATGGAGGGCAATCCCGGCCTAACCGTTATCGGCGTGGGGAAAACTTATAAGAAACGCCCGGTGGTAAGGAATGTCTCACTCAGCCTGCGGCGCGGCGAGGCGGTGGGGTTGCTAGGGCCGAATGGCGCCGGCAAGACGACGACGTTTTACATGATCGTCGGTCTGGTGCGCCCCGATACCGGCGCCATCCTGCTTGATGGCACCGATATCACCACCTTGCCGATGTTCCGCCGCGCCCGCCTCGGCATCGGCTATCTGCCGCAGGAAGCGAGCGTGTTTCGCGGCCTGAACGTGGAACAGAATATCATGGCGGCGCTGGAGGTGGTGGAGCCGGATCGATTCCGGCGCGATAAAATGCTGGATGAGCTGCTCGCCGAGTTCGGTATTTCGCATTTGCGCCGCACACCGGCCCTGGCGCTCTCGGGCGGGGAACGGCGGCGGGTGGAAATCGCCCGCGCGTTGGCCACACAACCGGGTTACATCCTGCTTGATGAACCTTTGGCCGGTATCGATCCGATCGCGGTGGGGGAGATTCGCGATCTAGTTTCGCATCTGAAGGATCGCGGCATCGGCGTACTGATTACCGACCATAACGTCCGCGAGACACTGGAAATTATCGACCGTGCCTACATCCTGCATGACGGCCAGGTGTTGATGGAAGGCAGGCCGGAGGAGGTGGTGGCGCATGCGGATGTGCGTCGCGTTTACCTTGGGGAAAGATTCAGCCTGTAGATAGGGCTAGGTATGATCCTTTCGTATCCCTTCCATATGAACGCCTGATCCCCGCCATGGCACTCTGACCCGCATGGCACTGGGCCCGCGCCTCGATCTTCGCCAAACCACATCCCTGGTGATGACGCCGCAGCTGCGCCAGGCGATCAAGCTCCTGCAATTTTCCAACCTGGAAGTTTCCGCCTTCGTCGAGCAGGAACTGGAACGCAACCCCTTGCTCGAACGCGACGAGGTCGGCGAGAGTGGACCGCGCGAGCGGGCGGCGCCGGACCAACAGCCTTTGCCAACCAGCACCGCCGACAGCGCCATCGCCGTGCAAGCCGGCACGCTGCCGGCGGAGAACGCAGCGCCGCTGGATGCCGATTTTTCTAATAGCTACGATTCCGGTGGCGTGGCGGATGGTGCCCCGGTCGATTATGGCCGCGGCGGGCGCCTGGATTTCGCCGATGATGAATACGGCATTGTTGAGACCACCGAACAGAAGCGCAATTTACAAACCCATCTAAGCGAACAATTGCGCCTGAGTTTCGACGATCGGCGCGAACGCCTGATCGGCGCCTACCTGATTGCCCTGCTCTGTCCCGCCGGGCGGCTGACCGCAGCGCCGGCGGATATCGCCGCCCCGTTGGGCGCGCCGCTGGAGCTAGTGGAATCGGTGCGCGCGCGGATGTTGCGTTTCGATCCTGTGGGATTGTTCGCCCGAGATTTGAAGGAATGCCTCGCTGCGCAACTAGCGGAGAAGAACCGGTTGGACCCGGCGATGGTCAGTTTACTCGACAATCTCGATCTTCTGGCACGGCGGGAGATGCGGCAGCTTTGCGCGATTTGCGGCGTGGATATGGAGGATCTGATGGATATGCTGGCCGAAATACGCCGGCTCGATCCGAAACCGGCGGCGGGATACGATGCCGACGTGCCGATCACGGTGGTGCCTGACGTGCTGATGCGCGCCGCGTCGGATGGGGGCTGGGTGCTGGAACTGAACCCCGAGACCATGCCGCGCGTGTTGGTCAATCAATCCTTCCACGCTCGCGTTACGCCGCGCGCCGATCGCGCCGGAAAAATTTTTCTGGCCGAGCATCTGCAATCGGCCAACTGGCTAGTGAAATCGCTGCAACAGCGCGCACAGACAATTCTAAAGGTCGCCACCGAAATCGTCCGCCGGCAAGAGAATTTCTTCCGCTACGGCATCAGCCAGTTGCGCCCGCTGATCCTGCGCGATGTGGCGGAGCTGGTGGAGATGCATGAAAGCACCGTCAGCCGTGTGACCGCCAATAAATATATCTCTACTCCGCGCGGTGTGTTCGAACTTAAATTTTTCTTTACCACCGCAATCAACAGCACCAGCGGCGAAAGTCATAGCTCGGAATTCGTTCGCCAACGCATTCTCGCGCTAGTAGCGGCGGAGGCGGCGAATGAAATCCTGTCCGACGATGCAATCGTCGGCGCCTTGCGCAAAGAAGGGGTGGACATCGCTCGGCGTACCGTCGCCAAATACCGTGATATCTTGCACATTCCCAGCTCCGTGCAACGCAAGCGAGAAAAAATGGCGATGGCCTAAGACGATTTCTTGCGAAAAAGCTAATGTCACATTTTTCTACCCATCCAACTGGGGTACCTCTTTGGAGGAATTGAGGTTTGATGCGGGGATGTCCGGAGTTTTGTTGGAATCGACCAGACTCGCAGCACTGGGGAGGCCTCGACGGCGCACCTGGCCTGTGACGCGGCGACGGTGCATGTTAGCAAGCAGCTGCTCCGCTATCGTCGCCGGGCGAACGAACATGGCCGTGACGCGGTGCAAGCGGAACGGATGGTAGGCACAGCCAACTGAACCCTGTTGTCATTGGGCTGGGGGAGCGCAATCTAGGCGCGACAATGTCTGGTCGTGTGCGCTAGGATTGTTGGGATGTCCCTTTATTTCGATGAGACCTAACATGCCCGGACCACTGCACGGTTATCGTATCCTTGATCTCAGCGCCGTCATCTCCGGCCCTTATGGCACGATGGTGCTGGCCGATCAGGGTGCCGATGTGATCAAAGTGGAACCGCTCGGCACCGGCGATTTTACTCGCAGTGCTGGCAACAAACAAGGTGGGATGTCGGCCAGCTTCTTGAACAACAACCGCAACAAGCGCTCCATCGCGCTCGATCTGCGCCACCCGGATGGTGTGGCCGTCGTCAAGCGCCTCGCGGCGACATGCGACGTGTTGGTGCAGAATTTTCGCCCTGGTGTGGTGGACCGGCTCGGCGTGGGTGAAGCCGCAATCCGGGTGGTGGCGCCCGATATCATCTATGTCTCGATCAGCGGTTTTGGAGAAACCGGACCTTTCGCCCACAAGCCGGTCTATGATCCCATCATCCAGGCGCTGTCGGGGTTGGCCTCGGTTCAGGGTGGCTCGGACGCGGAGCGCCCGCGGCTGGTGCGCACCATCCTGCCGGATAAGGTTACCGCGCTGACCACGGCGCAGGCGATCACCGCCGCCTTGCTGGCGCGCGCCCGTACCGGACCAGGGAAAGGCGGGGGTCAGCATGTGCGTGTTTCCATGCTGGACGCGATCGTTGCTTTTTTATGGTCATCCGACATGGGCGCGCAGACCTATGTAGGGAAAAGCGTGACGCAGCAGCGCGCTGCCAGCTTCATTGATCTGATCTATGAAACCAAGGACGGCTATATGAGTGTCGCCGTCATGACCAACGCGCAATGGAAGGCATTGTGCCAGGCTTTTGGCCACCCGGAGTGGCTGGACGATCCGCGCTTCGCCACCACGGAATTACGCGACCTCAATATCAATGATCGCCTCGCGTTAATCCAGTCGCTATTGATCGGCCGCACGACGGACGAGTGGATGGCGTTGTTGGAACCGGTCGGTGTGCCCTGTACGCCCGTGCTGACGCGCGCGCAGATGATCAGCCATCCGCAAATCGAAGCCGCTGGCATCGTGGTGGAGAACGACCATCCCCAGGCCGGTCGGCTGCG
>CAMBMS010000017.1 GCA_945868845.1 Asaia bogorensis | reverse complement strand
TGAGGTCGTGCCAGACCCGTTTGACGTTGTCTCGTTCGATGTTGTTCAGTTATGGCGCATACTTTGGCAACCACTCGGCGGTGCGCCACTGGGCACGTGCCGCCGGCGCGGCCGCGGGTAGCTTGTGGTGTGTATCGGACCATTCTCCTCCACCAGGACGACCAGTTTGATTGGCTGTCCTGGTGCGGGAACCTGCAGAACCGCCCGGGTCTTCGCCCAGACGCGGGCGAGGTAGGCAGAGCCTCACTCTCGTCACCGCAAAGCAGAACGATGTCGCCGGCTTCGGCCTGCTGTTTGCGCCGCTGTAGACGCCGGTCGACCCGTTCAACCTCGGCCGCAACCTGGCGCCCCTTCAGCGTCTGTCTCGGCCGCCTCCAGCGGAATGTCTTGACGCGGGGCCCTGGATCATTGTGAGCGGCTGATGCGCACACCCACCCGAGCTTTAACGTCGCTGCCCAACCCGGGGGTCGTCCGGTTGAGACGAGCGGAGACACGCAACGCGGTCTCACTCTTCACCGGCGCCGGTTGCAACGGCGGCCTGCTGGTAGCCATGATTTGGTGCGACAATCTGGGGGTAAATGTGTTTTTTATTCTCCCGGGGCTGGTCCTGGCGCCTATCCATCCGCGCCTGGATCAGTCCGGTGCGGCATCGCGCAGCTTCTAGCTGCGGCGTCTATACCGCATCTATTTTATTCACCTTTCCGTGATCATCATACTAGCCCTGCTGCTCGTGGGCGGCACCGCTATCAGTATTGCCTCGCGCGAGCCCGGTCGTTTTGTTACCGGCTCTTTGCTGCAGAACCTACTGCTGGTGCATGGCTCGGGCGCCGCCAAATGCGAGACCTGGAACTATTGGTCCTGGTCAATCAGCACCGAGTGGGCGGGGTATCTGGCGTTGCCGGCACCGTGGGCCGGCATGCGCCGCCCCGGCAGGCCGCCCCGGTGTTGGCAGCGCCGCTGGCCGTACTGGCGGAGGTGGGGCTGGCCGGCGCGGGCATGCATCTCAACCTCGCCTACCGCTCTGACTTTGGGCCGGTTCGCGCCAGAATTCCTGGCCCGCATGGTGCTGGCGCGCTGGGCTCCCTCGCCGTGTTGTTGGCGTGCTTCGCCGAATTTCGCATAGGCCGGCGCGTTGTGCGCCGCTCTGGACGCGTTCGGGACCTATGATACGCCGTCGGTTACCAATATTTTCGTCAACATTGCCGGGCTGGTCGCGCGAGCAGGGCAGGGAAAATCTGCTCACCCGCCTGCCGGGATTTGTCTTCGCCGGCATTCTCTCCTAAAGTTTTTATATGAGTTTCGCGGCGGTGGAGATGCTCCAGGCCGCGCTCTGGCGTGGCATAGCCATGGTGCTCGCCGATCACGCCGGGATTTTTGCCTCCACCACCGTCGCGGCGACGCCCATTCTGTCGCTTATGCTTTGGCGCGGGGTAGAGCGCCCCAGCCAAAATCTGCTCCATCTGGCGGCGCGCTCCTCACGCGACTAGGGTCTCGCCAACATTCCCCCATCCGGATCATCGCTCATGCTGCTCTCGCGCGCCTTCGTCCCCACGCTTAAGGAAACGCCATCCGAGGCCCAGATCGCCTCGCACCGGCTGATGCTGCGCGCCGGGCTAGTGCGGCAGACCTCGGCCGGCATCTATGCCTGGCTGCCGATGGGCTACCGCGTGCTGCGCCACATCGAGCAGATCGTGCGCGAAGAGCAGGATGCGATCGGTGCGCAGGAATTGCTGATGCCCACCATCCAGCCGGCCGAGCTGTGGCGGGAGTCCGGCCGCTATGATGATTACGGCAAGGAAATGCTGCGCATCACCGACCGCCACGACCGCGAAATGCTGTTCGGCCCGACGAATGAGGAGATGGTCACCGACCTAATGCGGCAGGGCGCGAAAAGCTATCGCGACCTGCCGCAGGTGCTGTACCATATCCAATGGAAATTCCGCGACGAGGTGCGCCCTCGCTTCGGGGTCATGCGCGGGCGTGAATTCCTGATGAAGGATGCGTATTCGTTCGACGTCGACTACGAGGGCGCAGTTCGTGTCTACCGGCAGATGATGCTGGCCTATATGCGGACCTTCCAGCGCATGGGCTTGAAGGCGATTCCTATGGTCGCCGATACCGGCCCGATCGGTGGGGACCTCAGCCATGAGTTTATTATTTTGGCGCCGACCGGAGAAAGCCAAGTTTATTACGATGCATCTTTCGAAGAAATCGACTATCAGGGTGGCGGCTTTAACCATCAATCAGATGAGGATTTGCAGCGCTTTTATGATCTGATGACCTCGCAATATGCCGCGACCGATGAGAAACATAATCTGGTCAGTTGGAACAACATTTCTCCCACGCGCCGCCGCGAAGGGCGCGGCATCGAAGTTGGCCATATTTTTTACTTCGGTACTAAATATTCTAAGGCGATGGGTCTCTCCGTTTCCGGAGCCGATGGCAAGCAATTGATTCCGGAAATGGGTAGCTACGGTATCGGGGTCTCCCGCCTCGTCGGCGCCATCATCGAGGCCAGCCATGATGAGGCCGGGATCATCTGGCCAGACGTCGTTGCGCCCTACAAAACCACAATCCTTAACCTGCGCGCTGGTGACGCCGCCTGTGATAAGATTTGTGATACGCTCTATACTGCCTTGCGCGGCCAGGCCATCTACGATGATCGGGATGCGCGCGCTGGTGAAAAATTCGCCGATGCCGATCTGATGGGCCTGCCCTGGCAAATCATCGTCGGCCCAAGCGGCGTAGCCAATGGCGTGGTAGAACTGAAACGCCGCGCTACCGGAGAGCGCCACAAAATTTCGGTGGACGCCGCCTTGGCCCGCATCATCTGATTCCAACGGCGATTATTTTGTTTCATCGTGGCCATCCCCAACACCGTCATGACCGCGCAGGCGGGCATCTACGTCTTGCCTTGCGCCCCCACGAACACGCGGCGCCTCCATGACTCTGTTCAACACCTTTGAACGGACCATCGCCGGACGTTACCTGCGCGCCCGTCGTGGCGAGCGATTCGTCAGCGTCATCGCCAGTTTTTCTCTCATCGGAATCGCGCTCGGCGTTGCCACCCTGATCATCGTGTTGAGCGTTATGGGCGGCTTCAAGGCCGATCTTTTGTCACGTATCCTCGGCTTCAATGGTCATCTCGGCATTTATGGTGCCGGCGCGCCATTGGTAAAATTCGACGAAATGGTGGCGAAAATCCGCGCAATCCCCGATGTCGTCACTGCTACCCCGGTGGTGGATGGTCAGGTCTTGCTGACCGATAATCGCGGCACCAACAGCGGTGCCCAGGTGCGCGGTATCCGCCAGGATGATTTTCGCCGTTTGCGGGCTGTCAGTGAGCATGTGGTTGCCGGTAGCCTCGATGATTTCCATGGCGAGGATGCCATCGTCGTCGGCGTCGGCGTCGCGCGCCGCTTCGGCCTACGCCTGGGTGCTGATGTCACCCTGGTCTCGCCGCAAGGCGCCATCACCGCCTTTGGCACCATCCCACGCGTGCGCGCTTATAAGGTGGTAGCGATTTTTCAGGTCGGTATGAACGAGTATGATAGCAACTATGTGTTTCTGCCGCTGGCCGCCGCGCAAATTTTTTTCCAGAAACCCGACAACGCCTCGCATATCGAAGTGACGGTGACGGACCCCAAGCGGGTCGCTCAAGTCACAAGCGCCATTCGCGCGGCATTAATCGGAACACCGGTGCAGGTAGTGGACTGGCAGCAGGCCAATAACAGCTTTTTCACTGCCGTACAGGTACAGCGCAATGTGCTGTTTCTCATTCTTACTCTCATCATCCTGGTCGCCGCCTTCAACGTCATCTCGTCCATGATCATGATGGTGAAGGACAAGACGAAGGATATCGCGGTCCTGCGTACCATTGGTGCCAGCAGTGGCGCCATCATGCGTATCTTTCTGATGTGCGGTGCCTCGGTCGGTGTTATCGGCACCTTTGTAGGGCTAATTATCGGCGTAGTTTTTTGCTGGAATATCCAGACCATCCAGGGCTGGGTGGAAACCGTCACCGGAACCGATGTTTTTAGTTCAGAGGTCTATTACCTAACCCATCTACCTTCACGCCTCGATTGGACGGAGGTAACGGAGGTCATGGGCATGGCATTGTTCTTGGCTTTTCTGGCCACGCTCTATCCCAGCTGGCGCGCCGCGCGCACCGATCCGGTGGAGGCGCTTCGCCATGAGTGATTCCCTCGTCCTGCAAAACGTCCAGCGTATTTACCGTACGGAAGCCGGCGAGCTACCGGTCTTGCGCGGCGTGGATTTTTCATTGCGCGCCGGCGAAATCGTCGCCCTGGTCGCGCCCTCCGGCGCCGGTAAGTCCACCTTGCTGCATCTCGCCGGCTTGCTGGAAAAGCCCGATAGCGGCAAGGTCAGCGTTCTCGGCCGCGACGCCGGAAAACTACCGGACACGGAGCGCACCGCCATTCGCCGCGACAGAATCGGGTTTGTCTATCAGTTCCATCATTTGCTGGCCGAATTTTCCGCGCTCGAAAACGTCATCCTACCGCAACTCATTGCCGGCAAGCCGCGGGTGCAGGCGGCGGAGCGCGCGCGCGCTTTGCTCGTGGCTTTCGGCCTCGCCGACCGGGAAAATCATCTGCCCGGCAAACTTTCCGGCGGCGAGCAGCAAAGGGTCGCCATTGCGCGTGCGCTGGCCAACGCGCCGGCCATCCTGCTGGCGGACGAACCCACCGGCAATCTGGATGTCGCCACCGCGTCCATCGTCTTCGACGAGCTTCTGTCCGTTGTCCGCACCCAGAACGTTGCCGCCCTGATCGCGACCCATAATCCCGATCTGGCCGCGCGCATGGACCGCACCATTACCCTGCGGGATGGAAAAGTCGTACCCTACGCCTGAGAGCGACTCGGGGGTCCCTATGAGCCACGCCGGTTTTGTCCATTTGCGCGTCCATTCAGCCTATTCGCTCAGCGAGGGTGCGATTAAGGTCGACCAGATTCCTACACTCGCCCGCGCTAATGGGATGCCGGCCGTGGCGATCACCGACACTGCCAATCTGTTCGGCGCGCTGGAATTTTCCCAATACTGCATCGGCAAGGGCATACAACCGATTATCGGCTGCCAGATCATGCTGACGCGAGACGACAACCCACGTCTCCCGCCTGATCCCGTTGCGCTGTTGGCGCGCGACACGGCGGGGCTGGCTAACCTGCAACGGCTGTCCTCCCTCGGCTTCCTGCAATCGGATCCGACCTTGCGCGCGCAACTCACATTCGATGTCATCGCCGCCCACGCGCACGGACTTTATCTGCTCACCGGCGGCACGCTCGGCCCCATCGCGCGCCTGCTTGCCGAAGGCCAGAAGGACGCAGCGGAAGCGCTGTTGGCGCGTATGGTCGAGGCATTCCCCGGCCATACCATCATGGAGCTGCACCGCCACGGACTGGATATCGAGCGTGCCATTGGACCCGGCCTGATTGCGCTGGCCGATGCGCGCGCTATTCCGCTAGCCGCCACCAACGATTGCTTCTTTGCCCAGCCAGAGATGCACGCGGCCCATGACGCCCTGCTTTGTATCGCCGAGGGCCGTCTGTTATCGGAACAAACTCGCCGCCGCGTCACGCCGGAGCATTGGTTCAAGCCGGCGAATGTCATGCGCGCGCTGTTCGCAGATATTCCGGACGCCTGCGACAACACCATCGCCATTGCGCGTAGTTGTGCGGTAATGGCCGAATCCCGTAAACCGCTGCTTCCTGTCTGCCCCAAAGTCCATGAAGGGGCGAGTGAAGCCGAAACCATCACGGAAATGGCCATCGCCGGATTGGTACGCCGCATGGACGCGATCAATCCCGATCCCAAAACTCGTGCGCGTTATCGCGAGCGCCTCGATTACGAGCTGGAGGTGATCGAAAAGATGGGTTTCCCTGGCTATTTCCTCATCGTTGCCGATTTCATCCAATGGGCGAAAAAACAGAAAATCCCCGTCGGTCCTGGCCGTGGGTCAGGTGCCGGTTCCGTCGTTGCTTGGGCGCTGACCATCACCGATCTCGATCCACTGCGCTTTGGCCTGTTGTTCGAACGCTTTCTTAACCCCGAACGTGTGTCGATGCCAGATTTCGACATTGATTTCTGCCAGGATCGCCGCGATGAGGTGATAGATTATGTCCGTAAGGAATATGGCACCGACCGCGTGGCGCAGATCATCACCTTTGGGAAACTGCAAGCCCGCGCCGCCGTGCGCGATGTGGGCCGCGTACTGGGTATGGCCTATGGTCATGTCAATAAAGTCGCCGAACTGATTCCTAATAACCCGGCCAAGCCCGTGACCCTGCAACAAGCCATCGACGGCGAAGCTCGGCTGCGGGAACTGCGCGACAGCGACGAAGCCATTTCGCGTCTGTTGGAAATCGCCTTGCAGCTCGAAGGGCTCTACCGTCACGCTTCCACCCATGCCGCGGGTGTCGTCATTGGGGATCGCCCGCTGATAGAATTGGTGCCGCTATATCGCGATCCGCGCTCGGAATTTCTCGTCACGCAATATTCGATGAAGCAGGTAGAGCAGGCGGGGCTTGTTAAGTTTGACTTCCTTGGCCTGACCACGCTGACCATCCTGCAACGCGCGGTGAAATTCCTTAGCGAACTAAATATCCATGTCGATTTGGAAAAATTGCCGTTGGATGATGCCAAATCTTACGACATGCTCACCCGCGGCGATGCCGGGGGCGTGTTCCAGTTGGAAGGCCAGGGTATGCGCGATGTGCTGCGCCAGATGCGCCCTGACCGGTTCGAGGATTTGATCGCCGCCGTCGCCCTCTACCGTCCTGGGCCGATGGCCAATATCCCCGATTACTGCCGGCGCAAGCATGGCGAAAAATGGCAGCCGCCACATCCCGAGCTGATGGAAATCCTGTCCGAAACCTACGGTATCATGGTCTATCAGGAACAGGTGATGCAGATCGCGCAGAAGATGGGCGGCTATAGCCTCGGCAGCGCCGATTTGTTGCGCCGCGCTATGGGCAAGAAAGTTCGCGCGGAGATGAACGCGCAGCAGGAAATTTTCGTCAAGGGGGCCACCGAGCGCGGCATTGTGAAAGCAAAGGCGGAAGAGGTTTTCGAGTTGATGGCGAAATTCGCCGATTACGGTTTCAACAAGTCGCACGCGGCTGCGTATGCACTTGTTGCTTATCAAACGGCATGGATGAAGGCCAACCACCCGGAGGTCTTCATCGCTGCCTGCATGTCGCTGGCCTTGGGTAATACGGACCGGTTAGCGGCGCTAAAGCAGGAAGCGGAGCGGATGGGCATTCGTATCCTGCCACCCGACATTAACCGATCTGGTGCTGATTTTACAGTGGAGAAGCAGGCGGACGGCTGCCTTGCCATTCGCTATGCGCTGGCCGCGGTCAAGAAGGTGGGTTACGCGGCCATGCTATCCCTCGTTGCTGCGCGCGACGGCCAGGCGTTCGAGGATATCGCCGATTTCGCCGCTCGTATCGATCCGCGCGCGCTCAATCGTATGCAGATGGAGAACCTCGCCCGTGCCGGCGCCTTTGATGTGCTGGATGCCAACCGTAATCGCTTGTTCGCCGGCGCCGATACCATCCTGAGGCGCGCCCAGGCCCGCGCCGCCGAAGCTGAAAGCGGCCAGGCGGGCCTGTTCGGTGGCGGCAACCGCCCCGAGCCCCTACCCCTGCCCGATACACAAGACTGGGCGCCGCTGGATCGGCTGGGCTTTGAGGCCGAGGCGGTGGGGTTCCACCTCACCTCCCATCCGCTGGACGTTTTTGCCGGCGCGCTGCGCCGCCTCGGCGTGCTGGCGTCGAACCGGATGGAGGCCTGCCTGCCATCTGGCACCGCGCGCGTAAAACTCGCCGGCACGGTGATCGGGCGCAAGGAACGAATCACCCGAACCGGCAGCCGCATGGCCTGGATCCGCCTATCAGATGCCGGCGGATCGTATGAAGTCACCGTGTTCAGCGAAGTGCTGGCGCAGGCCCGCGATCTTCTGGTGGAAGGCAGTTGCATCCTGGTCAACGCGGAACTCAAACGCGAGGGCGAGGCCCTGCGTATCACCGCGCAATCGGTTACCGCGCTGGATCAGGCCGCCGCCAACACCGCTGGCGGTATGCGCGTCTGGGTACATACCACGGAAGCGGTGGCGCAGGTGCGCGCCCTACTGAAACGCGAAGGCCGGGGCAAGGGCCGCGTGGTGCTGCTGCCTCGGTTGGATGACGCGCAAAGCGTGGAGGTCGCGCTGCCGGGTGGCTACAACGTTTCCCCCCGCCTCGCCCAGGCCATGAAGGTGGTGCCGGGGGTGGAGCGGGTGGAGGAGATCTGAGGCCGGCGCGGCTCACCAGCGACGCGGAGCAACGATCGCCGATCAGTGCATAACTCGCGATCGGCGGAGCAAACCCGGTCATGGCCGGATATATACTCTCCTTGGTTGCCAATTGGGGCGTGGCGGGATAGGCAGATGGAGCGACGCTACTCGCCAGTATTCCTCTCCCGCAACAAGGTTTTGCTTCTGATAAGGTTTGCCCGTGACCAGTATAGCCAGCACAAAAGTTCCAAATATCGAAGCGGTGGAGGATGGGCTGGTGCGCGCCGGTTATATCCCGTCACGCCAGATCGCCACGGCTTTGTTCCTATCCTTGCGGCTGCAGAAGCCGATCTTGGTGGAAGGCCCGGCGGGGGTGGGCAAGACGGAGCTGGCGAAGGCTGCAGCTGAGTTCCTCGGTCTGCCGCTGATCCGCATGCAATGCTACGAGGGGCTCGATGAATCCAAGGCCCTGTACGAATGGAAATACGGCAAGCAGCTGCTTTATACCCAGATCCTGAAGGATAAGCTGGGCGATAGTTTTAAGGACACCGATAGCCTCGCCGATGCGCTGAAGCGGTTGAGCAGTTTTTCGGACGTGTTCTACAGCCACGACTTTCTCGAACCCCGACCGCTTCTGCGCGCGCTGCTAATGCAGCAAGGTGCGGTGCTGCTGGTCGATGAAATCGACAAGGCGGATGAGGAGTTCGAGGCGCTTTTGCTGGAAATCCTTTCCGACTATCAGGTCTCGATCCCCGAGATCGGCACCGTCAGCGCTATTGTGCCGCCCGTGGTGCTGCTGACATCGAACAATACGCGCGATCTCGGCGACGCGATGAAGCGGCGTTGTTTGCATCTGCATATCGGCTATCCGGACCAGAAGTTGGAAGAACGGATCATCGACAGCCGCGTGCCGGAAGTGAGCCTGCATTTGCGCAAGCAACTGGTCAGCTTCGTTCAGCAATTGCGCTCCATCGATTTACGGAAACTGCCATCGGTCAGCGAGACAATAGACTGGGCGCGCGCCTTGCTTCTGCTGCATGCCAAGGATCTGAATGTGCAGACGGTGCAGGACACGTTGAACGTGCTACTGAAGTTCGAGGGCGATATGAATACCGGTACCCGCCGCGCCGCTGAGCTTACTCACAAGGCGCTCAAGGAAGGTGTTGGACCCGAAGGAGGCGAGGCCGTGGCGGCCGATTGATGAACGAGGTCATCCTGCGACTTCTGCGCGCGGCTCGCGGCAATGGAGTGCGGATTTCAGTGGCGGAGGCGATCGACGCGTTCCACACTGTCGCCACCATTGGCTATAACGACCGCCAGGCGCTAAAGGATTCCCTGTCGTTAACTTTGGCGAAGACATCGGAAGAAAAAATCCTGTTCGAGGATTGTTTTGATCTTTATTTCAAACGCGAAGCCATGGCGGCTAAGTCTTCTCTGCAATTTCCGATAGGGCTGGATTTCGATTTTGATCTAGACGGGATGCCAGGCAACGGCCAGGGCGGCGTCGAAGGCCAGGGTGGCGGCGAAGGCCAGGGCGGTGGTGGCGGTTCCGGTAATAGCCAGAGTTCAGGCAGCGCATTGGGAAAAATACTGCTCGCCAATGACGAGGTAGGCCTCGCGGCAGCGATAGAAACGGCGGCGGAAGATGTCGGCGTGTCCAACATCTCGCTTTTCACGCAAACCAATATGTATGCTCGCCGCATCCTGGACCGCATTGGGCTGAGCACGCTGGAACGCGAGATTGAAGCCCTGCGCGGCAGCGCGAACCCGGACGATGTTTCCCTGGGTGAACGGCTGGACAGTCTGCGTAAGGACCTGGCCGAGCGTACGCGCGCCTTCGTCGAACGCCAACTGGCGCTGTTCGGTGCCGGCACGCGGCGCGAGATACGCGAAGGCGCGCTGCGGACGGCGCAGCTTTCCTCCCTCGATCGCCGCGATTTCGACCGTATGCACGCGCTGGTGCGTGACATGGCGAAACGCATTGCCAGTAAATATGGCCGCACGCGGCACCGCGATCGCAAGGGCGTGCTGGATATCCGCCGCACCATCAAGCGCAACATGTCGTTCGATTCAATTCCGTTTCGTACGGTGTGGAAGCGCAAAAAGATCGACAAGCCGAAGGTAATGGCGATCTGCGACGTCTCCGGTTCCGTCGCCCAGGTTGCGCGATTTCTGTTGCTGTTCCTTTACACGCTGACAGATACGATGCGCGATATCAGGTCGTTCGCTTTCTCCGGCGATCTGATCGATGTCAGCGAGATCCTTGAACGCGAGGAGATCGAACCGGCGATCCTGAAAATCCTGGAGGCGGTGGGGTTTCGTTCTACTAATTACGGCAAGTCGCTGGAAGATTTTGATCATCTCGCGATGGGCGACCTGGATCGCAAGACCACGGTCATCATCTTGGGCGACGCGCGCGGTAACCGCAACGCAGCCCGCGCTGACCTGATGGAAAAAATCTTCAACCGCGCGTCGCGGGTGATCTGGCTGAACCCCGAGCACTGGGCGTCCTGGGGAACGGGGGATTCAGACATGCTGCGCTACATGCCATTTTGTCACACGGTCGCTACCTGCGGCACGGTCGCGCATCTGGAACGCGTGGTGCAGGAGTTGCTACGCGACGCGGTGTAGCCGGACGCCGTCTGACTGGCACTTGCACCGAGCTCGCTGGGCGCTTGACAACCCATATACTCATTGCCAGCATTAAAATCTGCTCAGTCTGAGCATGAGCCGGATGGTCACGCCGACCATTCGGCCTTCTTCTTGGCTATTTAATACTCAAAAAGAGTATAATTGGAGCGAGCGTCTCATGTCCGTTACATTCAGTTCCACCGCCCCTCGCCCAACCCTGACCCGCATGGACCAGGCCGCCGCGCTCTACGCCAAGGTCAGGGGCGCCATCCCGCCCATCGAATGGCCGGTCTATGCCGATGACGCCGTGGCGATCGAGGCCCTGAAGAAAGAACACGACGCCATCATCCTGGGACACAACTACCAGACCCCGGAAATTTTCCATGGCGTGTCCGACATCGTGGGCGACAGCCTAGCCCTGGCGCGCGGAGCGGTGGGGGTGCGGGCTTCCGTCATTCTCATGGCTGGCGTGCATTTCATGGCCGAAACGGTGAAGTTGCTGAACCCCGACAAGAAAGTATTGATCCCCGATCTGGAAGCCGGTTGTTCGCTGGCGGAATCCATCACCGGCGCCGATGTGCGGCTGTTGAAGCAGAAATATCCCGGCGTGCCGGTGGTGACCTATGTGAACACCTCCGCGGATGTCAAAGCCGAGTCCGATATCTGCTGCACGTCCGGTAATGCCAGGAAGATCATCGAAAGCCTCGGTGTGCCGGAAGTCATCATGATCCCCGACGAATATCTAGCGCGGAACATCGCTGCCGAGACGGGAGTAAAAATCATCGCCTGGCATGGTAGGTGCGAGGTGCATGAGCGTTTCACGGCGGAGAATATCCGCGAGTACCGCAAGGATCGCCCCGGCGTAGTGGTGCTGGCACATCCCGAATGCTCGCCGGAGGTGGTGGCGGAAGCGGATTTCACTGGGTCCACCGCCGCGATGTCGGATTATGTCTCCCAGCGCCGTCCGGCGCGCGTCGTCATGGTCACTGAATGCTCCATGGCCGATAACGTCGCTGCGCTTAATCCGCAGACCGAATTCATGCGCCCGTGCAATCTCTGCCCGCATATGAAGCGAATCACCCTTTCTGGCATTCGCCGCGCGCTGGAGACGATGACGCATGAAGTCACGATCGATCCCTCCATCGCCCGGCGTGCGCGCCGCGCCGTCGAACGTATGCTGGCCGTGCGGTAAATGGCCATGGAAATAAGCGTCCCGAAACTTCCGGCGCTGCTCTATGAAAATCTGGTTCGCGCTGCCCTGGCCGAAGATCTCGGCAGGGCGGGGGACATCACCACGGATGCGATCGTGCCCGCTAGCCATCGCCTGTCCGCCGTCATTGGCTCGCGTCAGGATGGTGCCGTTGCTGGCCTCGATATTGCTATCATGGCGTTTCGCCTGCTGGATCCGGACATTCGCGTCGATGTGCATCTGCCCGATGCCAGCCGGGTGAAGCCGGGTGACGCGATTGCTACGATCTCCGGCCCCGCGCGCGGGATTCTGTCCGGCGAACGGGTAGCTCTTAACTTTCTGGGCCATCTTTCCGGCGTTGCCACAGCGACCGCGGGCATCGCCGATGCGATCCGGCCATATCGGGCAAAAATCACCTGCACGCGTAAAACCATGCCGGGGATACGGGCCTTGCAGAAATACGCCGTGCGCTGCGGTGGCGGCGCTAACCATCGGTTTGGCCTGGATGACGCGGTGCTGATCAAGGACAATCATGTCGCCGTCGCCGGTGGTGTGGCCGCAGCCATCGGGCGCGCCCGCGCCGCCGTCGGTCATCTGGTGAAGATCGAGGTAGAGGTGGACACGCTCGCCCAGCTTGAGCAAGCCCTGGCCGCGGGCGCTGAGGCCGTGCTGCTCGATAATCTGAGCCTCGCTGATCTGCGCCGTGCCGTGGCGATGACCAATGGGCGCGCGATGCTGGAAGCGTCCGGGCGCATCACGCCCGAATCGGCGCCACCGATCGCAGAAACCGGGGTGGATTTACTCTCCGCCGGCTGGCTGACGCATTCCTCGCGCGTGCTCGATGTCGGGTTGGATCATGTCGGCTGACAGATGGTTCAGCCCAGGCTAATATTTACTTCCCGAATGAACGTGGCGTTTCGGTCCGTATCCACGTCGTAGAATGCGGTCAGGTCTTCCGGGCGATTGGCGGCCTCGGGCAGGGGAGGGTGACGCCGAGCGAGGGCAAGGCAGCACGGGTTCGATCAAGGCGCCGGTGATGGGCATATGGTCGGTCTCTCTGAGAAAATGTTTTTTTCTAGCGTCCGGCACGACCAGCCGAGCGGCTGACCCGGCTGTCTACTGAGGCCGGGGCGGAAAAAAAAGTAAATGCGTGGAGGAGGTGGACGCGGCCTATTGCAGCCGGATATTCGCTTCCTTAATAAGCATACCGATCTGCGTTCGGTCCTTGTCGTAGAATGCGCCGAGCTCGTCGATTGTCATCGGGGTCAGCGCGGTGCTGATTTCGCGGAGGCGCTTCTGCATGGTGTCGCTGTTGCCGATCTCGATCATCTTTGCGCTCATCTGCGCGACGATCTCCTTCGGTGTGCCCGTGGGCGCCCACACCGAGTACCAGATAGGCACGTCGGAATCTGGATAGCCAGCTTCGGCGAGCGTGGGGGTATCGGGGAATTCGGGATTGCGCCTGGCGTGGTTGATTGCCAGCAGCTTCAGTTTGCCGGCGCGCACATGCGGCAGCACGACGATCTCATTCATCATGTCCACATGTCCGGCTAGCAAATCGTTCAGCGCGTCCGCGCTGCCGCGATAGGGCACGTGCAGGATGTCCACCTTGGCGCGTAGCTTCAGCATTTCCAGGCGCATCTGCGTCGAGGTACCGAGGCCGGCGGAGCCGAAGGTGAGCTTGCCGGGGTTTTTCCGCGCATACTCCACCACCTCCGCCAGCGTGTTCAGCCCGTGTTTGGGATGGATGACGAAGCCGCCAAGCGTGTCGCCCATCCGTCCTACCGGCATCAGATCCTTGCGCACGTCGTAGGCAACCGGGCGCAATTGCGGTAGCGCGGTCAGCGGGGCGGAGGTGCTGGCAAGGAACGTGTAGCCATCCGGTGCGGCGCGCGCGGCGGCTTCCGTACCGATGGCACCGGCGGCGCCGCCACGGTTCTCCACCACGAAGGTCTGGTTGAAGGCCTGGCCCAGCCGCTCCGCCCAGGGCCGCGCGATCGTGTCCCCCGCACCGCCGGGCGCATAGGGAACGATCAGCTTGACAGGACGCGTGGGCCAGGGATCGGCCGCGCGCACCAAAGCCGGCCAGGCCAGGGCGGAGAGCCCCAGGCCCAGGGTCGCGCGGCGGCCAAATATTGGTGTCTCGCGTGGCATCGTTCGTCCTCAATCCAGCTTGATATGGGCTTCTTTTATCAATTTCCCATTCGATACCATGTCGGCTTCCCGATAGGCCAGCAAGGCGGACAGGGTTTGTTGCGGCACCACCACATTGATCTCTCGCATCCGCTTGATCATCTCCGGCGTGGCGGAGATTTCATTGATTTTGGCGTTGAATTTTTCCAGGATCGGCGCCGGTGCTCCCGTTGGCGCTTGGATCGAATACCAGATCGGCACGTCCGAATCCGGGTAACCCGCCTCCGTAAGGGTCGGTACGTCCGGAAAATCGGGGTGGCGTGTTGGAAAATTAATACCTAGCAGCTTCAGCTTACCGGCGCGCACATGCGGCAGCACGACGATTTCGTTCATCATCTGCACCTGCCCGCCCAGTAAATCGTTCAGCGCATCGGCGCTGCCGCGATAGGGCACATGCAGGATGTCGATGCCGGCGCGCATCTTCAGCATTTCGAGACGCATCTGCGTATAGGTGCCGAGGCCGGCGGAGCCGAACGCCAGCTTGCCGGGGTTCTTCTTCGCGTATTCTACCACTTCCTTCATCGAGGAGGGTCCGGTATCGACGCGAATGACGAAGCCGCACACCAGATCGCCGACGCGCCCAACCGGCACAAAGTCCTTGATCGGATCGTAGGGCACTTTGCGCAGCTGCGGCAGCACGCTCAGCGTCGCCCCCGGCGTGAGCAGGAACGTATAGCCGTCTGGCGCGGCGCGCGCGCCGGCCTCGGTGCCTATAGACCCCGCCGCGCCACCGCGATTATCGACGATGAAGGGCTGGCCGAACGCCTGCTGCAACTTATCCGCCCAGGGTCGGGCGATGAAATCCGACGCCCCGCCCGGTGCGTAGGGCACGATCAGCCTCACGGGCCGCGTCGGCCAGGCATCCTGTGCCCCCGCGCCCGAAGTTAGCGCCGGCGTGGCCAGGGCGGCCCCCAGGCCACGCAATGCCATCCGCCGGTTGATCTTGCGTCCGGTCGAAGCTTGCCCTGTCGCAGGCTCCACTGTCGGAATTCTCGTCATGTCTCGAGGCTCCATTCTATCGGGATGCAAATCGTACCGGCCATACACCAGGACATGTTACGCTGTCTGCCTCGCCATCCCGGGAAAGATTGGTCAGCTGGGTGTCGTAGTGGGGCCTTTTCGCCCGGCTCGGTTTCACCTAGGTTCAGTATAGCAAATTATGCGACAACGCGAGGGAGGCAGAATAGTGAGTGTTGGAAAAGGAAACCGTGGCAAGCTCGGCCTGCGCAATACGCAGGACCTAGTATGCGGGTTGTTCTTTGTCGCCATAGGCCTTGTGGGCCTATGGGTGGCCCGCGACTATCCAGTGGGCACACCCGCACGCCTGGGTACTGGCGTATTTCCGCGCATCCTGTGCTGGGGCATGGTCGGGAGCGGCGGCATCATCTTCATCAAGTCGCTGTTCGTTGAAGGTCACCCGTTGGGCCATATCGCTTGGCGTCCGGTCATCCTGATCAGCATCGCCGCCACGGCCTTCGCCCTACTGATCGATCCGGCAGGGCTGGTGGTCGCGATGATCGCGATGATCATCCCCGCCGCTTTTGCCGGGAATGATTTCTATCCGAAGGAATTTACCATTTTTTCGGCGATCCTGATTGTCATGGGGGTTACGCTGTTCATCTGGGGACTTGGCATGCCGATCAAGGCATTCCCGTGGAACTGAGCCAACTCGCCGATAATCTCGCCCTCGGCCTCTCGGTCGCTGGATCGTTCCAGAACCTCTTCTGGTGCTTTGTCGGCGCCGTCGTTGGCACCGCTGTCGGCGTGCTGCCCGGCCTTGGCCCGGTCGCCACCATGGCGCTGCTGCTGCCGGTTACCTATTATTTACCGGCGGAAGGCGCGCTGATCATGCTCGCAGGCATTTATTATGGCTCCCAGTATGGAGGCTCCACCACGGCGATCCTGGTCAATCTGCCGGGCGAATCCTCTTCCGTAGTCACCTGCCTGGATGGCTATCAGATGGCCCTCCAGGGCCGGGCCGGTCCCGCACTGGCGATCGCCGCCATCGGCTCGTTTTTTGCCGGCACCGTCGCTACCATCCTCATCGCCGTCGCCGCGCCACCACTGACCACGTTGGCGCAAAGCTTCGGCCCGGCAGATTATTGTTCGCTGATGGTCTTTGGCCTGGTTACCGCCATCGTGATGGCGCAAGGCTCCGTCCTAAAGGCGGTCAGTATGATCTTCTTCGGCCTGCTGCTCGGCATTGTCGGCACCGATGTGAACACCGGCAATCTGCGTTATGATTTTGGCATTGGCATCCTGTTCGATGGCATCAATTTCGTGCCGATCGCCATGGGCGTGTTCGGCATCAACGAGATCATGGCCAACCTGACTAGCAAGGACCGCCGCGACGTCATCAGCTCCAAGATTTCCGGGCTGATGCCGACATGGCAGGATCTCAAGGATTCGGCCGGTGCAATCCTCCGCGGCACCGCTCTGGGCAGCTTGCTCGGGATTTTGCCGGGCGGTGGGGCGTTGCTGTCCTCTTTCGCCTCCTATTCGCTGGAAAAGAAACTATCCAAGACGCCGGAGAAATTCGGCACCGGCATGATCCAGGGTGTGGCAGGTCCGGAAAGTGCCAACAATGCCGGCGCGCAGACATCGTTCATTCCCATGCTCACCCTCGGCATTCCGTCCAATGCGGTGATGGCGATGATGGTCGGCGGCATGATGATCCACGGCATCATCCCGGGCCCGCAGGTAATGACGGACAAGCCCGGCCTGTTCTGGGCCATGATCGTGTCGATGTGGATCGGCAATGCCATGCTGATCGTCTTCAACCTGCCCATGGTTGGAGTATGGGTGAAGCTGCTGACCGTGCCGTACCGGCTGCTCGCCGTGGCCATCCTGTTCTTCTGCTGTATCGGCGTTTACAGCGTGAACAACTCGGCCCAGGAAGTGCTGCTGATCACAGGCTTTGGCGTGCTCGGCTATATGCTGATCAAGATGGGCTGCGAGCCGGCGCCGATGTTGCTGGGCTTTATCCTGGGGCCGATGATGGAGACCTATCTGCGTCGGGCTATGCTGCTCTCGCGCGGTGATCCGATGGTGTTCCTGCAACGCCCGCTAAGCCTGGGCTTCCTGATCGCCGCCGCCGTTCTGTTGATTATAATCATGCTGCCGCATGTGCGTAGCGTGCGAGAGAAAGCCTTCGTCGAGGATTAAACGAAACCTGCCTGCGTACTGAACCCAATCGGCACGCAGGCAGCGATATCGTGATTATCCGGGTGCCTTGCCGTCCGGCGGCCAGGGCATCACGCCGTCCTCCACGGGAATTTCCAATGTCCGCAGGATGTTGGAAAACATGATCCAGTTGGCGATGCAGACCACCATCTCCACCTGTTCCGCCGCCGTGAGTACGTATTTGCAGCACTCTGCCCAGGTCGCGTCGCCGATCTTGCCGCCCGCCAGCATTTCGTCTGTCGCGGTCAGGATCGCCCGGTCGGCCGGTGTCATGCGCGATGCATTCTTCCAATCCCGCACGGCGAGAATATCGTCTGCCGGAATGCCGGCGGTGGTTGCCACGCGCCAATGCTGTGTCCATTCATATTCTGAGCCCGTGACCCAGCCGATGCGCATGATCGCGAGTTCGCGTAGCCGGGTGGAGAAGGTGTTCTTGTTTAGCAAGGTGGTGAGGTGCGTGAACACGCCCTGAGCCATCGTCACGTTGTTCGACAAGGTACGGAACGCGTTGCGCGTAGCCATCACGTCCGGTGCGCCGATCGTGCGCCCAACGCCGATGGCCTGTTCCAGTGATGCGAAGGGGACTCTGCCCGCCATGATTTCCTCCTGGTTGATTTAGATGTTACATCGCACATGTTCGGGGCGCACGCCCAGTCCCACCAGCCGCGCGGGGAAGCGGCGCAAATAGAGCACCGCGTTGCGATGAAGTTGCCGGGCACGGGCAGTGGGTGGAAATCCGCGACGGTTAGGTGGTCGTCGCCGGTCCAGATTCTGAGCGTGAAGGTTACCTGATGCCGAAGGCGCAAAGAATGCGTCCAGCAGTCCCTATTCCCGCATCGCCTGCAAGGTGGTGGGATGGATCGTGCCGCCACGGAAACCGCGCAGGAGGGTGGCATGTTTTCCAGCGCTACCACATCGATCCTGGTGGGTGCCAGAAAATCCCTACCATCAGCCCGGCCGGCCCGCCACCGGCAACGCAGACGGTGGTGGCGACAACCGTCACACGGCCCGCGCTCCGGCGCGGATCATCGCGGCGGCTTTTTCCGCGATCATGATGGTGGGGGCATTAGTATTGCTGGTCGTCACCGCCGGCATGATGGAGGCGTCGATCACGCGCAGGCCCTGTAGTCCGCGTACGCGCAATTGCTCGTCCACCACGGACATCGCGTCTTGGCCCATTTTGCAGCTGCAACTAGCATGGAACACCGTGCTCCCGGTGCGCCTTGCATAGTCCAGCAATTCGTCGTCGCGCTGGATCGCCGCACCGGGCACGGTTTCCGCCACCACATATTTCGCCAACGCGGGCGCCTCGAACAGCCGGCGGATGAAGCGCAGGCCGCCGATTACGGCACGCTGGTCGCGTTCCTCGCTGAGATAGCGCGGGTTGATGGCGGGGGCGTCCCTCGGTTGGCTGCTGCGTGCTTCCACGTAGCCGCGGCTGAGCGGGCGGCCTTGCCACATACCGCCGGTCATGCCCGGTTCGTATTCTAGCATGCGTTTCGGGCCGGGGGCGAAGCTGCCGGGAGCGAACTGGCATTGCACGTCCGGCGTCGCGGATTCTTCTAGTACTTTTACCGAGGCCGTCACCAGCGACGACGCATATGTCAGAATGCCCTGTCCCGCCAGCGCATAGCGCAATACCTCGCCCACCAGCCCCAGGCCTCGCGATTTCTGGTTCAGACTGGGTGCACCGGCGATGCGGCTGCTGACACGGGCGAGGAAATGGTCCTGGAAATTTTTCCCGACACCGGGCAGCGGATGCGTCACCGCCACGCCGATGCGGCCCAGATGGTCTGGATCGCCGACGCCGGACAGTTGCAGTATATGCGGCGAGCCGATGGCGCCGGCCGAGATAATCACCTCGCGTCCCGCATAGGCCCGCTGCGTCGCCCCATCATGGGAATACTCTACTCCCATGGCGCGCGTGTCCTGAAACATCACCCGATGCACCAGCGCGTTGGTGATGACATGCAGGTTGGTCCGCTTCATCGCCGGGCGTAGATAGGTGCGCGCCGCGCTGGCACGAAACCGTCCGCCGCGGGTTTGCTGCACCCAGCCGATATGCGGACCCTGGTCATGCGGTAAATCGTTCAGATCGGGGCGATATTCCAGGCCGATCTGCCGCCCGGCCTCGATCGCCGCCTGGCAGAGTGTCGGGCGGTCGGCGGAATGGCTGGTTAATAGCGGCCCGCCCTTGCCATGCACATTATCTGCCGGCCCTGACCAGTTTTCCGCTTTTTTAAAGAACGGCAAGACATCGTCCCACCCCCAGCCGCGATTGCCGAGCTGCGCCCAGTGATCGAAATCCTCCGGCTGGCTACGGATATAGATCAGCCCGTTAATAGAACTCGACCCGCCCAGCACCCGGCC
Source organism: Asaia bogorensis (assembly GCA_945868845.1). Classification (GTDB taxonomy): domain Bacteria; phylum Pseudomonadota; class Alphaproteobacteria; order Acetobacterales; family Acetobacteraceae; genus SHWF01. Next base: position 41,292 of record CAMBMS010000017.1, on the reverse strand, counting down.
GCGCGGATAGGGGATGGCACGGCCGGCGGTGCCTTCGTCGGGTTCCGCCTTGAAACCCCAGGTGATGGTGGGGTGGTCCAGCAGCTTCATATAGCCGGCAGGAATATGGATCAGCGGATGGCGGTCCGGCCCGCCCGCCTCGATGATGATGACGCTGATATTGGGGTCTTCGGTCAGCCGGTTGGCGAGGACACAGCCGGCGGAGCCAGCACCGATAATGACGTAATCTGCCTGCATGTTCCGTTCCTGTTTGACTGGGTAAGATGTCACCCTATTCAGGCCTCATGAAAGGGGCCGTAATACCAAGTTCCATCTCTGCGGTTCGTGATCCGTTCATTTCGCTCTGTCACGCGCTTGGCGATGTAACATTTTTTGGGATCTGGAGCCGACCGGGAGTCATTCTCGGGATCACTTGAAACCCTCCAGCCCCGGGTTTGCGTCAGATGCTGATTCCGCACTCTTGCCGGTTCGCGGAAGTAATGTCAGTCTTGAATTTGAGACTGCAAGAGCGATCGAAGTTCGCTGAAACAGCACCAGGAATGGCGGCATTCGAGACCCATGCGCAGAGCAGACCTCTTTACCTCCATCGGTCTGCTCTGTTTCGTTGCGCTGATGGTGTTCGTTATCATCCCGCGCGAAGCAGGCGGCGGTGTCTGGCATGGGCTGTCGCCGTATTTCTACCCGGCCGTGATGCTGGTTGGCGTGGCTTTGTCGAGCCTCGGCCTTCTCTTCCAGGCGATGGCTCAGCCGGACGACTATCAGGACCAATCTAAGCTCTCGATGACGTGGTCCGACCTTGGGTTATTCCTAATGATTGCGGCGCTGATTTTCGGGTCGGTGCTGGTGATGCATGCCTTCGGCACTTGGGCTGGTGGCGTCGTGCTGATGGCATCAACGATGATCTTTATGGGTGAGATAAACCCGCTGCGGATCGCGGCGGTGGCTCTGCCGACGCTCGCGATCACATACGCACTGATTACATGGGTACTGAATATCCCACTACCATGAGAATGGGAACCTGATGTTCTACCAGCAAGTCGCGCAGGCCTGGATCAACGTCATGACGGTCGAGGTGATGGCTTACATCACGCTCGGCTTGTTCATTGGCTATATTGTTGGTGTGCTGCCGGGGCTGAGCCGGGCTACCGCCATCGCGCTGCTCATTCCGATTACCTATAAGCTGCCGCCACTCGCCGGCATCTCCTTCCTGATCGGCGTTAGTAAGGGCGGCAATACCGGCAGCGCCTTGACCGCCATCCTGATTAACGTGCCAGGAGAGCCGCAATCAGTTGTCACCGCACTCGACGGCTATCCGCTGACGCAGCAAGGCAAGACCCAGAAGGCCTTAAAGCTGGCACTAATCGCCTCCGTTCTCGGCGACTTCATCTCGACGACTGCGCTGATCGCGCTTGCCCAACCGTTGGCCGCAATCGCCATCGGCGCCGGCCCGGTCGAGCTGACCGCCGTCATGATCTTTGCGATGACCTTCATCGCCGCTGTCTCGGGCGTGTCATTCTATAAGGGCTTGATCGCTGGCTTTCTAGGGCTGCTACTGGCGGCGCCGCGTCTCGACATGGAGACGGGTCAGCCACGCCTGACCTTCGGCTTCGCCGACCTTTACGATGGCGTCCCCCTGCTGGCCGTCGCCATTGGCACGCTGGCGCTCTCCGAGATGCTGGTCCAAATCGATAAGGGTTGGCGCGGCTCCTACGAGCACCAGGCGGCGATGCTTAAGGGCAGCTCACCAGAGAACAACCGGCTGACACCGAGGGAATTTCTCACCTGCCTGCCGACGATCCTGCGTGCCACCCTGGTCGGCATCGGCATCGGCAGCATTCCCGGCATGGGCGCCAGCCTGTCCTCCTTCCTCGCCTACGCCTGGACCAAGCGGCGCGACAAGGATCCTAACAGCTTTGGCACCGGTCGCTTGGAAGGTGTCGCCGCCGCCGAGGCGGCCGACAACGCCTCCGTGCCAGCTGGGCTCATTCCGATGTTCGCGATCGGATTGCCATCGAGTGCATCGGCAGCACTGCTGATGGGCGCCTTCATGCTGCACGGGCTCACCCCGGGTCCGTTCCTGTTCCGCGACGACGCCGTGCTGGTCTACGCCATCTTCATCGGCATGGTAGTAGCGTCATTCATCATGCTGATCATGGGCATGATCGGGCAAAATCTGTTCGCTCGATTGATTGCGGTCTCGCAGGTGATCCTGGTGCCGATCATCATCTTCCTTTGCGTAGTTGGCGCCTATCTCGAAGGCAGCGGCATGTTCAGCGTCTATCTGATGTTGATATTCGCATTTTTTGGCTATTTTATGAAAAAGTTGGACTTTTCTTTCATCACATTTTTGATCGGCTTTATACTTGGCCCTATGGTTGAGCTTTCGCTACGGCAGGCCATGATCATCACCGACGGAAAAATTTCATCTCTGGCCAGCCATCCCGTCGCTCTGCTGTTTCTCTTTCTCGCCGGCATCTCGATCTGGCGCCTGAGTACATTGCGCAGGGCGCGAACCCGGCTCGGGGCAGTCCCCGAAGATCCATGATGTCCAAGCTACACTGAAATCGAACGATTATTCATAAAAGGAGACCCACATGAGACTGACAAGCAAGCTGATTGCCGCGGTGGCCCTTCTCTCAGCGTCACTCGCCGGGTCCGTTGCGGCCCAAAATTTCCCAACGAAGCCGATCACCATCGTCATTGGCTTCGGTGCCGGCGGTGGGACCGATGCCGTGGTGCGCGCGGTGGCGGAGCCTATGAGCAAAATCCTTGGGCAGACTATCCTAGTGACTAACAAGCCGGGCGCTGGCGGTGGCGTGGCCGCCATGGAAATCAAGGGCGCCAAGCCTGATGGCTATACCATCTACGCTGGCGGCTCGCTGACTTTCGCCTTCGAGCCGCTCGTACTCCAGACGCAGTACAAGCACGACGATTTCGAGCATATCGCACTGATTAGCCTTTTCCAGGACGGCCTGTTTACGCATCCGAGCCGGTCCTACAAATCGATGCGTGACATTATCAACACCGCCAAAACCGAGAACCGCTCGATCAAATACGCCTCGCAGTACCAGCTGGATAAGCTAATTTTCGCCTACGTCGCCAAGAAAGAAGGCGTCCAGATTATCCCGGTACCAACGCAAGGCGGCAACGGTGCCGTGACCATGACGCTCGCCAACCAGGTCGATTTTGGCTTTTCCGGCGGAACCTTCGGCCCCCACTATGAGTCGGGCGCTCTGCGGGTCATCGGTTCGATGATGGCAGAGCGCATGGAGCGATTCCCCGAAATTCTCAGCATGCACGACAATGGCTGGATGGTCGGCAGTAAAAACTATTTGATTGTCTCGACGACCAAGGGCACGCCTAAGCCGGTCGTCGAGAAATTGGCTGCTGCCTTCCAGCAGGGTATGAAATCTGAGACCGTGCAGAGTGCGGTCAAAAGCCGCTATATGAAGGACGTGTTCATCGGCCCCGATAAGGCTGAAGCCATCGTGAAGGCCGATCTCGAAAAATACGCCAAGGTGATCGCCGATCAGAAATAGGTGACAAGGGGCGGCATGGCCTACGCTACCGTCGCCGAGCCTCGGGTAGAGGTCGTCGTTTCGACCAAGTTTTAAGACCTGGTCGATCGAATGATCGAACTTACCGCAATGATTGTAGCCAGCACGCTGGCCAGCGCCGCCTAAAGGCGCAATATCAACTCGCCACAAATTATTCGTAAACTAGAGCCCGAGCGAGGACTGCCGGCCAGAAGCTTTCGTTTGGTTAGAGCGGAGTATGAAGCTTCCAGTGGCCGTAGAGGCGCCCGCAATGCCGTGTTCTTCCGCAAGCGCGCGGGAGAAAGGCAGCTTTGCATCTGGCGCAATCCGCCCGCTTAGGATCAGGCGCCTTAGCCCCCGGGGCTTTGCAACGGGGTCTATCTATATTGCAAAATTTAACTTTCTCTGTAAGCTATCTTTCGCGCTGCCTGTCTCCCAACCTAAGGAAAAGAAGCCCGTCAATGCCCCGCACCACCAAAGCCTCGAGTGAGCGCACCCGCGTCAAGCGCATGCATGAACGCGGTGCTTATGACCGCGAGAGCATTGACGCTATTTTGGATGCGCAGCCGCTCGCGCATATCGGCTATGTGCTGAATGGCGCACCCTTTGTGACGCCCACGCTGCAATGGCGCGAAGCCGATTATGTTTACTGGCATGGTTCTGCTGCCAGCCGTATGATTGAAACTTGCATTGAGGCCGAGGTTTGCGTCACCGTCACGCTGATGGATGGGCTAGTTCTAGCGCGGTCTGGTTATAACCATTCAGTGAATTATCGTTCCGTCATGCTGCTGGGCCGCGCGCGGCTGATCAGTGACCCGGCTGAGAAGGAAACGCAGCTCAAGAGCTTTGTGGAGGCACTATTCCCCGGCCGCTGGGACAGACTGCGCCCCATGACCGCTTATGAAGCCAAGGCGACCACGATGCTGGCGATTGAGATCAATGAAGCATCGGCGAAAATCCGCCGCGGCCCGCCAGGTGATCCTGATGAGGATTTGGCGCAGGATGTCTGGGCCGGTGTGTTACCGCTTGAGATACGCACCCTACCTCCAATCCCTGATGTGCGTGGTAGCGTTGCGGTGCCACCGGAATATTTGGCACGCTTCAAGATCGGCTGAGATGTTCTCATGCCGGAGTGAAAGGCAAGAAGACCAACATGACCTGGTCCATCCATCATGTCTCCCTGATCGCGCATGATCTGGATGCGGCGGCGCATTTCTTTGGTACGCTGATCGGGCTTGGCGTGGCTGAGGCGCGAGATGGGCGAACGCGGTTCCTCGGTGAAGGCGGGCGCGGCTTGCGGTTGCATCGCCCCGGCGCTGCGCTGGCGCGTTCAGGCGGAGCGATGCTTGGCCCTATTGACGCGCGCTATGTCGCGCTGGAAGTTGTATCCCTGCCCGCGGTCGTGGCGCGGCTGGATCAGTCGGGGCTGGATTATGTGTCGGCTCTGCCCGGGGAATTCGATCAGCCCGCGATTTATACGCTGGACCCGGCGCTTAATCTTTTGGTGCTGCTGCAAGCGGGGCCGGATGCGCCGTGCGCTTTGCCTAGCTGGCGTATTCATCACGTCAATCTGCAAGCCGATAAGGTGCGCGAAACCGTGGCGTTTTACACCGGAATCATCGGCATGGCCGAAGGGCGCTGGCGCGCGGCGGCGAATAGAGGAGATTTCAGTATAGACCCCGCCGCATTGGCCGTGTTGACCAAGGCCGATGACAATAGCGGGCTGCACATCATTCGCCCGGATGCGGGCTTCGCTTATCGCAATCGCCTTGCGCATAACCCCTCCATTGGCGGGCATCCGGCCTTCTGCGTGGCTGATGTGCAGGCGGTGAAGGCGCGGCTGGAAGCGGCGGGCGTTCTGGTCTCCGATGCCGGCGTTTATGCCATGGCGGGGATGCATCAGATTTATGTGCTCGATCCGGCGGTGAATATGATTGAGGTGAACCAGAATGTCTGAAAACCCATCCCGGACCCTGATCACGGCGGCCGAGGCGGCTGCTACGCCCCCTTTCCCCGGCCGGCTTTCTGCGCTGCTGCTGGAACACGGCACCATGCAACTCCGCTGGTATGCGCCGAAGGACGAAGACAAGCAGACGCCGCATGAGCAGGATGAGCTTTACATCGTCGCGTCCGGTACCGGCTGGTTCCGGCGCGGCCCGGAGCGCGTGGCCTTCGCTCCCCATGACGCGCTTTTCGTGCGTGCGGGGGAGGCGCATTGTTTTGAGGACACCTCGGCTGATTTCGGGACCTGGGTGATTTTTTACGGGGCGAAGGGTGGGGAGGGGAGCACGGAAAGCCTTGCCAAAACCAGCTTAAAGGTGGTGTCAGATCGTGCAGCAACTGTCGACCAGTTGGTAGGCTAACGGCCGCATTCCCGGTGAGGTAACCCTAGAAGACCAGCCGGTTCGATACCTACCCTCCCTTCAAGGCAATCGAATTGGTCGTTCATCGAGGTAATCCCGGCACACCCGCCTCTTTCAATGCATAGACGGCCACCGGATTAAATCTCAATCTGCAAGCTCAATCTCCGCCGGCTTGGAGATTTTCTCGATCACCACCACTCGAGACTTCCCTCCTGCTAGACTGGGCAGTTAAGCTGACAAAGTCCTGAGCAAGGCTCATCCGACGGGCGTTCGCTAGCCATACCCATATACCCATTCAGCGACCGGCTTTCCAACCATCAGTATTTGAGCGGAAATCATCATACGAGTACGAGGTGTTATAATGGTGGATTGCGGCAGGTTAGATTTTCCTATCGCGGCACATCGCCCTGCAGCATAACGCGATAGAGATAGCGCGTCTGCTCCATGTCGTAATCGCCGTTGGCCTTGTGCAGTAGGGAACGGTTATCCCACATTACGAGGTCGCCGGGCTTCCAGGCGTGGCGGTATTGGAAGCGCTCGGCGGTGGCGTGAACGAGCAGCTCATCTAGCAGTGGCAAGGCCTCATTTTGGTCTATGTCGAGGATGCCCTCGATGCGGATCGGGTTGATGTAGATCGATTTACGTGCGCTCTCCGGGTGGGTGCGTACCATGGGATGCAGCACCGCGTTGGGAACGCTCCCGTTGGCGGTCTCGGGCAGACTCATCAGCTGGCGCGCGCTGTGACTGCTTTGATAGACGTGGATAGCAACAAGACCGGTGATCCGCTCCTGTATTGCCGCGGGCAGGGCCGAATAGGCAGCGGCCATGTTGGCAAACTGCGTATCACCGCCACAATCGGGCAGGCGGACGGCATGCAGTACTGTGGCTTTGGGCGGCCGTGTGTCGTTGGAATGGTCGGTGTGCCAGCCGTCGCCCGGGATGTAGCGCCGGCCGTCGGGATAGCGGTCCTGGTTGGAGAGATAGTGAATCTGCGGGCACTCGGGTAGCGCGAACCGTGTATTGTGCTGCTGGAAAACGCGCCCGAACAGTTCGACCGCTGCCAGGACCTCCTGCGGTCTGAGCGACTGGTCGCGGATCACCAGCACGCTCTTCTCGACGAACGTGCGGTTTAGCTCGTCCCTGGTCTCCGGCGAGATCGGGCGCGCGAGATCGATACCCAGGACCTCGGCACCGGTGTGCTCGCTGAGTGCCCTGATTTCCATTGTCGTTTCCTTGCGGTCGTTTCCTTGCGGTCGTTTCCCCACTGCTTCCTGAGGAACAAATCTGTTACGCCGACGTTACCGTGTCACACATCCAACCGTCTGGAGTGTGACCTGCAATCGTCCGGCCAAGTGGGTGTCCCATAATCGGTTGCACCACTGGTCTTTTAGATGGGTTGCGGCCAACATTAGCCAGGTGAGGTTCGGGAGCGATAGAAAAGCTAGCAGTCTGCCAGGTTCTTGTGAAGCCGCGGGCGGTAAACGTCATTTTCCCTGCTCTTCCGCCGCGCCCGATGTCCAAAACGACGCCTAGCCATCCATTGGGCTCTTTCCACCGTCATTCAGACGCATTTCCCGGTGGAGGCGACGCTTCGCCCCCGTTCACTCCTAAGCGGGAGCCGGTGGCGGTCTCTGCCATCGATCAGTCGCAGGATTTTTTTGAAGAATTCTCTGTGCACCACGACCTCAGCCATCTGGAACACAGTATCGCTGGCGTGGCGCACGACCTTGGCACCGGTCTTGATCAGCTTCCCCCGCAGGCTGTTAGCGACCCCAGCGCTATCGTCTCGGGCAAGGCCAGCATCCGCCTGAAATTGGCGGGATTGTAGGCTAAGGCGCGCAACCGCAGCCGCACTGCATTGGCGACAAAGCGCGACCTGCACACGGTCGGCTAGACTGGCATGGTCGCGTCCGAATGGTGATCGATCGCGGGGCGCGTATTCCTGGGCATGGATCCGGGGCAGCGGCTGCAGTAGCGGCGCCTGCTCGCTGGAATCAGGTAACCGATAATATCGGCAGTCGGGCCCAGGCGGGGTGGCTCAGACCGGACCGGATTTTCGCGCCCTGCTCCGGCGCCAGCGTATTCACCACCGTTGCCCAGGCCGGGCCGCGGGCGCGATAGGCCTCGGCCAGCGCGGCCATGGTGGCGTCATCTCGCCAGGTCCATAGCCGTTCGACCAACGGCTCGAAGGTCCGGGTCCATTCCGGGCCAACGGCGCGCGCCGGGGAAAAATGGTCGATCAGCGCGATCAGCTCTTCCACATGCGCCACCACCACCGCCCGGCGCATCTGATCCTCGGTGAGGGATAGAGTTGCTGCGGCCGCGTTGCGTAAGCGCCAGAGTTCCCCCAACGTTGCCGGGCCGGAGATGGACTGATTGTCGTTCATGGCGCGATTACGCCGCGGGCTTGAAGTATTCAGCAAATAAATTGTAGCAATCATGCGTCGACGCTCGCTTGATGTAGCGGGATTGGTGTTTCACGTAGCCGCGGATGATGTCGTCTTTGCGCGGTGTCCGATTGGACCGGTATTCCTCGAGCGACGATGAGCAATTTCGCATCACGTGCGGATCGTTCTGCCAATGGCAGGCTGCGTACGTGATGGTGTCCAGTAGATCCTGCCGTTCCGTGGTGCGCTCCAGGTAGGAATCCACCAGCGCGCCGGCGCGTGCCGCGTCCTGCGCTAGCACGTGCTCATCCAGGACCGGTAGCATGCGGTCCACCGCGATCCCGTCCGCCCAGGCGCGGAATTTATGGCGTGGCTCCAGGGTGAATTTTGGATCGCGCGGATACATGGCGTTGGACCGGATCGTGTCGTTCATGAACCGCGCGGCCAGGAAAACGGCCTTGGCCTGATGGGGGTTGTCGTAGTTGCGGATCCAGGACTGTACTACATTGGTATAGTCCAGCGCATGCGTTGGGTGGGAGAACAGGCTGGGCGCCTCCAGCACATCGATCAGATAGCGCTGGAAGGCCACGAACACTGCGTCGCTGATATCCAGGATGCCGGCACCACGTTGATAAAGGCCAAGGATGACGCTGTTGACATCGAATGGCCCGCCCCAGAGCAGTGTTTCGGTCAGAACATCCAATTCGTGCTCAGAAAGCGGCTTATCGGTGCGCTTGGGGATACTTGCGGAATTGGGTAGGTCGATCTTGCAGATCGTGTTGATTTCGCTCCATAGGCCATAAAGCCGGGGGGAACAGCCGAGGTCGGGCACCACCGTGTAGAACAGCGCGTGCGAATCATCCCAGCCAAGATAATCGGCGATCGTGACGAGCGCGCGGGCGCGCAGTGCCTTGTGCCCAATGTTCTGGTAACCGCCGCGATTGATAATGGTGTCCTGCAGGTCCGTTATGCCGGCAAACAACAAGGCGTCCTTCAGCCGGTCGCGGCTTGCGGGATCCTTGGCTAGGCCGAGGAACAGCCCGTATGACTCCTCTTTCTGTCCTTCTGCGATCGCCCATTGCATACGCAGCAGCCGCTCTTCCACCGTTCCGTCCTCGATTGGCGCGTGGTCCTGGAAATATACCTTTGGTACGTTCCAGGATGGGCCATCGAAGCGATTCACCTGCTCGTCCGGGCCGGGGAATTTGGCGTTGCACTTTTCCGCGTCGCGCGCGTAATGGCCGGGGAACTCGCAGATAATCTGTTCCCACACATTCAGTCCCTGCGGTACGTACCACATGGCCTGCACATTGGGCAGGATGCCGCGCTTGCCGCCCAACTCACTCATCAATGCGATGGCACCGCGCCAGCCCAGGATGGTGTGGTCGTAGTTCACCCCGCGCAACTCCCCGTTTGGCAGTTGCATCAGGTGGGACGGCACCTGCACATAGGGTGCGGTGGCGGCGATCGCCTGGCGGATCGTGGATTTGAGGGGAATATTTTCTTCCGTTACCAGCCGGCAGAAGGTGGTTGTGGCGTCGCGGTAGCGTACCCCGACGATTTCCTCCTGCATCCGGTCGATCGTGGCGGCGCCATGAACCATATCCATTGACGTTTCCCCCTCCTGCGGCCGGCCACACGGCGCGGCATGGTGGCATCCTAAGCAGAGAGTCGTATTTTGGCCAACAACCCTGCGCCGCGCTGCTGATTGCATGCAACGACAGCGTAGTGGATTGCGGTCTCGAGTGCGCTTTCTAGGCGACCAGGCATTGACCGCTGGTGGGCTGTAGTCGTCTGCGATGCGGAACCCGCTCAAATATTTTGACAGCTCCACCGAAGTGATCGGCCTGGTGGTGTTGCTGTACGTCCGTTACCCGCTGTTGCTGCGTAACGTGGAGGACTGACTGGCTGAGCGCCGACCATTCCCGCGTCAGATATCTCCTCCTGCTACATTGGGCAGTTAAGCTAACAAAGCCGTCGAGCTCATCATCTGTGATTAACTGGGGTATCTGTCGTTCAGCCCGTTAGGCGGTGCGCTGCTCTTCTGCCTCCTCTCCAAGGCCTGCAAGAGATTCAGTGTGATTATCATCATCAGCCTCAGCTTCAGAGAATGGGTCAACTTGTTCGGAGATACAAAAATAACAACGGCCCTGCTCGACCGGATTACCCATCATTGGCTATATTCTCTGGGCCGAGAACGATAGCTTCCGCTTCAAGAACAGCAAAATAAAACACAAAGCCTACAAGGAAAAATTCCCCGCAACTTGACCCGTCTCACGCAACGCGCGACATGTCTTCAATCCGCGCTAATTTTCAATAAAAATCCCCGGTCAGATCTCAGTGGAAATCGACAGACATGGCGTTTCAGGAACTCGGCATTGTGACGGCGATCAACCGCTATCCGGTGAAGTCCATGCATGCGGAACCGCTGGGTTCGGCGGAACTGCGCTGGACCGGGCTGCTTGGGGACCGGCAATACGCCTTTGTCCGCAGTGCCAATCGCTCCCGTTTTCCCTGGCTGACCGGGCGGGACATCTCCGGCATGGTGCTTTACCGACCCCGCTTCGCCGATCCTGCCAATCCGACGGCCGAACCGCCGCGGGTCACCACGCCGGACGGCGCTGACCATGCGGTGACCGATTCCGCCTTGGCCGACCGCCTGGCGGCGGAGGCGGGGGAGGCCGTGCATCTGATGCATCTGGGCAAGGGCTGCCAGGATGCGATGCCGGTGTCCGTCGTCGCGACCGAGACGTTGCGCCGGCTGGAGGAGACTCGCTCCGGTCCAATCGATTTGGACCGATTTCGCATCAATCTGGTCATCGATGCCGGCGCAGGCGCTGGACGGGAGACGGACTGGCTGGGCGGCACCCTGCGTTTTGGCGACCCGGAGGAAGGGCCGACCCTGGTACTGGGTAGCGGAGTGGTGCGCTGCGCGATGGTCACGATCGACCCGGTGACGGCCGAACGCGACCCGTCAGTCTTGAGGATGGTTGCGCAGAATTTCGATCATGAAATCGGGGCCTATGGCACCGCGACGCAGCTGGGAGTGATCTCGGTCGGTGATCGGATCTGGCTCAGCCGGGTCTGACGGGGTCTCGTCCGCCCACCAGTTGGTCTGGCACGAGGTTATATCCCCTCGTCGCTACCGCAGCTCACTGAAGCTCATTCAACCGTTCTTCTCTTTGAAACGGGGATTTCTGTATTTTGAGGGAACCTATTCTTAAAGGGCAGGGCCACCTGACTACGATCGCCAAATGCCAAGCTACGGATGCCGCGACGAAGATCGCCATCGATGCAGTGCAATTATTTGGTGCCGCCGGTATTTTCGGCGACTTCCCGATCAACCGCTATTCCCGTGATACGAAGGTGCTGTAGATCGTGGAAGGCACCAACTAGATCCAGCGCAATATCATCGCGCGTGGGATCTTTGGATAACCGCGTCTACTCCGCCGCGCGCGCAGATTTCTGACCCTGTACCGTAAAGAACGAGGCCGATTTCGGCTGCTGTGGCAGTTCGATCCGACCTGCCTGCAAACGCGCAAAGCGCGCCGGTTTGCCACACACGATGTCGCCTTCGTGCGTGCTGGGCATCGGATTACGTGCGATGGGGATCGCGTCCGCCGCCGAGTAGACACAGATGTAAAGGCCGCGCGGCTTATCACCAGCATTGGCGGCTGACCCGTGCGCGAGCTTGGTATGCATCAGACAGACCGCGCCGGCGGGGCCGTAACAGGGTATGCTTTGTGTCAATAGGGATTTTTCCAGTTCCGGTGCCACCGCACCGGTGAAGCGGTCACCATCGAACAGTGTCAGCATCTCGCCCTTGTGCGAGCCGGGTACGACGGTGAGCGCGCCATTGGTTTCGTCGATATCGTCGAGAAATAGTAGTGCGGTCACGACATCGTCGTTGGTGTGCGGGGTATAGGCGAAGTCCTGGTGGTACAGGACTTCTGTTTTCGCGCCCGTGAGTTTCAGGTTTATCTTGCAATGGTGGAATTTGACGTCCGGCCCAATCAGATCGGCCACCATGCCCGTCATGTGGGAGTTGCGCATCACTTCCAGGTAGGCATCGGAAATATCGGAGGGGTTGTTGATGCGGCGCAGGGCCGGACGTTTGGTGCTGTGTTCCGTGCCCATGTCGAAGCGCGGACGGCCATCCACGGTGGGGGGGCCGAAGGGGGTGCTGTGGTTACGGCTTGCTTCCACCCATTGGCTGATTTCCGCTCGTAGCGCGGCGAGTTGCCCCGGTGTAACAGCGTTGGGCGCGACGAGGAAACCATTTTGCCAGAAAGCGTCCTTTTGAATTTGGCTGAGTATGGCCATGGTTGTTCCTTCCGGCTGGGCGGAACGATACTACAGGGTCCGCGCGCCCATGGCCAGAATTACCTCAGAAGACTCCAGGCGCACCGGGTGAGCGAGGCATATAACAAGTTGTACGGTGACAAGGCTCGTTGGGAGTTCGCCGTCTCATTCGGCGATCTTACGGCATAGACGGAGAGAATGCTTGCCGGCGGGCCGTTGGGGCAGGTTATGCGCAATGTGTTTGATGGCGTTGAAGTTTGTGCGGCCTGATTAGTTTTGACTCGGTACTCGTCGTCGCGGAGCACCGTGTCCATGATATTATGGAGACTGTTCTCGATCGCCCAATGGCTTCGTAAAGGCGGCCCGAGGGGATGCATCAATATGACCGAGAAGCCCTGTAAACCTGTTTGTCCTTCTCGATTACACCGCCGGGTCCGCGTGTATTTTTGATCATTACGAATTTGTTTAGACTATGCCTGCCGTGATGTTTCCGTAGCCAATCGATGTCATGGATGACGGTAGTGATCCAGGTTTCAATGCGGCCGTTATCGGCATCGATCGTCTTTGCCCGGCTAATGGTCGTATCTGAAAAGCCATTCGCCTTCTGGTCGGTGACGAATAGTTCTACATTCTAGCGAAATGAGCCTCGATTATCCTTCAGTCCGAAGACGTAATCGGCCTTCTTGGCGATGATCTCTTGCGCGATGATGTGCTAGCAACCCATCACGTCGATCGTGAGGATCGACCCTTCCATCACCAACATGTCTAGTAACTTAGGGATCGCGATGATCTCATTGAATTTTTTAGCGATCTTGATCTGTCCCAGTACGAGGCGCTGGCTCGCGACGAAGGCGGAGAACATGCGGATGGTACCTTTATTGGCCTTTCGGCCGGATCGACGCCCGGTCTTGCCGTCGATCGCCACCACGCTCGTTGGCACACCGATCGATGATGCGCTCCAGGCGACAAAACAACGTTGGCATTGCTCTGCGTCGAAAGCGGCGCAGATGTCGTCCAGGTGGTCGTGGTGTGGCGTGCCGCTGAGGAACGGCCGGAAGCGCTGGGGTAGAGTGAGCTTCATGTCGCCGAACCGGGCAATACCTACGGAGAATTTGGCTCCCGCCAAGACCGCGAGTGACGCCAGCAGGAGTATCCCATCAAGCAGGTAGACGGCCTTGCCGTGCAGCGTGAGTCGGGCAGAATGTTGAAATAATTGAGCAACGCAACCGCTTCGCCAAGCGCGCCGCGATCTCCCGATCCTTCACCCATGACGTTACCCTCATGCGAATTGTGAGGGTCGTCATAGATTCAACGTTTCAGTGTTTTGTCACGTAACCTTTCACCCGATTGGCCTGATGTCGCCTCCGGCTACACTGGGCAGTCGGTGAGTTCATTGCTGTGCCCAAGGCAGCCGGACTGGAAACCGCGTCGCAGAAAAAGCAGGCGGAGGAAAATGATGCTCTCCGCCAGTTCGCCGTCATCGCAAAAGAGGGTTTAGGGGCAAAGCTATCAACCTTGCTCCTGGTAGGTCGTATTCATCTAGACTTAGTATAATATCCCGAAAATGGAGGAACCGAGATGAGTGACAACCGAACTATTCCTGTCTACCAGGCGCTGGCGGAGGATATTCTTGCCCTCGGGATCCATACTGTTTTTGGCCTAATGAGCGACGATACGGCGGTGTTCGCCGTGGCGCTGGACGGCTTGGGCATCAAATTTCACGGTGCGCGGCATGAAAACAACGCTATCGCCATGGCGGAAGGCTATGCCTACACCACTGGCGAACTTGGCGTTGCCATTATCGGGCGCGGCCCCGCCACGGCGAATGGGCTGCACGCCGCCGTGGCGGCTAGCCGGATGGGGTCGAAGCTGCTTGTCATTTATGGCGACGCACCCATTCCGGGGGGCGCGGTCAATACGATGGGGCCGGATTACAAGGGCTTCAACGCGCAGGCCGTGCTGGGCGCTTCTGGGTTACGGGTGTTTACCGCGGCCAGCCCCGACACCGCGCGTGCCACCCTGGTCGATGCGCTGGTCGCGGCCAATCAGGGTGGCCTCTCGGCGTTGCTTCTCCCGACCAACGTGCAGATGGCGAGCACCAGCGCCGGAAGCCCGGCCGTGGCGAGGAAAGCCGCCGCGCGCAAACCGGCCGCTGCGCGCGCGCAATCGATCGATGCCGCCGTCGCACTGCTGAGCAAGGCCAACCGCCCGGTGATCGTCGCCGGCATGGGCGCGCATAAGGCGGGCGCGAAGCAGGCGCTGGAGGCATTGGCGGACAAGACCGGTGCGCTGTTGATGACGTCCGCGCGTGGCAAGGACATGTTCCACGGCCATAAATTAAATTGCGGCGTGCTAGGTTCCTTCTCGCATTCGATGGGGCGCCGGATGATGGATCAGGCCGATTGCGTGGTTGTCTTCGGCGCAGGGCTGAATTTCTTTACCATGAGCTTCGGCCATTCCGTGCCCCCCGTGCCGATCATCCAGGTGGACGTGGTGCGGGCCCATATCGGCCGCTGGACCACGGCGGATGTATCGGTCGTGGGCGATGCGAAAATTGTTGCGGAGCAGATGTTGGCGGCGCTGCCGACGCAGCCCGGTTCCAACAAGCCGTTCCACGCGCCGGAATCGCTGGCCACCCTGGCCGCTTTTGACATTGTGAAGGACTTCCAGCCGGCGAACACGCCGCGTACGGTCGATCCGCGGTCGCTCGGCGTAGAGCTAAACAAGCTGCTGCCGCGGGAGAGAAATATCGTTTACGATGCGGGTAATTTCCTTTCCATCCTGCCATATCTCACCGTACCCACGCCTGGTCATCTGAAGATGACTAGCGAGTTCGCGTCCATCGGCCTCGGCTTCGGCACGGCGATGGGGGTGGCGAAGGGGAGTCCCGACCCGACCATCCTGGTGATCGGCGATGGCGCGTTCCTGATGACGATGGGGGAGCTGGAAACCGTGGTGCGGGAGGATATTCCGCTGGTGATCGTGGTGATGAACGATTGTGCCTATGGCGCTGAGCTGCATTTCCTCGCCATGCGTAATCTGCCGGTCGAAAAATCAGTTTTCCCGGATGTGGATTTCGCCCCAGTCGCCGCCGCCTTCGGGTTCGAAGCGCATACGATCCGTACGCTGGACGAATTGCGTGCCCTGGCGCCGCTGCTGGCCAAGCCCGAAGGCCCGATCTTCCTTGACTGCAAGCTGAACGCCGACATCGCCGCCCCGTTCATGAGCGAGTTCGCCGCATTCGAGGCGCGCCACCACGGCTAGAAAACTGGCGAGGAGACTGATACTCTCGCCAGCTAATAGAAGGAATACGCGGATGATCAAGTATTTTGACAGCTCCTATGTGGGCACCGTGGATATGGAGGGTCTCGGCTACACCGGCACGCCGATCAACGATCGCTGGTATTCCAACGAAGAACTGGCAGGGGCGCTGCACAAGGCGGTGGCTTATGCCAAGACCATGGATGGTCTCGGATACGACACGTTCTGGATGGCGGAGCATCATTTCCAGCCGGAAGGCACGGAATGCATTCCGAACCTGTTGATGATGGCCATGCATCTGGCTAGCCTGACGCGCAATCTGCGGATCGGCTGTGGCTTCAACGTGGTGCCGATGTGGCATCCGCTGCGGCTGGCCGAGGACTATGCGATGGCGGATATCCTCACCGGCGGGCGGGTGATTTTTGGCGTGGCGCGTGGCTATCACACTCGGGAGGTGGAGAGTTTCGGCAATCCGTTGACCGATCAGGAAGCCAATCGAGCGATGTTTGAGGAAGGCTGCGATGTGGTCTTCAAGGCCTTCAATAATGAGAAATTCTCCCACAAAGGCCGGTTCTGGACGATCCCGCCGGAAGTGCCCTATCGCGGTTATACGCTGAAGGAGCTTTCCCTCGTGCCGCGCCCGATGCGTACGCCTGTGGAATGCTGGCAGCCGATCCAGTCCGGTTCCGAACGCGCGTTCGATTTTATGGCTAAGCACGGCATGAGCGGCGTGATCGGTGGTGGCTCCGCCGAGGGCGGCGCGGTGGATCGGCACATGGATGGCTTTCGGGCAGCCTATGCGAAGCGCGGTATCAAGCTGGAGCCGGGGGAGAAACTGTCGCTGGGCTTCCAGTTCCATATTGCCGACAGCAAGGAAGCCGCGATGAAGGCGGCGGCGAGATACTATGAGGAGAACATGAAGATGTTCGGCGAACTGCGCCTGGTGCGCGCACTGTCCGACGAGCAGATCGCGGCGATGCGCGACCCGAAACTTGCCGCCTCGGTCAAGCTGCCACGCATCGAGGACGCGGTGGCAGCCGGCGGGTTCCTGGCAGGCACGCCGGCCGATATCATTGAGACCCTGAAGGCGGTGGAAAAGCGTTATCCGGGACTGAACCGGGTGTCGTGTTCCATGGCGTTGGGAACGCCGCTTGCGGTGGCGTTGGAACAACTGGACCGCTTCGCCAAGGAAGTGATGCCGGCCTTCAAGACCGTGCAGGCCGCCGCTGCGAACTGAAACGGGCCGCATGGGCTGAAAGGGCAGGGGGGCACGTGGCCCCCCTGTTTCGTTTCAGGGCTGGTGGCCGAACCCGCGTTCCAGAATGCGGCCAAGGTCCTCGCGCTGGGGTACGGTGATGGTTTAGGCGATATTGGCGGTCGCGTTGGTGAGCCGCTTCGAGGCTTCGTTGGCGAGCTTCATCTGCTCCACCCGTAGCGCCTCAAGCTTCGTGCGGTCGATGCTGGGGTAGTGAGGAGGCCGCGCAACTGCTCTCGTTCGGTTGTTGCCGCAAAGCCAAAATGCACCCTTAGCGCAAAGTTAGAATGTCCTTTACCCGATGCGTCATTGAGGGAGGAGCGGATGTCGTAGGGGCTATTCCTCATGAGCGAGCGGGAACGGGATCGTGCGCGCGTCGTGCGTCAGGCCATGGAGTGTAGTCTGAGCCAGCAGGAGGCAGCCACACGTCTGGGGATCGGGGTTCGTCAGTTCAAGCGGGTCTTGCGGGCGTGGAAACAGGACGGCGCACCAAGTCTAGTATCGTGCCAACGAGGCCCTCCTCCGCATACTAGGCTGGCGGCAAAACAGTGCACCCGGATCGCAGCACTTTTGGCCAGGGAATACGAGAATTTTTGGCCAACCTTAGCGTCGTAGAGGCTGCGGAAGTTGGAGGGCATCTTGGCTGTACGCGAGACGGCGCGGCGCATGCAGGTCGGTAAGGGGCTTTGGAAATCGAAGCGTCGGCGTGCCGGGCGGGTGTTGCAGATGCGGGAGCGGCGGCCATAAACCGATTGCTGAGAGGCTGTAAAGATGCTTCGATTGATCCAATACGCGCGACCAAGGCGCGCCAAGGGAAATGATTGGGAGAGATGCCATGCGTCGCTGGTTATTGCCTGCCGCCCTACTGACCACGTTGCTTCCAGGGGTCGTGCCGAACCCGGCGGCGGCGCAGAACTTTCCATCGCGGCCGATCACTTTGATCAATGTGTTCGCCGCGGGGGGACCCTCCGATATCTACATGCGAGTGCTGGCCAACAAGGCCAAGGATGTCTTTGGCGTACAGGTGGTGGTGGAGAATAAACTGGGTGGCGCCGGCACGATCGGGCCGGCGACCATGGCCGCCACCGCCAAGCCGGATGGCTATACGATTTCGTATGTTGGCACCGGCATTTTCACCGTGCCGGTGATGCAGAAGGCAAGTTTTGATCCAGCGAAGGATTTTACCTACATCATTGGGCTGTCTGGCTATCGCATTCTGGTTTCGCTGAAGGCGGATGCACGCTGGAAGAACTGGGACGAGATCATGGCCGAGGCGAAGGCCAACCCGATGAAATTAACCTACTCCACCCCCGGGCCAGGCAGTGCCACGCATCTCGCGTTTGAATCAGTGGCGTATCCGCTCGGGCTGAAATTTACCCATGTACCGTTCAAGGGCGCGTCGGAGCAGGTGACGGCAATGCTGGGCGGGCATATCGACTTGACGGCGACGGGGGGGAATGTGTTTCCCGTTATCGATGCCGGGCAGGCGCGGGCGGTGCTGTGGCTGACTGATGATCCGAGCCCGCGCTATGCGGCGATACCGAGCCTGCGGGAATTGGCGGTGAAGTCGGAAATCGACCTAAATTTTCCGTTCGGTCTCGCGGGGCCGAAAGGCATGGATCCGGCCATCGTGAAAATTCTGCATGATGGATTCAAGAAGGCGATGGACAGCATCGAGCACGAAGACATTTTGAAAAAACTCGATCAGCCGAACCGCTATATGGATTCCGCTGATTTCACCGCTTTCGCGTATCGCCAGATCGGCGCCTATCGCATGGCGCTGGAGCGGTTGGGCATCGCGCGCAGGGAGTGAGCGGTCGGGTTCTAAGGGTATGCCCTTGATGGGGGTGCAGGGGGCAAAGCCCCCTGGCCATACTTAACTGGCGAACCTACGCATCAATCCTTGCCGTGGCGGTGCCAGAGACGACTTCTTTGCCGTCCTGGTTTTTGGTGGAAAGTGTCAGATCGACGAGTTTCTGGCCGTGTTCCTCACGGATGGCCGCGACGGTGGCGATGGTTTCCAGCGTATCGCCGGGCCAGACCTGGTTGGTAAAGCGCACGCCGAATTTGGTCAGCCTGCCGTCGCCCACATAGTTGGTGAGCATCTTGCTGGTCAGTCCCATGGTCAGCATACCGTGCGCGAAGACGGACGGATAACCGGCGGCCTGGGTGGTGTAGACTTCATCGGAGTGCAGCGGGTTGTAATCGCCAGACACGCCCGCGTACATGACGATCTGCGTGCGCGACAGGTTTTCCACCACGATCTCGCTCTGCGTGTCGCCGATTTTTAGCTGTGATGCTCTGAGTGCCATTTTCCTGCTCCCTCTTAACCCTGATCGACCGGGCGTTCAGTGGTGACGCCAACGCCGCGCGCGATCATCACCAGCTCGCCCTTCTGGTCACGATACTCCACGATTCGTTCGCGGAAGGTGAGCTTGCCTGCGCGCTTGCTTTCCTTTTCCCAGGTTTCGCCCTGCTTGATTTCCACGGTCAGTACATCGCCGGGGCGGAGCGGGCGAAAATATTCGTAATGCTGCTCGGCGTGTAGGCCACCAGAGGAGAGGGGCTTGCCCTCGACTCCGCTCGGGCTTTTGGCTGAACCGAACCATTTTTTGCCGGGATGCAGGCGCAGGTGATAGTCGGGGTCGAACTGGGCCACGGCTTGGGCGAAGCTGGGCGGGGCGATGATTCCGCCGGGCTCGGTTGCTTTCGCGGCGTCGGCGTCGCGATAGATCGGATTATAGTCGCCGATGGAGCGCGCAAACATCATGATATGCGTCGCTTCGACGGGAAATATGATCTTGGCCACGGAATAATTCCCCATGCTGGTGAACGGATAGACGAATTCGACAGCAATTTTTCACAATTCGCAACTGGACTTGTCGTCCATTCGGCCCGCGTTGACACGCCTGGGTCGCCCCCCATACTTGCTCATACCAGAACCGGAGAAATGGAATTGTGGTTTCACCGCTTGCGGGCCTTGTTGTGCTGGAATTTACCCATACCATCATGGGGCCGTCCTGCGGGTTAGTGCTGGCCGATCTGGGCGCGGATGTGATCCATGTGGAACCGGCACCGGACGGCGACCGCACGCGTAAGTTGCGCGGTTTCGCGGCGGGGTTTTTTTCGTACTTTAACCGCAATAAGCGCAGCATCTGCATCGATTTGAAATCGCCCGATGGCCTTGCCGTGGCGCACGATCTGCTGCGCACGGCCGACGTGCTGGTGGAGAATTTCGCGCCTGGCGCGATGGATCGCCTGGGCCTCGGGTTTCAGGCCGTACATGCGCTCAATCCGCGCCTGGTCTATTGCGCGTTGAAGGGGTTTTTGCCCGGGCCGTATGAACATCGACCGGCGCTGGATGAGATTGTGCAGTTCCAGACCGGCCTGGCCTATATGACCGGCCCGCCCGGCCAGCCTTTGCGCGCCGGATCGTCGGTGGTGGATATAATGGGTGGCGTGATGGGGGTGGTCGGTATCCTGGCGGCGCTGCGCCAGCGCGACATGGATGGGCAGGGGCGGCAGGTGACCAGCGCGCTGTACGAAAGCTGCGCCTTTCTGGTGGCTCAGCACATGGCCGGGGAGGTGGTGACCGGCGAGGCGCCGCCGCCGATGCCGGCGCGCCTCGGTGCCTGGGGCATTTACGAGGTATTTCGCACGAAGGATGGGGAAAATCTGTTTATTGGCATCACCTCCGATCCGCACTGGCAGCGGTTTTGTGAGATATTCAAACGCCCTGACTGGTTTGCCGATCCGCGCTTCGTCACTAATGGGGAGCGGGTTGCGAACAAGGTGACGTTGCGCATGCTGGTAACGGAAATTGCCATGTCGCATGACATCGCGGAACTCAGTCGGATCCTGGAGGAGGCGTCGATCCCATTTTCCCCGGTGCGCCGCCCGAGCGATCTGTTCGACGATCCACAGATGAACGCGAATGGCAGAATGCTGGCAACGCGCATGATACAAGGCCAGATGACGAAGTTGCCGACCTTGCCGTTGGATATTGATGGCGAGTCACCCGGCCTGCGTCTGCAACCGCCGCAATCGGGCGAACATACGGACGAGATTCTCGCTGCGCTGGGCTATGGCGCCACGCGGGTCGCGGCATTGCGGGCAGGAAATTCAGTTAGTTGAAATAATCAAGGGATGGGACGGTATGAGCTATGAGACCCCTTTCGCCGGCCTGAAAGTCATCGATCTGAGCCAAGGTGTCGCCGGCCCTTATTGCGGAATGCTGCTGGCGCAGTACGGCGCCGATGTGATCAAGGTGGAGCCGATCGAGGGCGGTGATTGGGCGCGCAATCTGGGTGTGGTCTATGGCGATCAATGTGCCTACTCGATTCCGGCGAATTTGGGAAAACGTTCCATCGCGCTGGATCTGAAGCCGGAGGCGGGGAAAGACATTCTCTGGCGGCTGATCGAGGGAGCGGATGTGTTCATCCAAGGATTTCGCCCCGGCGTGATCGAGCGCCTCGGCTTCCATTACGACGCGGTGGCGGCGCGGGAGCCGCGTATTCTTTACTTATCCATCTCTGGCTTCGGCCAGCGCGGTCTCTTTGCCGAGCGGCCGGCGATGGATCCGGTCTTGCAGGCTTTTACCGGCCTGACCCTGGAAAACCGGGGCGAGGATGGTATTCCGCACCGAGTGCCGGTGATCCCCATCGATATGAGCACGGCGATCTACGCCTTCGGCGCGGTTTCCACCGCGTTGTTCGCGCGGCAGTCCCAACCGCTCGGGCGACATATCGAAGCCAGCCTGATGCAGGCTGCGGCGGGTTTGCAAGTGGTGCGGATGATGCAGTCTCACCTGGAGGGCGGGGAAGTCCGGCCGAGTGCACCGCCTTCCGGTGTCTATCGCACTACGGACGGATTTTTGTCGGTGACCGTGGTGCGCCCGGCAGAATGGACTAATTTTTGTGGCGTGATCGAGCGCGATGACCTGGCGGCGGAGGCGGCGTTGGCGACGCACCCCGGTCGGCTGGATGTGGCGGACAGGCTCTGGCCGCTGTTTCGCGCCACGATGGCGGAGCGCACCAACGCCGAATGGTCGGCCCGGCTGACAGAGCGGAGGGTCATGCATGAGGCGATCAATGCCTATGGTGATTTCCTAGCCCATCCGCATCTGCGCGAAAGCCGCGCGGTGGCCTGGTTGGAGCATCCGCACGTGCCACGGCCTTTGCCCTTACCTAACATCATCGGGTTGCCGGAATTTGTCAGCGGGACGGCGCGCGCGCTGTCCCCGGGACTGGGGCAGCATACCAACGATATTCTGCGCGCGCATGGCTTTGCCGCCGACCGGATCGCTGCATGGACCACGGGCGGGGTTATCAGCCAGGGGGCGGCAATTTAACGGTTTCTGCGACGAGTCATCTCGTATTAATCATGTGATGTCCAAGCTTGGCGCAACGCCCTATCCGGGGGATGCCA
The DNA here is from genome assembly GCA_945868845.1 of Asaia bogorensis. Classification (GTDB taxonomy): domain Bacteria; phylum Pseudomonadota; class Alphaproteobacteria; order Acetobacterales; family Acetobacteraceae; genus SHWF01. The sequence continues at coordinate 18,761 of CAMBMS010000017.1, read as the reverse complement.
TGCTGGAGGCCGCCAAAGGCTTTCGTAGCCGCAAGGCCCATTGCTAATTGCCGATCCCCATGGAAGCTCTTGCTGACCACGGCGCTAGGCGCACCACCAAACCAGGACGTGAACGCCAGAATAACGTCCTCATCCAGCAACGCCTGATCGACAAATTTCAATAGAGATCGGGACATCCCCATGACCCGCATTGGTCCATAGATACTGAAGCGGAATCCGAAACGCTCCTGATTTCCGTGATCGTGCCGGCCTTCACACGGAGACACTGCCAGTAATTTTCCGGCCTTGTCTTTGGCCGCGAACCGCGGCAGCTTGCGCTATCAACATTGCACGGGAAAAACCGACATGGCCGTTGTCGAAACCGAACGTCACGGGCAGATCCTGGTGGTGCGGATGAACCGCCCTGATCGGCTCAATGCGCTCAATCACGAGATGCGCACCGAGCTGGCGAAAACCTGGACTGAGTTCCGTCACAGCAAGGAGATGGAGGTCGCCATCTTCACCGGCACCGGGCGCGGTTTCTGCGCCGGAGAGGACATGAAGGAATCGCTGGGCAATGGCGCCCCTGGCGTGCGGCGCCTAGAGATGGAAGACCCGTTCTGGTCCGGGGTGCTGGAAAAGCCTGTCATTGCGGCGGTAAACGGTTTCGCCATGGGTGGCGGATTTATGCTGGTGGAGCGCACCGATCTGCGTCTGGCGGTGCGGGAGGCGGTCTTTGAGGTCTCCGAGGCCAAGCGTTGGCTGCTGGGTGGCTACAACCATGGACATATCGCTAATGTCTCCTATCCCATCGCCATGGAAATGGCGTTGGGGTTCCGTTTCACGGCGCAACGTTTCTATGAAATTGGTTTTCTCAACCGTGTGGTGAATCAAGAGGATCTGATGCCGAGTGCGCTCGCCATGGCGGAGCATCTGCTGACCCTGCCGCCGGCCTCGCGCGTCAATACGGTGCATATGATGCGCCAGATGCGGCCCGAACCCAGCGCGGAATTGCAGCGTCTGGCCGCCGCGTTGCATGACCACGGCGACAAATCCGATCTGATGGAATCGCGCGCGGCCTTCGCGGAGAAGCGAAAGCCGAATTTCAAGGGCTGGCTTGATCCGCAGGACCGTTATCGGCTGCCGACTTTGGATTCGATTAAGTAGTAATCACGCCGCCGCCAGTTAATAACCGGCGGTGCGGTCCACCACGTGGAGCAACGGCTTGTCATCCAAAAATCGTGTCAAATTATCGACGAACAGCCGGGCAACGATGGTGTCCCGTTGCGGATGCATGCCGCCGATATGGGGCAGGACGGAAATACCAGGCGTGGTCCAGAATGGATGCTCCAACGGAAGGGGTTCCTGGCGGAATACGTCCAGGATTGCGCCGGCGATACGTTTGGCTTTTACCGCCGCGATCAGGTCGGCATCGACGATCAGATGGCCGCGGCCGAAATTCAGCAGCCAGGCGCTGGATTTCATCCGCGCGAGGCGTTCGGCGTTGATGAAATTATCCGTGGCTGGCGTGGCGGGGAGTAGCAGCAGCACGTAATCCGATTGCGCCAGTACCTCGTCGGTGCGTTCGGGCGCCAGCACGTCCGCCAGCCCCGGCAAGGGCGCCGAGCTGCGCCGCGTGCCGATCACGCGCATGCCGATCGCGCTGGCCATGCGCGCCACTTCCTGCCCGATAGCGCCGAGGCCCAGAATGCCCAAGGTGGCGCCATTCAGCGGCGTGCAGACGCGCCGTGTCCATTTGCTATGTGCCTGGTCCGCGGCGATGCCGGCATAGGGTTTGGCCACATGGAACAGCGCTCCGAGGATGTTTTCCGGCATCGCTGTGGCATGCGTGCCGCGCGCGCAGGTGAGCGTGAGTTGCGCCGGCAGGTCCGGCATGGCGAGCCAGGTTTCCACCCCCGCGGTCGGCGCCTGCACCCAGCGCAGCCTGGCCATGCTGGGCAGCACGCCGGGTGGTGCGCCCCAGGCGAGCATAGCCTGCACATCGGCGCGCCGCGCCTGCGTGGGGATTTCGCCGCGCGTTAGGGTTTCGACCTGCACGCGCGCGCCTACGCCGGAGGCTGCGATTGCGTCCTGAAACGCCTTCGGGGTGTCGGTCCAGAGCAGTACGCGGGGCAAATCGGGCATGGGGACGTTTTCCTGACCGGTTCGGGCGGGCGTGCCCGGAGAGATTACGCCCCTGCGCAACCTAGCTTGTTGTGGGCGGCCTTGCTACCGGGTGGGTGAGAAGGGGGCTGAATGCGCGTCAGCGTCGAGTGCTCTGGCATTATCGATTCACGATGAATCTCAACATATCCTAGCCCGCCGATGGCGCCCGGCGGGCGCGCGGCAGGCCCAATGCGACGATGATGCCGAGCAGGTTGCCACAGCCGGCGATCAGAATGGTCGTGGTGTAGGTGCCGGTAAGATCGAACAAGCGTCCCGCCAGCACGGGCAGGCTGAGTGCGGCACAGCACCAGGCGATGTAGGTGCGCGCGGAGATGCGGCCATACTCGGAAGCGGGCCAGTAATGCGCGATCCCGCCGGCGGTGGTGCCGGAGACAAAACCATAGCCCACGCCGATCATGCCCAGCGCGATGGCGGCCGTTTCGGGGCGCGGCCACAAGCTCAGCACCGCGGCACCGCAAAAGGCGAGCGAGTGCGCCCCGGCGGCGACGAAGGGGATTGGAAAGCGATCCACGAAAAACCCGCCGCTGAGGCGGGCGCAGGCGATGGCGGCGGCGATGGCGGTTGTTGTGGCAACCGCCGTGGCCGCATCGCCGCCATAGGCGACAATGATCTCCTTGGCCTGGCTCAGGACGGTCAGGCCAGCCGCAGCGGCCAGAAAAAAAACGAGGCAAAGACGCAGGAATGTCGCACCAAGCCGACTGGGTGCCGGGCGTGGACCGGCGCCATATGCCGGCGTCAGGCGTGTCCCCGCATAAAGCGTAAGCGCTACCGCGATCAGCCCGGTTGTCAGCAGGGTGACGGAAAGCCCGGCCAGGGTGGTACGGTAGCCGAAGGTCTCATTGCACCAGTTGAAGAGCGGCGCGGAGATTACGGCTCCGGCAGGGTAGAGCGCGATAAAATAGCCGTTCAGCAGTCCTTTCTGGCTGCGTACCAGCAAATTGGCGCCCTGCTGCAAGACAATAAAGCCGGCGCCGGCACCCGTCCCGAAAACGATTCCATAACCCGCCAGCAGCATAGGCAAGCCATGCGCAATCGCGGCCATGGCGATACCGAGGCTCGCGGTCAGCGTGCAGATAAAGGTCAGCAACGCCGGGGAGACCCGTCGGAAGAAATAGGGCGCGGCGACCGAGCCAATTACAAAGCCGATCGTCGCCGTGCCGAACACCACCGACAGAGCGGAACGGGGAATATGTAGCTCCTGCTCGATCGGGCGCAAGAAAACGCTAAATGCATAAACCGAGCCCAGCGGCAGGATCAGCGCCGTGGCCGCGACGATGGCGGCCCAGGGGTGCTGGTGGCGCTCCGCGCTCATGGGGATGGCGTCGAGGGGGGCGGTCAGGGGCGCTGGATTAGCTCGATCTTGTAGCCATCCGGATCCTCGATGAATGCGATGACGGAAGTACCGAATTTCACCGGACCGGCCGCGCGGGTGATTTTGACGCCGGCCTTGCGCAACGATTCACAAGCAGCTGTCACATCGGGGAAGCTGATGGCCAGATGGCCGAACTGCGTGCCGATCTCGTATTTATCGACGCCATAGTTATATGTGAGTTCCAGGGCGGTATGCGTGTCCTCCGGCCCGTAGCCGAGGAAGACCAGGGTGTATTTACCGTCTGGCACGTCGCGCCGGCGCAGCTCGAGCATGCCCATCAGATTTGTGTAGAAATCGACACTGCGTTCCAGGTTGGTCACGCGCAGCATAGTGTGCAAATAGCGGGTCATGCGGGATCTCCGTTGGCGAAAGTGTTTAGGTCCAGGCCGATAACAAAAAGCCCGGTATCCTCGGCGAGCGCAAGAGCGGCCGCGCGATCGGCGAGCAACGTACCGCCGGCTTCATAGGCGATGCCGCGTAATCCTGCGGCGGCCGCGGCGGCCACGGTGGCGGCGCCGATCGTGGGCAGGTCGGCGCGGCGTTCCTGGCCGGGTTTGGCGAGTTTGATCAGCACGCCACCAGGTCCGGAGCGGGCGAGGGGAGCGCAGCGGGCGAGCATGGCGTCGGTGCCTTCGATGGCTTCCACGGCGAGCACCAGGCCCTGTTGGACCACGCAGCCCTGACCGACATCGGCGGCGCCCAGGGCGCGGGCCACGGCGACGCCACGGGCAATATCGGCCAGTGCCTGCGCATCCGGGGCGATGGTGGTTAGCAGGCCGGCAGGGGCTTGGACCTCGCGCAGGACATCCTGCGCGCCGAGGACTCGGAAGCCCTCCTCGCCGAGGACACGTACAATGGCAGCGAGCAGGCCATCATCGCCGGCAAACGCGGCGCGGCCGATGCGGGCGAGGATTTTGGCGCCCTCCGCGTCGGGGCGGAGTTCGAAGATCGAGGGACGGCGCACGCCGCCAATCAGGACCAGATCCTGGCAGCTATGGGAGTGCAGCAGATCGCGAATCTGCCCGGCGGCGCCGATGCGGGCAAATGCGTGCGGGAAGGGGGTAAGGGCGGCGGAATCGGCAAAACCCTCCAGCCCGACGATAAAAACCTCACGCCCCGCGGCGAGGGCAGCGCTAGCCAGGCGGGCAGGGAGGGCGCCGGAACCGGCGATAATGCCCAATTTAGGAAGCGGCGTAGGTGTTTCTCGATTTGGGGTCATAGGGGCGAACCAGATTTTGGAATTGACACGCGCAGATAGACCAGTTTCGGGGGATGTCTCAACTTTCGATTAGACTTTAAGAGATCAATGTTTTCTGTTTCCAGACGAGACGAGGTTTGGCATTACGCGATCGTGAACTCACGAATTTGTGTGGCAACGCGATAGCTAGGCTGGAGGACGCATCATGGTGCATGACGAGGACTTGATCACAACCGATCTGACGGCCTCCGCCACTAGCATTTTAGAATGCCAGCACCTGTTGGCGGACGAAGTTTCTGCATTGCAAATCGATGATACGTTGCGCGCGTCGCGCTTGGCGATCGCGGCCTGTGAATGCGGTCGTGACGCGGTTGTGGATTCGTTTGTCGATAGTCGGGCGCCAAGCGTGGCCATTCATTGATAGCTGGCGCGCGGCCGCTGGGATATCCATCGGACATCAGTAGGATACCCGCCCGTAAGGGCCTACCCGTTCTCCTGATCCCCCGAGAGGCACGACGGAATCAGGCCGCGTTCGCTGGGCTGGTCGATGAAGGCCAGCATTTCCATGACCAGGGGCTCATCGGCGAACTGGTAGCGGATTTGCGCCAGGCGCTCCGCGAAAACCCCTTCCCCGGAGAATAACAGGCGGAATGCGGTGCGCAGGCGATGGATGCAGGCGCGTTCATAGCCGCGCCGAATCAGGCCGATCACGTTCAGCCCGGTCAGCACGCCGCGGTTGCCTAACACCATGCCGAACGGCACTACATCGGCCGCCACCCCGGTGACGCCGGCGATCATCGCGCCGCGTCCGATGCGGGCGAACTGGTGCAGGGCGGATTGGCCGCCGATAATCGCGTTGTCCCCGATCCAGACATGCCCGCCCATCACCGCGTTGTTGGCCACGATGACGCCATTACCAAGGGTGCAATCATGCGCTACATGGGTCACCGCCATCAGCATGCAGTCCTCACCCACCGTGGTCACGCCCAGCCCACCCGGGGTGCCGCGATGGATGGAGCAATGTTCCCTGATTTGCGTGCGGGCGCCAATTTCGCAGCGCGTCGGCTCGCCCTTGTAGCGCAGATCCTGTGGCGCCAGCCCGATGGTGGAAAATGGGAAAAGCTTTGCCCCGGCGCCGATCCGCGTATGGCCGTCGATGACGACATGGGAGACGAGTTCCGCGCCATCCTCGATCACTACGTCGCGGCCGATGGTGCAGAACGGGCCGATGCGCACCGCACGGCCGATTTCCGCCTGGCTCGCGATAATCGCACTAGGGTGGATCACCGACAAATCGGTTGGAGCCAGATCGCCGGGAGCAGGGGCTATATCGTTCATATGATTGGTCCAAAGTCGGGTTGGTCAGGATCGAGCATGTCAAGGTCTAGGCGCCTCGTCGGTGTCCCACCAACTCAATCATTATTGCCTGATGTTTCGCGCGTATTTCTTGGGTTGCGCCACGTTCAGCGGCCTGTCTGCCGGTAGAATGCGACGAAATGACGGCGGGTTTCAGCGATTGCGGACCATCGCAGTAAACGTGGCTTCGGCGACCGTGGCGCCATCGACCCTCGCGGTCGCACTGACCTTCCAGGTCCAGCCGCGCGAGCGTTCGTGGGTGACCTGGATTCGCAACTGATCGCCAGGCACCACGGGACGGCGGAATTTCGCGCTGTCGATGGACATTAAGAACACCACCTTACCCTGCGCTTTCGTCCCAAGCGTTTCTACCACGAATACGGCGGCCGTCTGCGCCATACTTTCGATGATCAATACGCCGGGCATCACCGGCATAGACGGGAAGTGACCCTGGAAGAAATTTTCGTTGATGGTGACGTTCTTGATGCCGACTGCAGATTCGCCTGGCACCAAATCGACCACTTTATCGATCAGTAGGAACGGATAGCGGTGCGGGATCAGTTGGATGATCCGTGCGATATCGATCACGTCTAGGGTGCGCGGTTGCGCGTTGGAGGGCTCCGTTTCCGGTACGCTGTCGGCCATAACGCTCAGTCCTAATCCTTTTGTTGTCCCGCAGTGCCCCTTGAGGACCGGTCCTGCGCCCGTTTGTCATCACTATGCCGGGTCAGCCGGCGCAGGGTGGCAACCTGCCGAAAATGCTCTCGCCCAAGCAAGGCCGGCGTGCCGAAAACGCTGGCACCTGGTGCGAGATCGGATAGCACGCCGGATTGGCCCCCAATTTTTGCGCCGGTGCCGATCCGCAAATGCCCAACTAACCCGGCCTGCCCGCCGATCTGCACGAAATCTTCAAGCACCGTGGAGCCGGCAATACCGACCTGGGCCGCGATCACGCACATGCGGCCAAGCAGCACGTTGTGTGCGATATGCACCAGATTGTCGAGCCGCGAGCCGGGGCCGATCACCGTGTCCTGGATCGAGCCGCGATCGATGGTCGTGTTGGCGCCGATATCGACATCGTCCCCAATGATCACCCGGCCGAGCTGCGGAATGGTCAGAAATCCGGTCGGGGTGGTGGCGAAGCCGAAGCCCTCCTGACCGATGCGCACCCCAGGATGGATCATCACGCGCCGCCCGATCAGGGCATGGCTGATGCAGGTCTGCGCGCCGATCCGGCTGTCCGCGCCGATCACCACGCCGGTGCCGATGACGGCACCCACACTGATCCGGCAGCTGGCGCCGATTTCTGCCCCTGCGCCGATAAAGGCGAGCGGACCGATTTCCGCCGTTGGATCGATCTGTGCCCCGTCCTCGATAATGGCGCTCGGGTGGATGCCGGGTTTCAGTGGGGGGAGCGGGTGGAACAGCGCGCAGACCTTCGCCCAGGCGACGTGAGGCTGGTGGGTGCTGATGGCGATGGTCCCCGCAGGCACCTCCGCCGCTAGGTTTGGCGGGAGCAGGACCGCGCCGGCCGTGGTCTCGCGTAGTGCGAAAAGATAGCGCCGGTTGTGGAGGAAGCTGACATGCTCGGCCCGCGCCGTTTGCAGGGGGGCAACCCCGACGAATGTACGAGTGCTATCGGCCGGCGCCTGGCCGTCCGCCGCCTCCGCCACCCGGGCGAGGCTATAGGGGCCGGAGCGTTGGAAGAAAAGTTGATCCCCGGCGGTCATCGTGCCTGATATGTCTGCCCGTCCACCGCTATCGCGCGGTGGACGGCGCAGCGGCCGGCCTTGTTGTGGTGGCGGGTGCCGCGCCGGGTGCCGCTACAGTCGGGGCAAACTGCGCCAAAGGCATATTTTCCGGCGGGATCACCACCGTCGTCATGACCTTGTTTAGCTGCTCCAACACCGCGTCGGTGATATCGAACTCGGGCGTGGAGAGCGGCACCTGTTCGCGCGGTAGTACGATGTTCATGCCGCGGCTTTCGGCCACTTGTCGCAGAATTTGGCCGGTGACGCGTTCCACCTGTGCCGCGCCATATTGATGTGATTCCCCCAGGATGCGCGTGCGGTCGCGAAATTGCCGTTGCGCGTTAGTCACCCGTTCCTGCAAATCGCGCTCCTTGGCGCGGATTTGCTCTGGCGCCATGGTCGCGCGCTGGTTGGCAAGTTGCTGCTGCAGGTCGCGCCAGATATTTTGTTCCTTCTGAACGTCCTGGCTCAGCTTGTCGCGCCGTTCGCTGTGGACGCGTTCCAGATGCTGCACTGCAGCAGAGTCTCGCATCACGTCGCGGAAGCCGATAATTCCAATGACGGCGGCCGTTGGCGCGGTGCCGCGCCCGATGGCCGGGATATTGGGCATGGGCGGCAACTGCACCTGGATGGGTGGCGGTTCATTCTCCTGCTCCGCTCCCGGTTGCGGGGTGGGCGCGGTTTGGCCGGGGCGTCCGTCGGGCGGGCGCTGCTGCGCCCCTACGGGTGGGCGTTGCTGGGCCGGTTGCCCGGCCCCCGGCGGACGCTGCCCGCTGTCCTGGCCCCCGCCCTGGTTGGGCACGAACCATTGCTGATTCCCCTGCTGGGCGAAGGCCGTTGTGCCAAAGCCGAGAGGCCCGTCCAGAGTAAGCGCGATTGCGAACGTGGCCACTAATGCGGTGGCCACTCGGGTCAGTCGAATATGGAGCACTCAGAACCTCGTACCAAAACCAAAGCGGAAGATTTGCGTCCGGTCGTATTTTTGTTTGACCACGAATGGGGCGAGATCGAGGTTGATCAGGCCAAACGGTGTTTGCCACGACACGCCGACACCGCCGCCGACGCGCGGGGTGGTGTTGTCATAGACTGTCGGGCACGGTCCGCTTTTGCAGACGCCAGAAATGAAGTTGGCTTCCGATAGCACGCCCACATCGACGAAGGTGCGGCCTGCTAGACCCAAATCGCCCGGGATCGGCAGTGGGAAGCGAAATTCTGCTGTCGATGTCCAGATCAGGCGGCCACCGAGGCTGTCGGCATAGGTCGCTGGCGGGCCGGTGGTTGGAACGACATGCGGCCCGGCACCACCGAGCGCGAAGCCGCGCATATTTTCGCCACCCAGGAAGAAGCGGTCGATGATCAGTTCCTGCTGGTCTAGATTGAACAGCCGTCCGATGCCGGCCTGGAACGCCAGGCCCCAATCGGTATTGCCGGTGAAGCGGTCCAGCGGCAAATAGGCGGCGGCGTCGATCTTGGCACGGGCGAATTTCGCGTCGCCACCTATGCCGGCATAATCCAGCCCACCGCGGATCATGAAACCGTTACGCGGGGTTAACCGGCTGTCGCGGTAATCGATGGTGACAGTGGTGCCTACCTGCGACAGCAAGGACTTGCCGGACAGATCTTTGATGTAGATGCTCGCGAACGGACCCACATTGAACACTTCGCGGCTGATCAGTGAATAGGTCCATAGCTGGCTGAGATGCTCATTGACCGCGTAGCCGAGCTTATAGGCAAAGCCAACGCGCCGTTCCATATACTGCGCGATGTCGATGTTATTGGTCTGGATATGGAAAAGATCGACGCCGGCGATCAGATTGCGATCGAGGAAGTAAGGATCGGTCACCGACAGTAGGATCGAACTGCGGCGCTGCGCCAGCACGCCGTTAATGCCGGCCTCGATGCCGGTGCCGAGCAGATTGCGTTCTTTTAGACCAAGATCGATCAGGGCGCCGATGTCTGTGGAGAAACCACCACCGATGGAGAATTCACCGGTTGCCTTTTCCCGCACCTGCGTCGTGATAACCGCGCGATCTGGCTTCGAGCCGATCGAGGGGGTCATGTTTACCCCGGTGCCTTGCTCGAAATATCCCAGATCTGACAAGCGCTGGCGCGAGCGTCGCAAGGCGGCGGCGTTGAAGGCGTCGCCTTCGGCAATGCGGATTTCGCGGCGGATCACCTTGTCCTTGGTGCGCGTGTTGCCGACGATGTCGATGCTCTCGACGAAGATGCGCGGGCCTTCATTAACATCGAAGACCAGATCAACGGTCTTTTTTGCGCGGTCGCGGGTGATACGCGGCTGGACTTCGACGAAGGTATAGCCGCGCGCGCGGAGCGCCTTATCCAGTGCCTCCGTCGCGCGTTCAACGGCACCGCCGTCGTACCAGTCATCCGCGTCGATCGGAATATCCTGCTGTACATCCTCGTTGGTGATGTTGCGCAGCTTGACGTTGGCTGAGACCTTGCCGATGCGATAGCGAGAACCCTCGTTGAGGGTATAGGTGACGAAGAAGGCGCTGCGGTCGGGGGCGAGCTCGGCGGTGGCATCGACCACCTGGAAATCCGCATAGCCATTCTTCAGGTAGTAGCGGCGCAGTAATTCCTTGTCGAAGGTGATCCGGTCGGGATCGTAGAGATCGGATGAGGACAGGAACCGCCACCAGGCGGACTCGCGTGTATTGACGGTTTCCAGCAGCCGGCTTTCGGAGAAATTATTATTACCGACGAAGGCTATGCGACCGATCAAGGTGGTGTCGCCATCGACGATTTCATACACCACATCGACACGGTTCTGATCCAAGCGGATGATCTTCGGTTCGACCCGCGCGGCGAAACGGCCCTTCGCGGCATAGAGATCGAGAATGCGCCGGCGATCCTGCTGCGCGGCGGCGGGGGTGAACACGCCGCGCGGGCGCAATTTCATTTCCGGGGTCAGCATCGCGTCGGTCAGCTTCTTGTTGCCCTCGAAGGCGACGCGATTGACGATCGGATTTTCCTGCACCCGAACCACCAGCGCATCGCCGTCGCGATCCAGCTTCACGTCCTGGAACAGGCCGGTACCGTAAAGCGCTTTCAGGCTTCGATCGCCGCGATCGGCATCGAAGCCGTCGCCGACCTGGAGCAGCATGTAGGAGCGGATCGTGCCTTCCTCGATGCGTTGGTTGCCGATGACCTTGATGGTCTGGATGGCCCCGGCCGGAATGGGCTGCGCGACGGCCGGGCGAGCAGGAGCTGAGCCCGGCGAAGCACCGGGGCGCAAGGGTTGCGCGATCGCGGATGGCATACAGAGCAAGGACGAGGCGCCGGCCAGGGCGAGAAGCGCGAGACGGATGCGGATCAAGCGGCTAGTCCCCCAAACAAGTGCCGTGACAAGGTAAGGGACTCCATCCGGACTCGCTCCACCTCGATGGAGCGGACAATAGCCCTGCTCGCGCGCCAGCGCCACCGGCCAATGGCTGATTCGTTTGCGTGCCCCGATAGATGCCCGGCGTGGCTGACCGTGGTGGCCAACAGGGCTATCCAATCAGATTCGCAACCCAGGAGAACCAGCCGAGATGGGCGATATCGTTCCAGGTGGCGAAGATGAACAGGACGACCAGGGCCGCGAGGCCGGCGCGGAAACAATACTCCAGCGCTAGCGGCGGCAAGGGCCGTCCGCGAATGGCCTCCGCTAGGTAGAATAGCAAATGCCCGCCATCCAGCACGGGAATGGGAAACAGGTTGATCAGACCGAGATTAACCGAGAGCACGGCCATGAAGGATATTAGGTTTGCCGGCCCGTGCTGCGCCATTTCGCCGGAGAGCTGGGCGATGCGCAACGGCCCGCCGAGATCCGCCGCCCCGCGATCGCCTGCGATCATCTGCCAGAGCCCGCTCAGCGTCTCCTCCCCGACGCGCCAGCTTTGCGTTATGCCGCCTGCCAGGGCTTCCCAGGGCGAGAGCGGGACGAACACGGCCTTGCTGCCGGAAATGCCCAGCAGGCCCACTGCCTTCGGCCCCGTACCCTGCGCGGCTAGAACCGCCCTCATTGTCTGTTCGCGGCCTTCGCGGGTGAGGCGGATTTCTATCTCCTCCCCGGGGCGGGGGGAGATGTTACGCTTGATATCGTCGAAGCTTCCGATCGGGACACCGCCGATGGCGACGATGCGATCGCCGACCACCACACCCGCGCGCTCCGCCGCGCCGCCGGCGATGACGCCGCCGACCACGGGTTCCACGCTGGGCCGGCCGGAGACGTAGAACAGCCCGGCGAATAGCACAGCGGCCAGTAGAAAATTGGCGATCGGCCCGGCGGCGACCACGATGGCGCGCCGGCCCACGGATTTATGATGGAAGGTGCGTTCGGGGCGCCAGCTTGCTCGTTCCTCGTCGGAAACGTCCTCGGGGCGTTCTTGGCCATGCATCTTCACGTAGCCGCCCAGGGGAAGCCAGCAGATTTTCCAGACCGTACCGTGCTTGTCCGTGCGCTGCCACAGCGCCTGGCCGAAGCCGATGGAAAATACCTCGGCATGTATGCCGGCCCAGCGAGCGGCGAGGTAATGGCCGAGCTCGTGGACGAAGATCAGCACGCTCAGGACGATGATGAAGGCGATCGGAGTGCGGAGAATCTCCGGCAGGATGTTAAGCAAAATATCTTTCCTTGGGTAGTATATAGGGGGCTTTATTCAGATCATATCTTTACTCAGGCCGCGCGCGCCGCAGCAAAGCCTTCCGCCGCGCGTCGCGCGGAATTATCGAGCGCCACTACCGTGTCCAGGGTATCGGCCCGTTGGGTGCCGAGCGCATCCAGCACGCGGGCGACCGTGCCAACGATATCTAGGAAGCCGATGCGCCGGTCCCGGAATGCCGCCACCGCGACTTCGTTAGCGGCATTCAGAATGGTGGGGGCGCCACCGCCCGCGCGCAAGGCGTCGCGTGCCAGAACCAGCGCCGGAAATCGCTGTAAATCCGGGGCATGGAAATCGAGCCGGGCCAGTTGCGCCAGATCGAGCCGGGGAGATGGCGTGGCCATCCGCTCCGGCCAGGCCAGGGTATGGGCGATCGGAACGCGCATATCGGGAGAGCTGAGTTGTGCGAGTACGCTGCCGTCGCGATAGCAGACCATGCCGTGGATCACCGATTGCGGATGAACCAAGACATCGATTTGGGTTTCGTCGAGGGAAAATAATCTTGCTGCTTCAATGATTTCAAGTCCTTTGTTCATCATCGTCGCCGAATCGATGGAAATCTTAGCCCCCATCGACCAGACCGGATGGCGCAATGCCATGTCTGGTGTTGCGCGGCTCATCTCTTCCAGGCTGGCGGTGCGGAAGGGGCCGCCGGAGGCTGTCAGGATGATTTTCTCGACCGCCGCGTAGTTCTTGTCGGCGAGTGACTGGAAGATCGCATTATGTTCTGAATCAACCGGTAGCAAGGTGGCGCCTGCATCGCGAACGGCGGCCAGCATCAATTCTCCGGCGCAGACCAGGGATTCCTTGTTCGCCAGGGCGACCGTCCGGCCCTGGCGGATCGCGGCCAGGGTCGGGGCAAGGCCGGCCGCGCCGGTGATCGCGGCCATGGTCCAGTCGATCGGGATCGCGGCGGCATCCAGTACGGCCTGCTCGCCCGCTGCGACCTGTATGTTCGTGTTGGCGAGAGCCACGGCCAGCTCGCAGGCCAGGGCGGCATCGGCGATGACGGCGATTTCGGCGTTCAGCAAACGTGCCTGCTGGGCCAGAAGGGACACATTGCGGCCACCTACCAGGGCGCGGACGCGAAACCGCTCCGGCGTGCTGGCGAGCAGACCCACGGTCTGCCTCCCGACGCTGCCCGTGCTGCCAAGGATGGTGATCGTTTTCATGACCATTGGCCCCCTACCACAGCACGGCGCCGCGTCCCAGCAGGAAGGCCAGCACGGCGGCGACCGGGGCGACCGCCAGCAGCGCGTCCAACCGGTCCAGCAGACCGCCATGGCCGGGGATGAGATGCGATGAGTCCTTTTTGCCGCAGCGCCGCTTGATCCAACTTTCCAGCAAATCGCCGGCTTCCGCCACGACACCCAAAGCCACGGCCAGCAGCGCCGCGCGCCCGGACAGCGTACCGGAGAAAGCGTACGCCACCGCAAGGCCCACCGCCCCCGCCGCCGCCAGCCCACCGAGCGCGCCGGAAATCGTTTTGCCCGGCGAAATCGCCGGCGCCAGTTTACGACCGCCCAACAGCCGCCCGGCCAGATAGGCGCCGATATCACTGGCCCAGACGATCAGCACCGCGAACAGCAGATTGCCTAGGCCCACCGCCGGATCCGCGCGCAGCCAGATCAAGCCCAGCGCTGCCGCGGCGATATAAGGAAGACCGAGAGCCAGCCAACCAGCGGACAGGCCCAGCACGAGAGTGCTTACGGCGATGAGGGTCAGGGCCGGCAACCAGAATTCGGCCGCCGCCAGGCCGATGGACAGCACCGTGACGCTCGGAATGGCCACGCTCGCCAGTGAGAAGGTTGGAAAATCGGTTAGCCGCCCCCATTCCCAGCCGAGGCCCACCGTAGCCAGCGTAACCAGCACGGCCCAAAAGGCTCCACCCTGCCAGATGCAGACCAGCGCCAACGGTACCAGCACCAGCGCCGATGCCACGCGCGGCGCCAGGTCGCCCCAACGGTTTTCAGGGGACGGTTCCGTGGCCGGGCCGGGCGGCGGGGCAAGTGAATCAGCCAGCGCGCGCACCGAAGCGTCGTTCGCGCCCCGCATAGGCGGCGAGCGCGGTGGCGAAATGCGCTGCGTTGAAATCCGGCCACAGCACATCGAGGAACACCAGCTCCGCATAGGCCGATTGCCACAGCAGAAAATTCGACAACCGCTGCTCGCCTGAGGTGCGGATCACCAGATCGGGGTCCGGCATGCCCGCAGTGAATAGTTCTTCCGTGAAACGCCCTTCGTCGATCGTGGCGGGGTCGAGCATGCCGGCGTGGGCGGCGGCGGCGAGGCGCTGAGCGGCACGGAAAATTTCGGCCCGTGCGCCGTAGGAGAGGGCGACATTCAGATTCAGGCGGCTGTTGGCGGCCGTCGCGCGTTCGGCGTCCTCCAGCCCCTTGCGGATATCGGTGTCGAAGCGTTCGCGCTCCCCGATGATGCGGATACGGACATCGATATCGTTCAGTTCCTTGATCTCAGAGCGCAGATAGCTGCGCAACAGTCCAGTCAAGTCGTTGACTTCATCTTGCGGGCGGCGCCAATTTTCGGAGGAAAACGCATAAAGGGTGAGCCAGGAGACACGGCTGCTTATCGCCGCCTCGATGGTGCGGCGCACGGCGCGCGCGCCTTCGTGATGCCCGGCCAGCCGCGGCAGTCCGCGCGCGGTGGCCCAGCGTCCGTTGCCATCCATGATGACCGCGACATGGGTTGGTACGGTCTTCGGGGTCGGCACAGTCTCTGCCGATGCGGCCTCGTGCGGCGCTTGTGGCTGTTGCCGGATGGTCGCCATGGGAGGGCTCAAACCTGGCGGATATCCTTTTCCTTCTCCACCAACGCCTCGTCGATGCGCTTGACATACTGGTCAGTGGTTTGCTGGACCTCTTCCTGCCAGTCGCGGGAGATGTCCTCGCCGATTTCGTGTTTTTTTTCCAAGCCCTTGATCTGTTCCATGCCGTCGCGACGCACGCCGCGCACGGCGACACGGGCGCCCTCGGCGTATTTATGGGCGGTCCGGGCTAGTTCCTTGCGTCGTTCCTCCGTCAGGATCGGGATAGGCACGCGCACGGTCTGGCCATCGGCCGCCGGATTTAGCCCGAGACCGGCATCGCGGATGGCGCGTTCCACCGCGCCAACCAGCGTGCGATCCCAGACCTGCACGGTGAGCATGCGCGGTTCCGGCACGCCGATGGTGCTGACCTGGGTGATCGGCATGTCGCTGCCATAGGCTTCGACCTTTATCGGTTCCAGCAAGGCGGGGCTGGCGCGCCCTGTGCGCAGGCCGACGAAGTCGCGGCGCATGGTTTCCATCGCGCCATCCATACGGCGAGTGATGTCCTTCTTCAGTTTTTCCAGATCGGCCGGCATTGCGGGCGGTCCTTTCGCTACTGCTTTTCCAAGATGCGGGTAAACTTGCCCTCACCGCGCATGACCTGGGCGAAGCTGCCCGGGGTATGAATGTTGAACACTAAGATGGGCAATTTATTCTCCCGCGCCAGAGAAATCGCGGCGGCGTCCATCACCGCGAGATCACGCGCCAGGACATCGAGATAGGAGAGTTCGTCATAGCGCTCGGCATTAGGATCCTTGCGCGGATCGGCGCTGTAGACGCCGTCTACCTGGGTACCTTTTAGCAGCGCATCGCAATGCATTTCGGTGGCGCGCAGGGCGGCGGCGGTGTCGGTGGTAAAGAACGGATTGCCGGTGCCTGCGGCGAAGATCACCACCCGGCCTTTTTCCATGTGTCGTTCGGCGCGGCGGCGGATATAGGGCTCGCAGACGGTGGACATCGGAATGGCGGATTGCACGCGCACGGGCACGCCATGCTGTTCTAGTGCGTTCTGCATCGCCAGCGCGTTCATAACCGTGGCCAGCATGCCGATATAATCGGCCTGCGCCCGGTCCATGCCGGTGGCGGCGCCGGCGACACCACGGAAAATATTACCCCCGCCAATCACTAGGCAGATCTGGACCCCCATTTCCGTGACCGCCTTCACATCGTTGCTGATGGCGGCGACGGTTTCGTTATCCAGCCCGTAATCGCGTTTGCCCATCAGGGCTTCCCCCGAGACTTTCAGCAGGACGCGCTTGTAGGCCGGCTGTTGGGACATCGGTTCGAGACCAGGGATATAGGGTTGCTTGAGGTGGCAACCTACCGGGGTGGGGAAGGAGGGGCAAGGCTGTAGAATTATGTTGTGTGGATAGGCTGGCGGGGGAAAGGCTTTCGCTGCGTTGGTGGTGTGTGGCTAGGAAGCGCAGGATATTAGATGGTGGGTTTGGTTCGCGATTATACTGGCTGTGGGCAGCCTGGCCGGCGCGGTGGCTGAAGACGAATGCCGATAGCGCGTTTGGTTTGCTGCCGGGGTGCCGGACCTTCCTATTGGCCCCGGTGTCGCGTGATGAAATTTATTGTGCCGGTAAATGTGCCGGAGTGGTGGAAGGGATGACTTATGCGGCCGGGCTCGTGGGGGCGGTGTGCGCCCCGTCGGGCACGAGACGTGCGCGGGCCGTGCAGATCGTCATCAACCACATCGAGGCGGCGCGTCGGGACCGGCACCATGAACGCTTCGCCAAGCTCGCCCACGAGGTCCTGATCACGGTATGGCCGTCCGGGCGCCGAGGCCGGGCGTAATCAGGCTGGTTCCGGTTCCGGGCGGAACCACAGCCAGCCCACGGCGACGACCGACAGGGAGATCAGCACGAGAGAGAACCAGTTGAGCAGAAACCAGCCCAGATGGTCCTGCAGGAAGCCGGCCATGAAGCTCGCCGTGCCGGTAGTGCCGAAGACCAGGAAATCGTTCAGCGCCTGCACCTTGCCGCGCTCATTCGGGCGATAGCAAGTGGTCACGAGCGTAGTGGCGCCGACGAACAGAAAGTTCCAGCCTAACCCGTTTAATCCCAACGCCGCTCGGAAATGCCATTCCGTCAGGCCGGACAGGCTAATGGTAACTCCAGCCAGCAGCACGACGCAGCCCCAGGCCATCACCTGCACCGTGCCGAAGCGGGTGATCAGGTTGCCGGTGAACAAGGACGGCACGAACATGCCCATCACATGCAAGAAAATTACCCAATGCGCTTCCGTATGCGGCAGCCCGCAGGCCACGATGGCGAGAGGCGAGGCGCTCATCAGGAATGACATGGTGCCGTAGGACACCATTGCGGCGACCACGGCGGCGAGGAAGCGCGGTTGCGAGGCGATTTCTAGCAACGGGCGCGGCGGTGCTGCGGGCACGATCGGCTCGGCCCCGGCATGGGAAGACACAGGCATGTCCCGCATCGATGGAAAGTGGATGAAGGACATGATTGTGAAGACGATAATGTGCAGCCCGATCATGGCGCCATAGGTAGCGAGGTACAGGACCGCCCATTGGTCGTAAGACCAGCGCACCAGGCCTGGTCCCAGGATGCCGGCGGCCACGCCCCCGGCGGTGACCCAGGAAATCGCCTTGGCGCGATAGGCCGAGGGCGCTAGTTCCACCGCTGCGAAGCGGTACATTTGCAGGCAGGCGACGGAATAGCCGAGCGCCAAGCCGCCGGCGCACATCAGCAAGAAGCTGCGTTCATACAGTCCGTAGGAGACGACCGCGCCGCCCAGCATGCCGGTAAGCGAGCCCATCTGAAAGCCAAAGCGCCGGCCCATGCGCTGCATCAGCAGGGCAGCGGGAAATACCGAGAGCATCACGCCGACATGGCGGAGCGTGATCGGCAGGGTGGCAAGATCGTGGCGGGCGTAGAACGTGATCACGGACAGCGCAGTGGCCGAGAACATCATCGTATTGCTGGCCTGGCCAAAGGCCTGGCAGCAGGCCAGAAGAAAAAGATTCCGCCGCATGGAGCGATCGAGAACGGAATTGGCCGGCGCGGACGGATTCATAGGGATTGAGCATAAGCAGAAACTGCTTGATTGGCCAACGTTTGGTGGGTTGGCTCCCGGGCTGCGGTGCTTTGCAGGTACCAGACATGACCGAAAGATCGCCACTCTCATCCACCGAAACGTAGCGATCTGCCCTAACGGGCCTGGCCAATTCGCAAGACCGTGGGGAGGCAGATCATTCCCGCGCCATACTGTGACACTGGCCGCCTGGACCAGCCCGAGGATCGCCAAGGCGCTCAGCGTGCGTGAAGACACGGTTCGGCTGACGCACAGTGATCACATGAATGGCAGCGTCGAGACGCTGAAGGCCGCCGTTGCAACCGGCGCCGGTAAAGAGTGAGACCGCGTTGCGTGTCTCCGCTCGTCTCAACCGGACGACCCCCGG
>CAMBMS010000016.1 GCA_945868845.1 Asaia bogorensis | reverse complement strand
GGGGCGCTGGTGCCGGTGTCGCAGTATTTCGATGCGATCTCCAACGGCTCTCTCGATTCCGCCTATACCGGTGCGGGTTATTATACCGGCAAGGACATCGGCTTCGCCATGTTCAATACCGTGCCGTTCGGGCCGAGCCCCGGCGAGTTCCTGGCCTGGTTCGAATATGGCGGCGGGAACGAGCTGATGTGGGAAGTGCATGAGAAATACAACATCGTCGCGCGCAATTGCGGCCTGATCAGCCCGGAAGCTTCCGGCTGGTTCCGTAAGGAGATGAACACGCTGGACGATTTCAAGGGTCTGAAAATGCGCTTCTTCGGCCTCGGCGCCAATGTGATGCAGAAGATGGGCGTGGCGACGCAATTGCTGATGGCGGGGGAAATCTTCCAGGCGCTGCAATTGGGCACGATCGACGCCACCGAATTCTCGATGCCCTCCATGGACCTGTCGCTGGGCTTCTACCAGGTAGCGAAGTTCTACTACTTTCCGGGGTGGCACCAGCAGACCTCGATCACCCAGGTCTATGTCTCCAAATCCAAATGGGCCGAGCTGTCCGACACCCAGAAGCTGATCATCGAAACGGCCTGCAAGGCGAACATGCTGCAGGAACTGGCCGAGGGCGAGGCCGCGCAATTCGGCGCCTTGGCCGAGTTGAAGGCGAAGGGGGTGCAGATCCGCAAATGGAGCCCGGAAATCCTGAAGGTGATGGAAGAGAAGTGGAAGGAAGTAGTGGTTGAGGAATCCGCGAAAAGCCCGCTGTTCAAGCGGGTGCATGCGTCCTATTCCAAGTTCCGCGCCGACTACACGATCTGGCGCGAACACGGATACATGAAGTAGCCGCTCCGGGCGCCGGTCCGCCGGCGCCCGGCCCGTTTTCCATCTCTACCTGCGGCACCGGAGAACGTGGCGTTGGCACGAGGCGCTGGACGTTGGTGGGGCGGATCAGGAACTGATCGACGATGGGGGTGATGTTGGTCTTCCACCAGTCGGATTGGTAGACCGCCTTGTACCGGGCTTCGCGCTGGGCTTCGGATTCGAAGCGGCGGATCGAGATATAGGCCGGAATTTCCCGGATGCTACCCAAGCCGGCTGGCACGAAGGACGATATCTAGAGCACGGCGCGTTTGGCAATCCGGGGCTGGGCGGCAATGTTGCTGGAGCCTTGCCGAATGGTCGAGGGGTATTCCGGCGGCGGCAATCCTGGCCCGTAGGTCTGCATTGGTACGCACGTCCCCTAGGGGCGCCCAGATACCAGGTTGTGTGGGGCCTGGGCCGGCGCCTGCGCAAGTCTGCGGCGATCAGCGGCCCGAAATGGTTTACCCAGCGCCGGATTGCCTCGTAGGAGACCGTGATGCCGCGTTCAGCCAGCAGGTCTTCAACGTCGTGCAAGCTCAGGGTGAACCGGAGGTAGCGCCAGATCGTCCGATGGATGATCCCAGGTGGGAAACGGTAGCCTCTATAGCTGAAGCTGATCTTCTTCATCCCTTTGACTATTAGGCTGCAGGGAGGTCGCTACACTCTGGGCGCCTGACAACTCCTCCGTACCGCCCTCCTTTGGAAACGGATTGACCGGCTATTAATTCGAAGCTACGGATTAGTAGAGCTGGCGTCAGAATCGACCATGTAGGCAACGGGTTAACCGCGGCCGGGAGAGAAGGGGGCGTGTTTTGAGAGGTTTGCTTTCGGCCAGCAACGCGATCGACTGCGTGCTTGGTGCCATCGCCCGCTGGTTCGGGTGGGGGTTCGTGGCGCTGGTTATCGTCATCTGCTTCGATGTGATTAGCCGGAAGGCCGGTTTTCAACTCTACATCCTGGGCCTGGACCTGGGCTCGACGCGGTTGCAGGAGCTGGAGTGGCACCTGCATTCTTTCGTGTTCCTCACCTGGATCGGCTACTGCTACATCCTGAATGCGCATGTACGCATCGACGTTTTCACAAGCGGGCTGTCCGAGCGCACGACGGCTTGGCTCGAGCTGCTTGGTATCATCATCTTCGCGGCACCCTATGTAATCGTCGCACAGCCGCATGCGTGGGAATTCTTTTATCGGGCGTGGGAGCAGAATGAGTCATCCGCCGCGCCGAACGGCCTACCCTGGCGCTGGATAGTTAAGGGTTTCTTGTTCTACGGGTTTCTTTCCATCTTGGTTGCCGTGATTTCGGTTGGCTTGCGTCGCATCGTTTTCCTGTTCGGGTCGCGTGAACTGTCCGAGAAAGCAATGTCCGGCACCCGCGCAGCGTCGCATTAAGGAGACCCAGTAACATGGAATGGTTTGCGCATAACCTGGCTGTCATTATGTTCCTGGTACTCACGTTCATTATGTTCGTGGGTTTCCCGGTCGCCTTCGTGCTGGGCGCCGTCGGTATCGTTTTCGGGTGGCTTGGCATCGCCTTCGGGATGTTCGCCCCGGTCCAGTTCGCTAACCTGTTGCCACGAATTTATGGCCAGGCAGTGGAAAACCAGACTCTGGTCGCCGTACCTATGTTCATTTTCATGGGCACGATCCTGGAAAAAAGCGGCGTCGCGGAGGAACTACTCAGTTGTCTCCAGGTGCTATTGCGCAAGGTACCTGGGGGGTTGGCGCTGGCGGTCGTGATGCTGGGTACCATCATGGCGGCGACTACCGGCATTGTCGGGGCGTCCGTGGTCATGCTGACCCTGATCGCACTGCCGGTGATGATTGACCGGGGGTATCAGAAAGAACTGTCAGTTGGCACCATCGCGGCCTCCGGAACGCTAGGAATCCTAATACCGCCTTCGATCATGCTGGTGATTTTGGGCGACCTGATGCAGATCTCCGTCGGACTGCTGTTCGCTTCCGCGGTGCTGCCGGGGGTCATGCTTTCGGGGCTGTATGCGATTTATATTGTCATACTGTGTTATTTCCGGCCGGACTTTGCGCCGCCGCTGGGCGCGGACATTGGGCCACAGAATAATTTTGAACTGGCCAAGATGGTTGTGTTTTCTTTCACACCCCCGGCCTTCCTGATCCTACTCGTGTTGGGTTCCATCTTTGGCGGCTGGGCGACGCCCACGGAAGCCGGCGGGGTGGGCTGCCTGGGCGCGATGTTGCTGGCCTGGCGTGCGGGCAAGCTCAATCTAGAGTCACTGCGTGGGATCATTCAAAGCTCCGGCACCACGACGGGCCTGGTCTTCTTCATCGTTTTCGGCGCAACCCTGTTCTCCTACGTGTTCCGCGCGCTCGGTGGGGACGATGTGGTGATCGAGGTGCTGGACGTGTTTGGCATCAACACGGGCTGGGAAGTACTGGCCTTCGTGATGATCCTGGTCTTCATCATGGGCTTCTTCTTCGACTTCCTGGAAATCTGCCTTGTGGTGCTGCCGGTCTTCTCGCCGATCCTGGCGAAGGCGGATTTCGGCACTTTCATACAGGGGCCCAAGTACATCCTGTTATGGTTCGCGATGTTGCTGGCGGTGAACCTGCAATCGGCCTTTCTCACCCCGCCATTCGGCTTCGCGTTGTTTTATATGAAGGGGGTGGTGCCGCCTTCAGTGACGATGATGCACATCTATCGCGGCATCGTTCCCTTCGTGCTGATCCAGCTTTTTGCCGTCATATTGTGCATGATTTGGCCTGAAATAATTTTCTATCTGCCGCGGGAATGGGGGATGCTGGACTGACCCACGCCATTCGAGCCGGAAAAACTGGTGACCTGCTATCGCAGGTTGCCACTTGTTTTACGGATATTGCATATTCAGAGTGGCTTGAATAAACAACTCAATAATTGGCCTCAGGCAGGCTTTATTCGGAGAAAACTCACATGTTACGCCTAGTCGGAGTTGCCGACGCGATCAAGAATGCCTTAGAGAAGGCAGCCTTTGCCTCTGGCTGGCTGCTGGTCGTTCTGATGTTCATTACTTGCACGGATATTGTTGCCCGGAAGTTCGGCATTCCCATCCCGCTGACCAAGTTCCAGGAGATGGAGTACTACCTCCACACGGTCGTGTTCTCGGGGTGGATGGGATACAATTACGCCATAAACACTCACCCGCGCGTCGATTCCTACACGGAGACGCTGCCCTTCCATGTCCGGGCCTGGCTCGAGCTGATCGGTTGCCTGATCTTCGCTTTGCCGTTCATGACGCTGATCGTCTGGCACGGCTGGGACTTCTTCTGGTCCTCTTTCTGGCAGAACGAAAGTTCCGAGCATGTGGCGGGCCTGCCCTACCGGTGGATCGTGAAGGGCATTTTCTATGTCGGTACCATCTTGGTCTTATTCGGCATCATCAGCGTGATGCTGCGGCTGGTCGCCTTCCTGTTTGGCGGGGTTAACCAGAAGGATAGCGGCCTCGACCTCGGTCACGTGGAGTTAGAGGCATGATCGAGTGGATCATCGAACATCTGTCCATAATCATGTTCGTGTGCATGTTCTTCATTATCTTCTGCGGCTATCCGGTCGCCTATGTGATGGGCGGAATGTCGCTGATCTTCGCCTTTTTGGGCTGGTTGGGCGGAGTGTTCCCGATAAATGCCATGTCCAACGTGATTCTGCGGATGTGGGGCGGCGTGGCGCTCGACCAGGTTTTAGTCTCAGTGCCCATGTTCATATTTATGGGCTCCATCTTGGAACGGTCGGGCTCGGCCAAGGATATGCTGCTGGCAACCGAGATCTTGCTGAAGCGCTGCCCGGGCGGGTTGGCGGTTGCGGTGATGGTCATGGGCACTATTCTGGCCGCGCCGATCGGCGTGGTGGGCGCGGCGGTGGTGCTGCTATCGCTGATCGCGCTGCCGAAGATGTTGGAATCCGGCTACAACAAGCAGCTTGCCGTCGGCACGATTGGTGCCGCAGGAACGCTCGGCATCCTTATCCCACCCGCGATCATGCTGGTGGTGATGGCGGAAATGCTGAACGCAAACGCTGGCGCCATCTTTTTCGCTGCAACCATGCCGGGGTTCCTGCTTTCCGGGCTATACCTTCTTTATATCCTGGCCGTGGCTATCCTGAAGCCCGAGTGGGCTCCGCGTTTACCAAAGGATTACGGGCCGCAGACGCGAAAGGAATTCTGGCGGACCATGGGGACCGGACTGATCCCGATGACCGTCCTGATGGTCACCGTGATGGGGTCCATCTTCGCCGGCTGGGCAACGGCGACGGAGAGCGCCGGAGTGGGGGTGTTCGGGGCGTTCGTTATCGCCTGGATGAACGGCAACCTAAATCTCAAGATGACGAACGATGCCATCCGTTCCGCCTGCCGGGCCAACGGCATGGTGTTCATGATCTATCTCGGTGCCACCGGGTTTTCCTATGTGTTTCGCTATCTCGGCGGCGACGATCTGATGCTCTCCACGCTGGACTATTTCTCCATCAATACCGGATGGCGGCTACTGATCTTCCTGATGATCCTGATCTTCCTGCTCGGCTTCCCGTTCGAGTGGATTGAGATCTGTCTGATCGTGCTGCCGATCTTTGCGCCGATCCTGATGAAGTACGATTTCTCCGAACACCTCGGCAGCAACAGCAAGGACTATCTGATGTGCTGGTTCGCCACCCTGGTGGCAGTGAACTTGCAGACAGCCTTCATGTCACCACCCTTCGGCGCGACGTTGTTCTACATGAAAGGAACGGCGCCACCTGAGGTAACTATGTCGGACGTGTACCGAGGTATGTACCCGTTCGTCTTACTGCAGGTGCTTGGCCTGTTTCTCTGCATCTGGTTTCCCGGCATCGCCCTCTGGCTACCGAAGGTGGCTGGCCTGCTGGAGTAAGGCGATCCTGGACCTTCCTGGGCCGGGCCGCGTTGTTCCACGAAAAAAACGCGTCCGGCTCCAGGGGCTGTCACCCCTTTCTGGACTTGCGCATGGTCCCTGTTGGGCCCGACGTCGCCACGACGCGGGGTGGATCGCAAGTCTTTTCGACGTGCTGCAGTAAGGGGCCGAGGTCTGGAGGATTGGCGGCGCTGTATTTTCTGACATCTACGCGCGCCGAGCACCATAGTGCGCCGAGCCGGTCAAGTTCCGCCGACCGCGTCTGGCTTGACGCCCGCAGTTCGTCCCAATCTCGCGAATACCCACCCCGTAGGCGCGCACGAAACATATTCGCCGCGCGCTCAATCACTCGATGACGCGAGGCAAAGTTGAGCGCTGGCACCAGGCCATGAGGAACCGCGGCCTGCTAGAAAACCACTGCTTGCCGGGTGATCTCGAGGCGCAGATCGCAGCTTCAACCTAGCACTACAACCCCGTCGGTTACCACGAAAGCCGTCCCGGCCTAGGGCTGCGGCCCATTCCCCCGGACGGGCGCTGACGCGGCAGGGAAGCTGGGCTACAATTCGGCAGAGACGGAGGACGAAGCGATGCAGTCAATCGGCGCGGGATCAGCGGCGGAATGGACCGTTGCGGATCTGCAGGCAGACCAGAGTTGGATCATCTGCCTCGATGACCGGGCGCGGCGAGACATGATCGTCGCGGTGCGTAAGGCGCATGATCCGGATAGGCCGCAATTTGACTACCGGCGCGACGATTTTGATTTTGCATCCGCCCAAGCACCCTTGATGCGCGCGTTCGAGGAAGCCCGCCACGGACGCGGGATGGCGGTCCTGCGCGGCATGCCGCGCGAGGGGGTAAGCGAGGGAGAGTTTTCCCTGATGACCTGGGCGATCGGGCTGCATGTCGGCGTGGCGCGGCCGCAGGGTAAGGCGAGCCAGTATTTGTCCGCCGTGCGCAATGTCGGAACGGTCTACCGTAGCGCCACCGGGCGGGGCTATTCCTCCAACGCCGATCTCGATTTTCATACCGATGGCGCGGACCTTGTAGCTCTCACCTGCTACAACAAGGCGCGGTCCGGTGGGTTGAGTATGGTTTCCTCCTCGCTCACCGCGCATAACCGGATCCTGGCGGAGCATCCGGATGTGGCGGAGATTTTGTATCAGCCGTTTTACTTCAGCCGCCAGGCGGAGGAAGCGCCGGACGAGACGCCGTTCTATCCCAATCCGGTGTTCGATGCGCTGGGTGATGTGTTTTGCAGCAAGTGGAATCGTAATCGCATTAACATGGCGCAGAAAATTGAGGGCGTACCGCTATTAACCTCCAAGCAGCGCGCGGCCATGGATGCGATGGACGACATGCTGCGTCGACCGGATCTGATGTATTCGATGTATCTGCAACCGGGGGATGCGCAGATCCTGTCCAACCACACCACCCTGCATTCGCGCACGGAGTTCGAGGATTTCGACGAATTGGCCCAGAAACGTGTGCTGTTCCGGCTGTGGCTGGTGCCGGCGGATGCGCCGGCATTGCCGGAAAGCTGGCGGCCATTCTTTCGTTCAGTAGAAGCACGGACTGTTCGTGGGGGGATTCTCGGGCACCTGCATGATGAACGTTGCCGCGCGTTCGAGGCGCGACAGGCGGCGACGCATGGCATGACGCTGGGGGCTTAAGGCGCGGCGATCAGCGTCGCCCAGATATCTAGCTGCGGCAAAATTGCTTCTTCCCGTGCCGAATCCAGGCTGACCACGATTCGGGAGACGCCGAGATCGCCGAGGCGTTTGATCCGCTCCGCGTCCGGTGTGCTGCCCCAGATGGTGATCGGCACGTCCGCCAGATCGCGCCCAACCTCCGCCGCCAACTGGCGGAATTGCGGGATGAAATCTGATACGTCGCCATATTCCGGGCGGCTTGCATGCGGGATCCAGCCATTGCCATAGGCCAACGCCCGGCGCGCACCATAGGGGTAGGCGCCGCCAACGATCACGGGTGGGTGTGGCTTTTGCACGGGCTTGGGCCATGTCATCATCGGATCGAAATTAACGAAATCACCGTGATATTCGGCTTTCGATTTCGTCCAGATTTCCTTCATCGCCTCGACCCGTTCGCGGGCGAGCTTATGGCGGGTCGGAAAAGCCGTGCCATGGTTTTCCATCTCGTCCTGATTCCAGCCGTTACCGATGCCGAACAGGAAGCGGCCGCGAGAAATCTGATCGATCGAGGCCACCAGCTTTGCGGTTTGGATCGGATCGCGCTGCGCCACTAGGCAGATGCCGGTGCCGATGAGCAGGCGGCTGGTCACCCCGGCGGCAGCCGTTAGGGAGACAAACGGGTCCATTGCCTGGGCGTATTTTTTCGGCAGATCGCCGCCTTGCGGAAAGGGTGTCTTGCGCGAGAGTGGAATATGCGAATGCTCTGGCACCCAGAGTGATTCGAAGCCACGTTCCTCCAAGGCGCGTGCCAGGGCGGGCGCGGTCATGGAATAGTCGGTAAAAAACATGGCGGCGCCAATATGCATGGATATTCTGTGCTGTTACGCCACCCGCATGCCGGCGCGGTAACGCTGTCCGAGGCGTGCATAATGCGGGGCGATGAAATCGAAATTGGCACGGTCTTCATCGGACAGTACGCGCTTGAAGCGGGCAGGGGCGCCGAGCCAGAGTTCGTTCACCCCGATCACCTTACCGCCGGGCAGTAATCCGCCCGTGCCGAGCATGCCACCCTCCTCCACCACGGCGCCATCCAGCACGGTGGAGCCGATGGCGACGAAGGCACGGTTTTTCAGCGTGCACGCATGCACGATGGCGCCGTGGCCGATGGTGACGTCATCACCGATGATGCAGGGAAAGGTCCGCACATCGACATGCAGGATGCTACCGTCCTGGATATTGGTGCGTGCGCCGACCCGGATATGATTGACATCGCCGCGCAGCACGCAGCCGAACCAGATATTCGCCTCCGGCCCCACTTCCACATCGCCGATCAGCACGGCAGTGGGGGCAATGAAGGCTGTCGGATGCACTTTAGGCGTTATCCCGTCGAGGGTGATGATGATGCCGCCCGGCTGCGCGATAGCGTTTGAGGTATCAGGCATGCTTGGTTTCCTTTGCGCGGGGTGCTGTCAGGCCCAGCATAAGTTTCATATTCTGCACGGCGGCACCTGAGGCACCCTTGCCGAGATTGTCCAGCCGCGCCACCAGTACCGCCTGGCGATGTTTTTCATTCACATGAACGCGCAGCTCCAGCAGGTCGGTGTTGTTGAGATCTTCCGCCTCGATGCGTCCGCCGGCAACAGGATCGGCGACCTTCACATAGGCACAGCCGGCGAAATGCTTTTCCAAGGTCGCGTGCAGATAGGAGCCCGTGGGCTTGCCCGGCAAGGTGTCGAGGTGCAATGGAATGGAAACCAGCATGCCTTGTGCATAATGGCCGACAGATGGGATGAAGATCGGCCGGCGCGTCAGGCCGCCATAGGCTTGGGTTTCCGGCACATGCTTGTGTTCCAGGCCCAGGCCGTAAAGTTCAAAAGACGGGCCGCCGGTTTGCTCATGCGCGGTGATCATCGAGCGGCCACCACCGGTATAGCCGGAGACGGCGTTGATCGTGATCGGATGGTCCGCCGCCATCAACCCGGCATCGACCAGCGGGCGAATTAAGGCGATCGCACCGGTCGGGTAGCAGCCGGGATTGGTGACGCGCTGAGCCTTCGCGATGGCTGCATCCTGGCCGGAAGTCATTTCGGGAAAGCCGTAGACCCAGCTAGGGTCCACGCGATGCGCGGTGGAGGCATCCAGCAGCTTTGGGCGCCCATTGCCCAAGCTGGTTACAAGGGCGGATGCCTCCACCGCCGCGTCGTCGGGTAGGCAGAGGATCACGAGGTCTACCTCCTCCATCATGTCACGGCGTGCTCTGACATCGCGGCGATGTTCGTTCGCGATGGAGCGCAGTTCCACGTCCTGCATCGCCAGCAGGCGATCGCGAATGCCCAGACCAGTGGTTCCGGCTTCACCGTCGATGAAGATTTTTGGCCGCTTGGTCATGTGGGCGGTCCTTTCCGATCTAAGAAATGCCTTGCACGGGGGCGACAAAAAACAAGGGGCGGACCCTGCAGGATCCGCCCCTTGTATCGGTACGGGCGAGAATCCGTCAGCGCTTGCTGAACTGGAAGCTACGTCGGGCTTTCGGGTGGCCGTATTTTTTACGCTCGACGACACGGGAATCGCGTGTCAGGAAGCCGGCGCTCTTGAGAATACTGCGCAGATCCGGTTCATACAGGGTCAGCGCCCGGGTAATGCCGTGGCGAACCGCGCCAGCCTGACCGGACAAGCCGCCACCGACTACCGTACACACCACATCAAACTGGTTGTAGCGATCAGCTATCAGGAAGGGCTGGGTGATCAGCATACGCAGTACAGGACGGGCGAAATACTGCTCTGCCGGCTTACCATTGACAGTGATCTGGCCCTTGCCGGGCAGGATCCACACGCGGGCAATAGCGTTTTTGCGCTTGCCGGTAGCGTAGGAGCGACCCTGCGCATCGCGCTTAGGGTCGCGCTTAATCTGCTCCGAAGGGCTATTGGCGGTGGCCGCGGCAGCGACAGCGAGGTCTTTCAGGTCGGAGAGGGTGCGGGTCTGGGTTTCGGACATAGCTCAGCCCCTCCGATTCTTAGCGTTCAACGCACCGACATCCAGCGGCTGCGGCTGCTGGCCGTCATGCTTGTGGATAGGGCCGGCGTAAATATAAAGATGCTCCATCTGCACGCGTTGTAGGGGGCCACGGGTGATCATTCGCTCCACGGCTTTCTCCAGCACTCGCTCGGGGTACTTGCTGTCCAGCCGCTGCTGGATGGATCGGCCCTTGATTCCGCCGGCATAGCCGGTATGGGAATATAGGATCGATTGCTCGGCCTTGTTGCCGGTGACCTTTACTTTCTCCGCATTGATGACAACGACGTTGTCGCCGCAATCGACATGCGGGGTGAACTGCGGCTTGTGCTTGCCGCGCAGGCGGTTGGCGATGACGACGGCGAGGCGGCCGAGGACGACGTTTTCCGCGTCGATCAGCACCCAGTCCTTCTTCACCTCCGCGGGTTTCAGCGAGAGGGTGGTTTTCATGATTCCAATATTCCGTACAACAGCCGATGAGTAATTAGTGGCGGCTTATCGGCGGAAAGCGCCATGCTGTCAAGGTTTTCTATGTGTGGTAATATTATACCACACAATAATATATTTCCTCTCGAGAGCCATACGCGATTGCCTGCTAGTGGTGGAGTTTGTACGCTGAATTCGGATATCGGGACAGGGAAGGGGAGCGGGTGACGCGCAAGACGGTGCTGATCGCGGGGGCTACTGGGTTAGTGGGTTACGCGGGGATGAAGCATTTTGGCGCGCAAACAGATTGTGATGTGGTTGCGCTGTCACGCCGTCACCCGGACCAGACCTTTGGTGCGCGCTTCATCGCGCTAGACCTGCAAGACGCGGCGCGCTGCGCGGCGGTAGTGGCGGATCTCGGGGACGTGACGCATCTGGTGTACACGGCGTTGTATGAACGCCCTAGCCTGGTGGCCGGCTGGCGCGAGGCAGAGCAGATCGAGACCAACGAACGCATGCTGCGCAATCTTCTGGAACCGCTGCTCCGTGTGGCGCGGGATTTACGACACGTAACGCTGTTGCAGGGCACCAAGGCGTATGGCGTGCATGTGCGGCCACTGCAAGTTCCGGCACGGGAGAACCGCTCGGAGATGCATGAACAGCCAAATTTCTACTGGAACCAGGAGAATTACCTGCGCGCGAGCCAAGCAGGGCAGAGTTGGAACTGGTCCATCCTGCGTCCCGTGCTGATCGTGGGGGAATCGACTGGTAGCGCGATGAACATTATTCCGGCGCTGGGCGTGTATGCCGCTCTGCGGCGACTGGACGGGTTTTCCGATTTGCCCTTCCCGGGTGGCGCGCCGCGCGTGGCACAAGCAGTGGATGCGGATTTGCTGGCCCGCGCCATTGCCTGGGCTGGCGAGGCGCCAAATGCGCGTAACGAGATTTTTAACGTGACCAACGGCGATGTGTTCGTCTGGCAGAACATCTGGCCGGCGATCGCGGAAGCATTGGGGATGAAGGATGGTGGTGAACAGCCTTGCTCTCTGGACACCCAGACGCACCCGCGCGAGGCAGATTGGACGCGGATTTGCCGACAATACGGACTACGCTCCAGCAGCCTAACCGATTTCGTCGGCCTGTCCTTCGAATATGCCGACTATACGATGGGGTATGGCCGCAGCAAAGCCGGGCCGCCGGCCCTGGTCTCCACCATTAAGATCCAGCGGGCCGGGTTTCATGAGGTGATGGACACGGAAGAGATGTATCGTAAATGGTTCGATATTTTCCGCGCCAAGCAGCTGTTGCCGCCGATTTAGAAACACCAACAAGGAAGAAACGAACATGCAACTGGGCGCGAATTTACCGGTGGGCGATATTGGAACTGGGCCCACGATGGTGCGTGATTACGCGCAAGCCGTGGAGGGGCTAGGTTACGACTATCTGCTCTCTCCCGATCACGTGCTGGGTAAAAATCCGGCGGCACCCGATGCCGGCCGGCGGGTCGGCACCACGGTGACGGCCTATCACGATCCGTTCGTGCTGTTCGGCTTTCTTTCCGCCTGTACGCAACGACTAGGCTTCGCAGTCGGCGTTCTGATCCTGGCGCAGCGTCAAGCGGCCTTGGTGGCGAAGCAGGCGGCATGCCTGGATGAGCTTTCCGGGGGACGTTTTCGTCTTGGGGTTGGCGTCGGCTGGAATGAGATCGAGTTCCAGGGGTTGAACGAGAATTTCCGTAACCGCGGAAAGCGGTCGGAGGAACAGGTGCGCTACATGCAGGCGCTGTGGGCCAATCCGCATGTTCGTTTCGATGGTGAATTTCACAAATTGGAGGATGGTGGCATCAACCCGCGGCCAAAATCGGGACGGGTGCCGATCTGGTTTGGCGGCCATGCGGACGCGACCTTCCGGCGTGCGGCACAATATGGCGATGGTTTCATGCCGCTGGCCTATCCGCCGGGCGACGCGGCGCTGGGCGCTTTTGCCAAGCTGCGCGGACTGGTCCGCGAGGCTGGACGGAAGAATAGCGATGTCGGGCTTGAGGTATGGGTTTCTCCCGGCAAGGGCACGGAGGAAGATTGGCGCAAGGAAATCACCTTCTGGAAACAAGCTGGCGTGACGCATGCGACGGTACATACGAACTATGTCTCCGCCCATCACCAGCGCATAACCGGCACGAATGTGGCGGACCATATGGCAGCGATCACGCACTATCGAGCGGTGGTGGCGGATTTGCTTTAGGCGGGCGGCTCCCATCGCACGGTGCGAGTATGTGGCATATTTGAAAATTGTTTTTTATTGCGGACCTTTGGCGCCATGCCTGTCCTCGGGATGGACGCGCCGCGGGCTAGCGATTGGTGGGCGCAATACCCAGAAATCCGTTTCGCGATTATCCCATCGAAGAACGAAGATGGCGTGTCGAACTGCAAGGCGCCGCTGATCGAGAGTTTGTTGTGGAAATTGCGAGCCAAAATGGTGCTGTACCCGGCCAATGACTATACGGCTCTGATCGAGGGCAGCGCGCCGACAATATCCATGGAGAAAACCCTCAAACTAGTTGCAGTTTAACCCGCTTGCCACTGGTCTTGGCATAGCGACGGGTCATCTTAAATGTTGGCGAGTGGTTGGGATCATGCAGCGAACTTGCGATGCGCGAGACGGCACTCTTTGACGCCCCCATTCGAACTGCGATTTCGTCCTGGGCTAGGCCTGATTGTTTGTGCGCCTCAGATAGAAGCCACAGCGCGGCATATTCATCCATATTGATGCAATTTTTATTACTTTTACCGTGCAGTTACTTTGCTAGGCATTGGATAAAATAATACCATCATCCATGCTGGCTTCTCCGCCGCGCCGGACAAGCCGAAGGAGGTGTTTAACGTCCTCTCCTACAGCCAGATCTACCCTTGGAGAAGTTGGACAACGCGGCCTATGACGAGATTATCAAGCTGATCCTCTGCGTGGACGCTTGGCGCAAAAAGCGGAGCTGATCAGTCCGGCCCATTGAGAACCTATCGGACTAGCTTGTCGCAATCGCGCCGCCCGGCCATTAGGCAGTCATCGATCTGCCCGCCCCGGCGCAGGGCCTGGACCAGGAATAGGCCGGCCACAAGGATCACCAATATCAAGGCGAGGGCGGCGAGGCTGCGTGTTTGGCGCGCAGCCTCCTGGGGGGGGTCGGGCTTCGGGATATGTTCCTGGGTTCGCATGACGGTTAGGCCAATCATAGGGCGCAAATGGCGGGTGGTGGCAAGTTCGCACGCAACACGGCATAACCGGTGCATGAGCGCCGAGGCGATCCGACATCTTTCCCGCGATCCCGCCCTGAAGCCGCTGATCAAGCGCGTTGGGCTGATAAGCATGCGTGCGGACAAGCGCAGCCCGTATGAGGCGCTGGTGCGTGCCATCGCCCATCAGCAACTGCACGGCCGTGCGGCGGAGACCATTCTGGGCCGCTTTATCGCGCTATTTCCTGCGCCGTTCCCGCAGCCCGCCGACGTGCTGGGGACGCGCGATCATGTGCTGCGTGAGTGTGGATTTTCAGGATCTAAGGTCGCGGCGATCCAGGATATTTGTTCGAAGACCCTGGATGGGGTTGTACCGTCGCGGCGGGTGGCGCTGCGACTTTCCGATGAGGAGCTAATCGAGCGGTTGACGCAAATCCGTGGCGTCGGGCGCTGGACGGTGGAGATGCTGCTGATGTTCAGCCTCGGGCGTCCCGATATTCTACCGGTGGATGATTTCGGTGTGCGCGAGGGTTACCGGCTGTGCCATGGGCTGGAGGAACAACCGAGACCGCGCGCCCTGGCCACCATCGGCGAGGCATGGGCGCCATTTCGAAGCATCGCCGCTAGGTATCTTTGGCGCGCGGCGGACGAGGCGAAGAAGATCAAACCGGTTTGACGGGCAACACCTTGGGGGCGCCGAGAAATGTTTGCAGGACAGCGTTGAAGCCGTCCGGGTTGTCGGCATGCACCCAGTGGCCGGCATTCTTGATTTTCACGAAGCGCGCAGCGGGAAACAGCGCACGAATGAGCGCGCGGTGTTCAGGACGAATGAATTCGGAGCGGGCGCCGGCGACAAACAAAGTTGGGCCGGGGTAGGGGGCTGCATTCGGCGGTTCCCAGCCCTCGATCGCCGGCAGGCCGGCTTCGATTTCGGCCAGACCTGCGCGCCAGGCAGGCCCTTGGGATTCCGCATCGTGCAGACGCAGGTTTTGCAGCAGGAAGGCGCGGATGACGGGATCGGGCTGCGCCTGCGTCAGCGCCGCGTCGGCTCCCGCGCGGGTGAGATCGGCGTGGAGCGGGATAGCGCGCATCGCGGCGAGAATGGCGGTGTTGCGCGGTGGGTAGCACACCGGGGCGATATCGCT
Source organism: Asaia bogorensis (assembly GCA_945868845.1). Classification (GTDB taxonomy): domain Bacteria; phylum Pseudomonadota; class Alphaproteobacteria; order Acetobacterales; family Acetobacteraceae; genus SHWF01. The sequence continues at coordinate 46,589 of CAMBMS010000016.1, read as the reverse complement.
GACCAGCAGCCGGGAGACCGCATCGGGATGGGTAAGCACGATCTGCATGGCCAGCTTGCCGCCTATGGAATGGCCCATGATGGCGGCGGGCAGGGCACGCATCGCAGTCAGCGTGTGCATCACATCTCCGGCCATGGTCCGATAGTCCATGGGCGCGGCGTGCGGGCTGGCACCATGGTTGCGCAGATCGAGCGCGATGACCCGGTGCGTGGGCGCCATGGCGCGTGCGATGGAGCCTAGGTTACGCGCCATGCCGAACAGCCCGTGCAGTAGCACCAGAGGCGGGCCGGCACCGAGTTCGCGCGCATGAAGAAGGAGCGGGACGTTCATGATCCGATCATGCCCGTCCGGGCGGGGTTCGTCATGCCCGGTTTCAGCGCTATAAGCTTGGTATGCTGATCGATTCACATTGCCATCTGGATTACTTCACCCCGGAAGAACTGCCCGACGTAATGCGCCGCGCCCAGGAACTGGGCGTGGGAGAAATGGTGACCATCGGCACCACCCTGGAGCAATCGGCCCGTATTCGTGTGCTGGCGGAAGAATTGGAGAATGTTTGGTGCACCGCCGGCATTCACCCGCATCACGCCGCCGCCGGGCCCATACCGGAGCCGGAAGCCATCGCAGCCATGATCGCGCATCCGAAAGTGATCGGTGTGGGCGAGGCGGGGTTGGATTATTTTTATGACCGCGCACCGCGCGACGTGCAGCAGGCGGTGTTTCGCGTGCAAATCCGGGCAGCACGGCTGGCTGGGGTGCCATTGGCAATTCATGCACGGGATGCGGATGTTGACGTTATGAATATACTGCAAAATGAATATGATAATGGGGGAATGTTCAGTTTTCTCATGCACTGCTTTAGCTCAAGTAGGCAATTAGCTGAATTTACAATAAAACTGGGAGGGTACATCAGCTTTTCCGGAATTTTAACCTTTCCAAAATCTCAAGAATTCAGAGATATAGCGCGCGATCTTCCGGCGGAACGTTTGCTGGTGGAAACCGATGCACCCTATCTGGCGCCTGTACCGAACCGGGGTAAGCGCAATGAACCGGGCTGGACGGCACACACTGCGAAGGCGTTGGCGGAGGTGCGAGGCGTCGGTCTGGGCGAGTTGGCGGCCCAGACCACAGCCAATTTTCGCCGGCTGTTCAGCAAGACAGCCTGATGGGTCTGCGCGTAACGTTGCTGGGCACCGGCGGGTCCGCCGGTGTGCCAATGATCGGTGGGATGGATGGTCGCGGTGACTGGGGCACATGCGATCCCGGGGAGCCACGCAACCGGCGTACACGTGCCTCTATCGTCATTGAGAGCGAATTGGGCACTCGGTTACTGGTGGATACCGGGCCGGATATGCGCACACAGTTGTTGGATTGTGCGATCAGCCGGGTGGATGCAGTTCTCTATACCCATGCCCATGCTGACCACGTTACCGGCATCGACGATGTGCGTATTCTGAACCGGATTCTCGGCCGACCAATGGAAGCTTACGGGACGGAATTGGCGCTGGAGGAGATTTCAGCGCGTTTTCCCTATGCGTTCCGACCTTGGACACCTCCGGGCTTTTATCGGCCGGTAATGGAAAAACGGGTGGTGCGGCCGGGCGAGACGGTCCGCATGGCCGGAATGGCGGCGGTATTATTCTCCCAGGACCATGGACGGCTTGAGTCGCTTGGGATTCGGATCGGCGGATTTGCATATTCCACCGATGTGGTTCGGCTCGATGAATTGGCGTATGCATCGTTAAGGGGTGTTGATACCTGGGTGGTGGGCTGTTTTACGGTCGGGGCGCCGCACCCGACTCATGGCAACTTGAACACCGTGTTAGCCTGGGCTCAACGTGTCGGCGCCCGGCGGACGATCCTGACCCATATGGGAACGGATATGGACTGGGCGTGGCTGCGGGCTAATTTGCCATCCGGATTGGAAGCCGGGTTCGACGGAATGGGAATCGAGGTTCCTGCCTGATTGGGCGACCTTCAATTTCCATAATATATCTTCTGCGGCAATTTAGTATCCGATGGACGGGAGCTATTTCACCCAACCGACGCTGATAATTAGTCCCCGGCAGTAGCCGCGGCGCGCTGGGCCTCTTTTTCTGCCATCATCTGCTTGAGCTGTTCTGGCGTCAGGCGGACGATATCCTCGTTCTGATGCGAATAGAGATCGTAGCCAGAGGTATCGAGTTCTTCCAGGATGATGCGCTTAGCGAGCACGTCGGCCTTCCAGGCTTCCTGTGCGGGCTGGTCGGCGTGGAATTCCGGCATCACTTCCCTGGCGAACAGTTCCAAACTGTCGCAGATGTCCTTGTGTGTTGTCTTTCCGGCCTGGTTAAGCAGGATTACCTGATCGACGTGCGCGTCCTTAAACTGGCGCAACCGCTTGCGGATGGTCTCGGGGGACCCAATCAGCCCATTGCGCAGTGCCTGCTGGGCTTTTTCGGTGCCGCGCCAGTCCTGGTAGTCACGCCAGAGATCCCCCTGCCCTGGCGCGTCCACGCCCTTCCGTCCGTAATAGCCCAGTGCGAAGATGAAGAAGGTCCAGCCGGCGGCTTTTTCCAGCGCTTCCTCGTCCGTTTCCGCACACATGAAGCCGTTAACGATGGCGATGTTGGGATTGACCGGATAGTCCGCCAGCAGCTTCGGGCGATGCACTAGATTGTTGTAGTAGCGGTGCACCCACGCCTTCGCGGCATCGGGCGAGACGAAGCTGAAACCCAACGCACCCATGCCCCATTCGCCCGCTTGCCCAATCGTGGCGATATTGGAGCAGGCAACCCAGATCGGCGGATGCGGCTTCTGGAATGGCTTTGGCACCACGTTGCGGGCCGGGAAATCATGGTATTTTCCGTGGAATTCCCAGCTTGTTTTGGTGAACATCGGGATGATGGCTTGCACTGCTTCTTCCCAGCGTTCGCGCTTGTCGCGCACGCGGGTGCCGAATGGATGTAGTTCGGCGGGTCCAGCCCCCTCCCCCATGCCAAATTCGACACGGCCGCCGGAAATTTGGTCCAGCGTGGCGATACGTTCGGCGACGCGATGTGGCTGGTTTGTCGTTAATTGGACAATACCGTGGCCCAGACGAATATTTTTAGTCCGCTGGCTGGCGGCAGCCAGGAAAACCTCCGGCGCCGAAGAGTGAGAATATTCTTCAAGAAAGTGGTGCTCAACTTCCCATACATAGTCATAGCCGAGCTGATCGGCGAGTGCGCATTGCTCCAAGGCTTGCTGGAATAGATCGTATTCGCTCCGCTCCGTCCAGGGACGTGGAAGTTGGTGTTCGTAGAACACGCCGAATTTCATGGGTAGGTTTCCATGTCGAAAGTAAAAATGGCAGGGGGGCTATTAACCCCCCTGCCCCGTTTTATTTACCGGCAGCCGTTGACACCGGCGCGGACTAACCGGCCCGGCGTAGCGCCGGTATATTCGCCACGCTCGAACGTGGTGGTTCCGGCGACCATGTTGGCGACATAGCCATCCACACGCTGCACCAGGCGACGCCCACCGGCTGGTAGGTCGTAGGTGACTTCTGGTATGTGCAGGCGCAGATTCGGGAAATCGATCACGTTGATATCGGCACGCAGGCCGGGTTGCAGTTTTCCGCGGTCCGAGAAACCAAAAAAATCCGCGGTGTTGCTGGTCTGGCGCTGCACTAGGCGTTCCAGCGGGATGCCCGGCCCGCGCGTGCGATCGCGCGCCCAATGCGTCAGCATCCAAGACGGCAGGGATGCATCGATAATGGAGGAGCAATGCGCGCCGCCATCCGACAGGCCCAGCAATGTTGTCGGGTCGGACAGCATTTCGCGGATCGGTTCGTGGTTATCTTCCGTGTAGCCGACCACCGGGAAGAACAGGAAGCGTTCCGCCCCGCCGGTCAGATAGTCGTAGGCCACTTCGTCCGGTGTCTTGCCTTCACGTTGGGCAATGTAAGCGATGGAGCTTTCGACCGGCGGCTCGTAATCCGGCGGATCACCCAGAATAAACATCCGATCCCAGCGCGTAGTAATGAATTTGCGGAATTGCGTCAGCAGGGCAACCAGCTGTTCGGAGGGTTTTTCCGACAGGATCTGCGCGCGCATAGCCGGATCGCGCAGCCGCGCGATGCGCTCGGCCACGGGGAGTTTCAGCACCGCCTGGTAGCTCGGGCGGATGGAGAACGGGTTGAGCGCGGTATCGATGCCCAGCAGCACGCCGACCGGGCGACCGGCGATCTGCGCGGTCAGGCTGGCGCCCTGCGCGCGCGCGGCATGCACGCCGGCCATCAACCGGCGCCAGCGATCGGGATCGGTCGGGCGGTCGGTTAGAAGGAACCACACCGGGCGGCCGGTTTCCTTGGCCAGTTCGGTCATCCATTGCAGTTCGGCTTTTTCGTTGTCGAAATCGCTGTTGATGCCAAAGGCGCCATGGCCGGCACGCGCGAGGCCGCGCCCGATCCCCATCATCTCCTTTACTTCAGCATCACGGCCGGGGACGTAATCGCCGGTTAATGTCTTGTGCGAATTAGTGCGGCTGGCGGTAAAGCCGAAGGCCCCTGCGTGCATGCCTTGTTCCACCTGGCGCGCCATTTCGGCGATGTCCTCATCGGTGGCATTTTCACGACGCAAAGCGCGATCGCCCATCACGAAGACGCGCAGCGGGTTGTGCGGGATCTGCGCGCCGATATCGATGGTGCGCGGCATTTCGGCAAGAGCATCCAGATATTCGGGAAAAGTTTCCCAGTTAAATTTCATGCCTTCCAGCATGGCGATACCGGGGATTTCCTCTACCGCTTCCATCAGTTCGACGAGACCGATATGCTGGCCCTTATGGACGGGCGCAAAGCCGACGCCGCAATTGCCGAACAGGATGGTCGACACGCCATGCCACGATGACGGCGCGAGGATTGGATCCCAGGTCGCCTGCCCATCGTAATGGGTGTGTACGTCGACCCATCCGGGAGTGACGAGCAGGCCATCCGCCTTAATCTCCCGCTTGCCGGGACCGATTTTGCCGCCGACCTCGACGATCTTCTCGCCCTGAATGGCGATGTCGCCGGTGAAGCTGGGGGTGCCGGTACCATCGACGATGGTGCCGCCGCGAATGACTGTATCGAACATAGGTTCCTCCCCTCTGCCGCGGAGCCGGAATCGAAACCCGGCGGCGATTGATGAAAAAGCGCGTCACACACCGGCATTGATGCGCAGGGACGGCGCCGGGTCAAGGTTCATGACTAGCGCCAGAGCGGGCGGCGGAATGACGCCCGCTCTGCGAGGCCCAGCAGATGGTCGGCCAGCATCACGGCGAAGAGCGCGCTCGCCTCATTATCCGGGTGCAGTTCTCACCAGCTGACGAATAGCGGGCGACCATCCTGGGCGCTGTAGAGCGCCTCGGTAGGCGCAACATTAAGTCCGGCATAGCCAAACGCCGGCTCCGCGATCCCGGCGAGGCAGTGCCCCCGGCTAGCGATATTCAAAAGCTGGGGTTGCGTCGAGCGGTGCTGACCCACAACCCGGCAGGCCAGACGTTCTGACGCCTCAGGTTCATGGACAGTTCGCTCAACGCAGGAATGTCTGCGAGGAGGCTAAGGAATTTCCCGTACAGCCTTTTTCAGGATCAGCTTCTCCACCATCACGTCAGTGACCATCCGCCGCAGCCGGGCATTCTCTACTTCCAGTTCCTCCAGCCACCTCAACTGGTCGCCCTTCTACCCTGACGGCAAAGCTACTCCATCCGCAGGTTCAGCTCCCGCGCCAGCTTGCCGAAACGGTCGTAATCCTTGCGCAGGATCGCGGCCAAATCGGTGGGTGAGCCCGGGTGTGGCCGCAGGGAAACGCGGGCCATCTGCGCCTTGTATGCCTCCGTCTGAGTCACCCGGACGATTTCCTGATTCAGCTTCTGGATAATAGCTTCCGGCGTGCCAGCGGGGGCGAACATGCCAATCCACCAGATATCATCCAGCTCGGGATACACCTCCCGCAGCGTGGGAATGGCAGGAAAATCCGGGTGGCGCTCGCTATCGAATACCGCCATCAGGTTCACCTTGCCCGCCTTGATGTGCGGCAGCGCATTCGGGTCCAGATACACCTGCGTTACCCCGGCCAGAAAATCCGGCAGCGCGTCGCCTGCTCCCTTGTAGGCAATCTGGGTCAGTTGAATGCCGGCGGCCTTGGCGAACAATTCCGAAAACAGATGCGCCGCCGTACCCAGGCCGGGATTGCCGAAATTCAGCTTGCCCGGGTTGGCCTTGCCATAAGCCACAAGCTCCGCCAGCGACTTCGCCGGCACCGATGGATGCACGCTGAGCAACTGCACACCGTCCACGAAATACGCCACTGGCGCCAGGTCCTTAAAGATGTCGAAGGAGAGCTTTCGCAGGTTAGGCAGGATCGCCCCGGTGGAGGACGACACGACCACATAGGTGTATCCATCGGCGGCGGACTTCACTGCCGCCTCCACGCCAATGGCACCCGAAGCACCGCCGCGATTATCGATGATAAATTGCTGGCCAAGTGCCCGGGTAAGATGATCGGCCAACGGGCGCGTGGAATTGTCCAGCGACCCACCGGGCGGGGCGACAACGATGATCCGCACCGGTTTGTTTGGCCAGGCCGGCGTCTGCGCCTGCCCGCCCGTTGCGAAAGACATTGCCAGCACTGCCAGAATTGCCGCGCGCGCGCCCTGGAGCATCTGCCCCCCCCCACGTAATATTTCGTTTTAACATCCAAGCCTGGATTTCCCGGATGGCCACCGCTGTCAGCAGCCATCAAGGCACGATATCCAGCAAACGGCGCGTTTGGCAATCTGCGGCTGGGGGGCAATGTTGCTGGAGCCTTGCCTAGTAGTCGAGCGGTGGCTGCCGCAGCAATCCTGGCGGGTAGGTCTGCATTGGGACGTATGCCCCCGTGAGGCGGCCAGTCCTACCGCCGGCGATAATAGGTCGCCTCCGTCACCCCGATCGCGCAACCTCTTATCCGTGGGCTTGCCCTGCGGCACCAAAATCTCAACCTACCGCAGCTTTGCAACAGCCTCTTCCACAATATGGTTCTTCCTCGCCATCGGCAGTCCTATTTTTTGCCAGTAGGCCTTACATCATGGGAAACCACTTCACAGGGAGCAGGCCACGCCACTATTTCGTCCTGCGATTTACGGATCTGGGCATGGATCTCCGTGATGCTGTCGAACGCGCCGCGCTCTCGCGCCACAATGCGCGCCTTGTGGGCAAAGGGCGGGGTCGACGTGTGGTAGAGGGTTATCTGGTGCGGTCGGAGGGTCCCTGTGATCAGGGAGCCGTTGCAACGAAAGAGGGGCGGGCCGTAATGGCCTCATACCACTCCGCAAGGCGCGGGCGGGACGGCCGCCAGTCCAGACCCGGAAAGCGGAATAGGCTGTAGTCGAGGCAAATCGCCAGCAGAATGCGGCTATGGCTCAGTTGAATAGAGGACAACTCTTCGATCCGGGATTCCAGGTCGTCAAAGCAGCGCTCGGCGCGTTCAAACTCATAGGCGATGAACGGGCCGTATTGAAACTCTTCCGGCTTACGGAATTCGCGGACGCGCCAAGCGATGGCGTCCAGAAGCGAATGGGCGTAGGCATCCATCGCCCGCTCGCGCCAGCGCTCCGGCCCTTCTGCCGGCATCAGCGGAGGGGCATCGCCGATGGTATCCAGATACTCGCAAATCTGAGTGGATTCGACTAGAACAAGACCCTTGTTTGGCTCCTCGCCAACAACGAGCGCCGGGACTTTGCCTGTCGGGTTGTGCAGCAAGACTTCGTTTTCCGGCACGCGAACGGTAACGGCGACCTGCCGGATCAGTGCCCCGATACCGCGCTCGATAATCTCAATTCTGGGCTTACGGGCAAACGGCGAGGTTGGCCCGTAAAGAAGGGTGGCCTGATGCATGGGGTTCGATCCTCGTACGGCGTATCGCCGCAGTCTTCGTGCCTAGAGGCTTTCGTCGTGAATTTATTGTTAGCCCAGCGGGTGATTGGCTTAGGCTAGAGTATTAAGATAGCAAAATGATGCGGGTAGTTCTAGCGGCGCTGATACTGGGTTCACCCTGCCTGGCAGCCCCGCTTTGGCTAGGCCGGATGAGGGCGGGCACGCGGCCTAAGATCTACAGGACTAACCGACTGCGTTGCGTTTGTGGCGACCCCTGGCTGCCCAGGGGAATACCAACGCCCAGGCCACCTCGGCGTGATGTTTGCCAGCGACTAAGGCGTGCCAAAGGACTACGTGCTGCCGTATATGTGTTTCAATCTAGCCGTTGCTTGTATGCCCGACGCTGATGGCCGAGACAAAGCCGAGAGAGCCTGGAGGGCCTCGCCTTGCTAATGACACCCCCTCAGATAGCCAAGGCGCAGTGTTTATCCTGGGAATAGAAACGGAAGAAGTAACTGCTGCTTCAATGCAGGAAGTGCCACGTCAAGCTACCTGCCGATCGTGACCCACCTGGGTAGTTACGAATATAGTTTCATCCCGGCTCAGTTCTTAAGGCAGTAACCACCGCTCTGGTGGTATCCGGAAGAGCACGAACCACTCTTGATGACTGCCGGCTTTGCGCTCGAGCTGTTACCGAGGCAGTAACCTCCGCTCTGATGATAGCCCGACGGGCAGCTTCCGACCTTGGGCAGGGCCGGCGCGGCCCTGGCGGAAGATGGCGTGCAGTAGTTTCCGCTCTGGTGATATCCCGACGGGCAGGAGCCGACCTTCTGCATCGGCGCCTGAGCCATCGCGGCGGTGGCACCGAAGACAACGAACAGGCCTACTATCGCTGCACGCATCTATCACTCCTATCGGCTTTGTTTCGATAATGTACTCTGACGTTTGAACTTGTCCTGCCCTGGATATCTGGACACATGGCAGAGGTTAAGAGCCAAGTATTAAGCGACCCGATCGATGTTTAAGCCTATGGTGGGGATCATGAAGAACATGCGCAACCGCATGGTGACGGTAAGCGTCATCAAAGACGAGATCGCCCGTCCTGCTTCCTCGAAGGGCTGCTCTAAAATATGCCTAACAAGCTTGCGGCTCCGAGCATCTGCAGTCTGGCTGCCCAGCGAGATTCGGGAACTGATGTTTAAAGGCAAACATACTCTAAGCTCGTCCCAACTGCCTCCGAAATCTCCCTCACCTGGGCCGTGGTGTTAGGCCGTGTGGGTATGGTATTTCTCTTCATCGCGTTGCGCTCCATTGTAGATTTGTGACCTTGAGCCCAACGGCTTAAGGTGGACAACACCGACTAACCTATTTTCACCATCGAACGGGACCTCCCTGACCCTTGAAAACTCGACAGCTGGATGCCATCCTGCCTTCAAGACAACCGAATTGGTCGTTCATCGAGGGAACCCCGTATAAGGACTGAGGAAGCGATGCACCGACGCCTACGAAAGACGGCCCCCATCATGGTTGCTGCCGCCCTGTTGGCCGGCGCAGCCAACGCCCAGGATCTGACGATCGCCGTCGGCGCCGCGCCGATTAGTGTCGATCCGCATTTCAGCGTACTCACGCCGAATGTCTCTTTGGCCACCCACAGTTACGATGCCCTGATCAACCGCGACGCTAACAGCAAGCCTACCCCCGGCCTCGCGCTATCGTGGAAAATGCTGGATGACACAACCTGGGAATTCAAACTTCGCCCCGGTGTGAAATTTCACAACGGTGATGATTTCACTGCTGAGGACGTGGCCCACTCCATCGCCCGCGTCGCCAAGGTCGTTAACTCCCCTGGTGGTTTCGCCATCTATACCCGTACCTTCATCGATGCGATCGTTGTCGACCCGCTGACCATCCGCCTAAAAACAAAAGCAGTGTATCCACTTGCGCCGGTCGATCTGCGAGAGGTCAAGATCATCCCACGTGCCACAGGCCCCGCGCCGGCGACGGAGGATTTCAATAGCGGTAAGTTTGCCATCGGCACTGGCCCCTATCGTTTGCTCTCCTTCCGCCCCGGTGATCGCGCCGAGCTGGAACGTAATGAGAATTACTGGGGGCCGAAACCGCACTGGCGCCGAGTCGCCTATCGCTTCATCCCTAATGATGGCGCGCGCACCGCCGCACTGCTCTCCGGTGACGTCGCATTGATCGAAGCGGTGCCGACCACTGATGCTGCGCGCCTGCGCAACGATCCGCGTGTCCGCATCGCAGAGACGCTGAGTAGCCGGCTTGTTTACTTATGGCTCGACCGTTTCCGCACCGGGCCCACACCCTTCGTACAAGGCCCCAACGGTGAAACCCTGGATAAGAACCCACTCAACGATCTGCGGGTGCGCCAGGCCCTCTCCATGGCGATCAACCGCACCGCCATCGTCGACCGGGTGATGGAAAATGCAGCCATTCCCTCCGCCCAATTTCTTCCTCCTGGCAGCTACTCCTACGTCCCCGGCCTGAACCCCCCGCCATACGATCCGCAAAAGGCTAAACAATTGCTGATCGACGCTGGCTACCCCAACGGTCTGCGAATCACCTTGCATGGCCCGAACGATCGCTACGTGAACGATGGAAAAATAATTCAGGCCATAGGCCAGATGTGGACTCGCATCGGGGTGCAAACACAGGTGGAACCCAGCACCTTCCCCAATTTTATCTCCCGCGTCGTCAAGATGGAATTTTCTACGTTCCTGCTCGGCTGGGGCACCTCGTCGGGCGAGGCGTCGAACCCGCTGCGCGCGCTGGTGGCGACGGTTAACCCCGAACGCGGGCGTGGCTCATCCAATCGCGGCCGCTATTCCAATCCGGCCACCGATAAGTTGATTGAGCAGGCGATGATCACCGCCGATGACGCCGCACGAGAAAAGCTGTTGCAGGACGCCACGCGTATCGCCATTGAGGATGTCGCGTTCATCCCATTGCATAACCAGATGAACATCTGGGGCATGTCGCCGAAATATATGTACTCCGCGCGCCAGGATGAAGAGACACACGCCATGAGCATCCGCCCCGCGCCATGATCAGTGCGGTCGGTTGTAACGTCGCATCTGCGCGGCTATCCTCCTTGTGCAAAATCGAGGGCGGCGTGCACACCTCAATCCTTCCTAGATTTTGGCCCTACCGGCAGCGCACCCTGGCCATAGTCATTTCCAGTGGACTAAGTGGAACCAGCCTGCCGCCCACCAGTGCGACGCTAATCGGCCATTCTAGCGCTCCGCTGCACGGTAGATCGCCCACTCCGGCTAGGTAGACTCTTGTCCATCGTGCTGCAGTTTTTTATGCTATATATTGTGATCTAGATTCCCATGGTTGCTCCGTTGCTGCCATGGGGTAGCCTAAGGCGCCGCCGGCTCGCATCCAGCGTGAGTGGCCAATAGGTTAAGCGCAACACAAAACCCCGGAGACCTTCATGTCCCGCCTCGGCTTCGGCGCATTCCTTGCCCCCCACCATCCTGTGGTGGAGCACCCCATGCTGCAGTTCCGCCGCGACCTCGATCTGGTGACCCATCTCGACCGCCTCGGTTACGATGAGTTCTGGTGCGGCGAGCACCACTCCTCTGGCTGGGAGATGATTGCCTCGCCCGAGATGTTTCTGGCCGCCGCGGCCGAGAATACCAAGCGGATTAAGCTGGGCACCGGTGTGGTGTCGCTGCCCTACCACCACCCGTTCAACGTGGCGCAGCGCATTGTACAGCTCGACTGGATGTGCGGCGGACGGGCCATCTTCGGCTCGGGGCCCGGGGCGCTGGCGTCGGACGCACATGCGCTGGGTATCGACCCAATGGTGCAGCGCCCGCGCCAGGACGAGGCGATCGGCATAATCAAGCGGCTGATAAAGGGCGAGCGGGTCACTTACAAGAGCGACTGGTTCGAGCTTAACGACGCGGCGCTCCAGCTCCTGCCGATGCAGGAGGACATGGAGTTCGTAGTCGCCTCGCAGATCTCGCCCTCCGGCATGACGCTGGCGGGCAAGTATGGTGCCGGGGTGATTTCGATCGGTTCGCTGTCGAGCAAAGGGCTGACGGCACTGCCGACGCAATGGAGCTTTGCCGAGGAGTCGGCGAGGAAGCATGGCCAGACGGTAGACCGCAAGAGCTGGCGTGTGCTTCTGAACTGGCACATCGCCGCGACGCGTGAGGAGGCGCGGCGCCAAGCCGGGCCTGGTCTGATGCACCACCACAACGAATACATCCACGGCACGCTACAAAACCCTGGGACCAAGCCGCCCTTCTCCCACCCCGATGAGGCGGTGGACCAGACGGCCTTCGGCGACGGCGCGGTGGCCACAATCGGCACGCCGGATGACCTGGTGGCCAAGATCAAGAGCGTGCTGGCGGCCAGCGGCGGCTTCGGCACCGTGGTCGGTTTCGTGCACGACTGGGCTAGTCCGGAGGACACCTTTCGGTCATGGGACATGGTGGCGCGCTACGTGGTCCCGGAGATAAATAGTTATCTGAGAGAACTGCGCAAATCCCGCGATTTCGTGGCCACTAACCGGGAATATTTTGACCGTGCCAAGCAAGCCATTCTGAGCAATATCCAGGAGAACGACGTGGCGAAAGAGGCGCTAAAATTCACTAACTCGCCACGGATCGCCACCTCTGCCTCCGCCTCCAACTTGCCTGACTTCAATAAGGCTCGCGGCGCGGCAGAGTAGCTTGCCCCGTTTGCGGCCTCGCCGGTGGGCGGGGTTTCGTCTCTGCTGACATTTCCCCTGAAGAACGTCTCCCAAGGCTGCATGTGTTTCATCAGTTTTGCAGGAGCGGACATGACGGGGATTTTGCGGGTGCGCTACACGTTGGATTTCAAGCAGGAGGCGGTTTGGCTGGTGCGTGGAGGTCAACCACTGGCCTCGGTTGCGCGTGGGCTTGGTGTTTCGCCACAATCGATTGACAACTGGGTGAAAGCGGATGCCATCGGTGGTCTGAAGGAAGCCAAGGGCAAGCCGGTGAATGCAGATCAGATGGAGATTGCTCGGCTGAAGGCCGAACTGACGAAGATGCGCATGGCGCGTGACATCCTAAAAAAGCGACGGCGTATTGTTCGAGGGGCTTGCGGCGAGATACGCCTTTATCGAGCGACACGAGAAGGTCTGACCGATCGTGGTGCAACGCCGGGTATGGGCTGTAATTACCAGCGGCTACTATCAACACCGGGCACGCAGGAAAGCGCCTGATCAGCCGGGTCGCATCTGCGATCCGCTGGACCGGTGACGGACGGCCCGCTAATGTTTCATCGATAGTGGAAATAGATGTTAGCGGGAGAAAATCATGGCGAATTGCGTATTGGTTACTGGAGGATCTCGTAACATCGGTCGAGCCATTTGTGAGCGCCTTTCAACGGACGGAAAACTGGTTGTTCAGTTCGACGTTTTGGAGCCACAAAATCCAGGTGCTGCTGAATTCATCAGGGTGGATCTATCGAACGAGAGAGCGACCACCGATGCTCTCGAGGCGCTGAGCGCCCGCCACCGGGTTACCCGTCTGGTCAACAATGTCGGTATATCCTGCATGTCCGATATCGAAGACGTAGATCTCGACGAGTTCGACCGGGTCATTCGGATCAATACCCGGGTGGCGCTGCAATGCGCCCAGGCCGTGGTGCCGGGGATGAAAGCGGCCGGCTTCGGGCGCATCGTCAATATCGCCAGCCGGGCGATCGTTGGTATCCCGGGACTATCCGCCTATGCCGCCAGTAAGGCGGCGCTGGTCGGCCTGATGAAAACCTGGGCCATGGAACTGGCCTCGGCCGGCATCACGGCAAACGCCGTCGCGCCAGGACCGATCGACACCGATATGCTGCGTGAGGCCTATTCGCGAGAGCTTTACGAGAAGACCCGTGCCTCGGTCCCGGTTGGAAGATTTGGCCAGCCGGAAGATATCGCCAATGCCGTCGCCTTTCTGTTGGATGACCGCAGTGGCTTCGTGAACGGCCAGGTCCTGCATTGCTGCGGCGGCATGTCGATCGGACGGGCGAGCTGATTTCAAAGACGCTTCCAGGGTAAACATCCTTCCGATTAACGCGGAATGTGTAAGCCGATGGTGGAAAACTTCCCAAGTTGCGCGGGCTTGGTAAGTATGTGCGGCATGCCTCGGCCCACTGAGTGGGGGTAGGTCAAGGTACGATAATTGGAGGGAGGTCTTAATCGATACGGCGTCCGTCACGGCCCAGTTCCGCTCGACCCTTCATTTATAGGGAAATACGGAATGCCCGCACGGAACGTGTCCATGACGGGGATATGAACTAGGGAAATCCCCTATACGTTTGCCCTGCTCGCCCGGATCCGGGCGATTGCATCCTGCCCCTAAACGGCCTGATATCTGCGGCTAGCGAATTGCCACTCGAGGAACAAGGCTCAAATGCTGAAAAGCGACCGGCACATTCTCACCACCCACACCGGCAGCCTGCCACGCCCCGTGGCACTGACCGAACTCTACGCTCGCCGCGCCAGCGGCTCACCCGTAGACGCGGTCGAGCTGGATAACGCTGGCAAGACGGCCACCCGGGACGTGGTGCGAAAGCAGATCTCAGCGGGCATCGAGGTCGGTAACAATGGCGAGCAGATGCGGGAGTCGTTCTTCCTCCATGTTCGCCACCGCATGAGCGGCTTCGGTGGCGCCTGGACCCGCAAGACCTTCGCCGACGCGCTGCGTTATCCCGGCTTCCAGGCCTGGGCCGACGCCGCGCACCGCCCCACCGTCTCCAACCGCGACGGCGTGCCGGAAGCGGTGGGTGAAATCCGCTACCTCGACCCCGCCCTGGTGCAGGCGGAATGCGACGAATTCCTAGCCACACTCGGCGAAGTTGGCAGCTTTGCGGAATCGTTCATAACCGCGCCCTCCCCGGGCATCATCGCCGCCGCCATGCGCAACAGCTTCTACGACACTGAGGATTCCTACCTCGCTGCCCTCGGTAAGGCTCTGCAGGTGGAATACGAGGCGATCGTGAATAGCGGCTTCCTGTTGCAGATCGACGCCCCCGACCTGGCGTTGGAACGCCACGTCTCCTACCAGGACCGCCCCTTGGCGGATTTCATCGACTTCGCCCATCGCGTGGTGACGACGATCAACGACGCGCTGGCCAACATCCCGCGCGAGCGTGTACGCATCCATGTCTGCTGGGGCAACTATGAGGGCCCCCACGATTGCGACGTGGACATGCACGAAATCCTGCCCGTCATCAGCCGCGCCCGCGTCGGCGGCTGGGTGCTGCCCATCGCTAACCCGCGCCACGCCCATGAATATCGCTGCTTGAAGGACCTGCCGCTGGATGACGGCCAGGTCGTCGTGGCCGGCGTGATTGACCCGCTCACCCAGTTCGTCGAGCACCCAGAAGTGGTCGCCGATCGCTTGGAACGCGTGGCCCAGATCATTGGCGATCCCACCCGCCTGCTTGCCGGCACCGATTGCGGTTTCGATACCTCCGCCGGTCGCGGCCGCGTACCGGAAGCCATTGTCTGGGCCAAACTGGCGGCACTGGCCGAAGGCGCACGTATCGCGTCCCGGCGGTTGGGGATGGATCGTCAGTAGGAAAACCAAAAGCTCTTCCCTCCATCCATCCTTCCATTGCCCCCCCACCCGTAAAGAGCGAGCCCTTTGAACCCATTACTTTTCAGCCTTTCCCGAGAGGAGACCGGCAACGTCATTACAGCAGGCACGGTTCCGCCAGGCTGATCTTCGGGATTCATCTAGGTAATCTCGGTTGCAACCACTGTGGTAGTCGCCTATTTTGCCACTCGAAGGGCGGTCAAACATCTCACCCAGCTCTAATGATGTTTGGCCAGACCATAATGATGGCCGATAAAATCCAGGCCACGCGGGGAGGAAAAATCTAATGAGCGGAACATATGGGATGACTACGCCCATTGCGATGGGGCGGCGCGGATTGTTGCTCGGGGGCACTTCGTTGCTGTCCCAACTCGTGCATGGGGGGCCCGCCGTGGCCCAAGGCGGGCGGCAAGCGTCGGGAAAATTCACCCTTGCCTGGCACACTGCCATGGCACCACGCTGGCTAGATCCGCTGGAGCATGATGGCGCGGCCACGCCGGATAACTTCCTGATGGCGCTGCATGACGCGCTGATAAAGAATTCTCGTAACACGCTCTTTGACCATGCTGCGCTAGCCGAGAGTTATGATTTCGCCAAGGATGCCAAGAGCTGCATTTTTAAATTGCGCCCTGGAACAAAATTCCACAATGGTGAACTGGTCACTCCGGAAGACGTTAAATTCAGCTATGAAAATTATCGCGGCGCGCTCTCCGCATTACTAAAAGCCAAAACTCAGGGCGTAGAAATCATCGATCGTCAGACGGTAAAGTTTCATTTCAACGAACCGTTTCTGGATTTCCTTATGCTGGTCGGTTCCTCCAGCGTCTGCGGTGCTAGTTGGGTAGTGCCGGCGAAATATTACCAGCAGGTTGGCCCCGACATGTTCAAGCGCCGCCCGATCGGCGCCGGCCCGTACCGGCTAGTCAACCAGGAAGCTGGCGTCAAGCTTGAAATGGAAGCCTTTGCGGATTACTACCGCCCGGTCCACATTAAGCATTTCACCATCATCGCCGTACCCGAAGCCGCCACCCGGCTAGCCATGGCCGAACGTGGTGAATCGGACATCACTTATTTCATCCCCGGTGAATTGCTGGACCGGGTCAAGAAGAACCCCAAATTAATGCTCGCCCCGCTCCTGTCCGCCCCATTCTGGCTGGAATTTCCGGGTTTCATGAATCCCAAAAATCCGTTCCACGATAAGCGCGTGCGGGAAGCCACTAGCCTCGCCATTGACCGTCCGGCTCTGAACGAGGCTGAGTTCTCCGGCCTCGGCCGCAATGCCGGTAACTGGATCAATGATGACGTCCAATACGGCCTCACCGCGCCAGAATTCAAACGCGATGTCGCGCGTGCCAAGCAGTTAATGGCCGCCGCCGGCTTTCCAAATGGTTTCGATGTCGATTGGCTCACTCCGCTGCCAACTTTTTATTCGCGCGGCGAACGCATCATTGCCAATCTGCAAGAAATCGGCATCCGAGCGAAATTGCAGGTGATGGAACGCGGTGCGTTCCTGCAACGCACCCGTCAGGGCTTAGCACAATGGCCAGGCACGCAGATCATTATGCATGGTGCGCGCATCGGCGGTACCTGGTCCAATAGTTATGACGGATTTTTCAAGAATGGTGGAAACAACGTGGCGGACAGGGTTAATGTGCCCGAATTAGATGCTAAGTTTGCTCGCTATATAGCCTCGTTCGACCCTACGGAACGCCAACGCCTGGCGGAGGAAATCCAACGTACAATCTTAGATAATTATTATTTTGTTCCGGTGATCCGCCATGCCTTTATGTGTACGATCGGCCCACGCATCGCAGCGGAAAAATGGCAGGATGTATTCCCGACCGTCACCTCCGGCTATGCCTACCCATGGGAGGACATCCGATTGAAAGGATAGATTGGGCAGGCTCACATGTGGCAATTCATCATCCGGCGCGCCTGCTACAGCGTGATCACACTATTAATCCTGAGCCTGACCATTTTCACCGTCGTGCGCCTGACTGGAGATCCTGCGCTGTTAATGGCCGATCCTGGCGCGCAAGAAGCTGATCTAGTAAGAATGCGTGCGCAATGGGGCCTCGATCTACCCTGGCCGGTGCAATATTTACATTTTCTTTGGAATATTTTGCAGGGCGACCTGGGCACCTCCTTTAACTATCGAATGCCCGTCAGCGAGCTTTATTTCGAACGATTGCCGAATTCTCTGCAACTGGGTTTTGCTGCAACAATTATTTCCTTTGTCGTTGGTATTCCAGCCGGCCTGATTTCGGCTGTGCGGGTCAATTCACTATGGGATAATTTGGGCAAGGGCGTGGCCTTGCTGGGTCTTGCCATTCCCGGCTTCTGGCTGGGTTTGGTTATGATCCTAGTGTTCTCCGTCTGGTTGGAATGGCTTCCCACCAGCGGCAACGGTGATTGGACGCATCTGGTCATGCCATCCATCGCGTTGGGCTGGTATTTTGCGGCATCACTGCTACGCCTCACGCGCTCATCGATGCTAGAAGTGCTACGCAGCGAATATATTAAGCTGGCATGGCTGAAGGGCCTGCCAGGTTATGTCGTTATCGCCATGCATGGGTTCAAGAACGCGCTGGTACCGGTGCTGTCGCTGGCTGGTGTGAATTTGGTAGTGATGATCAACACCGCCGTCATCATCGAGGTTATCTTCGCTTGGCCGGGCATTGGTCGGCTGCTATTTGAGGGTATTTTCCAGCGCGATTTCCCACTGGTGCAAGGTGTTGTAGTACTGGCCGGCTGCATGATCATCGTGGTTAATCTGGTCATCGATATTATGTACGCCTACGTCGATCCCCGCATACGGCTGATGAGATAGGGGCTTATGACCATCACCGCAATCGAACCGGAAACCATTGTAAATGCCGCGCCAGGCAAGTGGTTGGGCAATTGGCGTGAACTGCCGATCCTGTCGCTTGCCATTTTGATCCCCGTCGTTCTGGCAGCGCTGCTTGCCAATGTCATCGCGCCATACGATCCCACGGAACCGATCCGGGACCTAAAGATCTTTACCCCCCCCGTATGGATGGAGGGTGGTAATTGGCGCGCCTTGCTGGGGACCGATTTTCAGGGTCGCGATATTCTCAGCCGGTTGCTGCATGGCGCGCGGGTGTCGTTGGTTGTGGGGGTGATGGGTACGGTGGTAGCGGGCGGCATCGGCACCGCGCTTGGGATACTTGCCGGGTATCTCGGTGGCTGGGTCGACCAGGTGGTGATGCGCTTCACGGATGCTTGGCTTGCGCTACCGGCCATCGTATTCGCGATCTTTCTGGCCACATTACTCGGTCCCAGCATGTGGAACATTATTATCATTCTCGGTTCGGTCTATTGGACCCGCTATTCCCGTGTCATTCGCGGGGAGGTCCTAAGTTTGCGGGAGCGTGAATTCGTCAAGCTCGCAGAAATCGCCGGCGCCGACCCCCGGCGTGTAATCCTGCGTCATATTCTTCCCAATGTGCTCAACACAGCGACGGTACTGGCAAGCCTGACGATTGGCGTGGTGATCATCGCGGAGGCCTCACTATCGTTTCTCGGTGTCGGTGTACCGCCGCCCAACCCCGCTTGGGGGTTGATGCTGTCGGAATCGCGCTCCACTCTGATGGCCGGAAAATGGTGGCTGACCGTTTTTCCTGGCGTCTGTATTCTTTTGGTGGTGCTGGCGACGCAATTATTCGGGGATTGGCTGCGTATCCGCCTCGATCCGCAACAGCGCAATCTGTAGAACTGGACATGACCGCACCCTTGCTACAAGTGCGCGACCTGCACACGCATTTTACCTCGTTTGGCGGCACGCGCGTGGTCAAGGCGATCGACGGCATTAACTTTGATGTGCGGGAGGGCGAAACTCTGGGGCTGATCGGCGAATCCGGTTGTGGCAAGACCACCACTTGCCTTTCCATCGTCGGCCTATTGCCGGCGGGTGCGCGCATCGCCGGAGGCTCCATCCGTTTCGCCAATGAAGAACTAACCACGAAGACACAGGCGGAATTGCGCCATATTCGCGGCCGGTCCATCGGCATGATCCTACAAGATCCGATGGCATCGTTGAATCCGCTGTTTTCGATTTTCACCCAAGTATCAGAACCAGCGTATTATCATCTAAAAATTCGCGGCCGATCCTTACGTGAACGGGTGCAGGAATTGTTACAGTCAGTGCGTATTCCATCCCCATCGCAACGCATGCGCGATTATCCACATCAAATGTCAGGTGGCATGCGTCAGCGCATCGTAGGTGCCATCGCACTCTCTGGCGGCCCAAAACTCATCATTGCTGATGAGCCCACCACGAATTTGGATGTCACCATACAAGCGCAATATCTCGATCTTCTGAAGGACCTGCAGGAAGCCACTGGAGTGGCGATTATTTTCGTGACCCACAATCTCGGTATCGTCGCGCGCATGTGCGATACGATGGCGGTGATGTATGCCGGACGTATCGTGGAGCACGGCCCGGTGCGCGGTCTGTTTAATGAGCCGAAGCACCCCTACACGGCAGCGCTACTGGGGTCGATCGCGAAACTTGGCAGTAAGGATGCGCTGACTGCCATCCCTGGCCAGCCGCCCAACCTCGCGCGTCTGCCGCCTGGCTGTGCCTTTCAGCCACGATGCGGGCACGCTATGCCGGTCTGCTCGATGGCGGCACCCGGCGTCGCCCAACACGGTCCGGCTTGGACCGCACGTTGTTGGCGCAGTGAATCCGCCATGGGAGGTGCCAATGACGCAATCCCTGCCTGAATTACCTCTGCTGAAAGTTAGCGGCCTTCAAAAATATTTTCGGGTAACCACCGGTAATTTATTGCGACGTAGGGCCGGCTGGGTGAAGGCAGTGGAAGCTATGGATTTCACCGTTGCTGCGGGTGAGACCCTCGGCCTCATTGGTGAATCCGGCTGCGGGAAAACCACAACCGCGAAACTGATTCTGCTGCAGGAGAAGCCCACCGCCGGCTCCATCCACTTCAATGGCGAGGATATCGCAACCATGCGCGGGCCCGCATTGATGAATTATCGCCGTCAAGTCCAAGTGGTGTTTCAGGATCCGTATAGCTCGCTCAGCCCACGCATGCGGGTGAAGGATATTATCGCCGAGCCGCTGGAAATCCACACGGAACAATCGCGTTCTGAACGTGGGGAACGCGTGGCGCATGTGCTGAATTTGGTTGGCCTGCAGCGCGATGTCATGGAGCTATTCCCGCATGAATTCTCCGGCGGCCAACGCCAGCGCGTTGCAATCGCGCGCGCCCTGGTAACGGACACGCGGTTGATCGTCCTGGATGAGCCGGTTTCAGCTTTGGATGTCTCCATCCGCGCGCAGATCATGATCACCCTGGAAGAACTGCAACGCGACCTCGGCGTCAGCTACCTGTTTATCGGCCATGACCTGGCCACCGTTGCTCATATCAGCCATCGTATCGCGGTGATGTATCTGGGCCAATTGGTGGAGATGGCGGATAGCCAGGAGATCTGCCGCCAACCACTGCATCCATATACCCAGGCGCTGTTCGTGGCTGCCTTGCCAGCACATCCGGATACGCCCTATCAACGGCTTACTTTAACAGGCGAGATCCCCAGCGCTCTAGCGCCTCCCCCTGGTTGCCGATTTCATACACGCTGTCCGCGTGCGATGCCACGCTGCTCAGAAGATATTCCTACTCCCAAGGAAATGTCACCCGGACATTATATTGCATGTCATTTATATTGATGCGCAAAAAGCGTCTTATGAGCGGTTTTGTTTAAGTAACTGGGGTTTTTCTGGCAGGATATAGCCGTCCGTTATGCGCGGCTTGAAATAACTTAAGTTAATCAGGTAGCGCCACCGTCAGCCCATAAACGGATCCGGACCAGCCCGATACTAACCCGCGCCAAGTCTATCCGGTGGCATAAAGTTATTCTGTTTTATAGGTCTTAAGCCACTCGACTATCCGATATGATGGCATCATGCATGTGCAAAAAATGGGAGTTCCTTATGTCTACCACCCAGCCCGGCGTTGCTGCCGCGACGCCCAGAACCCCGCAAATCGGCCCACCACCCTATGGCGCGCCAATGTCGCTCGACACAGCCAAGCGGGCCATGGCCGCCGCCGAGGCAGAGGCCAAGAAGAACAGCTGGTCTGTTGCCATCGCCATTCTGGATACCACCGGCTCACTCGTGCTGTTCCAGAAGCTGGACAATACCAGCACCCTCTCGGTCGGCGTTGCCGAGGGTAAGGCGCGCGCCGCCTTGGACAGTCGGCGACCTACGAAAAGCCTCCAGGACGCAATCGCCAGCGGAGGCGTGGGATTGCGCCTGCTTTCGATTCCTAACCTGCATACCGCGGAAGGCGGTGTTCCCATCATCGTCGATGGCAAAGTTGTCGGTTCGATCGGCGCCTCAGGCGTGACTTCGGAACAGGACGCGCAGGTCGCCATGACCGGTGCCGCCGCGGTGGGCTCGACATAGCCGCCAAACGGGACTCCAGGATGGAATCTTTTTACGGATAAGGATCCATTCTTTGACTTTGCGAATGTTCTCGGGAAAATCGCGGCGCTGGAACGCGACGGCTTCACGGCAACGCGCGAATGGGTCGCCATGGGGCTAAAGCGGGTACCGCCGGTGCCGCCGCGGACCGGCAAGAAGTATTCGTATATCGAAATCTGGTAGGCCAGAAATTGACGGTTGAATTGGTGGTCATAGGAACAATATAATAAAAAATGCTGTATAATCAAATCACTATATGCTGTTATAGGCGGATGGGTTGGCCGCGATACAGACTGTTAAATCAACATGTTATATAAATATTTAAAAAAAATCCCCGCCTGTACCCCCCTCAATAATCGCTGGATACCCCCGGATACAGGCGGACGGTAGGGAACTTTCAGCCCTAGTTTTCAACCCTTTTTATCCGCGCGACGACGGATTTCGTGCAGGCCAAGCAACTAGAAGAAGACGATGGTATTCTCCAGCGAACTGACGCGGATCATGATGTGCAGATACTTGGTCATGGCCTGCCCTCGGCTCAGGGGTGCCGATCCGCCGTAGGCGACGAATGATCTAACGCTCTATCCCGTCCAGGGCGTTCTGGATTCCGGCCTGAGCCCAGGGGGCCCACGGCATGGTGAAGAACTTGAACCCCTTCCGGACGAAGAAGTTCGGGTCCATCCCGGGCGGGATGAAATACATCCCGGCGACAACGCCGTGCTTCGCAGCCGTCGCCGCGATCTTGTCGAGTGCCCGCTGATAAATGTCGCACTGGTAATCGAGTGGCACCCCCAGCTCTATCGAAAGATCAGACGGGCCGATCAGCAGGACGTCGACGCCCGGGACCGAGGCAATGGCATCGAGGTTCTCCAGCGACTGGTTCGTCTCGATCATCGGCACGATAACAAGCTCGTTGTTCACGGCATCGAGGTAGTCGCGGTAATTTTTGAACTCGCCCCACTCGCCGCGCACTCCGGCATTGCTACGATTGCCGAGGGGGAAATAGCGGCAGGCGCGCACAACCGCCTCCGCCTCCGCTTTTGTGTTGACCATCGGCACGACGATGCCGCGTGCCCCGGCGTCCAGCGCGAAGCAGATCTGGTCGGTCTGGTTCGCGGCGACCCGCACCAGCGGCGCCGCCTTCTTGCCGCGCATCGTCTGGATCGGCGCCCCCAGCTGCTTGATCTCCCAGGTGGAGTGCTGGGTGTCGAACAGCAGGAAGTCATACCCGGCATCGGCCAGGACTGACACGTCGACGTTAGGTGCCCCAGCTGTTCCGACGACGGTTTTACCTGACTTAATGGATTTTTTTATGGCGTTCATCTGGCGTCGATGCCTCCCAAAATAGCTTTCGTGCCTGTTCAACCAACCGACGACTACGGGCGCCTCGGCGCTCCATGATCGCACATTGGTTACGCGCCGCAGCCTACGAGTTGACCCGATCGGGGTCGCGTCAGACGAAGAGTTCAGTGTCAGCCATCAAGTATTGCGCATCCTAAGTTGCCGGTCCACTTCCTACCCTTCTCCGCCGAGAGGCTGCTTTGTCTACGTGCCCGCTCCGTAGTAACCGGCGATCCGGGCCGAATGACCGGGATGAGGCGCGCCAGGCCCGCGATTTGGTGCGACAATCCTCATCCGGGTCTCGGCTAAGGGCCAGGCCATCGCGCCTGCCGGCAGAGCCGATCGGCGCTCCGGCCTTCGTCGTGCCGCTGACTCAGGCTTTCGGCACCAGGAATTGCTTGTTGACGCAGTTTTCCAACCGTCCGTCGCGCAGGAAACGCGCCGCGGTACGCGCTGCAAAGGCACGGTTATCCCGCATGCTCTCGGGCGTGTAAAAGGCCGAGTGCGGTGTCAGCAGCAGGCGATGGCGGATCCAGTCTTCGTTCTTTTGCCATGCCGCGATCAGCCGCCGTTGCGAATTTGCTGGTTCCTCCGGCAGCACGTCCAGCCCGGCTGCCAGCACCGTACCATCCTTCATCGCATCGTACAGCGCGTCGATGTCCACCACCGGGCCGCGCGCGGTGTTGATCAGGATCATTCCCCGTTTGGCGGCGGCGAACGCATCGGCGCCGATCAGGCCGCGCGTCTCGGCTGTCAGCGGAGTGTGGATGCTCAGGAAGTCGCATTGCCCCATCAGTTCGGCGAGCGTGTCGGCACGGCGCACCCCGATCGCGAACTGATAGCCATTCGGCTGGTGCGGGTCATAGAACACCACGTCCATGTCGAAGGCCTTGGCGCGTCGGGCCGCCGCGGTGCCGATCCGGCCCATGCCGACGACACCATAAGTGCACACCGACAGGCGGCGTCCGAACGGGTTATGCGCCGGGCGCCAGTTTCCCTTCAGGTCGGCGCGTAATTCTGAATCATGATAGGCGACGCTTTTCGCGAGGGTCATCATCAGGGCGATCGCGTGGTCGGCCACTTCCCGCGTGCCGTAATCCGGCACATTGCAGACCGGAATGCCCAGTTTGCCGAAGCGCTCGATATCCACATCGTCGTAGCCGACGCCGTATTTCACGAAGATGCGGCAATTCCGCAGCTTGTCGATATATTGCGGCGGGCAAGCGCCCACGATCGCGTCCGCATTCGCCCACTGCGCGTCGGTGACGTCCTCGAATTTCTCGCAGAATTCCGTCTCGAACCCGTGGCCGACGGCTTCTTTCGCCACAGGCACGAGATCAGGCGGAAGGTTCGTCCAGAGAATGCGCATCGCCATGACGGTCTCTCCGCTGTTCAACGTTGCCATCATGGTGCCACCACCACCGGGGAATGGCCACATGCGAGTGGTTCCCCGGTCCTCAGCATTGGCCGGGCACGCATGGCAGCAATGGACGGCTCGCGGCACTACACTGGCGGCGCCCCCGACCGCCCAATTGCCCCATCCCGCTCGGCATGGAAAGCTCCACCCAACCACGAAGGGGAACACACCCATGAAGATCGCCCGCATCGAGGACCTGCATTGCGACGCCGGATGGCGCACCTTTTCCTTCCTGAAGGTCACCACCGATGACGGCCTGGTCGGCTGGTCCGAATACACCGAAGCCGATGGCAGCCGCGGCCTGTCCGCCGTGATCCACGGCATGGGGGAGGCGCTGATCGGCCAGGACCCCCGCCCGATCCAATCCATTGCCTCGACCCTGTATGTGAAGCAGGTCCAGGCCCCGAACGGCGTCAACCAACGCGCCATCGCCGCCATCGAAAACGCCCTGCTCGACATCAAGGGCAAGGCGCTTGGCGTCCCCGTCTACGAACTGTTCGGCGGCCCGGTGCGGGAGCGTATTCCCGTCTACTGGTCCCATTGCGGCACGTATCGCGTCCGTAACCATGAAGCCGTCGGCACGCCACCGTTGCGCACCTATGACGACGTGGCGGCCATGGGGGCCGAGGTGAAGGCGCGCGGCTTCAAGGCGCTGAAGACCAACATCCTTCCCTTCGATGGGGAGAAACTGGTCGGCTTCGGCCCTGGCTTCGGCCGGACCCCGGGCTTCCCCGCGCTGAACATCGACCGCAAGACGTTGCAGGCCGTGCGCGACACGCTGGGCGCCTTCCGCGCCGGTTCCGGGCCGGACATGGGCATCCACCTCGACGTCAACTACCACTTCAAGACGGAAGGCTTCCTGCAGGTCGCCAAGGCGGTCGAGCCCTACGACCTGAGCTGGCTGGAGATCGACACCTGGGACCCGCAATCCCTGGCCCTGATCCGCAGCCGAGCGCCATGCCCGATCGCGTCCTGTGAGAGCATCACGGGACGGCGGGCGTTCCGGCCGTTCCTGGATGCCTATGCCCAGGACGTCGCCATCATCGACGTGATCTGGAACGGGTTCCTCGAGTCCATCAAGATCGCCTCGATGGCCGAGGCCTATGAGGTCAACGTTGCCCCCCACAACTATTACGGCCATCTGTGTTCGGCCGTCAGCGCCCATTTCTGTGCCGTCGTCCCCAACTTCCGGGTCATGGAAATTGACATCGACAGCGTTGCTTGGCGAGACGAGCTGTTCATAAACGCCCCGCTGATCGAGAACGGCGAGCTGATCCTGCCGAAAGGCCCCGGCTGGGGCGTCGATGTGAATGAGGCCGCCGTCCGCGCCCATCCGCCCAAGACCGCGCGCTGACGGTGACCGGAGCCCGCTCGCGTCTGGGTGATCGTTCAGCTCGATGTAACGCTACGTTGTTGCAATGTGCCTGTGCCCTGCCAGCGCAGCTAGAACACGGACATTGACGCACTAGTGCGCCTGAAACCTATGGGGATTTGGGAACGCTTAAAGGCAGTTTGTTCGCGGCGACGAAATCATCTCTCTGCCAAACTCCGTTCATAAGTACTACTCCATCGCGCGTATATAGTGTCCCCTGTCCGTTAAGTATGCTGTCCCTCCACTCACCGAGGTATTTGTTGCCATTTGCAAACGTCATAGTGCCCTGTCCGTGGTATCTGTTGTCCCTGAACTTACCAACGTATTCGTCGCCATCAATACCCGTCCAGGTGCCATGTCCGTGTTGCTTGTCGTTCCTCCACTTACCAACGTATCTGGCGCCATCAGCATACGTGGAGGCACCCTGCCCGTGGTATTTGTCGTCCCTGTACTCACCGACGTATTTGTCGCCATTGGCACGCGTGAAGATGCCCTGTCTGTGGCGTTTGTCGTTCCTGAACTCACCGACGTATTTGTCGCCATCGGCCCACGTGTGGGTGCCCTGTCCGTTGTATCTGCCGTCCCTGTACTCACCGACGTATTTGTCGCCATTGGCTAACGTGCGGGTACCCTGTCCGTGGCGTTTGCCGTTCTTCCACTCACCGACGTATTCGTCGCCACTCCTATGCGTGTTGGTGCCGAAGCAGTTATGCCAGCGGACGGTCGGATCAGCTGGGCATGGCGGCAGTCGGCTCTGAGCCCATCTAGCTGTGGATGTAGCCATCATCGCTAGTAGCAGCGCAAAGACCCTTAGGTAGACCCCCACTTTTGACCCCCGATGCCTGGTTGGAGGGTAGCTTGGAGGAAGTGGCGTATCTTGGGTTTTCACCTAGGTCACGGCATCCGCTCTCGCGACGTGTTGTCAGGATCCCATCCCGCCTTAGGCTATGTCATTGATTTTCTGGGGGACCCCCCAATACCCCGGCCGCCGTCCCACGACTTACTGCGGTTACGTTTAGCGAATACTTTCATTCCGGGCACCGATGTATCCAATCTTTTTCGATACACTGGTTGCGAAGTTTAAAATTTTCTTCTGACAAGGGTCTATTCGTCATCTCAAGGAATGCCGCATGCGACGGGTACCAAACGGCAACTATTTCGTGTAGGTCCTGATGGCCCCTTGGCTGACCGGCCACTTTTTTATGCCACAAAATTTTACCGCTGACACTGTCCAGTAATGGGTATAGAACGCTCATATATTTTTTATCGAAAACCGCCCTGATTGTCACAGATTCCCGCCAATGACCGGCATTTAAATTTGGATATTTCGATGCGGAAATCCAGCTAATTAGCCGATCGGTGCCACCCTTGGAGATGCCATAGGGCGGGACCGGCAGTCGCGTACTAAAAGTGTGCAGGTATAGCGACGGTCGTGGCTCGTGCCGATATGAAGGCCGCCATTGACCGGTTCCTGCAAAGCGGTGTTCTTTGACGGGAATCAATCACCCAACTAGGCAAGCGAGCCCCAATGGCGGATTCCGCGACAGAATTGGCCGCCGACGATGTGGGGCTGCCGCGCTTCGAGCTCGGCGCCGCCCTGGCCGGAGACGTGTTCGACTTGTCGAGCCACCGGCGGGCGCGCGAGGCGCTGGAATTCGGCCTTGCCATCGACAAGCCCGGTTTCAACATCTTCGTCCTTGGCGAGGACCGCAGCGGCCGCATGACGAACACGTTGGAGTTCCTGAACAAGTTTGCCTTGACGCGCCCGCCACCGGCGGATTGGCTCTATCTCAACGATTTCCGCTGGCGGCATCGCCCCCGACCTTGCCGGCTGCCGAACGGTGTCGGCCGGCGGTTTCGCGACGAACTCGCCGCCCTCATTCCGAGTTTGCGCGAAGCGCTGACCCAGGCCTTCGGCACCGGCGAATATCAGCGCGCCGTGCAGGGTGCTTCCCAGGCGGTGCGTACCAATTACAGTGAGCGACTGGAGGCGTTGCGCGGTGCCGCCAACGCCAACGGCCTGGAGATCGCGTCGACCCCCCAGGGCCCGGCCATCCAGCTCCGGGAAGACGCGCCGGCCATTGCCGATGCCGACCGGCAAGCAGCTGCGCGGCACCTGGCGGCGGAGCTTGGCGAACTCCATCGCTGGGCCAGTCAGCAGCAGGTGGCGCTCGGCACGTCGCTCATGGGCCTCAATCATGCGGTCGCCGAACATGCGGTCGCCGACTTGCTCGACCAGTTCACCGAGGCCTTCAACGATTATTCCGGCCTCGCCCGGTGGCTGGTCGAGCTTCGTGACGACGTGCTCAATCATTACGAAAACTTCCTGCCGCGAAAAGACGAGTCGGGCGACGGCGTCGAGCCGCCGGAGCGGCGCTATGCGGTGAACCTTCTGGTCGACAACAGCGAAATGCGCCACGGCACGGTGCTGGTCGAGCCCAACCCGACTTACGAGAATTTGTTCGGCAAGATCGAATATCGCCAGACCTCGGTCGGCATGACCACCGATTTCACCCAGGTTCGCGCGGGCTCCCTGCACCGGGCCAATGGCGGGATCCTGGTGCTCAGGACCGAGGCTCTGGCCGGCCAACCGGCCGTCTGGCAGCATTTGAAGGCGGCGCTCCGCGACCGCGAGATTGCGCTGGAAGAGCCGCACCGCGCCGGGATGGTGCCGGTCGCGGACGCGCCACGCCCGAAGCCCGTGCGCCTCTCGATAAAAATCGTCCTGGTCGGCGCGCCACGCTGGTTCTACAGCGTCTATTACGCCGACCCCGACTTCCAGACCTACTTCAAGATCAAGGCCGACATCGACCCCGACATGGCGGCGACGCCGGAGAATGTCGCCTGCTATGCGGGCTTGCTGCGGCAATTCGCGAAGCGAGACCATGGCGCCGAGTGCGAGACGGGCGCGTTGCAACGCCTGCTTGGTGTCGCCGCCCGCTGGGCGTCCGACCGAGGCAAGCTCTCCGCCCGGTTCGAGATGATCGAGGATCTGATCGGCGAGGCGGCGGGCCTTGCCGAGGCCGGGCCACCGCGCACCGTGACCGAGGCCACCATCGTGACGGCCCTCGCCAACCGGCGCCGGCGGAACGCCCGCGCCGAGGACCGCACCCAGGAAGCAATCGCCGACGGCCGCGTGATGATCGCGACACAAGGTACGCGCATCGGCCAGGTGAACGCCCTCACCGTGCGCGAGACCGGCGACCATGTCTTCGGGGCGCCCTCGCGGGTGACGGCCCGGACATCCATCGGCCGCCACGGCATCGTCAATATCGAGCGGGTTGTCGACCTCGGCGGGCCGATCCAGCAGAAGGGCGTTTTGATTCTGCAAGGCTTTCTCATGGGCCGCTTCGCCCGCCGGATTCCACTCTCCTTCAATGGCTCGCTCACCTTCGAGCAGAGCTATGGCGGCGTCGAGGGCGACAGCGCCTCGCTCGCCGAGCTCGTCGCGATCCTGTCCGATCTCGCCGACGCGCCGCTGCGCCAAGACATCGCCATCACCGGCGCCCTCAATCAGAACGGGGAAGCCCAGGCCGTGGGCGGCGTGCACTGGAAGGTCGAGGGGTTTTTCCGCGCCTGCCTGGAAGCCGGCCCCCTCACCGGCAACCAGGGCGTCGTCATTCCGCGTGTCAACCACCCGCAACTCGTGCTGCGCGACGAGGTGGTGGCGGCGGTCCGCGAGGGCAAATTCCACCTCTGGTGTGTCGACCATGTGGACCAGGCGCTGGCTCTCTTTACCGGCCTCTCCGTGGGCGAGGCCGACAGCCGGGGCGACTATCCGGCCGACAGCGTCCATGGGCGGGTCGCGGCCCGGCTTGGCGAGTTCGACCGCGTCCTGGCCGAGCGCGAACGGATGTGATCGGCAGGCACCGGCTCCTCAAATTCTGCGCCGCTCTCGTCCTCACCAGTCTCGGTCCCGCGCTCTTCTGGTGGCTCGACGTCCGGCCCTTGCCGCTGCCGGACGCGCCGGCCTGCACAGTGTATTAAATTGAGGGGACTGGACAGTGGCGAATGTCTGCAAATAGGGCATTGGCGGATGGGGTGTCGGACTCGCTGCCACGCAAGGACGGCTCACAGGGGCAGCTTCGGGGGCCGCCGAGCGACTCCTACAAAGGTTCCCCCGCCCACGCGGGGATGGCCAGAACCAGTTTCCGCCCATCCCGCTTGCGGACGGCGAACGGCGCCCTGACGGTCAACGTCTCCGCTGCGGCCGTCATACCGCCCGCCTGGCCCCAGCCTCGCTGCCATTGGGATTGCCAAATACGTATAAATGCGTCCGCCCCTGCCTGCGTGTCGCGTCGCCAGCCGGCCATGGTCTGAACAATCGCATGGCCCCCATAAAACTTCACCGCATCACCATTGCTTTTCGATTCTGTGGACACATTTCGAGAAGCATATGGGCCTCACGCAGCCTGGGCGGCCCAGGATCGCCCGAACTTCACGGACAGTCCTCCGCTATTGCAGATCAGCAAGGTGTCGGCATAGGCGTTGGGCAATCGCTGGTAAGTCGTCAATGAAGACGTTCCTTGCGTGCTCCCTACGTCGGGACCGATCACGACACACATCACACTGCACCACCCACGCAATTGCCCGGGTGTAGCAGTGCCTTTAACGCCCTAAATTTCTCACAGGAGTCAATTACAAATGGTACCCATCTACCGCACGCCCGATCACGCCTTTGCGGGACTGACTGATTTTCCGTACCAGCCCCGCTATCTTGAATGGGATGGTCTGCGCACCCACTACGTGGATGAGGGGCCGAAAGACGCACCGGTCGCGCTGCTGCTGCACGGCGAGCCTACCTGGAGCTATCTCTACCGCAAGATGATCCCGCCCCTGCTGGCGGCGGGATACCGCTGCGTCGCGCCGGACCACATCGGCTTCGGCCGCAGCGACAAGGTGATCGACGACAACTGGTACGTCATCGATCGCCATATCGAGCGACTGGCCGGGCTTATCGAGCGCCTGGATCTGCGCCACATCACGATGTTCGTGCAGGATTGGGGCGGGCCGATCGGCTTGATCAATGCAGTGACGATGCCCGAGCGGATCTCGCGCCTGGCCATTCTCAACACTTGGCTTCACCACGATAGCTATGCCTACGGACCCGGTATAAGGGCCTGGCGAGACGCGGCAACCAACCGGCACTGGCTCGCGTGGATGCGCCATGATCTGCCAGTCGGGACGATCGTGCGACGCTCCTGTGTACGGCCTGTCGACGATATTCTGGCGTTGGAGCGCGCATATGAGGCACCTTACGAAGGCAGCGTCAAAGCAAAAGCCGGAGCCCGACGGTTTCCGTGGTGCATCCCCTTCGCCGAGCCCGATGCCGGTGCCGCTGCGCGCCAGGCGCAGGCCTTCGACGCCCTCAAGCGCTGGTCGAAGCCGGTGCATGTGATCTTCGGAGCGGATGACCCGATTTTTCCGCCAGCATGGGGTGAAAAATGGGCGGGAATGATTCCCGGCGCAACTTTTGATATCGTCGAACGTGCGGGCCATTTCTGCCAAGAGGACGCAGGTCCGGAAATCGTTGCGCGACTGCTGGAGCGCGCTGCGAATTAAAAATGTACCGCGCGATACGATTGAATGGTCATATTCCGGGCACTTATCCGCTGTGCACGCGCACTCATCCCCGCGCAACCAGCAAACGCCAACGTCAAAAAAACCATCAACGGCTCAGCCAATGACACCGTGCTGCACACAGCACTCATGGCCGGCATCGATTTCCCCTATGCCTGCGCCAGCGGCAATTTCGGCAGCTGCATCTGCCGTCTCGATAGTGGAAAAGTCTCCTTACTGCCGCGCGGCGATGCCTCCTTGCTGCCGGAGCAGATCAAGGCCGGCCAAACCCTAGCCTGCCGCGCCTGTCCGCGCGGCGACGTCACGGTTACCTGGCTGGGCCGCGGCCGAAAGTAAGGAGCGATGAAATAATCTTCTGGCTTATCCTCGCCCTGGAGGAGAAACGGTCTTGACCGGATTTTCGAGGGTGCGCGCTCACAGGTAAAGAGCTTAGGCTTGGCTGAGATTTCCAGGCCAATCGAATGGCCGGGATGACCCACGACCGGTTGTTCACTTTGGGCTTAAGGCCCAAACAGATGAAATGCAGTCACGATGCCAGACATCGCCACCAATGCCACGCCAGTAGTGCGGAGAACAGGACTGATGGTATCTCTGGTGGCGGCGAGATTGCTGCCCTTAATTTAAAAGGTTTAGTAATAAAAAGTTAATTCTCAATTAATTTTTATGTAACTTACAATTCAGCGGCGTCTTCATAAAATCTTTCTTTTCGTTGTAATTTTACAGATAGGAAAGTCGCGAATTGTGATAAATAAATTTCAAGTACAAAACGTTAAAATAATTTTTCAGAATTGATATTTGGCCAAACGGGGGCCTGCTTCTAATCCTGGTGGCCGATGCGAGCTTCCAGGGCAACGATCAGTGGAAGCAGACCGGGCGGCTGATCAGAGCACCTGCCGGGGCTGGGTCCTTCACGACCACCGTGCCGATGGACCAGGCAGCGGGGCGGGTCACCGCAGGCGTGCAGCTTTATACCGGCCGGATTATGAATTTCCGCTTGCAGTATGAAAGCAAGTACGGCGCCAGTGTGTTCGTACATGGCCGATTGCTAATCATGTCGGTCAGATTCTGACGCCGTCTGGACGAGGCGCTGGCGGTTGGTTAGCGACGCTCAGAAGGTCTGTGCCGCTGCCACCGAACAATCCCGGAAACCTTGCCCTCCCCCACCCCGGTCGATACCTTCCTTGGCGCAAACCCGGAGCGACCGCCCATGCCCCCCTCCCCGACCCTGGTGATCCGCAGCGGCACCATCATCGACGGCACCGGCGGGGATCCGTATGAGGCTGACTTGGCCATCACCGACGGCAAGATCTCCGCCATCGGTGGCTCCATTCCCATGGCAGCCCGCAGGGCCGTGGAAGAAATCGACGCACGCGGCAAGCTAGTTACCCCCGGCTTCGTCGACGTCCACACCCATTACGACGCACAGGTCACCTGGTCCGACCGCCTCTCCCCATCATCGTGGAACGGTGTCACCACCACCCTGATGGGCAATTGCGGCGTCGGCTTCGCCCCTTGCCACGAAAGCCAGCGGGAGATGCTGATCAAGCTGATGGAAGGCGTCGAAGACATCCCCGAAGTCGTCCTGACGGAGGGCCTGCCCTGGAACTGGCACAGTTTTCCGGATTTCCTGAACGCGCTCGCTGCCCGACGTTACGACGTCGACATCGCCGCCCAGGTCCCGCACGCCGCGCTCCGCGTCTACGTCATGGGCCAGCGCGGCGCCGACCGAGAACCAGCAACCGCGGACGACCGCCGTCGCATGGCCGAACTCACAAAGGAAGGCCTGGCCGCCGGTGCGCTAGGGTTTTCCACCTCTCGCACGCTCAATCACCGTACTTTGGACGGCAAACACATCCCCACCCTGCGGGCCGAGGAAGCCGAACTCACGGAAATCGCCCACGCCATGCGCGACGCGGGCAAAGGCTGGATGCAGATCGTCTCTGATTTCGAGGATCAGGACGGGGAATTCGGACTGTTCCGCCGCCTGGCCGGCGCCTCAACCCGGCCGGTAACCATCACCCTGCTGCAATCCGACACTCGCCCGGATGGCTGGCGGGACCTGCTGTCGCAGATCAAAGACGCCAACGAGTCCGGCCTGCGCATCACCGGCCAGATCCGATCCCGCCCCACCAGCGTGCTGCTGGGTCTGGAACTGTCGCAGAACCCGTTCATGGGCCGGCCAAGCTATCGGCGGATTGCGCATCTACCATTTCAGGAACGGCTGGCGGCCCTGCGCGATCCGGAATTCCGCACCCGCATCCTGGCCGAAGCGTTCGAGGGAAGCCGCCGCAGCCGCCGGGTAGAAAACTGGGACCGCATGTTCCCGCTGGGCGATCCGCCGGATTACGAGCCCTCCACCGACAAGAGCGTCACCGCCCAGGCGGCCCGGGAAGGCCGCACGCCCGAAGAAGTCGCCTACGACCTGCTGTTGGAGCGGGACGGCAAGGCGATCCTGTATCTGCCGGTCACCAATTACGCCGCCGGCAACCTGGACGTTGTGCACGAAATGATCGCCGACCCGAACACGTTACTGGGCCTCGGTGACGGAGGCGCCCATGTCGGCATCATGTGCGACGCGACGGCCACCAGCTACACCCTAACGCATTGGACGCGCGACCGTACGCGCGGATCGCTGTTCCCGGTGTCCTGGATCGTCAAGCGCCTGACCGCCGACAATGCGAATGCGATCGGACTGACAGATCGCGGCGTTCTGCGTGTGGGGATGAAGGCGGACATCAACATCCTGGACTACGACCGACTGCGCCTGCGTTCTCCGGAAATCGTCTACGACCTTCCTGCCGGCGGGAAGCGACTGGTCCAGCGGACCGAGGGGTTCGATGCGACCATCGTATCCGGCCAGGTGGTGTATCGGAACGGAGAACCGACCGGTGCATTGCCAGGACGGCTCGTGCGGGGATGACACGGACGTCCAAGAACTCAACCGCTTGAGACGCCCACGATAACCCCATATGATCCCCGTAACGCAGGCCGCCCAACGTGGGAAGGCGAATGGGAGGCAGACGGAAGCTACGTGGACACCGAAATCTTGATTGAGATGGTGCTGAACGCGTTGACCGCGGGCATCACGATTGGCTGCATCTATGGCCTGATGTGTATTGGTCTGGGGCTGATCTTCGGCATCATGAAGATCGTCAACTTCGCCCAGGGCGAGCTCCTCATGCTCGGCATGTTCACCAGCCTCTATCTGGTGACGGGCGGTGGTGTGCTGGCGTTCCTCGGCCCCTATGTCGGCCCGTTCGTCGGTGCGCTACTCGCAGCACCGGTCGTGTTCATCGCCGGCGCGCTAATGCACAAGTTCCTGATATCTCGCGTGTCCGGCTTGCGCACCGCCGGTTCGGCCGACGAGGGCCATTTCGGTCAGTTGATAATCACGCTCGGGATTTCGCTGGTTCTGCAGAATGGCGGGCTGATCCTGTTCGGCTCCACGCCGGAAACCGTGAAGACGCCGCTATCGTCCAGCGCGATCCTGATCGGGCCGTTCTACGGCGATGCCACGATCTTTCTGAACAAGGCCCGCCTGATCGCCTGCGGCGTCGCGGTCGTGGTGGCCATCGCGCTGTATGTGGTCCTGGAATACACGCGTTTGGGCAAATCGTTGCGCGCCGCCGCCGACAATCCTACCGCGGCCACCTATATGGGCATCAACGTCGATCGCACTTATCGCGTAGCGTTCGGCCTGGGCAGCGGCATTACCGCGGTCGCGGGCGGGCTGATGGCGTCTTACTTATCGTTCGGCCCCTTTGTCGGCTTCGACTACGTCATCATCATGTATTCCGGCGTGGTGCTGGGCGGCATGGGCAGTATTCTTGGCGCCTTCTGGGGCGGGCTGACGGTCGGCTTCGTGCAGCAGTTCTCGGCCCTGATCCTGCCGCCACAGTTGCAAAACGCCGCCATCTTCGTCGTCTTCCTGATGATCGTCCTGCTGCGCCCGCAAGGCCTGTTTGGCCGTTCGGCGGAGCGCGCGTGATGCGGCCCCTCACCTCACTCGCCCTGGGAGTCCTGGCATGAGACAAGGCGCCGGCCCCCGGCTGAAAAAGCACTTGACGGCTTTGGCAATCATCTCGGTTATCTATCTGGGCATCTCTGCCTTCGTCACCAACAGCTACTACCAGTTGATCCTGACCCTGGTGCCGATCTGGGCGGCGTTCGGCGTGTCGTGGAACATCCTGTCCGGCTATGGCGGGCAGTTGTCGTTCGGCCATGCCTCGTTCTTCGGCATCGGAGCGTACACCGTTACCCTGCTGCTGGTGCATTTCGGGATGACGCCGTGGCTGGGCATCCCGCTCGCCATGGTGATGGGTGCCGTCGCGGCGGTGATCATCGGCATCCCGACCTTCCGGTTGCGCGGGCATTACTTCGCGCTGTCGATGCTCGCCTACCCGTTGGCGATTTTGTATTTCATGCAATATCTCGGATACCAGGAAGTGTCGTTCCCAATGCAGCGGGAAAGTCCGTTTATGTATATGGAGTTCAGCGACAAGCGCATGTACACGCTGATCGCCATGGTGCTGCTGATCGCCAGCGTGATCGTGTCCCTGATCATCGAAAACTCCCGCTTTGGCCTGGCACTTCTGGCGATCCGACAGAACGAGCTCGCCGCCGAGGCCGCCGGGATCGATGCCCGCGGCTGGAAAATGCGGTCCCTGATCGTGTCAGGCATCATCGCCGCCGCCGCGGGAGGCTTCTATGCCTGCGTGCTGTTGGTGGTCACGCCGGACTCGGTATTCGGCTTGATCGTCTCGGCGCAGGCGGTGGTGGTGACGCTGTTCGGCGGTGTTGCCTCGGTCTGGGGACCGGTGATCGGTGCGGCCATCCTGGTGCCCTTGTCGGAAACGTTGCAGGCGGAGCTGGGTGGTTTACTGCCAGGTATCCAAGGCGTCGTGTATGGGGCGGCAATTATCGCCATCATGCTGTGGTCGCCGGATGGGCTGTTCTGGACGTTGCGGGACCGCTGGTTCAAGCCGAAGGCCCCCGAGCCGATCCCGGATCTGGGCCATCTTTCGCCGCCGCCCCGGCCCGCCAGGCTCGCCGCCGGAATTCCGATGCTGAAAGTGCAAGGCATTTCCAGGTCCTTCGGTGGCCTGCGTGCGGTCAGCAAGGTCAGCTTTACCGTCGGAGAGGGCGAAATCCTGGGCATTATCGGCCCGAACGGCGCCGGCAAAACCACCTTGTTCAACCTGCTGAACGGCGTGCTGTCCGCTGACGAAGGCTCCGCCGAACTGGCCGGCCAGCAGATGCTGGGTCGCAAAACGTTCGAGGTCTGCCGCATGGGTATCGGCCGCACCTTCCAGGTGGTGCGCAGCTTCCCCCGCGCCCCCACCATCGACAACGTGATCGTCGGAGCCTATGGCGCCGGACTGTCGGACCAGGACGCTCTGGCCTCCACCGTGCGCGCGCTGCACATGGTCGGCCTGCAGGACCAGGCCGGGATCGCGGCCGGGCAACTCACCAACAAGCAGTTGCGGTTGATGGAACTGGCGCGCGCGCTGGCCGGCAATCCGCGCCTGTTGCTGCTGGACGAGACCCTGGCCGGACTGAGCCGTGACGAGTGCAACGACGTGCTGGATGTTCTGGCGCGTTTGCGTGACGAGGGTATCACCATCTGCATTATCGAGCACACAATGCAAGCCATGCTGCGCATCGCCGACCGCTTCGTCGTGCTGGATCACGGCCGCGTGCTGGCGACCGGACTGCCGCGCGACGTGCTCGAGGACGACGCCGTCATCGAGGCCTATCTCGGCAAGAAATGGCTCGCTCGGCAGAAGGCGGAAGCGGCATGAGCGGGGGGCCCCGCGTGATGCTCGACATCAAGAACCTGTCGGTCGCCTATGGTGGCCTGCGGGCGCTGACAGACGTGAACCTGACGGTTAACGAGGGCCAGTTCGTCACCGTGGTCGGCCCGAACGGGGCCGGCAAATCCACACTGTTCAAGGCGATTTCCGGCATCGTTCCGCTGGTCTCCGGAGGGATCGCCTTCCAAGGCCAGGACCTGCTGTCCCGCGCCCCGTCGGAACGGGCCCATCTGGGTATCGCTCATGTCCCGGAAGGGCGGCAGGTGTTCAAGACCCTGACCGTGCGGGAAAACCTGGAGATGGGCGCCTATCCCAAATCCGGCCAAGCCGCCTGGGCTCGGACGATCGACCGCATCCACACCCTGTTCCCGATTCTTGCCGAACGCGCCAGCCAGATGGCTGGCACGCTCTCGGGCGGGGAACAGCAGATGGTCGCCATCGGCCGCGGTCTGGCCTGCGCGCCGCGGCTGCTGATGCTGGACGAACCGTCGATGGGTCTTGCCCCAGCCGTCTCCGACACGATCTTCGAACGTATCTCGCAGATCCATCGGGAGGATGGCGTCACTATCCTGCTGGTCGAGCAGCGGGCGGTCGAGGCACTTGAACTGTCCGACCACGGCTATGTGCTAGAAACTGGCCATATCGTGCTTGACGGGTCTTACGAAACTTTGCTGGCCGACGACCGGGTCCGCCGATCCTATCTCGGGCTGCCCTCGATGCCTGAGCCAGATACCACCAGGGAGAATGCTTCAATGACAACAGGGAGAATGCTTCAATGACAACACTTCCACCGCTTGGCCGGCGTACCGCCATGGGCCTGGGACTGGCCGGCGGCGCGACCGCTCTTGCCACCCCCCGGCTCGCCCGCGCGCAGGCGCCGAAAGAGGCGAAAATCGCGATACTGGTGCCGCTGTCCGGCCCCTGGGCACGCGCCGGCATCCTGGAGCAGATGGGCGCCCGCCTGGCGATCGAGGACATCAACAACGCCGGCGGCATCCAGTCCCTCGGCGGGGCCAAGATGACCCTGTTGGAATTCGATGCCGGCGAGAACGTCGAAAAGGCCAAGGGCGCGGCCCAACGCATGGTCGCGCAGGAAACCGATCTGTCGGGCGGCTTCGGCTGCTGGCTGTCCAGCTTCACCCTGGCCGTGACCGAAGTCACCGAGCGGGTGGAATTGCCCTGGCTGACCCTGTCCTACTCCGACACCATCACCGGACGTGGCTTCAAATACGTCTTCCAGACCTCCCCCACAGCCGAAACCCAGGCCAAGGAACTGGTGCCGGCGATCATGCGGCTGGCCGAGAAGTCCACCGGCAAGCGTCCGACCAAGGTTGCATTCCTCGGCGATAACTCAGCATCCCCGGTCAGCTTCATGAAGCCGATCCGCGAATTCGTGCTGAAGGACCTAAACCTGACTGCCGTGGTGGATGAGGTCTATACAGCGCCGCTGCAAGACGCGACGACCCTGGTGCAGAAGGTCCGTTTGGGACGTCCCGACTTCGTCATGTTTCAGTCCACCACGCCATCGGATAACAAACTGCTGATCGACAAGTTCGTGGAACTCGGCATCAGCACCGCCAAAGTGCCGCAGGTTGGCGGCGGCGGGCATTGGTGCACGCCGGAAATGCTGAAGATCGTCGGCAAGGAGAACATGGAGGGCCTCATCGTCGGTCTGGCGAACTGGCCGGGCAAGGCGATCGGCGACCTGGAGCAGCGCTTCATGGCAAAGACGGGGGAACCGTGGTTCGGCCATGACTCGATCTTCGCCTATGCCCACGTGATGATCCTGAAGGCAGCGATCGAGCGGGCAAAATCGACCGACCGCAAGGCGGTGGCGCAGGCGCTGAGGGAACTCGACATCACCGATGGACCCGCGAAACTGTATCCGGACGGGCGGATCAAGTTCGATGCTAATGGCCGCCGGGTCGGTGCACAGATGGCGCTGGTGCAGTGGCAGAACGGCAAGCCGCGCGCGGTGTTCCCGGAGAGCATCGCCGTGGCGCAGGTGACCTGGCCGAAGAACTGAGGCATTCGCGACGATTGACGGACGGGTGAAGG
The DNA here is from genome assembly GCA_945868845.1 of Asaia bogorensis. Taxonomy (GTDB): domain Bacteria; phylum Pseudomonadota; class Alphaproteobacteria; order Acetobacterales; family Acetobacteraceae; genus SHWF01. Next base: position 7,092 of record CAMBMS010000016.1, on the reverse strand, counting down.
CCCACAGGGGCCTTCACCTCTTCCCGCAGGCATCGCCGCGATTGTTCCAACGTCATCGGATCGAGCAGTCGCGTCTGTTTGGTCCAACAGGACAGCATATCTCGCTAATGTAGAGAGTTTCTTGACGCCGGTCAGGCAAATCGACTTTCACGTGTCTGTTATGGCGCGATCGGACAGGAAACTCAGCTTTCACTTGGCGCAACCTGGTTCCCCCGCCCACGCGTGGCTGGCCATGGCGTCGGCATAGGGCGGCAGATCTTCGAGGACGGTAAAACTTTGGTGCCAGATGCGCATCGCCACGATCATATATCCTTATGTTAAAACCACGCCCAAAGATTTTCTTTATTGGCCAGCTCCTGGCTGGCGCCGTTGAACACGATGCGACCGGCTTTCAGGACTAACGCGCGGGTGGCGATTTTGAGGGTCGCGGGCAGGTTCTGTTCCACCAGTACAACCGTGGTGCCAGTGGCGCGGTTGATCTCACTGAGGCTCGCCATCACGTCGCGGACGATGATCGGCGCTAACCCGGTGGAGGGTTCGTCGAGTAACAAAATTGATGGCTTCGTCATCAGTGCCATACCGAGGGCGAGAATCTGTTGCTGGCCGCCTGATAACGAACCGGCCAATTGCGCGCCGCGTTGTTGTAAAATGGGGAACAGACGAAAAACATCATCCAGCACGCCGCCGCCATGGTTCAGGCCGGAAATGGCCAGATTTTGCCGCACCGTCAGACTACGGAAAACATTATGGCCCTGCGGGACAAAACCGATGCCGCGGCGAGTGTTGCGAAACACCGCGCCTTCGCTGATCGGTTCCCCACGATACGTCACCGTGCCTTGCATGCCCTCGATGTCGCCGACGCTGCATTTCAACAATGTGGTCTTGCCGGCGCCGTTATGGCCAAAAATAGCCAAGCATTCGCCTTCATTCACGCTGAAAGAGATATCTCTCAGGACCGGGAAATCGCCGTAGCCGGCCCGCACATCATGGTAGACTAGCATGCGCCTAGACCCCAAAATAAAGTTCGGTCAGCACTTTGCTGGCCAGAAGTTTGTCCACGCTGCCGGATTCCAAAATCTTGCCCTGAGCCATGAAGACGGCGGTGGTGCAGAGATCCTTGATGAAGGAGACGTTGTGTTCCACTACGCAGACGGCGCGGCCCGCAGTGGCTTCCTCGCGCACCACCCGCTGCATGGTTTCGTAGGCCGCACCCTCCACGCCAGCCATCGGTTCATCGAGGAGGAGCAGCGCGCCATCATTCATCAGGGTGCGGGCGAGGCCGATGAGTTTCTGGTGGCCGAAGGGCAGATCCGTGACCATGGAATTTGCCGCTGCGCTGAGATCCATGCGGGCCAGAATGCCCAGCGCGCGTTCGTGTGCCGCGTCCTCGGCTGCGCGCACGCGGCCCGATTGTAGGAGCAGACGGAAAATGGATTCGCCCGGATAGGCGCGCGGGGCAATCAGAAGATTATCCATCACCGACATGGAGCGGAACAGCAGCATATTCTGCCAGGTGCGTGCGATGCCGGTGCGTGCGCGGCGGTAAAGCGGGGTAGCATCAATCGCATGGTCATTCAGATAAATATGCCCGAAATCCGGTTTGATTACGCCAGAAATCAGGTTGAATAACGATGTTTTACCCGCGCCGTTCGGGCCGATCAGGCCGAGAATTTCGCCGGCGGCGATGGACACATTAATGTCGTCGGCGACGACGATACCGCCAAAGGCTTTGTACAGATGCTCGGTGCGCAGGATTGTCATCAGTGCCCGCCCCCGGGGGCCTGGGCCTTGCCGCCGACGAGGCCGTTCGGGCGGAGGAACATGAAGAACAACACCAGGGTGGTAAAGATAATACCCTGTAATGGCGCCATCACGTTGGGGGAAAGTTCGAGGAAGGTGATGGCTTGGGGCACTGCGATCAGGATGGCGGCGCCGATCACCGGGCCCATGGTTGTGCTCATGCCGCCGAGGACGACCATGGTGAGGATGGCGGCCGATTGCAGCACGTCGAATTGTTCCGGGCTGACATATTGAAAGTAATAGGCGTACAGCCCGCCCGCCAGCCCAGCGATGCCGCAGCCGAGTGCGAAGATGGCCACTTTCATGCTCATCGCATTGCGCCCGAGGGTGGAGAAGGCTAGTTCCTCATCGCGCATGGCGGTGATGGCGCGGCCATAGGGTCCGCGCACGATCCAGGCGATGAAGGCCACGGTTAGCACGGCGATACCGCCACAGATCAGCAGAAACATCGGCGTGCGTGCCGCACCGGTGATGGTGGAGGGAATGCCAGACAGCCCACCAGGACCGCCGGTGAATTCAAAATTGCGGATCACCTGCAGCAAGCCAAGCTGAAACCCCAGGCTGGAGATCAGTAGATAATCGCCGGAAACCCGCAAGGCCGACAGCGCTAGCAAGATGGACGCCACCACGGCGACCAGAATGCCGGCGATGACGGAGAGCACGGGATGCAACCCGACATGGATGGCGAGCAATCCAGACGTATAGGCGCCGAGGGCGTAGAAAATCGGATGCGCCACGGTGGCCAGCCCGCCATAGCCGATGACGAGGTTATAACTGGCGGCGAGGATGACGAAGATAGCGATCATCACCGTGATGGTCAGGACATATTCCATCGCCTTAGGCCCTCTTCGCCTCGTCAGCGGGTTGCGGCGCGGGAATGATCAAGCGCTTGCGGAATTTCGGCATATGGATGCCGCGGGGAAAGACGACGATGGCAACAAACAGAAATCCGTACAGCAACAGATTCTGCCAACGAGACGAAATCACCAGCACCGAATAGCTCTGGATCAGCGCCAGCACCACGGAGGCCAACGCGCCCATGAACACGCGGCCCATGCCACCCAGCAAGGTAGCGATGACGGCATTGAGAATCAGTTCCATCGGCGAATTCGGTGTGATGCCGCCGCGTGCCCCCACCAGATACATGGCCCCTGTGATGAACAAGGCGGCGATCACGGCCGTTACGTGATAAGCGCGCCGGGCGCTGATGCCATACAGCTCCGCCAGCTTGGCATTATCGGCGACGGCAACCAGGAACTGGCCATCCTTGCTCCAGCGCAGAAACCCGGCCAGAGCGGCGAGGAACACAGTCGTCATACCAACGGCGGTGAGATCCCAATCGCTGATGGCGATTTCCCATATGATATGCACGGGGGACATGATGGATTTAAACAAGGTCTGCGGCTCGGTGCCGAAGATCAGGGTCAGCCAGTAGATGATGAACTCGGCGACGATGAGGGTAAAAATAAAGAAGGTCAGATGCGCCGAATGGCGGGCGCGCAAGACATCCAGGCCGAAGGCTTCGGTGATCAGGCTGGCGATGATGGTGCAGCCGGCCGCAAAGGGAAACGCCAGAATAAGCGGAAGCCCGAGATCGTTGAGCGCAAAATACATGGCGTAGAAGGCAATACCCATGAAACCAGCCTGGGCGAAATTCCACAGGCCGGTGACTTTCTGCGTCAACGAAAACCCGACGGTGAGCAGGACATAGGAAGAGGCGGTGACCGTGCCCGTCCAGAGAATCTGTAGCAGGAGGGCGGGGTCAGTCAGCACGTTGTGCTTAACCCAGCTTGGCGAGCGGGGTGAATTTTCCGTTTTTCACCGTGATCAGATAGACTGGCTTCTTGACGCGATGGCCGTCGATCACGGTTTTGCCGGTCAGCGGGGTGTCGAATTCCCGCAACGTGATCAGCGATTCGCGCAGACTTTCCCCGGTCAGCGGTTTGTTGTTGTCCAGCGCGTGCTTGAACACCCGCGCGGCGATCAGGATCGCGTCGTAGTTATACTGCACATAGGGCAGTCCGTTCGGCGCGCGGCCAACCTCCTTGATCCAGCGATCGACATACGGCTTGACGTTAGGGTTTTCGTCCACCCCCGGCGCCAATGAGGTGACGATAAAGCCCTCCATCGCCGCGCCCAGCTGTTCCAGCATTTTCGGGTTATAGGCGACGGAATAGCTGGTGATCTGCTGGCGCAGGCCCAACTGGCGCATCTGCGCGACCACCAGCGGCACATCCACCAATAGGCCATGGATATGCACCACATCGGGGTTGGCGGCGCGTAATTTCAGCAGCATACCGGTGAATTCGGTGGCGGCGGGATCATAGGCCTCGAACAAGGCGATCTGGCCGCCTTCTTTCTCAAATACCGCTTTATAGATCTTCGCCGCGTCGATGCCGGTTTCGTTATTAATATACAGCACCGCGGCGTTTTTCTTCCCAAGAGTACCATGGGTGTATTTCGCCAAGGCTGTGATATCGACATCCGCCAGCGGGTACAAAGTATAAACATAATCGCCTAGATTGGCGATGTCGGGCGCATTGGCGCCGACGGAGAGTTGCAAGATTTTCTCGCGATTGGCGACCGGGGCCTGCGCCTTCACCACGGCGGACCAGGCGGTGATGAACATGCCGGCCTTGTCGACGGTGGCAAGGCGGTTCACCGCGTTGATACCCAGTTGGGGCTGCGCCTGGGTGTCGATGACGATGAGTTCCAGCGGACGGCCGTTGATGCCGCCGGCGTCGTTGATGTCCTTCGCCGCCATGCGCATGCCGGTGACGAAATCGGCACCAAAACCGGCCTGCGATCCGGTCAGCGGTTCGGTGATGCCAAGCTTGACCGGCTCCTTGCCCTGCGCCCACGCATCCTGCCCAGCGGCGCCGCCGGCAAGGCCGAAGGCGGCGAGGGCTTGCAGGAACTGGCGGCGATCCATGCCGGCGAATGGGCCTCCCGTGAACGAAGTCATGCGGCTCTCCCTGTTGCAAATAGCCAGCGCTTGGTGCGCCGGTCATGATGGGGTCTATCGCAAAAGCCGACCGGGGGGTCAATACGATCGCCCGCGCGGGCGGCTCTCAATCGATCCAGACGCCGCCATTGACGTCTAAAATCTCGCCCGTCACCCAGCCGGCCTGATCGCCGGCGAGATAGGCGCAGGCATCGGCGACATCGTCGGGCAGGCCGATGCGGCCCATCGGAATCATTTGCAATGTCGCCGGTGGCAAATTGGTGGTCATCGGGGAGCCGATCGGGCCTGGCGCCACCGCGTTGACGGTAACATTGTCTGCCGCCAGTTCCTTGGCCAGATAGAGGGTGATGGCATGCACGCCGGCCTTGGCGCTGCCATAGGCGACATTGCCGCCGCGCTTTTGGTCCTCGCGGTTGATCCAGGGGCGCGGATTGCCGCCATTTTTGGCCAGCAAGGAGCCGATATTGATGATGCGGCCGGATTTCTGGGCGCGCATCGGCTTGATCACGGCCTGGCAGGACAGAAACACGCCTTTCAAATTCACCGCCATCACGCGGTCCCATTCCTCTTCCGCTAGATCCTCAGCCGATCCCTGGGAGACCACGCCGGCGACGGTGACGAGGATATCCACGCGGCCCAGTTTGGCGATGCAGCCGGCCACCATGGCGTCATTTTCCGCCTTGATCGTGACATCGGTGCGGATATCGATGGCGCGCCGGCCCATGCTACGAATTTCCGCGGCCAGATCGGGGGCGCCGCGGCGGGCGGCCAGACAGATATCCGCGCCTTCCTGCGCGAACCGGCGCGCGATGGAACTGCCGATGGCCCCCGCGGCCCCGGTGACGATGGCGATTTTCCCCGCTAGGCGCATGCTCGGCGCTCCCTTCGACCAAACCCATCCAGACGATTGACCATCCCCCGCCGCGCGGCAAGGCCAAGGGTGGTTGACGTGCCAGGGTGGCGCGCTTACGTTTCTGCTTCCTTTCAAGGATTTCCTTGGAAGTTATCTTCGCATCAAGATTGGGTCGACGCCCAAGCCAACCTGCCTTCCCGGGCAAGGTGGTCACCCGAAAGGGGATGTGGCTCTTAGAGAGCAATCAAACGGGTGGCGTCGACCCTCCGTAGCTGGAGGGTTTTTTGTTGGTCCACTCTGAGATTTCTACCGACAAGATCGATGCATATTGATCGGCCCCCATTAGGTTGTCCGGTTTGAATGTTAGTGCATTGCTTCCTCCTTGGCCATTGCTGCCTGGAGGTGGAGCGTAGCGGAACCGGAAGGCGGCAATGGCGGTGTCGCGGTTTCCGGGGCCGGCGGTCGGTAGCCGAGGCTGCTGTGCGGGCGGATTGTGTTGTAATGCCGCCGCCAGGCCTCGATCAGCACTTTGGCTTCGGCCAGACTGTAAAAGATCTCGCCATTTAGAAGCTCGTCACGCAGCGACCCATTGAAGCTTTCGTTATAGCCATTCTCCCAGGGCGATGCCGGGGTGATGTAGAGCGTCTTCACGCCGACCTGAGCCAGCCATTTTTGAACCGCAGTCGCGATAAATTCCGGGCCATTGTCGGACCTGATGTTTGCTGGAGGTCCGCGTGCGATGAACAACTCCGCCAGGGCTGCCAGAACGTCCTCGTGACGGAACCGACGCGCAACGATGAGCGCCAGACATTCACGGCTGGCTTCGTCGATGATCGTCAGGATCCGGAACTTCCTACCGTCATGAGTGCGACCCTCGACAAAGTCATAAGCCCAGACATGCCCCGGATACTCTGGCCGCAGCCGGATGCACGACCCGTCGTTCAGCCATAGCCGCCCCCGCCGGGGTTGCTTTTGCGGCACCTTCAGGCCCTCGCGCCGCCAGATCCGCTCGACCCGCTTGCGGTTTACCGTCCACCCGGCATCGCGCAGCAGTGCGGTCACCCGGCGATAGCCGTAGCGGCCATATTGCCGTGCCAGAGCGATGATGTCCTCGCTCAACGCCATCTCGTCACTCGCCCCACGCGGCACTTTGCGTTGCGTCGATCGATGCTGGCCAAGCACCAGGCAGATCCTGCGCTCCGATACCGCCAGTTCGCTTCGCACATGATCGACACAACGCCGCCGCCGCGCGGGGCTCAGAAGTTTCCCCGGGCGGCCTCCTGCAAAATCAGTTTATCCAGCGTCAGGTCAGAGATCGCCCGCCGAAGCCGCAGGTTCTCCTTCTCCAGATCCTTCATCCGCCGCGCCTGGTCGGTCTTCAGACCGCCATATTCCTTGCGCCAGCGATAGTAGGTCTGCTCGGTGACTGCGATCCGACGACACGCATCCCCCGTCGTTCCGCCCTGCGCCAGCA
>CAMBMS010000015.1 GCA_945868845.1 Asaia bogorensis | reverse complement strand
CCGCCACCGCCGCTGGCCAATGCTGGCTGTAGATCATGGGCAGACCGCTCAAGTCGGCTTTGAGCAGTGCGCCTTCTGGCAGTTGGCTCGGCATAAGCTGCGCCAGCGAGCTGACTCGGTGGTCGCTGCCCCGGCGCACGATGTGATGGGCGGTGATATCGCTCGGGTGCTGCAGGCCGGCGGCCTGCACCAGCTCTTGCAGCGCGTGCAGGGTTTGCTGATGAAAGTTGTAGACCCGAACCGCCTTGTCGGGCACTACCAGGGACCGCTGTCGCACAGGGTCCTGGGTGGTGACGCCGGTCGGGCATCGGCCGGTGTGGCAGCTCTGGGCTTGTATGCAGCCCAGCGCAAACATGAAGCCGCGCGCGCTGTTGCACCAGTCGGCGCCCAAGGCCATCATGCGGGCGATATCAAAGGCACTCACCACCTTGCCGGCGCAGCCCAGGCGGATGCGCCCGCGCAAGCCGGCACCGCGCAGGGTGTTGTGCACCAGCAGCAAACCCTCTTGCAGCGGCGAGCCGACATGGTCAGTGAACTCTACTGGCGCCGCACCCGTGCCGCCCTCGGAGCCGTCGACCACAATGAAGTCTGGCGTGATGCCGCTGGCCAACATGGCCTTGACCATGGCAAACCATTCCCAGGGGTGGCCAATGCATAGCTTGAAGCCGGTGGGCTTGCCGCCCGAGAGTTCGCGCAAACGGACGATGAACTGCATCATCTCCAACGGCGTGTCAAAAGCACTGTGGGCAGCCGGCGAAACACAGTCCACCCCCATTGGCACGCCCCGGGCAGCGGCGATTTCGGGTGTGACCTTGGGCCCTGGCAGCACGCCGCCGTGTCCCGGCTTGGCACCCTGGCTGAGCTTGATCTCAATCAGCTTCACCTGCGGATCGCGGGCGCCGTGGGCAAACTTCTCGGGGTCAAAGCTGCCGTCAGCATGGCGGCAGCCAAAGTAGCCCGAGCCGATTTCCCAAACCAGGTCGCCGCCATGCACTCGGTGGTAGGTCGAGATCGAGCCTTCGCCGGTGTCATGCGCAAAGCTGCCGCGCTTGGCGCCGGCGTTGAGCGCCAAAATAGCATTGGCACTCAATGCGCCGAAGCTCATGGCCGAAATATTGAACACACTGGCGCTGTAAGGCTGGGCAGTTTCTGGGCCGATGGTGATGCGAAAGTCGTGGGTGGCCAGCTGGCTTGGTACCACTGAATGGTTGATCCATTCGAAGCCAGGGGCCTGCACATCAAGCTGGGTACCAAACGGGCGTTTGTCGGATTCACCCTTGGCGCGCTGGTAAACCAGCGAGCGCTGTGAGCGTGAAAACGGCGCTGCCTCGTTGTCGCTTTCGATGAAATACTGTCGGATCTCTGGCCGAACGAACTCCAGCACAAAACGCAGATGACCGATCACCGGGTAGTTACGCAGGATCGAGTGATGGGTTTGCAGTAGGTCATGCACACCCAGCGCCACCAAACCGGCTGCGCCCAGGAGCAGGCCCCACCCCAAGCCATAGACCAGCAGCAGAAATAGACTCAGCAACAGCACTAAGACGCAACAAGCCAGCGTGGCGTAGCGCAGCGCAAAGATGGCCTTGAGGCGGTACAGCATCATAAAACTCCTGAGGACCTGACCATAACAGACTGCGATGGCGACTGGGCTTGCCCGGTATTTGGAGCACCGAGGCGTGGCCTTGTCATCCAAGTTGAGCCGTATGCTTGCGATTGAAATCGGGCGGCCCAGTGCCGATCAAAACTACGGCACAGCACTTTGAGGACTTGCCCGGCCTCAGGTATTTTCAAAAACTGTCTCGGTCTGAAAGGCTGCGGTTCTCGCCTGCCCGGGCAGCGCGCCTCACCAGAGCAGGGCGTTGCCGTTCTCTTACGGCTAGAGGGGCCCGCGTTTTCGTCGACCCGACGCCGTTGCCTCTCGGCGCTTCGAACCCGCAAGTGCGGCTGCCTGCCTGAGCGCCTCGGGCGAGGTGGCAGAACTAAGGCCGGCGCGAAGCCGAAAATCCTAACCCATAATTCCTGGCCCGAAGCACCGGTGTCACCACGTCGTCTTCGCCACATTGTCGAATGCCTTGAGCCGTGCCAGCAGTGCGGGCATTTCGCGCAGTGGGATCATGTTCGGACCATCAGATGGCGCATTGTCCGGATCGGGATGAGTTTCGATGAACAGCGCTGCGCAGCCCACCGCCAAGGCCGCGCGCGCCAGAAAGGGCGCAAATTCCCGCTGCCCTCCGGATGACGTGCCCTGCCCACCCGGCTGCTGCACCGAATGCGTGGCGTCGAACACAACTGGGTAGCCGGTCCGCGCCATGATCGGCAGAGCACGAAAATCGGTAACGAGCGTGTTGTAACCAAAACTCGCCCCGCGCTCACAGAGCAGAATATTTTCATTACCGGTGGAGGCAATCTTTGCCGCGACATTCACCATGTCCCATGGCGCGAGGAATTGTCCTTTTTTTACATTGATCGCCCTGCCGGTCTCGCCGGCAGCGAGAAGAAGATCTGTTTGGCGCGAGAGAAACGCGGGTATTTGCAACACATCCGCCGCCTCGGCCGTCGGAGCGCATTGCTCCGGCAGATGCACATCCGTCAGCACCGGCACGCCAAAACGTTCGCGCACGCGCGCCAGGATTTCCAGGCCCGCAGCCAGGCCGACGCCACGCGCCGCACTGGCGGACGTACGATTGGCCTTGTCGAAGCTGGACTTGTAGATCAGTTGAATCCCGGCCGCACGCGTGATCTCCAGCAAACCGCCCGCAACTTCCATAGCATGCGATTCGGACTCGATCTGGCACGGCCCGGCGATCAGTACGAACGGGCGATCATTGCCGATCTCGATCGCTCCAACCGAAACGATGCGTGCCTCAGACAAGACGTGCCTGCTTCACCGCGGCGGCAATGAACCCGGTGAACAGCGGGTGCGGATCAAACGGCTTGGATTTCAACTCCGGATGATATTGCACGCCGATGAACCAAGGATGGTCGGGATATTCCACGATCTCCGGCAGCACCCCATCAGGCGACATGCCGACGAATCGCATTCCCGATGCCTCCAGCGATCCACGGAAATGTACGTTCACCTCATAACGGTGCCGGTGCCGCTCCACGATCGTCGCCGCGCCACCATAGAGGGAACGCACCAAACTGTCCTCCGCCAAGGTCGCCGTATAGGCCCCGAGCCGCATCGTGCCACCCAGGTCGCCACCGGCCTTGCGTCGCTCGATCTGATTGCCGCGCGCCCATTCCGTCAACAGCCCCACCACCGGCACCTCGCACGGCCCAAATTCGGTGGAGGACGCCTGCGCCATGCCGGCCAGGTTGCGCGCCGCCTCAATCACCGCCATCTGCATGCCGAAGCAGATGCCGAGAAACGGCACCTTGCGTTCACGGGCAAAGCGTACCGCCTCAATTTTCCCTTCCGTGCCACGTTCGCCGAAGCCGCCGGGTACCAAAATACCATGCACGCCTTCCAGGCGCTGCACGGTATCAGGCTTTTCAAAAATCTCACTATCCACCCATTCCAAGGACACCTTGACCCGGTTAGCGATACCTCCATGCGCCAAAGCCTCGGCCAGAGATTTATAACTGTCCAACAGATTAATGTATTTTCCGACCACTGCGATTTTAACTTCACCTTCCGGCGCGCGCACAGCGGAAACAATGCGCTCCCAGCGCGACAGATCGGGCTCGAGTTCGGCGGGCAGACCAAAATGGCGCAGTACTTCGCGGTCCATGCCTTCTCGGTGATAGCTGATCGGCACGGCATAGATCGTATCCACGTCTAAAGCCGGAATCACCGCACTCAATCGCACATTGCAGAATAGGGCAATCTTGCGGCGCTCGTTCTCCGGGATTGGCCGGTCGCAGCGGCAAAGCAGCATTTGCGGCTGGATGCCGACATTCAACAGTTCTTTCACCGAATGCTGCGTCGGCTTCGTCTTCAACTCCCCGGCGGACGGAATATACGGCACCAAGGTCAGGTGCACGAACATGGACCGTTCCGAACCCAACTCGTTACCTAACTGTCGGATCGCTTCCAGAAACGGCAAACTTTCGATATCGCCCACGGTGCCACCGATTTCCACCAGGATAAAATCTAGTCCCTCGGTTTCGCGAACAACGATTTCCTTGATCGCGTCGGTGATGTGCGGAATCACCTGCACCGTGGCGCCCAGGTAATCGCCCTGCCGTTCCTTGGCGATTACGTCTGAATAAATGCGCCCTGTCGTCGCATTATCAGCGCGCGTCGCCGGAACGCCGGTAAAACGTTCGTAGTGCCCGAGATCGAGATCGGTTTCCGCCCCGTCATCGGTGACGAACACTTCGCCATGTTGCAAAGGACTCATCGTGCCGGGATCGACGTTCAGGTAGGGATCAAGCTTGCGCAGCCGGACGGAAAACCCGCGCGCCTGCAACAACGCCCCCAGCGCCGCCGAAGCGATACCCTTACCGAGGGATGAAACCACGCCGCCGGTGATGAAGACGAACCGAGTCATAGGCATCTAGCTTACGCACGCGAATCGACAGACGGGAAGGGTGTTGATTTGCCGCCGGCGCCGGTTGCAAATCAGCACGCAATCAAAGCCCGCCATGCGTATCATGAAAAATCATCAGATCGCCCGGATCAATTCGTCGGCACTCGCGGCGACATCGGCCCCGCTGGCAAGGCCGATGGCACACCACCCGACGCCGGGGCCGTGCTGGCCGGGATCGGTAACGTATCCAGCACGGAACGCCCTGCCCCACCCGTGCCCCGACTCATCAGCGCCAGGGTTAGCGACAAGGCGAAAAAAACCGCCGCCAGGATGGCTGTGGCCCGCGTCAGCAAGTTCGCGGTGCCCCGCCCGGTCATGAAGCCGCCCATACCCTGCGAATTACCCACGCCCAGCCCACCGCCTTCGCTGCGCTGGATCAGCACCACCCCGATCAAGGCGAGGGTAACGAAGAGGTGGATCATCAGGAGAACGGCGGTCATGCGGGCTCCGATTATGGGCGCGGGCGGGTTCTACGCCGCCGGCGCGGCGCGGGCAATGGCCAGAAAATCATCGGCCTTAAGGCTCGCCCCGCCGACCAGCGCCCCACCGACCTCGCGTACCGTCAGCAAGGATACGGCGTTCGCCGGCCGGACGGAGCCACCATAAAGAATTCTGATCGCTCCACCCGCCGGCCCCAACCGGCGCAGCAGGATCTGGCGGATGAAGCCATGCATCGCCGCAACATCCTCTTCCGTCGCTGTCTTCCCGGTTCCTATGGCCCAGACCGGTTCATAGGCGATCTCGCCGGAAAACCCTTCAGGCAGGCTGGCGGCAAGCTGGGTGCCCACGACTTCATTCTGTCGCCCCGCCACCCGCTCGGCCTCGGTCTCGCCCACACAGACGATCGAGGCCAGGCCCGCCGCCGCCGCCGCCAGAACCTTGGCCCGCACCATGGCATCAGTTTCGGCATGGTTCTGCCGCCGCTCGGAATGGCCCAGGATCACCCAGCCCGCCCCGGCATCCTTCAGCATCGGGGCGGAAATATCGCCGGTATGCGCCCCCTGTCCCGCCACATGGCAATTCTGCCCGCCGACGCATATCTCCGTACCCACCAGCAACGTGGCCACCTGAAAAATTTGCGTAAAGGGCGGACAGACCAGCAGGTCGCACGCCAACCCTCCCGCCCCCTCCCTGATTTTCATGGCAAGGGCTGCCGCCTCCGCCCCCAGCCCGTGCATTTTCCAGTTGCCCGCGATCAATTGCCGCATTCCCATCTCCCCGATCACGATCATGCTGTTATATCAAAGAGGCACACTGGCAAAGCGACACCCTGGCAAAGCGGCTGCCGCGCCCCTAAGGTGCGGCCCGCTTCGGTAAGACGCCATACCGACCACCACTCTACCCGCCATAACGGAACCGCTTGATGATCACAGCCCTTCGCAGTCGCCTCGGCACCTGGTTCGCGCGCGTGCTGTTCGGTGTGCTGGTCGCCGCCTTTTCCATCTGGGGCATCGGCGATGTCATCCGCCAACTCGGCACGGAGACCTGGGTAGCCAAAGTCGGTAACCGCGCAATCGAGCCACCAGAGTTGCAGCAGGCCTACCAGCAAGAGCTTAGCCGGATCACGCGCATGCTGGGCGGCCAGATCGATGCGACACTGGAGATGAAACGCGGCATCCTCAGCCAGGCGCTGGACCAGCTGGTCCGCCAACACGCCGTGGGCGAGGAAGTAGCGCGGCTGAATCTCGTAGCACCAGACAGCGCGCTCGGCCAAGACATCCTCGCCATCCCCGCCTTCCGTAGCCAGGACGGTAAATTCAGTCGTGCCGCGTTCCAAGCCGTGCTGCGCAATAATGGCCTGACCGAAGCGCGCTTCATGGACAGTCTGCGGGTTGAAAACCTGCACCGCCAATTACTGGAACCGATCCGCGCCAGTATCGTGCCGTCCGATACCCTGACGCGCCAAGTCTATCAGTTCGCCACCGAGCAACGCGACGCCGAGCTCGTCGAACTCCCCTTCGCCGCCATCCCGGCCAGCGAGCCCAGCGCAGCGAAAGTACGACGCTGGTATGACAACCATCCCGATTTCTACACACGACCGGAATATCGCCGCATCAAGGCGGTGATTCTGGCGCCGCAAACCCTGGAAAGCCAGATCACGATCGCACCGGAGGATATCGCTACCTCCTATGAAGCCCGCCGCGCCGAGTTTACCTCGATCGAAAAACGCTCCGCCGAAATCATCATCGCACAGGAAGAAGCCAAGGTTGCAACGCTGGCCCAGCAATGGCGGGCCGGCGCCAGCTGGGAAGCGATGCAGAAGGCCTCCACGGATGCTGACGCCGCGCCAGTTTCGCTGACAGATGCCACCGCGATAGAATTCCCCGATCCGGCGTTGGCCCAGGCGGTATTCGCCGCGGCCGCGAACACGGTCATCGGCCCGATCCAGACGCCGCTCGGCTGGCAACTGATTCGGGTCGGCAAGATCACCCCTGGTGGCACGAAAACCCTATCCGATGTGACCGAAGAATTGCGGGCACGCATCCTCGCCGAGAAAGTCGCCGATATCATCTATCAGCGCGCCACCAAGGTGGAGGACACGCTTGCCGCTGGTACGAGCCTGGACGACATGCCCGGCGATCTCGGCCTCGCCGCTGTCACCGGTACCTTGGATGCGCTGGGCACCACGCTGGCGGGCGATCCCGCATCCATCCCCGGCAGCGCCGAATTGCGCACCGCCCTGATCACGGCTTCCTTCCAGGTCCGCCAGGGCGACCCGGTAAAATTAATCGAGGTTCCCGCCGGCAAAGGGGGCAACCCAGCTTATTTTGCAGTCACGGTCGAGGAGGTCATTCCCCCCGGACTGAAACCCTTCAGCGAGGTGTTGACGCGGATCAAGGACGATCTGATCCTTGCGCTGCAACGCCGCGCACAGGAAGAAGTCGCCGCCAGGCTGCTGGATGCCGTACAACAGGGACAATCATTAGAGGATGCGGCCACGGTCGCCGGCATCGCCTACCGGCGTACCGCGCGCACCGGTCGTGCCGAACCCGCAGAGGGGATGCCCCGCGAATTGATCGTGCCTCTTTTCGCGCTGTCAAAGGGTGAGGCCACCATGGTGGAAACCTCCGACGCGTTCCTAGTCACCGTTCCGCTGGATATTGTCCAGGCCGATCCAAAAACTGACGAGGCCGGCTATGCGCGCATCCGCGACAGTCTAGCCCAAGCGATGGCCAATGATGCCGAGACCGTTTTCGTCAATACGCTGCGCAGCCGCGCGCAGCCGCGCATCAACCAGAAGGTTTACGATAGTTTCGTCCAACCATGATATGTCCAGCCCGATGAAATCCGCCTTAATGAGGATGCAATGAACGTTTCCGTCACCCCCGGCTTCGCCGCGTTCCGCGCCGCCTATGATTCCGGCCGCGGGGCGTTGGTGTGGTCGCGCGCGGTGGCGGATCTGGAGACCCCAGTCTCCGCTTACCTAAAGCTTGCCATTGGCCACGCGAACAGTTTTCTCCTCGAAAGCGTGGAAGGCGGCGCAGTGCGCGGACGCTATTCCATTATCGGCATGCACCCCGATATGATCTGGCGCTGCCATAACGGACGCGCCGAGATCAACCGTGACGCGCTGTCCGCCCCGCATGCCTTCATTGCCGATCCGCGTCCGGCATTGGACAGCCTGCGCGCCCTGCGCGAGGAAACCCATCTCGACGTGCCCGACAGCCTGCCGCCGATGGCTGGCGGGCTGGTTGGGTATCTGGGCTACGACATGGTCCGGCTGATGGAAAGGCTGCCAGAAAAGAACGCCGATGTGCTCGGCATTCCCGATGCACAGATGCTGCGGCCCACATTGTTCGCCATCTTCGACAACGTGAACGACGAACTTTCGCTCATTGCGCCTTGCTATCCGCGCGCCAATATTTCTGCCGAAACTGCCTATGACCGCGCGCTAGCCCGCCTCGCCCAGGCCGAAACTGCGCTGGACCAACCTCGCAGCCATGCGCTGCCAGCGGTCACCTTGCCGCCTTTAGCCGCGCCCACATCCAATTTCACTAAACAGGGCTTTATCGACGCGGTGCTGCGCGGGAAGGAATATATCGCCGCTGGCGATGCCTTCCAGATCGTGCTGAGCCAGCGCTTCTCGACGCCCTTCGCCCTACCACCCTTTACCTTGTATCGGGCCTTGCGGCGGACGAACCCCTCGCCCTTTCTGTTCTTCCTCGATTTCGGCGGCTTCCAGGTGGTGGGTTCCTCACCAGAGATCTTGGTGCGGCTCCGCGATGGCATCGTCACCATCCGCCCGCTGGCCGGCACCCGCCCGCGCGGCGCCACCAAGGCCGAAGATATCGCCCTCGAAGCCGAACTGCTGGCCGACCCAAAGGAACGCGCGGAGCATTTAATGCTGCTCGATCTCGGTCGCAACGATGTCGGACGGGTAGCGAAGATCGGAACCGTGAAGGTCACCGAAAGTTTTACGATCGAGCGCTTCAGCCACGTCATGCATATCAGTTCGGATGTGCAGGGCGAAATTCTCAAGGATCTCGACGCCGTGGACGCGCTAATCGGCGGGTTTCCGGCCGGGACGCTCTCCGGCGCGCCAAAGGTTCGCGCCATGGAGATCATCGAGGAGCTAGAACCCGACCGGCGCGGCATCTATGCTGGCTGCATCGGCTATTTCGCGGCCAATGGCACGATGGACACTTGCATCGGGCTGCGCACCGCCATTGTCAAGGACGGAACTATGTATGTGCAGGCCGGCGCCGGCATCGTCGCCGATTCCATCCCGGAATCCGAATATGAGGAATGCCGCCAGAAAGCCCGCGCTCTGTTCCGAGCCGCCGAGGAAGCCGTGCGCTTCGCCGCCGGCAAGACAATCGGCCAGAATGAGGCGCATTAACACAATTGTCAGTAATCGGTGATTGCGTTATGGCTTAACACACTCTTGAACGTGCTATGCTGCATCCAACGCTACGCCCCCTCCAGTGAGGCACCGGAAACGCGGCACCAGCCAATGAGCAAATGTAATCGCATTCGCTCATTGGGATGGAATTGCCGGTGCGGACACGGCACTCGCACCATGATCCATTGTTTCTAGGTGATGTTCTGCCATAGGTCGAAGAATTCCCCCTCGCCGCCCTCATGACGGACACGATGGCCACGCGCTCCCTCACCGACTGGTCCGCTCTGGCCCCCTTGTCGCGCCGCCGATACAGTCGATTAACTTTTCCCTCGACGTGCGGCTAACCCCCGCTACCCTGGCGCGGCTGGAGGAGCGGCACGACGCCGCTATACTTCCCGTAGATACATTGTGTTCGAGCTGACGGAAGGCCACCAGTAAAGGATCTGATCGGCCTGCGCCATTTCCTTAGGCACGCAAGCGAAGTCGGGTAGCCGCTGCCCTAGCCGATATAACCCCCAACCTGCCGTATCTCCACGCCTTGCTGGAGACGCAATTCACCTCCCCGAAACTAGACCAGGGGCTCGTACGCGCTGCAGATATTCCAATCTCCTCAACGACCGGCCCGTAAGGCACCCGACCTAATCAAGCGTTCCCCGTCTCGCCACGCCAGACCTCTCGATAAAGCGCAACGATCTCCGCCGCGTCAGGCACACGGGGATTGTTATTCGGGCTACCCGAACCCAGCGCCTGTTCCGCCATCAGTTCCAGCTTGTTCTCCCATATGACCGAATCGATACCAAATTCCGCCGGTGTCGGAACTTTCAATTCGCGGTTTAAGGCCACTAGCCCGTCCACCAGCTTCGCGCAGGCAATCGCATCATCATCGCGCGCATCCGCGAAACCACCCCGCCGCGCAGCCTCGCCATAGCGCTCCGGTGCGGCGGCGACGGAAAAGCGCGTGATCGCCGGCAGTAACATAGCGTTGGACAGGCCGTGCGGCACGTGGAAATGCGCCCCGATCGGACGCGACATGCCATGCACTAGCGCGACAGAGCTGTTGGAAAATGCCAACCCGGCCTGCGTCGCACCCAGCATCATACCCTCGCGCGCCGCAGTATTTTTTGGCTCATGATACGCAGTACGCAGATGCCTGCCGATCAGATCCATCGCCGCCAGCGCCAGCGCATCCGAAAACGGATTGGCCCGGCGTGACACAAACGCCTCCAACGCATGGGTAAAACTATCGACACCGGTATCGGCGGTAGTACGCGCCGGTACGCTGAAAGTCAGTTCGTAATCGACAATCGCCGCCAGCGGCAAAGCGCCCAGCCCTGCGATCAGCATTTTCTCATCGCGCTCATGATCAGTGATGACAGTAAAACGCGTGCATTCGCTGCCCGTACCTGCCGTTGTGGGTATGGCGATCACCGGCAGATCGGCACGATCGGCCTGCGCTGGCACCTTGTAATCGCGCATCCGCCCGCCGCCCGTGGCCAGCACCGCCATCGCCTTCGCAGTATCGATCGGCGAGCCGCCGCCGAAGCCGATCAGACAATCGTAATTTTTCCCGCGCAACAGCGCGACACCCGCTTCGATCACCGTATCAACCGGTTCCGGCACCGTGTCACTGAACACGCCAGGCGTAATTCCCGCGGCTCGCAATGGCACCAAACAGCGTTCCACCAGCCCCGAGGAAACCATGAACGGATCGGTCACCACCAGAGGACGCGACAGTAAGAATTTTTTCAGAACCTCCGCTACCTGAACCACAGCACCGCCACCCACCAGCATCAGGCGCGGGGCGGCAATATTTGCGATCAGGTTTGGTGAATTGGGCCCAGACATGGGCGTACCCTCCGTTACATCGCTACAGACTTACCGGCCCGCCACAATAACCTCAAGTCATACAAACGGATCATCGCGAATCACGAGCGGCGAATAGGATAAGCAGCATCTCCTGTAAAGCATCCGCCAGTGCGCCAAATGATCTTCCCATGGTTGTTCTTGGGAATTTCGTTCACGACGAAATACGGACTTGGGGTCCACAGGGAGATCATTCAGTCCAATAGTTTTTTCAGTGCCGAATTGCGTAGCCGATTATACGAAGCATGATCGTCCAATATACGAATAGCAAAACGATCGCAATTCCTCACCGCGTTTTCCAGAATCAAATTTGTGAGGTTAAAATTTCGCCTGGTATTCATATCATTCGCTAGACCATTCGATATTTCTAGTGTCAATATTCGACACCATTCGGACTGGCATCAATAGCCCCGCACCGAATCGTAAAGATTCTCCGGCGTCTCCCCGCGTTCAAATACCGTGATTGCCTCGGCAACGAAACGCGCACGATCCCGACGTGACGGAATGGCGGCGACATGGGTGGACACAATGATCCGCGGATGCCCCCACACCGGATGATCGGCCGGCAATGGTTCTGGATCGAATACATCCAGAAACGCACCGCTGATATGGCCGGCGGCAAGAGCGAGAAGTAAATCGTCAAGCACCAGGTGCGCCCCCCGTCCGACATTCAGCACCGCGGCGCCGGGCGGCAGTAGGGCCAGCGTATCGGCATCAATGATAGCGTGTGTTCCACTGGTCCGTGGCAGCAAATTTACCAGGATATCGGTGCGCGAAAGAAAGGCCGCAAGTTCGGCATTGCCCTCAAAGCAGCGCACTCCAGGAATAGTGCGACGCCGGCGCGACCAGCCTGCGGTGATAAAGCCGCAATCGCGCAGCGCCGCCGCCGCCGGCCCACCCAGCATACCGAGGCCCATCACCCCCACCCGCGTTTCCGCCGATGAACGCGGCACGCCAAATTCCTCCCAATGGCGTTCTGCCTGGTTGGTCATGATGCGGCGCATATCGCGTAGCAAGGCAAAACAGCCGAGCCGAACGAAATCCGCCATGTGCGCCACCGTCGCGCCGCCACCCATGCGCACGATTGGGATATGCAACGGTAAATACGGGTCGCATAGGATATGATCAACCCCTGCGCCCGACGAAATAATCAGCCGCAGATTGGGAAACCTCACCAGCCAGCCCGGCGCCGGTTCCCAGCATAGTACGTAGCGAACCTCCTCGGGGTCCACCAGCGGATCGTCCCAGGCGCGCACCTCCAGCGCCGGCACAAATTCGGCGAAGCAACGCTCCCATTCCGGGAACGCGGTCGCGCCGCCTGATTTCACCAGCAGCATCAGATCCGCGTCAATGAATTTCGCCAGAGCGCCTGATCGCGTCGTGCAATCTGCCGCGGCTGAATTCAGGGTCCCACCAAATATCAAGAATGACTTTTTCCCGCCGCGTCAACAGGTCGATCGCTGCGGGTAGTTTCTTCACAGCCTCCCTTGGAATCACCACCGCGCCATGAAAATCGACGTGTACCATCTCATCGTGGTCCACCTGCATGCCGAAGATGTTGGCCTGTTTGCCGAACTCCACCATTTGTACATGCGCATGGCTTGGCTCCACGCCCCCGCCGATCATCTGGTAGCCGGGTGCCCAAATATCGAGGTTGCAGAATGACCCGTTGGTAACACAGCCGATAGAACCGAACGCCTTGCGCACGGTCGATTGCACCTCGCCTAAGGAGGCGCCACAGCCGAGATGATGGTCGCTGTCCTGGATGCACGCGGTAGTCGGAAAATCGTCAACAGCGCCATACTCATACCAACCCATGCGGTCGGCAGCCTTGCCGCACAGCGGTTCCTTGGATCGGATCATGCCGACACGGACCAAGCCGATGATCGGCTTCACCTTCGGGTCGATGCAGATCATCGGTTCCACAGTGAAGCCGATGGCGCGACGTTCCGGTATCATGACTTCTAAACCATTATCGATGATCGGCGTATCCTATTGCGGGAGGACATTCAGACCCACCTGGGTAAATGGCCGTTCAGTCATGGTCGTGCTCCAATATAAAAATGACCGGACCTAATTAGGTGCAAACCGGCGTGCCGAGAATGGCGCCAAATCGATGCCCGCCGTCCGTTCGGCGATCAGGGCCGCCACCAGCTTGCCCGTCATCGGCCCTGCCGTCAGCCCGACATGGCCGTGGCCAAAAGCGTGCACGACATCGGCGCAGCCGGACGCCAAGCCAATACAGGGTAGGGAATCCGGCATTGACGGGCGATGGCCCATCCAAAACTTTATCCGCTCCGGCGGAATATCCTTCGGCAAGTCCGGCCAGGTCTTGCGGGCAAATTGGTAAAGAATCTCTGCGCGTTGCCAGTTTGGCGCCGCCGCCAACCCCGCCAGTTCCACCTGCCCCGCAATACGCAGGCCCCGCGCGGTCATAACGTTGGACATCTTGCCATCGCTCGGCATCATCGGAATGCGCGGGCCTGTGCCGGGGTTTTCGATCATCACGTGATAGCCACGCTCGGTTTCCAGCGGCACGCGATCGCCGGCCTCAGCGGCCAGATGCCGCGAATGCGCGCCGGCGGCAATAACCGCGCGATCGGCTTGGATTTCTTCACCCTCGGTGCGCACGGCACATAGGCGGCCGCCTTCGATACGAAAACCTAGAGCGCGGGCGCGGCGCAGGACCGCGCCCTGTGCCTGTGCCTGCCGCGCCAGGGCCGCGACATAGGCGCCAGGATCGGTGCATTGGCCGTTTTCCTCCACGAGAAGAGCAAAGCGGTAGCGCCGGTCGAGAGAGGGTTCGCGCTGATGCAATTCCTCCCCCGACAATTCGATCCATTTGGTGCCGTTATCGGCCCGGATGCGCCAGCTCACCGCCTCCGCCTCATAGTCGGCGCGAGAGAGAAAGGGGAACAGCACGCCGTTGCGCTGGATCAAATCGGCCACACCGGCTTCCTCGGCCAGCGCGCGATGCAGGGCCGGGGACGCCGCCAACAGGGGTGCCAGGACGCGAGCTGTGCGCTCAATTTTTGCCACACTCGATCCCGCGACAATGAAACGGCACAGCCAGGGTAGCAATCGCGGCAAATAACGCCAGCGAATAGCCAATGGACCGAGCGGATCCCACAAATAGCCAGGTACCTTCTTCCAAATTCCAGGCGCGGAGACCGGGATGACGGAACTCGGGTTCAGAAGTGATCCGTTGCCGTAGCTAGCAGCCTGCTCGCCACCCGGATCGCCGGGCTCCAGGATCGTCACCGCGTGGCCGTCACGTTGCAATTCCAACA
Source organism: Asaia bogorensis (assembly GCA_945868845.1). Taxonomy (GTDB): domain Bacteria; phylum Pseudomonadota; class Alphaproteobacteria; order Acetobacterales; family Acetobacteraceae; genus SHWF01. The sequence goes on along the minus strand of CAMBMS010000015.1, from coordinate 49,104 downwards.
CGCTGGCCATGCCCACGATCCCCGCCCCGATCACCACCACATGCATGGCCTTCCCACCCCCATCGTTGTGCGCAGCGTAGTCCGTGCCAGGAGCTCGGGGCAATCGCGAGGCGTGGGTCAGTCTTGCCCGGGCTGGCGGCGTGGCGTATCGAAAGAACGACGAAACGCAGCGCCAAGGAAGCAGAGGGACCCATGCCCCAATCGCGATTGCCCGCCGTGTTCATGCGCGGTGGCACGTCCAAGGCGATCATGGTCCGCCGCGCCGACCTGCCGGATGATGAAACCGGATGGCCGACGATCTTCAGCCGGATCATGGGTTCACCCGATCCCAACATGCGGCAATTGGATGGCATGGGTGGCGGCATTTCGTCGCTGTCCAAAATCTGCATCATCGGTCCGTCAAGCCGGGCCGATGCGGATGTGGACTACACATTTGCGCAGGTCTCGGTGGACAGCGAGTTGGTCGATTTTGCGTCAAACTGCGGTAACATGTCCTCCGCCATCGGACCGTTCGCCGTAGAGGAAGGTTTTGTACCGCGTCCCAATGGGGCTCATGCGGTTGTTCGTATCCATAACACCAACACGCAGAAAATAATCGTTTCCCGCTTTTGCATGGATGGTGAATATGCCGCCGTGGAGGGTGACCTAATACTGGATGGTGTGGCCGGAAGCGGCGCACCAATCCGGCTGGATTTTCTTTCTCCTGCGGGCGCGCGCACCGGAAAGCTGTTGCCAGCTGGGGTGGCAACGCAGAAATTGGATGTGGCGGGTGTTGGCGTGATCGATGCTTCGATGATAGACGCGACCGCGCCGTGCGTGTTCGTGCGTGCGGAGGATCTGGGGTGGGCGTGCACCGAACAGCCAGATACGATAGAGCGTGACACGGCGCTGATGGAGAGACTGGAGGCGATCCGCTGTGCCGCTTCGGTAGCGATGGGGATTGCGCCCGACCTCGACGCGGCGGCGAAAATCCGCAGCGCGCCGAAGGTGGCGATGGTGGCGGCGCCAATTGAACAGAAAACGCTTTCCGGCCGTGTGATGGCGGCGGCGGAGAGCGATATTCTCGTGCGCATGATTTCCGTGGGGCAGCCGCATCGCGCGGTGCCATTGACTGGGGCGCTATGCCTGGCGGTGGCGTGCCGGGTACCTGGCAGCATTCCACATGCATTTTCTGGTGGGGAGGGAGATGTGCGGATCGGCCATCCCTCCGGCGTGGTGCTGGTGGCCGCCGATGTGCGTGTCGGCGCCGCTGGTATCGAGGCACCGTCGGCGACCGTATATCGCACGGCGCGGCGGCTGTTTCAGGGTGAAGTTCTTTACAAGACGCCGCGATGAGCACGACGCGCAAGGTTGCCACTTGGGTTGCTGGTCTGTGGCATGCGGATGTGCCGGGGGCATGCGCGCGCAGCGCCTTCGCGCATCTGGGCGAGACCCCTGCCCACCGCGTCGTCGATACCGTCTCGGCCTGACCCACGATGAAGCTAACGGATTACGTGCGCTATGACGATGCGCAGCGATATTTTTCCATGGAGGCACTCTGGGCGTTGTTCGATGGTAGTCGGGCGCGGCTCAACATCGCGTATGAGTGTATCGACCGCTATGCCCATACCGGCCGCGTGGCGGTGCGCGTGGCGCTGGCCGATGGCGGCGATGAGGTTTTGACGTTCGAGGATATTTCAGCCGGATCCGCCCAGGTGGCGCATTGGCTGGCGGCGCGGGGTGTAGGCAAGGGCGATCGCGTGGCGATCATGCTAGAGCCAGGGCGGTCTTATTACTTCGCTCTGTTTGGCGCGATGAAGCTGGGCGCAGTGGCAGTGCCTCTGTTTACCTTGTTCGGGCCGGACGGGTTAGCGTTGCGGATTGAAGATTGCACGCCGCGTATATTAATCACCAATGTGGAAAAAATAGCCATCACGCGCGAATTTTTTGATCTGGATGTGGTGCTAGATTCCACGATGCTGGCGGAAATATCCGTCCATCCCGACGCATTCCCTATCACCACGGGCGCCGATGATATGGCCGTGTTTCAATACACGTCCGGCACCACGCGGGAATTGCCGGAAGCAGTGAAGCATACACACCGCGCCGTGGTATTGGTCATGCTGGCGGCGTTGTATGGCACGGGCATTCGCCCGAGTGACACGTTTTTCTGTCCGTCCTCCCCCGCCTGGGGCCATGGGTTGTGGCATGGCACATTGGCGCCGTTGGCGTTGGGAGTTTCCATCGGAGCCTATGCCGGAAAATTTGATGCCGTGCGGCTTCTGCGTGCCTTACAGGACTATGGCACGACAAATTTATCAGCAGCTGCGACGCATTATCGGATGATCAAGACGTGCGGCCGCGCGCAGGATTTTCGTCATGTGATCCAGAAAACTTCCTTCACCGGAGAACCCGTGGACAGCGCCACCTTGGAATTCACCGAAGCACATTTTGGAGCGCCGCTATGCAGCATGTACGGCACCACCGAAGTTGGCGTGTGCCTGGTAAACTATCCCGGCGCACCAGATTTTTCCATGAAGCCAGGCGCGCTAGGGAGGCCGATCCCTGGCCTGCGTGTGCAGGTGCAGAGACCCGATGGTACGGAATGCGTGCCCAACCAGGTTGGGGAAATAAAACTCTGGCGGCGGGGTGCGTGGTTTCCTACCAAGGATCTTGGCCGGATGGATGCGGACGGGATATTCCATCATGCAGGACGCGCCGATGATGTTATCATCTCCGCCGGCTGGACCATGAGCGCAGTGGAAATCGAGGATATTCTGCTCAAACACCCGGATGTACGCGAGGCCGCCGTGATCGGTGTGGCTGATGCGGGACGCGGGCAAATCGTGAAGGCATTTATCGTCAGCCCCCGCACCGGAAACGACGCATTCGCCCAGGAATTGCAGGATTTCGTGCGTAGCCGTCTTTCGCAACACGAATATCCTCGCCGCGTCACTTTCGTCAGTGAATTGCCCAAGACTCAGGCTGGCAAGGTCAACCGAAAAACGTTGCGCGACACCGAAGCCGCCGCCTGAAGGAGTTTGCCATGTCCAGCCAGAGATTTCCCAAGATCACCGAACAGGGTCTCTCCGATCTACGCCAGCGCATCGACAAACCAATCGGAGACACGTTGGAGCCCTGGTGCCATGAAGCGACGAGAGACAATATCCGCCATTACGCTCATGGCATCGGCGATGACAATCCGCTCTGGTGCGATCCTATTTATGCTGCACAATCGGTACATAGCGGCATCGTCGCGTTGCCGAGTTTTCTGTTCGCGACGAGTAGAATTATCTCCGGCTATGTTGGTGGGCTTGCTGGCGTACACGCCATGTGGGCCGGGGCCAACTGGACCTGGAATCGCTGGATTCGGCGCAATGAAGAAATCGTTACTACCGCCCGATTGAAGGATTTGATAGTCCATAATACCCGCTTCGCCGGGCGCGCCGTTCAGCAGATCTATCACGTCGAATTTTTCGGTGATGGTGGCGACAAGGTCGCCGAGGCCGATAGTTGGTGCTTTCGCACCGATCGCGATATCGCGCGCGAGGAAGGCACGAAATACGACGACCTGAAAGACCGAGAACCGCGCCGCTATACACAGGAGGAACTCGATCGAATATATGATCTTTATGCCGCTGAGAAAATCCGCGGCCCATCGCCCCGTTACTGGGAAGACGTAAAGGTGGACGAACCCATGCCCACCATGGCCAAGGGGCCCATGACAGTCACGGGTTTTATCGCCTATGCCCAAGGTTGGGGTGGGCTTTACATCCGCGCCAATAAGTTAAACTGGCAGCAGATCAACAAGCATCCAGGCCTTGGTATTCCTAATCGATTCAATATCCCAGACTGCCCCGAGCGAGTGCATTGGGAGCCGGAAATGGCATTGATGGTGGGTGCGCCAGGTGCCTATGATTACGGCCCAGAACGGTGTTCCTGGCTGATGCATCACATGACCAACTGGATGGGCGACACAGGATTTTTGGTTAATGCCCATTCGCGTATTCGTCGCCATAATCCGGAAGGAGATTTGCTGTTCATTCATGGCCAGGTTACGGGCAAGCGTGTCGAAAATGGCAAATTTCTAGTCGATATCACCCAACAAGCGTACAACCAGGACAATGAGATTTCTATCGTCGGCGGGGGGACCATCGCCCTGCCCACGCGCGGGTAGTCGGGGCGCCACGCCGCGCGCCCGTTTCAGCTTTTCTAGCCGATCGGCGGTTTACCGCTATCCTTGTAGATATCATTGATAATTTGCAGCACACGGTCACGATAGGGACGATACTGCACGCCGAACTCCTGCATCAGCCGGGCGTTCTCGATCATGTAGGTACGTGACGGACCGCGCCCGCCTTCGTCTTTCTGGAAATTAATTTTTGCACCAGGAAGGTACGACCGCACGATATCCGCGATCTCGCCCAGGCTGATAGAAATGCCGCCAGTAGCGTAGATCTTGTGCGCTGGCTTCTCGCTCAGCAGCACGCGAGCAAAGATTTCTGCCACTTCATCGACATGGATTGGGCAGCGCATCGAATCTTTGAAGGGAAAGGTAATAGGATTACCGCGCGCCGGTTCCGTGATGATGTTCACGTGATCGACCGAGCCGCGCACCTTGTCCGGGCCGGTAACATTGGCCGGGCGGATGCCGGTGATCAGCATGCCGTGCTTTTCCCGGTAATCATCGGCCTGCCACTCGTTGACGATCTTGTGCTTGCTATACTGGTCTTCGCCATACACTAGATCGCCCTCGGTCACTGGGCGGTCACCGAAATTCGATTGTGCGCCGTTAACCGCAAGCGAACTGGCATACATGGTGTGTTTGACACCGCAGATACGCGCGGCCTCGAAACAATTATCCATACCGAGGATGTTCAGTTTCATCGCCACGCGCGGCGCGTGAAAGGAGCCAAGCAAATAGGAGAGGTTGACCACCCTTTCCGGCTGTACTTTGTGCATCACCGCCATCACGTCGTCGAACTGCGTGACGTCGCCTCGCATCACGGCGACCTGATCGCCCATATCCGCGAAGGAATGTGCGGTAGGGTTGATATCCATACAGATCACTTTCTGGCCGCGTCCCACCAAAAGTCGGGCCAGGCGATAACCAATAAAGCCAGTACCGCCAATGATCAGGACCGCCATTTCTCTCTCCTCAGGTTGTTGTTAGTAAAACGGACCGGCCGGTTCATTACCCAGAAGGATGGACCCCACTGCTTCGTAATGCGATCCGCGTGACTGGATCTGCTGCGTCAAGGTATGGATATCGCGGAACCGGCGTTCGAACGGCGTGCCGAGAAAAATTGCGGAAACACCGGCTTCCTTGTAGGTCATGTCCGCGACCTCACTGGCCGCCTGGATGGCATTGGCACAAGCTAGGCGCACCCGCGCGCGATCGGTCAGGTTGATCGGAGTAACGCCATCGGCGCGCGTGTAAATACTAGCCAGGACATCCAGCACCCAAGCGCGCGCGGATTCCAGTTTCGCTTCCGCCTGCGCCACCTTCGCCTGGATCACCGTGTTATCTGCCAGCCGGCCCAGGCCCCGCGGTGTCTTGTCGCTCGCCAATTCGATGAATGCCGTGTGCATCGCCCCGGCAATGCCCAGCGCCACGCCAACCACGCCCACCGCATACAGGCCCTGCTGGGTAAAGGCGTAGAGCGGGCCGGGCTCACGGTTCTCTGTCGGATCCTCGCGCGTGCCGCTGAATACTTCCGGCACGAACACGTCATCCAGTTCATAGGAATCAGACGCCGTGCCACGCATTCCAATCGTGTGCCAGGTATCCAGCAGCTTCGCCTGCGCGACCGGATAAAGCAGCGAACGCACCGCTGGCCGGCCTACATGGTTCGTACGCAGAGAGCCGTCCGGTTCCTCCACCATGCAATGCGCGCCCATCCAGGTCGCGGCGCGGCAGCCACTGGCGAAATCCCACCGTCCGCTGACCCGATAGCCACCCGGTACGGCGCGCGCTCGGTAGCCATTAGGCGGACCCCAGGCAACGATGGCACGCGGATTGCTCCAAATCTCCCGCGCGGTCGCCTCTGGCAAATAGGCGGCGATCAAGGCGGAGGAGTTGCCGACGAACATGTTCCAGCCGAGCGAGCCGTCATGGCGGCTGATCGCCTCCACCACGCGCAGATAGACGCTGGGCGCTACTTCCTCGCCGCCGACGGAGCGGGGCAATAGCAGGCGAAACATTCGCGCTTCATGCATCTGGCTCAGCAGCGGCTCGGGCAGGCGGCGGGTGCGCTCGATCTCATCGGCCGCATCGTCGATGGCGGAGCCGAGAAGGCGCGCCCTCTCCAGCGGATCAGGTTTGGCGAGATGGTTCATGGGCGTCCCGCAGCGAAGTTGTTAGGCGGATTAGCGTCAGGGGGCCGCAGCGAGTCAATCCACGCGCCGCTGGGTCGTGGGTCAGCCGCGTGTCAGGTCAATGCGAAGCCTGGCGGGGAAACTGCATGCACAGAACCTCCGCCCCGCGCGAGCCTGCGATTACGGTGGGAGCCATTTCATCGGCGCCGACAAACACGCAGGATTTGGGCGCCAGTGGCTCAGGGTCTGTCACTTGCAAGCTGCCCGCGAGCACCAGCCAGAACTGCCCGCCTCCCAGGGCGGGGTCGCTCCCCCTCAGCGACGCCCCCGGCGGTAGGCAATAGCGCCAGGCGGAGACGCCATCCGATTCCTGCGCCAGCACATTGTCCGATGCCACGCCGGGTAACCGAGCGAGATCGGCCTCGCTCATCACACCGTGCACTACCGCGGTCACTTCGCGGTGTTCCCAGCGCTTACGCCCCTCGCGCAGGCCCAAACGCTCCGCCGGCATATATTGCGCACCTACATCGAAGCCCTTTCGCAGGGTAAAGAACTGCAATCCCTTTTCCGCCGCTACGATCGGGCCATAGGAGGAGTACGGGCCAGTATAATGCACCGCCACCCCATCAACATCGTGGGCACCGAATTTGCAGCTGCCATCAACGACGACCTGGAATTGTTCCGCCGCGTGGTAATGCGGGTGGATCACCGCCCCGGGATCTTTTTCCACTAAGAAAGCCACCGGATACAGCGCATCGGCATCCGGCGTCGCATCGCCTTCCTGCCGGTGATAACGGTTCACGCCCATATAGAGCGTGTTCCAGCCTTCCTTGGCCTTACGGCGGTTCATCTCGCGCGCCTTACGGCTGTCCATGCAGAGAATCATCGATTGGGTCCCCAGATAGCTTGCTGATAGTGTCTTTACCCGCGCGTCACTTGTCAAATTGGTCATGTCTCAGTCGAAGTCCGGCACCGACCCGCATCTCCACCCGGCCACCCATTAGCATATTGTCATTGGGTGGCCTGGTGGGGAGCGCCCGGTGCTAGATTCACCTGAACCATCAAATGGGTATAGGAATACGTCATGCATTCCGCTGGCCGAATTGCGGGTGCCATCGGCCGAGCCAGGCGGCACGGCGGCGGCGATGCGGACGAAATCGGGGGCGCTGAGTTAAACGGCGAGGGTGGAGATATTCCCGTTCAGCCGTTCGGTCCGTTTGGTGGCGGGAATGGGGAACACATCGTCGCCCTGTGCCAGAAACTAGGCTGCGGACCAATTGGTCCGGCATGTAATTTTTTTTCGCACGCAATCGCCTCCACCAGGTCCACGAGGGCGCGATTATGGGCAAAGCTTGCCTCCCGATAGCGCGGATGCCCGGCACGGCGGTCGCCCTTCAGATCTTCCAGGTTGCGCACATAGCCTGTGAGGAAGCCTTGGCCGAGAGGGGAGAAGGGGACGAAGCTGACCGCCAGATCGCGCGTGTTCGGGCGCATCACCTCCGCTTCCTCGCGGGAAAGCAGGAAGTATTCCGTCTGAATGGCGCTCATCGGATGCACCGCGTGGGCACGGCGGATGCGTTCCAGGTGCCTTTGGGCGGAGCCAGGTCGCGTAGCCTGCCCTATTGCACGAGTGTCACCTCCACGCCGACCGTGCCTTCCTCCGGGACATCCGGATCGACACGATGTTAAAAGTAAAACCAATGATATCGATACAGACACATTTCGGGCTGGTCTTACACGCCGACTGCACATAGTCCGCCGACCGCTCAGCCCGTTGCGGCTGCTGGAGCTTTCCGTTTGGCCCAATTTGGTCGCCAGAAATATATCCGTACGCGACCTTTCAGCGCAAATTCCAGAAACGTTTGGTTAGGGCCCCAACCATACATGTCAGAGTTATCCAGGAAATTTAAGTCTGCGAGCAAGGGCGTCCCAGATCATTTTTTTGTTCTCGGCATCGTCAGCCATGCCTACATGACAGATAGCGACATACAGTCAAATCCAATCCAGGATGCCAAAAATTGCTCGCGTCGAGTCTACGACGTTGGGTCACCGGAGGCATGCTAGCCTCAATGTAGAAAATTTATTTCTTCTTCGATCGCGTGCCCCGGGCAAGTTTGACTTCCTTACCCATTTCTCCGAACACTTTCCTTGTCACCAGCATTGCCTCGCGACAGAGTGGCAGGCCGACATAGGCGGCGAGATGGATCAACGCCTCGGCGATTTCATCCTCTGTCCAGCCCTGGTTGCGCGCCATGCGCACATGCAGTTCCAGTTCATCGTGTCGGCCATTGGTGGCGTCGCTAACCAGGGTGATCATGGTCCGAGTTTTGAGATCCAGCCCAGGACGGGTCCAGACGGTGCCGAAGGCGATCTGGCGCGCCACCTCGGCAAACTTGCCCATCATCGGGTCGGTGTAAACTTCCTTATCCAGCCTTGCGGCGAAGTCCTTGCCGAGCAATTTTTGGCGCATATTGCGGGCAACGGTGTGCAGATCATCCTTAGCCATGTGCATTTCCTCTTGTTATGGATCCAGCCACGTCACGTTATCCCCGTCCGGGAGCGATGAATTCCCATGGCGCAGTTTCCTGTTTGATATCCGTCATCACCTCGATCAACGCCGGCGCATTTGCCGACAACGCTTCGGTCAATGCCTTGCGCAAGCCATCGCCATCCGTCACGCGCCATGATGGCACGCCGAAGCTTCGGGCGAACATTTGAAAATCCGGGTTCCGCAACGTTGATCCCGAATCGCGACCTTCATAAATCCGGTTCTGATCGCGCAGCACATTGCCATAAGCCGAATTATTGAACAGCACCGTTATCAGGTTAATGCCATGCTGCACAGCGGTGGCCAATTCCGCACCGCCAAACAGAAATCCTCCATCTCCGGTCAACGCCACCACCGGTTTATCGGGATGCGCCACCTTTACACCGAGTGCGGTCGGGAAACCCGCACCCAACGTGCCTGAAAAGCCCGAGGAAATCAGCCCGCGCGGTTGACAGATGGGAAAGCCGAACCACGAAACATATCCGGCCTGCGTCATCTCGTCACACAGGATGCCATTTTCCGGCATTACGTCGCGGATGACGTTCAGCCAGGTCATTTGCGGCTGCACTCGCTGGATTCGTACCAGCGCATCCGCCTTCGCCGCTGCGATGGCGGACGCGCGGTCCGGGTCCGTGCGTGGCACGATAACGGCGCCGAGTGCGGTCGCATTCGCCGCACTGTCGCCCACGATATGTAGATCCACGCGCAGCCGACGCATCTCCGCCGGGTCGATATCGATACGGGCCATTTTTAGGCCTACCGGCGCCTTACCCCAGCGCATCGTTGGCACTTCCAACCTGGTACCGAAAGCGATAAGCAGATCAGTCTCCGGCCATAATTTATACGCCGCCACGATGGTCAGGCCGAGCCGATGGCGATCATCTACAATGCCGCGCCCGGAACGGAACGACACCACCGGCGCGCCAAGCTTATCCGCCAGTGCCAAAATTTCGGTACCCGCATGCACCGCGCCACCACCGACCCAAATCATCGGTGCCTTCGCCTCGTTTATCAGTTTTGCGAGCGCAGCGATTTTCACAGGATCGACCGGTGGGTTGGGATGCGCCGGCAAAGGATCTTGCGGCGTGATTTCACTGATCGCCGCGAATTGTTCCCAGGGCATTTCCAGGGCGACCGGTCCTGGGCGGCCAGAGCGCATGGCCTGGAACGCGCGTGCTACCAGATCCGGTGCCTCCGACGGTGTCTCAATCCGCTCCGCCCATTTCAACAGGGAGCGCAAGGTCGCGAGTTGATCCGGCAATTCGTGTAGGGAGCCGCGATGCTTCCCAATCAGATGGCTCGGCACCTGACCGGTTAAACACAGAACCTGCGCGTTCACACCCCAGGCAGTCGCGAGGGCCGCCGTGGTGTTCAACAACCCAGGCCCCGGTACCACGGCATAGGCGGCGGGTTTGCCGGTCGAAGCGGCATACCCCAGCGCCATGTACGCCGTGGTTTGTTCATGGCGCGCATTGATCAGGCGTAGCCGATTGGCATTCAGCGCAAAAGCGTCGAACAGCCCATAGACCTGCACTCCAGGCAGGCCAAACACCGTGTCGATCCCATGGCGCAGCAGACCATCGACAATCGCCTCACCACCTGTCATTCGCGCCATGTTGCTTTCCCAGGTTCCGGCGCGCGCAGGCTGTAGACCCGTGCCGCAGTGCCAGAATAGAGCGCTGTCTTCTCCGCCGCACTAGCATTTTTCGTCAGATGCTTGAACGCGTTCCACAATTCCGTGTAGCCGCATGATTGTTTATCGGGTGGAAAATTACTTTCGAACATGGATCGGTTGGGACCGAATAATTCGATGCAGGTTTCGATATAGGGTCGCCATGCGTCCGCTAGTTCCTGCGACGAGGGCGGTTGCGCGCGCTCATGGAAATCGAAGCCAAATACGATCATGCCGAGGCCGCCAAGTTTGACATTCACATTTGGGCACTTCGCTAGCTCCGCCATATCCTTTTTCCATTCTGGCATGATCGCCGCCTGCTGGCCCTGATAGGGGCCGACACCCAACATACCGCCGACATGATCGATGATGATTGTGGCGTGCGGAAAAGCGCGGGCCAAATCAGTCAGTTCCCGGATTTGCGGGTGATACAACCAGGCATCGTAGGTGAGTTTTCGTTTTGCCAGTTCCCTAAACCCTTCACGGAGTTTCGGGTCCAGTAACTGTTGGGGTGGCACATAGCGCGAGGTGTGTAATCCAACTTCGCTGGAATCCCAAGGAGTGGAATGGCGAATGCCCTTGAAGCGGCCACCACCGACCTTGATTTCCTCGTCCAGAACTTCTCCTACCTTCGCGCCGAGCATCAGGTCCGCATGGCCGACAATACCCTCAGCCACGCGGGTGGGGCCATAATTCCCGGACGCACTCATCGCGGCGATGCCGTTGACGAATTCCACCTCACCAACCGGCTTCATCGCTTCCGGCCCATCGGCGCGATACATGGCCCGGCATTCCAGAAATACGGAAGAGACGATGTTATGCCCGCCACCCATATCAGCTAGTACGTCCTCGATCAGATAAGTGCCGCGCGTTTGCAACTGCCAGAGATGGTGATGCGGATCGATGATCGGTAGGTCGGGTTCCAACGCGACCTCCATCCGCCGCGAGCGTAACCAGGAGGTGAGGTTGATATCCCCGCGCGTCGACGGGCCAGTGAACTTGCTTCTACTGAACATTTTCTTCCTCCGTGAATTTCTTAATGCGCCGCGAGGCTGAGCGCTGCCTCGATCCCGCCGCGATGGGAAAAAACTGTCTCCGCGCTGGTGATGAATTCAAGCAGGCAGGTTTTGCCGTCCTCTGTCGCACGTTTGGCCCTCAGGATGGCGTTAGCGACTTCGGCGGGGTTATCCACGCGTTCGCTCCACCCGCCCAACTCACGTGCAATATTCGCATAATTCCCACCGAGATCGCGCGATTTATACACATCATGCGAGAGTTTCATGTGGGGAATTTCGATCGCCATCGTGGAATTATTGAGTACGATGGTGCAGCTAGGGATCCCCGCGCGCACGGCGGTTTCGAAATCCAGCCCCGTCATGCCAAATGCGGCGTCGCCCATGAAATTCACGCAAAATTTATCGGGGGCCGCAACCTTGGCACCGATAATCAGACCCAGCCCCGTACCAAGCTGATGCGACTTGCCCCAGCCCAGATATCCGCGCGGCGTTGTCGCACGATAGAATGGCAAGAGCTGATCGCGTGGGCTGCCGGAATCATGCGTCACAATGGCATCGGAAGGATCGATCACGCGCATGAATTCATTCATTACGTAATAGGGGGAAATCGGCCGCTCGACACTTTCCAATTTGTGCTTCCAGGCCATCAACCAGGCTGCACGCAAGGTTGCAATTTCGGCCGCCGGAGAACGGTTGGGCAGCTTGCCGCCCAGACGGTCCTTAGTGGCCGTAATCAGGCTGACGATGGTGAGTTTTGCATCACCCAGCAGCGCGACTTCAGTGGCATAAAGTTTATGCAGATCGCGCGGATCGTTAGTGGCATGGATGATGCGTGGATTTCCCGGCAAGATGGGTGTGGTAAGCTGATGCTTGTTCAGGCCGCAGCCAATCGCCAGTACCACATCGGCCTGATGCAGGAAATGCCGACCTTGCCCGGTATACACATTGCCGCCAGAGCCCAACGCCAGCGCATGGTTTTCCGGAAACGCACTCTTTCCGTCCACAGTGGTCATGACCGGCGCCTGCAACAATTCTGCTAGCGCCACCAACTGGGCGGAGGCTTCCGCATAGAGGACGCCCTGCCCTGCAAGAATAATCGGACTGCGTGCCGCCAGCAGCAACTTCACCGCGTCCTCGACATCGGATGGATCGGGCGCAAAACGTGTCGGTTTCAATGCCACGTAATTGGCGACGCCATCGCCAATATCGGTATCCACCACATCGCGCGGCACTTCCACCATCACCGGACCAGGGCGACCATTCTTGATCGCGTTGAACGCGCGGCGCATCACCCCCGGCGCATGCTGCGCCAGGCCGATTTCCTCCACCTGCTTGGTGATCGGGGCGAAGGCACGGGTGGATTTGAACATCGGAAATACTTGCGAGACCTCGCGCGCCTGCCCCAGTGGCAGGAACAACATCGGCACGGAATCGGAAAACGCGGTGGCGATACCGGGATAGGCGTTCTCCGCTCCGGGGCCGTACTGCATGGCGAACACGCCGGGGGGTCTACCATTGGTCACGCGCGAAAATCCGTCCGCCATGTCCACGCCGACCCTTTCCTGGCGACAAATAATCGGACGCAATCCACCGGCGACGGCGGTTTCGATGATCGATGTGGTGGGGAAGCAGAACAGGTTCTTGATGCCCTCCCGCTTCAGGATTTCAACGATCGCCTCGGCTACGTTCATGGTTGTTCTCTCCCAGGTCACGGGGAGTTTGGTCCGGCCCCGCGCGACGCACAAGACCGGGTTACGCCGCCTTCGCCTGCCCCGCGATGCCGGCTAGATTGACCAGCATGTCGCGCGCGGTACGCAGTCGCGTGGTGAGATCCATCTCGCGGAGGATGGCTAGCTTATGATCGGGGCGCAGACGGATTAGGCCACGGCTCTGCGATAGCCACGCCACCAGCCCACCCGGGTTACGGAACGCGTTGCCGCGGAAGGACAGCACCATGCCTTTTGGTCCGGCTTCCAGCTTTTCCACCCCGGCTTCTCGGCAGGCGCGTTTCAGCGCCACGACCTGCATCAGATTTTCGACCTCCGCCGGAAGCTTGCCAAAACGGTCGGTCAGTTCGGCTGCCATAGCTTCGGTTTCAGCATCCGATGCAAGCGCGCCGATACGGCGATAAAGACCCAGGCGCACCGGCAGATCACGCACATAGGTTTCGGGGATCAGTACGGGCAGACCTAGGGAAATATTCGGCGTCCAGTCACGCCCGGCATTGGCGTCGCGGCCGGTGCCGGCGCGCACTTCGGCCACTGCATCTTCCAGCATCTGCTGGTAAAGCTCGATCCCCACTTCACGAATATGGCCGGACTGCTCCTCGCCCAGAAGATTTCCGGCACCGCGAATATCGAGGTCATGCGAGGCCAAGGTAAATCCCGCCCCCAAAGTATCCAAGGTCTGCATTACCGTTAGCCGTTTTTCGGCAGCGACGGATAGCCGATGGTTCTGCGGCCAGGTCAGATAGGCGTAACCGCGCTGCTTGCCACGACCGACACGACCACGCAATTGGTAAAGCTGCCCCAGCCCGAACATATCGGCGCGATGGATGAGGAGAGTATTCACCGCTGGCATATCCAGCCCGCTTTCGATGATATTAGTGGATAGTAATATATCGAATTTTCCGTCACCAAATTCCGTCATCACCCGTTCAAGTTCCGTCGGCGCGAGACGGCCATGCGCCTGAACGGTGAGTGCTTCCGGCACGATTTCCGCCAGCCGCATGGCCATGCGTGGCATATCCTCGATGCGCGGAACGACACAAAATACCTGCCCGCCGCGGAATCGCTCGCGCTGTAAGGCCTCACGAATGATCACGGAATCGAACGGCATGATGAAGGTACGCACCGCGAGACGATCAACCGGTGGCGTGGCGATCAGGCTCATCTCCCGTACGCCGGTGAGTGAAAGTTGCAAGGTGCGTGGGATCGGTGTGGCGGTTAAGGTTAGGACGTGAACGTCAGCTTTGAGCTGTTTCAATTGTTCCTTATGCGCCACGCCGAAATGCTGCTCCTCATCGACCACCAGCAGGCCGAGATCGGCAAATTTGACGGTCTTGGAGAGTAGCGCATGCGTGCCGACAATGATGTTGATATCACCATTTGCCAAACCCACACGCACCTGCGCCGCTTCCTTCGGCATGACCATGCGCGACAACTGCGCCACTTTGAGCGGCAGACCGGAGAAGCGGGCGGAGAAAGTACGGAAATGCTGACGGGAAAGCAGCGTGGTGGGGACCACCACGGCGACTTGCGCGCCAGACATGGCCGCGACGAAGGCTGCGCGCAATGCCACCTCGGTCTTGCCGAAACCGACATCGCCGCAGATCAGCCGGTCCATCGGCCGGCCGGCGGCCATGTCTTCAAGCACATCGGCGATGGCACGCGACTGGTCCTCGGTTTCCGCGAACGGAAAGCGAGCGCAAAATTCATCCCAGCTGCCTTCCGGCGGCGTCAGCAGTGGTGCATCTTGCAAGCGGCGCTCGGCGGCAATGCGGATCAGTTGCGCGGCCATGTCGCGGATGCGCGATTTCATCCGTGCCTTACGCGATTGCCAGCTTACGCCGCCGAGTTTATCGAGGCCGACACCGGTTGTTTCGCTGCCAAAGCGCGACAGCATTTCAATATTCTCGACGGGAAGAAACAATTTCCCGTCGCCGTCATAGAGCAGGCGCAGGCAGTCATGCGGTGCGCCGGAAACCGTCACGGTCACCAGCCCGTCATAGCGCCCGATTCCGTGATCCTGGTGAACCACCAGATCGCCCTCCGCGATCTCTGTTGCCTCGGCGATGAATTGGTCGGCGCGCTTGCGCTTGCGCGGCGGCCGGGACATGCGTTCACCGAGAAGATCCTGTTCGCCGACGACGACCAGATCGGACGCGACAAAGCCACGCTCGACACCCAGTGCGATCAGGGAGATGGAGCCGGGCTTTTTACTTAGTACTGCCCTCCAGTCGTCCTCCTGCGTGACACTGGAAAAACCGTGTTCGTTAAGCAGGTTGGCCAGCCGCTCGCGCGATCCGCGGGTCCAGGCGGCCAGCACCACGCGCTTGCCGGCGGCGGCCCAGCGGTTGGCTTCGCTGAGAAATTTCTGAAATACGGTAACACCCGGCGTGCCGGCACCGGCGGCAAAAATCACGCCGGGCCGCGCGCCGCCATCCACACCGGACGTCACGTCCGGCAAAGTAAATGGCGAGAAAGTGAAGACCGGGCCGCCCAGTAGCATCGCATCCCAGCCGGCGCGATCAAGGTAAAGATTTTTCGGCAGTAAAGGGCGGTACGGGACCTCGCCTTCGCGCGGCGGTAGTTTTCGGGCGGAAAAATGATCTGCGATCATTTCCAGCCGTGCCGCCAACACCTCATCTGCCTGGTGATCCAGGCTTAGAGAAGCGCCGGGCAGGTAATCCAACAGAGTATCCATGCTTTCATGGAACAGCGGCACAAAATGTTCGATACCCGGATGACGCCGCCCGTCGGAGATAGATTGGTAGGTGGGATCCGCCGCTGCATCCTGGCCGAACAACTCCCGCCATCCGGAGCGAAAGCGGCTGACCGCCTCTTTGTCCAGAGGCACTTCGGAGACGGCGCGCAAGGTCAGATGTTTTAACTTTATCCCACTGCGCTGCGTGGCCGGATCGAAGTAGCGTAAGCTTTCTATTGTGTCGCCAAACAGATCGAGTCTAACCGGATCTACCTCGCCGGCAGGAAAAATGTCGATGATGCCGCCACGGACAGAATACTCACCTGGCTCCATCACCGTGCCGGCTCGGATATAGCCATGTGCTTCCAAAAATTTTGTCAGTTGTTCCGACGCCACGGCCTTGCCCTCTGCGAGCGTCAGCGAGGCGCCAGTAAAGGCCGTGCGCGGCGGAACGCGTTGCACCAATGCGTTGACCGTAGTCAAGACGATACGCGGGCGGCTCGGTCCTTCCAACAACCGCACCAGGGTGGCCACGCGTTCAGAGACGAGAACAGGGTTGGGCGAGACGCGGTCATAGGGAAGGCAATCCCAGGCGGGGAAGCGCAGCACTTCCACCTCTGGGGCGAAAAAGGCGAGTGCCTCCGCCAGCCTCGCCATGCGGGCGTCATCCCGCGTGGCGTGCACCACGTGGCCGGCGAATTCGGCACGGCGGTGGGCCAACAGCAGCGCGTCGAAGCCTTCGGGGGCGCCGTGCAAGTGGATCATTGGTGTGCCCAGCCCTTGCGGGCCTCGCCGGCGTCAGTCGCTTCTTTGATGCGGCGGAGCATGGGGGAATCGTCCTCGGCCGGGATAGGCCGCCGGCCGGTCAGGTAATCGGCCAAATCGACATCAGGCAAATCCAGTAGGGCTTCCAGGGCGTCCAGCTCCTCGGTGGAGAATGTCGCCAGCCGAGCGGCGACGAAGCCGCCGATCAGCAGGTCGTTCTCATAGGTGCCGCGATGGCTGGCGCGGTACAATAATCGCCGGCGCCGTGCATCGTTCACGGTGGGGTCTGGAATATCTGGTTCTGGTTCACGCATTGGCGGGCTGTCATATACGCCCCACAATATCATGTGTCAGCCGTGGAAACCGATCCGCTCAGCCCGCTCAACGCACCCCTGACCGACCTGCGCGGCATAGGCCCGGCGCTGGCCACCCTACTGGCGCGCGTGATCGGCGGGACCACCGTGCGGGACCTGCTGTTCCATTTGCCGGATTCCTACCTGGACCGGCGCGCGCGCCCGACGATCCGCGCTGCCCAGTCAGGCCAGGTCGTCACCCTGGAGGTGGAGGTGGTGCGCCATGAGCCGCCCGCCACGTCCCGCCAGCCCTGGCGGGTGGTGGTGACGGACGGCACGGGATTTGCCGAGCTGGTGTTCTTCCGCTTCAAACGGGAGGCACAGATGCCGCCAAAGGCGCGGTTGCTGGTTTCTGGCAAGGTGGAAAATTTTTCCGGGCGGCTGAGAATGCCGCATCCCGATCACGTGGTTTCCGCCGACCAGCCCAGCCGGATGCCGGGGATCGAGCCGGTTTGGCCGCTGACCGCCGGGCTATGGCCGAGTCAGGTGGCGCGCGCAATGGCGCAGGCTTTGGCGCGGGTTCCTGATCTGCCCGAATGGCACGATGCCGCGCTGTTGCGGCGGGAGAAATGGCCGGCTTTCATGGTGGCGCTGCGCGCCGTCCAGGCCCCGGTGGATTTGCCTGGACCGGAAAACCGCCGCCGGTTGGCCTATGACGAGTTGCTGGCCCACCAGCTGACTTTGGCCATCGTACGGGGGCGGGCGCGCAAGCGGGCGGGGCGATCTTTGATCGCTGATGACAGGCTGCGCTCCGAAACCCTGCGCCGGTTTGGCCATGGGCTTACCGCCTCGCAGCGCGATGCGTTGGCGGAAATTGATGCCGATCTGGCGGCCCCACGCCGGACGCTGCGCCTTCTGCAAGGCGATGTCGGTTCCGGCAAGACGCTGGTTGCCGTGCTCGCCATGCTGCACGCTGTGGAAGCCGGGGCGCAGGCGGCGCTGATGGCGCCCACGGAGGTGCTGGCAAAACAGCATCACCGCACGCTTTCCCGACTTTGTCCGGTGCCGGTAGCACTATTGACGGGTTCCGTGCCCGGCGCGATGCGAAGACAGGTGCTGGCCGGACTGGCCGCGGGAGTAATTCCAATCGTTGTCGGCACGCATGCACTGTTTCAGGATGCGGTCGAATACAAGGACCTTGCGCTGGCCGTGATCGATGAACAACATCGTTTTGGTGTCGATCAGCGCCTGCTGCTGGGTGAAAAAGGGGAAAGCACCGATGTGCTGGTGATGACCGCAACGCCAATCCCGCGCACCTTGTTGCTGACGCAATGGGGCGAAATGGATATTTCGCGCCTGACCGAAAAACCCGCCGGGCGGCAGCCGATCCGCACCACCGTGCATTCCCTGGCGACATTACCGGATTTACTGGACGGACTAGCGCGCAAGCTGGAGGAGGGCGCGCGGGTTTACTGGGTCTGTCCGTTGGTGGCCGAAAGCGAAGTTTTGGACGTGGCAGCCGCTGAGGATCGCTTTACGCAGCTGCGCGAACGTTTCGGCGCCGCAGTGGGATTGGCGCATGGCCAGCAGGAGGCGCCGGTGCGCGATGCGGCGCTGGCGGATTTCGCATCGGGCAAACTTCGTCTTTTGGTCGCCACGACCGTGGTGGAAGTTGGCGTGGACGTGCCGGAAGCCAGCGTCATGATGATCGAACACGCGGAGCGATTCGGGCTGGCGCAATTGCATCAATTGCGCGGTCGTGTCGGACGTGGCGCGGCGGAGAGCTTCTGCTTGCTGGTGCACGCCGAGCAGATACCGGAAAACGCGCGCCGGCGGTTGATTCTGCTGCGCGACACAGAAGACGGTTTTCGGATCGCCGATGAAGATTTTCGCTTGCGTGGCGGCGGTGATGCGCTGGGCACGCGGCAATCGGGCCTGCCGGAATTTTGCCTCGCCGATATGCTGGAGCATGAGGATCTGCTCCACATGGCGCACCGGGATGCGGCGGTGTTGCTGAACCGCGATCCTGCCCTGAATAGCGAACGCGGGCGGGCGGCGCGCACGTTGCTGCATTTGTTCGACCGCGCGGCGGCGATGAAGACATTGTTGGCGGGTTAGAGCGTGGGAAATCTACGCCGAGCGGGCCAGGGGCAGCCGGGTGCCGCCCGCCGCCCGTTCCGCCAGTACGTCACGACGGAAGCGCACCAGTTTGGCCGGACGGCCGCCGGTTTCGGTACGCACCTGCCCGGTCTCCTCAACCAGACCCTCCTGGGTGATGAAGCGACGAAAATTCTGCTTGTGCAGGCGCCGTCCGGCTAGGGCTTCCACCGTGCGTTGCAGTTGCAGCAGGGTAAAGCTGCCCGACATCAGCTCGAACACCACCGGACGGTATTTGATCTTGGCGCGCAGACGGGAAAGACCGGTGGCCAGGATGCGCCGATGGTCGTGCACCATTGCCTGGCCGGGGTGCGACAGCAGCCGTTCGGGCGGGATGGCGCGATGGCGGGTGGCTTCCTGGACTAGCCCGGCCTCGAACAGCAATTCATAGCGCTGCAGGACCAGATCCTCGTTCCAGGCCTTTCCCTTGCCCGATTTTTCCCTCTGGCCGAAGGCGACCGAAACTCGTTGAGCACGCTGGCGACGTTCGGCCACGTCGTCGGGTTCGATCTGCCAGGTGGCGAGACGTGGGAGAATTTCCTGCTCCAGCATGGCCGGTTGGCCGGCACGCCAGTCCTCCCAAGGGAAATAACGATACCAGTTGATCCAGCCTGCGCCGGGTTCGCCCCAGGGCGGGGCCTCGCGGGTCAAGGCGAGATAGGAGAGGGAGATCGCGGGGCCACCAGTATCCTGCATCCGGTCGCGGTCAGCGAAGGTATAAAGCTGTTCCACATAGCCCAGCGGGTGATGGGTACGCGCCTCCACCCAGCCGCGCAGGCCGAGTTCCAGAGTGCGGTGACCTTCTTCCAGCGGGCCAGAGGGCAAGGCGCTGCCATCGCGTACCACCAGCACGCGCGGTTCCTCATCCGTCACCGCGACGATGACGGCGCTGAGCTCGACGAGGCCGGTGGGGGAGAGGGGGCTGTCCATGGCGTGAAAATATCCTGTCGCGCACCCCATCGCTAAGTCGGGACGCGATGCTACACTACACGCCTAAGGGCCGAATAACAGGCCGTGTCAGAGCTTTCCGGAGGGATCCGCATCATGTTGCCACGCTTACTGGCCAGCCACTTTCTGGTGGGCTTGCTGCTCGCCGCGCCATTGCCATCCCCACTGGCCGCGCCGGCCAACGCGCAGGAAACCTACCCAACCAAGTCCATCCGCATGGTGGTGGCGTTCGCCGTCGGTGGCTCGTCGGACATTCTTGCCCGACTACTCGCAGTGAAGATGGGCGCGCAGCTCGGCCAGCAGGTACTGGTCGATAACCGCCCCGGCGCGGGGGGCAATATCGGCACCGACCTGGTCGCCAAGGCGACTCCGGATGGCCATACCATCCTGCTCGGCTCAGCCTCTGCCTTCGCCTTCAATCCAGGGCTTTATCAGAACATGCCGTTCGATCCGATCAAGGATTTCGTGCAGATCGGCCAGGCGGGGGTCACCAACTACGCCTTTGTCGTGCACAAGGACGTGGCTGCGCGAAATGTCGCGGAGCTAATCGCGATGGTGAAAACGGCGCCCGGTAAATATACCTATGGCACGCCAGGGATCGGTACGGTGCCACACCTTTGCACGGAAGAATTTAAGCGCATGGCCGGCGGGTTGGATATCATCCATGTGCCCTATCGCGGTGCCGGGCCGGTGATGATCGATCTGGTAGCCGGGCAGATTACTATGGCGCTGGATGCGGTGCCGACCTCCATCCCACAAATCCAAGGCGGTGCCATTCGCGCCATCGCCAATGGCACCATCCGGCGGGCGCGTTCGCTAGCCGATATTCCCACTATGGATGAGCAGGGAATTAAGGGGTTCGATTGCTATGTGTGGTTCGGCCTGTTCGGGCCGGCGAAAACATCACCCGCGATCGTGGCGAAATTGAACACGGCGCTAAACCTGGCGCTGAACGATCCCACTATCGCCGCGCGGCTAAGGGACTTGAACATCGAAATGATGCCGCACACCACGCCGGACGGCTTCGCCGCCTATGTCCGGGCGGAAGTTGCGAAGTGGGTACCGATCGTCAAAGCGTCCGGCGCCAAGCTGGACTGAGGCACCGGCAGGTCACACGAAGGCAGGCGTTGAACCTGAACCGATGATCTACCTGGCACACGGCGGGCCTTCATCGCCGTAGCGCGCTAGATCGAAGAGCAAGTTCGCCATGCTGAATGATGGTTTGTAGCCCAACCACCGCACGGTCTCGGCAATGTCGAGCCGGTACGGCTTCAAAGAAGGGTCCAGCCCGTGGGACAGGGCCAAATCGTAGTAGTCGGCGTAATGCTTTCTGAAGGTCGAGCCCGGGCCATCCGCGTCCCACTGCTCCAAATCGGCATCCGAATATTCATAGGCGCTGTCCAGGGTCAGAATCAGCGGCTGGTCGATGCGGCTCCGACCGAGAAGATCCAGGCTTTGAAGGACGGCTGACGCAACATCATCGATGTGGACGGCGCCCCGCCAGAACCAGCGGGCCCAGTCGCTGTAACGGGTATAGACGTCTCGGTTCGAGAATGGAATGAAGCCGCGGGGACGCAAAATTATCACGTTCATGGCGTTGCACCGGCCGTAGTCGTCGGCTATCCGTTCCGCCAGGAACTTACTGCGCCCATAAAGCGTGTCGGGGCTGCGAACGCTTGTCGTCGAGATATGGATGACCTTGTCGATGCCGACCGATGCCGCCGCCTGGAACACCTCGAAAGTGCCGCGCACGTTGAGGTCGAAGAAGTCATAAGCGTTCGCGTTGCCACGATCCTCGTGGATTCCATGCCAGCCCGCAATATGGACGATGGCGTCGACGCCATGGCAGGCTTCGGTCAGCACCGCTCGATCCAGAATTGATCCGGGGATGAACCGACCGCCGCCGATCGGGTTCGCCGGCTGGCGCACGTCCAGAATGACAGACATGTCGCCACGGTTGAGCAATCTAGGCACGAGCGTCTGCCCAAGATCGCCGGCTCCGCCGGTGAGAAGCACACGCGCCATTATTATGTCCCTCTATCGTTCCGATATCCACACGTTATCGCCATGCACCTATGGCGCGTGTGGTCGTTGCGACTTCTCTGGATCTATCCGAGGAAATCTCCGGGCTGCAGCTCAACCGGCTGCCCGTGGAGTGTCCTTGCGGCAGCGCGTTCCCAGGCATCGCGGTGCGACGCCAGGTCGGCGCGTGTCGTCACCGCTTTCTCCGCCGTCATACGTTCCAGTGTTACCAGCCAGTGATGATAGTAGGTGTCTCCGGTATCAGGATCGCCATCCGCCTGCGCGACCTTGATCGTTTCCCCCAGCATAGCGGCCCATTCGGGCCAAACGAATAAGCGCTTTTCGTAAAGCGCCAGCGTCATGGCGAACACCTGCGCGTGCCACGGCTCATGGAACACCGGGCCTTTCAAGTCGGCCGGCAATCCCGGATTGGCCCCTAGCGCCAGCCTGGCCGCCGCCGGGTCGACCGCCGCCATACTAAGCGCGCTCCAGATACGGTTCGAACGCCTCGACCGACACTTTTACCGTCGGATCGCTATCGGGTCCCCACAGGTCGCGCCCTTCAAAGCGCACGGTGTAGAGCCATTGCGGATTTTCGCCCTGGCCCATGGCCTCGGTATCCGGAAAGACCTGACAGCCGTGCAGTCTCTCCACCACGCCAACATGGCCGCGGACATAGCGAGGCAGGCGGGTATGGGTCCTGGGGTGCATGTTGCGCGCGAGCACATGGTCGCCCACGGCGAGCAAGGCGGGCGCTGGTACAGGACGCGTGAAGGTTCCACGCTGAGCGACCCGGTCGACGTCGTCCATGGTGAACTTGCCGTTGGGAGGAAGCTTGCCGGGACGCAAGGCTCGGCCGACCGCAACTTCATCCGCATCAGCATAGCCATACTTGACGATCGCCCGTTCGAACCGTTCCAGCCAGCGGCGATAATAGGATTTTAGATAGAGCTGCGGCGGCAGCACCTCGATTCCGTAACGACCTTGGTCGATGTTCCAAGCCCCAATCGCACCCATCACCCGGCTGATGGCCATCACGTTGCCCTCCCAGGCGGCATGGAACACGGGGCCCACTTCGTCGGGATCGATTGGACCGAAGCCATCCATCCCGCCCATATCATGGATGCCGTTCATATACCGATCTCCGCCGGGGTCGCCGCGATACCTGTGCCGATCATCGAATCCCGCGTAACCAGCCGGGCCAGTTGTTCCTCGCTCCACCCTTCAGTACCGGCGGGGCGGATGGGCAGGACCAAGTAGCGCACCTCGGCGGTGGAGTCCCAAATCCGGATCTCGGTCTCGTTGGGCAGCGTCATGCCGAATTCGCTCAGCACCGCGCGTGGTTCCTTCACGACACGGGAGCGATAGGCGAAGGATTTGTACCAGACGGGCGGCAGGCCCAGCACGTCCCAAGGATAGCATGAGCACAAAGTGCAGACGACGATGTTGTGTCGATCCGGTGTATTCTCCAGCGCTACCAGATTCTCCCCCATCCTGCCCTTGTGTCCGAATGGTTGGGCGGCCTTGCTGGCATCGGCGAGCAGCGCCGCGCGAAAGGCGGGAGTGGTCCAGGCGCGGGCGACGATGCGGGCGCCGATATGGGGACCGATCTTGGTCTCATAGGTTTCGACGATCGCGTCCAGTGCCGCGGGCTCGACGTAGCCCTTTTCGACCAGGATGGTCTGAAGGGCTCGGACCCGCAGCTCGGTTTCCGACAGCTCGGACGCTTCCCCATGGTGGTGCCCATGATCATGCCCGTGGGCGTGCCCTTGGTGATAGTGGTCATGCGCGGTCACGGGTGGCCTCCTATCTGCGGTCGTGGCTGGACTCGGGGTCAGGATACACGGTCCGGCTTTTGGTTGCGACAGGCTCATGCGAGGGGGGTCCGGTGAACACCAGTTTCCCCCGGCGCATACGACGAGTACAAATTGACTACCAAATTCGGCAGTGGAGAACCCTGATGCTTGCGGATAAGTATGACCTCCCTTTGTCCACGACCTCCGCCGCCGCGCGCGACGCCTACGTGCGGGGCTATGACCTCGCGTTAACCCTGTATCCCGGGGCATTGGAGGCCTTTGATCTCGCCCTCGCCACCGACCCTGGACTCGCGCTGGCCCATGCCGGTAAGGCCCAGGTGCTGATGCGGGAAGGCAAGGCCGCGGACGGTCGAGCCGCCATAGCGGTCGCCAAAGAACTGGGGGGCGGTCTATCGGCTCGCGAAGCCGGGCATATCCGGTTCTTCGATCTCGCCTTTTCCGGTCAAACTGCCGCCGCCATCACCGCGTTGCACGAACACCTGACGGACTGGCCGCGGGATGCACTGATGATCGCCACTGCGGCCAACCCGAACGGGACGATCGGCGGCTCGGGCCGCATCGGGCAGAAGCACGAAATCGCAGCGATGATGGACCGGATCGCACCCCGCTATGGCAATGACTATTGGTTCCTGTCCTACTATGCCATCGCACTGTCGGAGGACGGGCGACTGACCGACGCGCGTGCGGCGATCGAACGCTCGGTGGCCCTAAACCCAAAGAACGCACACGCCGCGCATGGGTTCGCTCATATCAGCTACGAAAGCGGCGATCCCGAAACCGGTCGGGCCTTCCTGTCATCCTGGCTGCCCAATTATCCCCGTAATGGCTCATTCCACGGCCATCTCAGCTGGCACCTGGCCCTATTCGAACTGGGGGCAGGCAATTGGGAGACCGCTCAGCGTCTGTATCGGGACTACATTGCCCTGGACCAGCACAGTGGCGGTCCACCGCAGAAAATGACCGACGGAACCGCGTTCCTGTGGCGTTCGGAACTGGCAGGCCATCCGCGCGACCCTGCGGCGTGGCGCAGGATGTACGACCATGCCAGACGGACCCTGCCGCGGCCGGGGGCCGGGCTTTCCGACCTGCATGTCATCCTGGCGCAGGCGGTCATGGGCGATGACACCGGGAGTGAGGCGCGCACCCACCAGATCGAGGAGCTGGTGCGGGAGGGGCGGTACCCATCCGGCTCATACCTGCCCCAACTGTCGCGCGGCCTCGTGGCGTTTGAGCGTAGGGATTTTCCCGCCGCGATCGATACGCTGGCCCCGCTCGCCGGACAGAATGAGCGCATTGGTGGCAGCCGAGCGCAACACGATCTGATCGAATTCACGCTGTTGAAGGCGTATTTGAATGCTGGCCGGCTTGAGGAAGCGCGCCGTCTGCTGGCGGCCCGCCGACCCGGAGCGTCCGGGGTGCCGGTTGTCGGGGTTGCCGCCCTGCACTGACCGATGAGAGAAGCGAGGGGGTGCTGAGTCTTAGTGCCACCAGCCGTGCTTGGTCCCTGGGCTGCGCTCCTCAGGCCTGCGGTCTACCTCGCAACTGGGACACGACGCGGGAGGGTTGCACCGTCGCCTGCTGTCCGACCATCGGACCCGGGTGTCTGATTGATCAGATCAACCAGGAACCTGTTTTCCAGCGCGATTGCGATGGCGTCGCGTGCTTCTTTCATCAGGTGTTGCAGCCCGCACGTATTGACATCGACGCAGCCGGTGTAGGGCCGGAACCGTGTCACGCTGGCGTATGGCGTATAAGTGCTGAGTTTTCGAGGGAAGCGGGTAAACGGAACGAACGCACCGTTCAGCGATATTCCGAATGGGGTGCCGGGCCTGAGATCGCGCTTACCCATTTTATTCAGCGGAGGTTTGGGCAAGGGCCATATCGTCCTGTGCCAGCTTATTTAGCTCACATCGAGCAATCCCGCAAAGCTGTTCGGCCTGGCATCGCGCAAGGGTAGTATTGCGCCGAGCGCCAATACCGATCTAGTGCTGTGGGATCCGAAGAAGGATATTACGATCACCAACTCGGTGGTGTAGCACGTGATCGATTACACGCCCTATGAAGGCATGCAGGTCACCGGCTGGCCGGTGACGACGATCCGGCGCGGCGAGCTAGCGATGCATGATGGAAAAATCATGGCCGCACTTGGATCGAGACAATATCTGCCGGGCGCTCTAAACGATCTGATCCGGCCTGCCGGCGGCCTGCCCTTAGGCTTCGATGTCCGCGCCTACAAAGTTTAAGGAAACACCCTCATGAGCGATATTCATATCGAATCCGGCCCGTTTATTTTTCGCGCGCAATTTGAAACGGGGGCAGCGCCAAAAACCGTGGCGCGGTTTCGCGCTATGCTGCCCTATCAGGAGCGCATCATTCATGTTCGCTGGAGCGGTGAGGCCTGCTGGATCCCCCTCGGCGAGCTGAATCTGGGCCTCGGCTATGAAAACCCCACCAGCTATCCGGCGCCGGGGCAGATCCTGCTCCATCCCGGTGGGATCAGCGAGACAGAAATCCTACTGCCCTATGGCGCCTGCCAATTCGCCAGCAAGGTCGGCGTACTAGCGGGCAACCATTTCCTCACCATCACCGAGAATCTGGAAAACTTGGCGGAGTTCGGCAAGTACGTCTTATGGTCTGGAGCGCAGGCAATCCACTTCTCCGCCGCCGGATCATAAGCCCATCCATGCCGCACCGCGTTGCGCCGGAGGTCAGGGGAGATGTCAACGTCTACGGCGCAGCGCACGCCGCCAAATCGGCTCGATCGCATATGCCGATATGCGCCCCTGCGACGTTAATATCGCTATCGCACTGCAACTGGAGCAAGGTGCGCGAAACGGTTTCGACTGTTAGCCCCAGACGATCGGCGATATTGGCGCGGCTCATCGGTAGGGCGATATACGCCGGCATTCCATAGCCATGGAACTCCGCACGCGGTCCCATGTCCAGCAGAAAACTGGCCATACGCTCGGTCGCGGTCTTCCGGCCCAGCAACAGCGCATGGCCATGGCAGCCCCAGCACAACAGCCAGATAATAGGACGCTAAACCCGTGCATCGGTCGCTCTTGCACATCGCGGTCAGATCCACATCGTCGATCACCTCCACCACGAAGCGAGCCAGGCACCTTTGTGGAAACCACTCGTCGACCAAGGGTGGCATTAGGAAACCTGGCGAGCCGCCGATACAACGGAAATTGTTCATCAGGGGAGTCCAGGGAGGACACGAATCGCCGTACTGATAGTAATATAAATATTGGTAGCTCTGAGTCCGACAGGCTGCTAGCCGCCATATCGGACCTGGCACGGGCGTTGCGCCCGCTGATGGCATGCCGGCACATGGGAGACGGTCGATGGACCTCAAAGGCACGGTGGCACTGGTGACCGGTGGCAATGGAGGTCTCGGGCAGCGTATTTGCCACGCGCTGGCGAAGGAAGGCGCGCATATCGTCGTGATGTACGCGCAAAGCCGCGAGCAGGCAGAAGGGGTCGCGCGCGAACTCGCATCCCGGTATCAAATTAACGCGGCGGCTTGTGCCTGCGATATCACCGATAGCGCGGCGATCTCGCGGCTGCTGGACGATGTGACGCAGCGCTTCGGCCAGCTCGATATCCTGGTCAATGACGCCGCCTATAACAAATCGATCCCGTTCCCTGACCTCGACGATCTGACCCTGGAGCTGTGGGAGAAGATTATGGCGGTGAACCTCACCGGCCCCATGCAGCTCACCAAGGCGGTGGCGCCGATCATGAAGGCGCAGGGGCGTGGCCGCGTCGTCAATATTTCCTCTGTCGCCGGGCTCGCGCCGACCGGATCGTCCATTGCGTATGCGGTCGCGAAGGCCGGCCTCATCCATCTTACACGCTGTATGGCGGTCGCGATGGCGCCGGAGACCTTGGTGAACTGCGTGGCGCCAGGATTGCTGGAAGGCACCCGTGCCACCGCCAATCTGCGCGCCGAGCAGATCGAGCGATCGGCCTCAGGCGCGCTGCTAAAAAAGGCCGCCGACAAGGATGATTGCGCCGACATGGTGGTGACCATGTGCCGCACCGAAACTATGACCGGACAGACCATCGTCATCGATGCTGGGCGGATCTTTCATTAACCGTCACGCGACGGCGCCGGTTTGCCGCCCCCCCCCGAAGCTCCGCCGGAAAATCCTGCCTGCCAAGCACGGCATAATGCAAATCAAGCCGGTCGCGCCCTTGACCCCTTATTATCTTGGCGTGCAAACCCTCCTACCAACAAAATGGATAAATGGCCCGACGGGGCCGGCGTGCCATAACCGGAGTTCAGGCCGATGTCCGCCATACAGGAAACCCTCGGCCGTGCCGCGCCAGCCGCCGTGCGGGAATACGATGCCATCATCGTCGGTGCTGGCATGTCGGGCCTGTATCAGCTGCTACGGCTGCGCGATCTGGGCATGCGGGCGCTGGTGCTGGAAGCAGGCACGGGGGTGGGCGGCACCTGGTACTGGAACCGCTATCCCGGAGCGCGCTTCGATTCCGAAAGCTATTCCTACAGCTACTCCTTCTCAAAGGAGTTGCTGCAGGAATGGGACTGGTCCGAACATTTTTCCGGCCAGCCGGAGACGTTGCGCTACATCAATCACGTCGCCGATAAGTTCGACCTGCGCAAGGACATACTGTTCCACTCCCGCGTTGCTGCGGCACATTACCAGGAAGGCGCGCGCGGCTGGGAAATCACCTTGCAAGATGGCAGCCGGTTCCGTTCTCGCTTCCTGGTGACCGCGATCGGCCCGCTTTCGGCACCAACCGTGCCAACGATCCCCGGAGTAGAGAGCTTTAACGGACAATCCTTCCACACCGCACTCTGGCCACATGAGCCGGTCAGTTTCGAGGGCAAGCGCGTGGCCGTGATCGGCACCGGCGCGACCGGCGTGCAGACCATTCAGGAGGTGGCGAAGACCGTCGGCCACCTCACCGTGTTCCAACGCACGCCCAATTGGTGCGCGCCGCTGCACAATAGCAAGATTAGCCCCGAGGAGATGGAGAAGATCAAGGCCGGCTATCCGGAGATATTCCGGCGCTGCCAGGAAACCTTTGCCTGCTTCCTGCACACGCCGGATCCACGCGGCACGTTCGAGGTTTCGGACGCGGAGCGCGCGACGTTCTGGGAATATCTCTATGCCTCGCGAGGCTTCGGTATTTGGCAGGGTAATTTCAAGGACATCCTGGTCGATCGTAAGGCCAATACCGAGCTGTCGAAATTCGTCGCCAATAAAATTCGCCAGCGGGTGAAGAACCAGGCGGTAGCAGAAAAACTCATTCCCAAAAACCATGGCTTCGGCACTCGCCGAGTGCCGCTGGAGACCAAATATTACGAAGTCTATAACCAGGACAACTTGCAGCTGGTGGATATCAAGGAAACTCCGATCGAGCGGATCACGGAAAAGGGCATCAAGACCAGCGATGCCGAATATGAATTCGATATCATCATCTACGCCACCGGCTTCGATGCCATTACCGGCAGTTTCGACCGCATCGATATCCGCGGCGCGGATGGCCAGCGCCTGAAGGACAGATGGGCGCATGGCCCGCAGACCTTTCTCGGCGTCCTGGTGGAAGGTTTTCCGAACATGATGATGCTGATGGGGCCGCACACGGCGCTCGGCAATATTCCGCGCAGTATCGAGTATAATGTCGATTGGGTGACTGGCTTGCTCCGCTTTACCCGGGATCATCAGAAAACGCGCGTGGAAGCCACGTCGGCGGGGGTGGAACGCTGGACCAATCACGTCAAGTCGCTCGGCGTGGGGCTGCTGTCGAACGAGATCGATTCCTGGATGACCGGCATCAACCGGAATGTGAAGGGCAAGGACACCCGCATCATCGCTCGCTATAGTGGCAGTGCCCCGGCCTATCGCGAACGCGCCAACGAAGTGGCGGCGCGAGGGTACGACGAGCTGTCGTTGAGTTAACGCGACCCCGCCTTAAGATTCGTCTCCCAAAGCCCGACGCTTGGGATCTTTTAACTTCTCCGCGCCTCCCGCCAGAGTCGGTGCGATTTTTATCACTTTCTGCCAGGCGGCATAGACGCCTTTCCAGTCCTCCCGCGCCTCGGTGACGCGGGAGAGGGTTTGCAGGGCGGCGAAACGCCAAGGCTCGCGCTGCAAGGTTTCGCTCACCGCCATAATCGCGCCCAGCGTATCGCCCATGGCGTAGCGCGTCAGCGTGATCTGGTGCCAAGCCTCGGCGTGCGTGGGTCCAATGTCAGCGCCGCGTCGAAATCGCGCAAGGCTTCCTCATGCGCGCCGGCCGATAGCTCGCGCAGGCCGCGCCCGAGCAGCAAGGTTACCGCTTGGGAACTGGCGTTGAGCCGAAGTTGGCGCAGTTTCGATTCCAGCGAGGTGGCTTCCTGACCACTTGCCGCCATCTGCAATGCCGCCAGCGCCTGATCAAGCGCCGCCCACCGTTCCGCCGCGCCTTCGCCGCGCGATCCACCGTTGCCGCCGGGGGTATCGAGGTCAGGGCTTGCGCCAGTGCAGGGCCAGCCAACAACAGCCAGACCAGGCACCATCGCGACATTGCCTATTCCCCCAGAGCGGCTGGCAGTGCGGCGGGCTTGGGCCCGCCGGCCATCCAGTCCAGCAACTGCACCGTATGCACCACCGGCAGCGTAGCCCCATCCCGAGTGTCATTGGCCAGTTGCGTGATGCAGCCGATATTGCCCGCCGCGATCAGGTCCCCCCGCGTCGCCCGCAAATTTTGCAATTTTCGCGTCTTCAGCCGTCCGGCGATTTCCGGCTGCAAGAGGTTATAAGTACCCGCGGAGCCACAGCAGATATGGCTCTCTACCGGCTCGCGCACCCGGAACCCGGCCTGGCGCAGCAATGCCTTGGGCGCCTCGATTATTTTCTGCCCATGCTGCAGGCTGCATGCCGCGTGATAGGCGACCGTCAACCCTGGCGCGGCGCGCGTGGGTTTATAGCCGTGGTGGGCTAGGAATTCGGTAATATCCATGGAGATCGCCGAAATTTTTTCCGCCTGCGCGCGCAAGGGCCCAGAATCCGTGCGGAAAAGGTGAGCATAGTCCTTCACCATGGTGCCACAGCCCGAGGCGTTAATCACCACAGCGTCCAGCCCCTGCCCTTGAATCTCGGCGGTCCAGGCACGGATATTCGCCGCCGCCGCGCTCTTGGCGAGATCGCGCTTGCCCATGTGATGCGTCAGCGCGCCGCAGCAGCCCGTGCCCTTGGACACCACCACGTCCACGCCGAGGCGGGTCAGCAAGCGGATCGTGGCGGCATTGATCTCTGGGTCCAGCACCTTCTGCGCGCAACCCGTCAGCAGGGCCACGCGGGCGCGGCGTTCGCCATGTGCGCGATGGGTAGCTGGACGGTCGATCGGGTCAGGCGCATGCACAGTCTTCGGCACCAGCTCCAGCATCGCGCGCAGACGGCGCGCCAGAACGCCCTGTCCCGGTAGCAACGAAGCGAAAGGCCGCGCCAGGCGGCCGCCCCGCAGCGCTAGGCGCAGCAGGCCGGGTCGTGGCAGCACGCGGGCCAGCACCCCGCGCAGCAGCTTCTCATGCCAGGGGCGGGCATAAGTGCGCTCGATGTGCTCCCGCGCATGATCCACCAGATGCATGTAGTTCACGCCCGATGGGCAGGTCGACATGCACGACAAACAAGACAAACAGCGATCGACATGCCGGGTCACTGCCTCGGTGGCGGGGCGGCCGGATTCCAGCATGTCCTTGATTAGGTAAATCCGCCCGCGCGGGCTGTCCAACTCATCGCCCAGAAGTAGGAAGGTCGGGCAAGTAGCGGCGCAGAGGCCGCAATGCACGCAAGTGCGCAGGACCGCGTTGGCGGTGGCGATCTCTGGATCGCGCAACTGGGTTGCGGTAAAATGCGTCTGCATGCGCTCAGCCTATCGCCTGTGGTCGGAATTGACGGAATAATGCCACGGCTGGTCCCAGCAGGATCACCCCGATGCCCAGGAACACAGGCTTGTACGGATGCCAGGCGGGCGCGATCACGATCTGCAGCAGAAACCCACATACCGCCAGCATCGCCGTCAGGCCGACCGCGAACGGGTAGCCAAAGGTGGATGCGTTCGGCAGCGCGATCATCTGGTGATACGCGACGACACTCAGCGGGAAGGCGATCGCCAGCAGTAAAATTTCCGCACTGTCTGGGGTCATCACAACCTACAGCCCCGCATAAATGCGCCCGGGGTTCAAAATACCCTGCGGATCGAGCGCCGCCTTCACCCGCGCGCCGATCCGCGCCAACGCGGCCGGTTCGTCCGGCACCACCGCCACCGCCTGGCGCAGCGCGTCAGGGGCACGGAACAGCATCCAAATGCCCCCCGCGTCCAGCGCCGCCGCCATCACCGCCGCATGCGCCGCCGCGCTCGCCGGACCCGCGACCCAGACCAGCCCGCCACCCCAGTCCAGAAAGCAGGATGCGCCAAATGCCGCTTGCACCGCATCCAGCACCGCTGGCCCGCGCGAGGGCCGCACGGAGACCCGCCAGACCGCGCCTGTATCGGCGTCCAGCGGCGTCGCATTGCCGATCTGCCACCAGATCGTCCGGCTGGGCGCGTCGTCGAGCAGATCGCCGCCACCCAGCTCCGCACGCAGCCGGTCCAGCCGGTAGGCGACAGACGGGGCAAAGTCCTCGATCCGGATCACGGTGGCCGCTGCGTCCCACCCGATCCGCCGTGCCGCGTCGGCGGGCAGATAGGCGGCACCGGAGACGCCATAGGGCGAGCCCAGAGCGGCCGACAGGCTGGCCACCGCTGCCTCCGGCGTCTGACCCCAGCGTAGAAGGGTTCCGGTTGTCTCTGGCGCCGGCAGCACCTTCAGGGTGATCTCCGTCATTACGCCCAACGTGCCATGGCTGCCGGTCAACAACTTGCACAGATCGAGCCCGGTTACGTTCTTCAACACCCGCCCACCGGAGCGGATGATCTCGCCCGCCCCGTTCACCGCGCGGATGCCCAACACATGATCGCGCATCGCGCCCCAGGCCACACGGCGCGGGCCGGAGAGGTTCGTAGCGACCACGCCGCCCAGGGTTTGTTCGCCCGATGATCCCAGCAGGGTGGAAAAATCCGGCGGCTCGGCGATCAGATGCTGGCCGGAATCCGCCAGGGTCCGCTGGATTTCTCGTAACGGTGTGGCGGCGCGCGCCGAGATGACCAGTTCCTTCGGCGAATAGAGCGTGATGCCGGTCAGATCGCGCGTGGAGACATGACGCAAAGCGCGCACCGGGCGCAATATTTTTTCCTTTGTCGCATGGCCCCAGATCGCCAACGGCTCGCCGGCGCGGGCGGCCTCGGCAATGCTGGCTGCGAGCGAGGATTCGGCGGCCGTAACCTCCATCACGCCGCCTGGGGTAAGGCGGCAGCACCGGCCACCGGCACGTCCTGCAATGGAAAAACCTTGTTCGGGTTGAGTAGCCAATCGGGGTCGAAGGCGCTCTTGATGCGGCGCTGCTGGTCCAGTTCCGTCGGTGTAAACTGCACCCCCATCAGTTCGCGCTTTTCCACGCCCACTCCATGCTCACCGGTCAGACAGCCGCCGACCTCCACGCAAAGGCGAAGAATATCAGCACCGAATTTTTCCGCCTTGTCGAAACTGGTAGGATCATTGGCATCGAACAAAATCAGTGGATGCAAATTACCATCACCCGCATGGAAGACGTTTGCCACCTGCAAACCATATACATCCGACATTTCGGCGATACGCTTCAACACCGGCGCGATCTGGCTCGTCGGGATCGCGCCGTCCAGGCATATGTAATCAGGACTAATCCGCCCGACAGCACTGAATGCGCCCTTGCGGCCCTTCCAGATCGCTAAAGATTCCTCTTCACTCTGCGATACTTTCATACTGATCGGATCGAACTGCGCGCATGTCGCGCGGATGTGATCGAGCAGAGCGTCCTGTTCGGCGACGCTGCCTTCAACCTCGATGATCAGCATGGCCTCGGCGTCCAGCGGATAGCCGGCATGGGCGAAGGCCTCACATGCATGGATGGCTGGGCGGTCCATGAATTCCAGCGCGACGGGAATGATACCGGACGAAATGATCGCATCCACGCAGGCACCGGCGATTTCATTAGATTTGAACGCCGCCAACATCGCGCGCGCACCTTCCGGAGAACGCAAGATGCGCACGGTGACTTCCGTGATCACCGCCAACTGTCCTTCGGAGCCGGTTAAGAGACCTAGCCAGTCATAGCCGGCGGCATCCAGATGCGCGCCGCCAATGTCGATGATGTCACCCTCGATCGTGACGATCTTCAATCCGAGCAAGTTATTCGCCGTAACGCCGTATTTCAGGCAATGCGCACCGCCGGAATTCATATTCACATTGCCGCCGATCATACAGGCCAACTGGCTGGATGGATCGGGAGCGTAGAAAAATCCGTCGCCAGCCACCGCGTTGGTAATTCCGATATTGGTCACCCCCGCCTGCACCACGGCGCAGCGGTCGGCATAGTCGATATCCAGAATGCGATTCATCCGCATCATCCCGAACACCACCGCATCCTCCATCGGCAGCGCGCCGCCCGAGAGCGAAGTGCCGGCGCCACGCGGGACCACGCGCACGCCGTTTCTATGGCAATATTTCAGCAATTCAGCGACCTGTTCGGTGGTCTCCGGCAGCACCACGGCGAGCGGCACCTGCCGGTAGGCCGGCAAGCCGTCGGTTTCATAAGGTTTCAGGCGCAGCGCGTCCTCGATCACGCCATCTCCTGGCAGGATGGCGCTCAGCCCGGCGACGATGCGCTCACGCGCCGCCAGGATGTCTGCCTTCGGTTTGGGTTGCCGCATCATCTCCGTGCCTCCCAGCCTTACGAGGGAAAGATGAGCCGATGCCGGCTGGACTGCAATAACAACAACGCCCCGAGGTTTCCCTTGGGGCGTTGTTGTTATTGCAGTCCAGCCAGATGGGAATTCAGCCCTGCCGGGCTTTCATCCGCGGGTTTTTCTTGTTGATGACATAGACCTTGCCGTGGCGACGCACCACGCGGCAGTTTTTGTCGCGCAGCTTAGCAGACCGCAGGCTGTTACGCACTTTCATGACGGCTCTTTCCGGCGGGACACGCCATCATATTTTGGCGCTGAGGCGCCGGGGCCAAATAGAAAGCCCCAGGGCATTTCCCAGCGCGACAGGGGGGTAGGCGACTTAGGCCGCTACCTACGGTCCCGCCCCCTCGCTGTCAAGCACGCGGCGACAGGTCACACTTTTCCCCCACGAAAAGGGCCAGGGGACGACCCTCTGGCCTTTCCATCCAACCCAAACGGGGGCGACTTACTTCGTCAGCTCCGCCAGAATCGCCAGCAGCAGGATGGCGACGATGTTGGTGATCTTAATCATCGGGTTCACGGCGGGGCCCGCCGTGTCCTTGTAGGGGTCACCAACCGTATCGCCAGTCACCGCGGCCTTGTGCGCCTCGGAGCCCTTGCCACCATGGTTGCCTTCCTCGATATATTTCTTCGCGTTGTCCCACGCGCCGCCGCCAGAGGTCATCGAGATCGCGACGAACAGCCCCGTCACGATCACGCCAAGCAGCATGGCACCCAGGGACGCGAAGCCAGCAGCCTGGCCGGCAATCGTCGCGACCACGAGATACAGCACGATCGGCGCCAACACCGGCAGCAACGACGGAATGATCATTTCTTTGATCGCCGCCTTGGTCAGCATGTCCACCGCCTTGCCGTATTCCGGCTTGGCCGTGCCTTCCATGATGCCCGGAATTTCGCGGAACTGGCGGCGCACTTCCACCACGACCGAACTGGCCGCGCGGCCCACAGCCGTCATGCCCATCGCCCCGAACAGATAGGGCAGCAGGCCGCCGATGAATAAGCCGACCACCACGAATGGATCCTGCAAAGAGAAAGTGACCGTCAGCTTTGGGAAGTAATGCTTTAAGTCCTGCGTATAGGCGGCGAACAGCACCAGCGAGGCGAGCCCGGCTGAGCCGATCGCATAGCCCTTGGTCACCGCCTTGGTTGTGTTGCCGACCGCGTCTAGCGCGTCTGTCGTCACCCGCACTTCCTTCGGCAGGTCGGCCATTTCCGCGATGCCGCCGGCATTGTCAGTGACCGGGCCATAGGCATCCAGCGCCACGATCATACCGGCCAGCGCCAGCATGGTAGTCGCCGCGATAGCGATGCCAAACAGCCCGGAAAGAAGGAACGCGGCGATGATGCCGACGCAAATCACCACAACCGGCAAGGCTGTGGATTCCATCGAAATCGCCAGTCCCTGGATCACGTTAGTGCCGTGACCCGTGGTAGAGCTTTGCGCGATGGAACGCACCGGGCGGTACTCGGTGGAGGTATAGTATTCGGTGATGTAGACAAGCAAGCCAGTCACCGCAAGACCGACAAGGGCGCATTCGAACAGCGCCATGCCATTGGTACTACCACCGCCTATGATGTCGAGCTTCGTGCCGAAGCCGATGAACCAGCCGATCACCACCGCGATCGCGGCCACCGAGAGCACGCCGGTCACGATCAGGCCCTTATACAGCGCCCACATTATGTTGTTGTCAGAGCCCAGCTTCACGAAATAGGTGCCGATGATGGAGGTGACGATACACACCGCGCCAATGCCAAGCGGCAGCAACATCATCTGATCGCGTACCGGCGAGGCGAAGAAGATCGCCGCCAGCAGCATGGTGGCAACGATGGTTACGGCATAGGTTTCAAATAAATCGGCGGCCATGCCGGCGCAATCGCCCACATTGTCGCCCACGTTATCGGCGATCACGGCCGGGTTGCGGGGGTCGTCTTCAGGGATACCGGCTTCGACCTTGCCCACCAAGTCCGCGCCAACATCGGCGCCCTTGGTGAAAATGCCGCCGCCGAGACGGGCAAAGATGGAGATCAAGGAGGCGCCGAAGGACAGCGCCACGAGCGCCTCCAGGATCGGGCGCACATCGTCGCCCTTCATGGAATTGCGCAGAATGAAATAATAGACCGCCACACCCAGCAGCCCGAGGCCTACCACCAAAAACCCGGTGATCGCTCCGGCCTTAAAGGCGATGTCGAGGCCGGCCGCCAACCCCTGGCGGGATGCCTGCGCGGTACGCACATTAGCGCGCACGGACACGTTCATACCCACATAGCCGGCTAGGCCCGAGAGCACCGCGCCGATGACGAAGCCGATGCCGACATGAATGCCCAAGGTAATCGTCAGCAGAACGAGCACGGCCACGCCGACGATACCAATGGCGGTGTATTGACGGTTCAGATAGGCATTGGCGCCTTCCTGCACCGCCGCGGAGATTTCCTGCATCCGGGCCGTACCGGCATCCGCCGCCAGCACGTTCTTGGCGGTGACAATGCCGTAAATCAGCGCGAGCACACCGCAGGCGATGATCACGATATAGGCGAGTTGCATCCGTTTTTTCCCTGATCTTGATGGGGTGAGTGGGAGACCGAGCGGGTAAGATGGCAGATACGCGGCGAACGCTAATCCATGGCACGCGGCTGGGCGACAAGGGCGTGTTGGCGGCGCGGTATGCCAGAAGAGAAAATTTCAGGCAATCGCCTGATTCGGGCAATCGCAGGCATGGAAAGGGTGCTAGGGGCTGCGGACACCCGATTTTTCACCGGCGCCCAGCAGGATTTGGCTTGGTGCCAAGGCCGATCTTTTTGGCCAGGGAGGATCGCTGCTTGGCATAGTTCGGTGCCACCATCGGGTAGGCGGCGTCCAGATCCCAGCGATCGCGATACTGCTCAGGCGACATGCTATACGCAGTCTTCAGATGCCGCTTCAGCATCTTCAGCTTCTTGCCGTCTTCCAAGCAGACCAGGTAATCGGGGAAAATCGATTTTTTCACCGCAACGGCTGGCGCCGGACGCTGCGCCGGCGGGATGTCGGCACTGATATTCACCAATATCTTGTAGACATCCTGGATCAGGCCGGGCAGCGCATCCGACGGCACCGCGTTATGCGCGACATGCGCCGAGACGATCTGCGCCGTCAGGCCCAATATGTTGGTATGCGCCGTATTATCGGCCATTATGGCCCCTTCAACACAACCCCCCCCTTCTAATCAGGGCCCTTTCCATTCGGCCTGGACTTGATCGGGAACGTCTTCATTCTATAAAATAAAGAATAAGCGTTTCGCAACTACTCCTGCGGAACTAGAAAATCATTCCCTCATGAACCGATCAACGATAATGCGGCAAAATGAACAACATCGTTATCCCGGATCGAGAACTGGATATTCGCGCAGAATTTTGCCCAATGACCTTCGTGCGCACCCGCCTGGCGCTCGACAAGATGGCGCCGGGGCAGATTCTGCAAGTCCAACTGCGCGGCTCGGAGCCGCTCGCCAACGTGCCGCGCACGGCGTGCGAACAGGGCCATGAGGTGATCTCGCTCAGCGAAGGCGAAGGCGGCGACTGGGTATTGTTGCTGCGCCGGGGCGGGTGAAATCGGCGCTCGCCTTTATCGCCCCAGATACATGGCCACGCCCATACCGCCGCCGACGTATACGGTCGTCCGACCTTTCCTGACGTCGCTCCTTGCCATTGCATGCGGCGAAATGATCAGCACCCGCGCGCCCGAGGCGCCGATCGGATGGCCGATCGCGATCGCGACGCTATCGACATTCACCTTCGCCGTGTCCCAGCCCAGATCGCAATTCACCGCGATTGCCTGTGCCGCGAACGCCTCGTTCGCCTCGATCAGATCCAGATCGGCCGCGCTCTACCGGGGCCGGGCCAGCACCTTGCACGCCGCCGGGATCGGCCCCGTCCCCATCACCGCCGGATCAACGCCTGTGGTGGCAAAGGCAGCGATACGGGCTAACGGCGTCAGGCCGGATCACGGTCTGCCCCATGGGCCGGCTGCACGGGCGGAAACTTTCGGGCGCGAGGGGCTTTCGCATATGCGGCATACGTCGCATTCTGGAGCCGAACTCGGCTCCGGAGGGAGACCATGTCCGACCCGGTCCATGACGAGGACACCACGCACCCATCGGCACCCAAGCCCGTGGTGGTGAAGAAATACGCCAACCGGCGGCTCTATAACACGGAAAGTTCCAACTACATCACCTTGGAAAACTTGGCGGCGATGGTGCGCCAGGGCCGCGATTTTATCGTCCGTGACGCCAAGACGAACGAGGACATCACCCGCTCCGTTCTCACCCAAATCATTGTCGAGGAAGAGGGAAAGGGGAGCGCAATGCTCCCCACTAACTTCCTGCGCCAGCTGATCGGCCTGTACGGCGAGGACATGCAGAGCCTGGTGCCGCGCTATCTGGAACAGGCCATGGCCGCCTTCGCGCGACAGCAGGAGCAGGTGCAGGTGCAGGTGCAGGCAAGCATCCGCCAGACCATGGAAACCCTGATACAACCCGGCCTCACTGACGGGCTGGAGGAGATCGGACGCCAAAATCTGGCGATGATGGAACGCGCGATGAGCCTATTCTCGCCGTTCTACCCGCCGCCTACGCCCGAGGCCGCGCCCGCCACGCATCCACCCGCGCAACCAGAGGGGCAGCAACCGCGGACACCAGCCGACGAACTCGCCGGCCTACGAGCAGAAATCCAAACGCTGCGCCAGGAGCTCGCATCCGTACGCTTGGAAGTTCCAAAAAACGGAAAATTTCGCGCAGATTGGCAGGCATAAGTCACCATTACGTGAGTTCTATGGACTTGATTGTGGCCAGCTGCGCATGCGCCCTGTTTCGGATTACATCGAAGTAGGTTGATTACGCCGCGCCTGGAGGAAGATATTCGTGACCGGCCTATTGCAGGGGAAATTTCAGGTTGAAGCCGGCAGCGGGGCGCGCTTTGCGGTTCTGTTCTGATTGGACGGTTGATCCGTACAGGAACCCCTCGCCCTGGTAGGTGTATTTCGGCACCATCAGGGCCGGGGATAATTCCGGCCCGCGCGGCGTACGCAGATCCAACGGCGCAAACATGGAAGAATTCGGCATCGGAGCCGCCTCACTGCTCACCAGGTCCTGCGGGATCGGGGGCACGGGCAAAGCCTCCTCCCCGCCCCGGCGCACGGGTCCGGCGGCCATACTCAGGCCAGCCACCACGAACAGGATGATCCAACGTTTCATCACGGCACTCCCATTCCGGGATTGCGATAGCGGTGGATACCACGCGGATCGGTCGCTGGGTTACTGGCCGGCATTCCGGGCAACCCGATACCCTCCTGTGCGATATCCTTTTGTAGTGCCTGCCAGGCATCCAACGCCCAGCGCGTGGTGGGGAAAGCCACTTCGTCCCAGGGAATATCAGCCAGCGGCATTAGCCGCACCTCCAGGCTTTCCGGGCCGGGAGCGAAGCGGGGCGGCCCGGTATCGGCGAAACGGGCCTCGTAAAAAATATGCACCTGGCCGATCCGGCTGATGGAGAACATCCCCAGCACATCGCCGATGACGATGCGAGCCTGCGCCTCTTCCCAGGCCTCCCGCGCAGCACCCTCCTCCAGTGTTTCGTGCATTTCCATATAGCCGGCGGGCAGGGTCCAGAATCCATGGCGCGGCTCGATGGCGCGGCGGCACATCAGTATACCACCGACGGACGCGACCACGGCGCCGACGACGATCTTGGGGTTTTCGTAGGCGATATAACCGCAATCGGCGCACATCATGCGCTCGCGGTCGTCACCTTCCGGGATGCGGCGGACGAATTCCGGCATGGGCGGAGATTGGTCCCTCAGGGGCGACAGATCAATCCCAAATGTGAATCTTTTAGAAACGGAAAAAAAAGCCGTGACCCGGCTATGGCCCCGGTTATCCAGTAATATCAAACGGACAGATCCAGCAACGATCCCCGCGGCGCGCTGCGGTCCACCTGTGGGTCCTTGGGCGCCAGTTGCAGGCCTGCCGACCCGGCGGTGGCAGCAGGCAATGCATTGCCTAAGGCTCCTGCCCCTGCATCTGCTGTTCGCGCGCCGACATCGGCTCCGCCACAGGCGCTGCACCACAAGCGCGGACCTGCGCCGAAGCCAAAAAAGCCGAGAGGGATGCACTGCTGAGCATGCGCAGAATGATGAACCGCGTTGGCCAAGGACAGCGTACCAAACCGGCGGCAGATAGTCTCGAGTCTTAAAAATAAGATATTTTTACATTTTCGGTTTCATGTAATGCAGCTCATCCCCGGTCCAGCCCACGCCGGCCGGAACAGTATAGTAGAATTCTGCGATCATCGCCTGGAACAGCCATTTGCCGTCATGGCGAACATACGCATCATCGTACCTGCCTGACACCAGATAGCTGACGCCGAACCGGCCATAGCGGGCTTCCAAATAAGATTTACCCGTGCCGCAATCTCCGTCCACCTCCACCAGATGGCTGTGGATATATTGCTTGATGAAGAACCGTTCCCGCTCCCCCATGCCGCGAAAACCGCGATCAATCGCTGCAAGGCCTTCGTAGCGGGCGAGATAGCCCAGCTCCACCACCGCATCCTCGGTGAACAGTGCGGCGATCTCGTCGTAGCGGCCGTCATTGATGCAACTATGGTACTGGTTGCGCAGGGTGCGGATCGCCTCCATGTCCTCAAGACGCAGCACTCGACGTCGCAGATCAGCAAGCTCGTCGTCGGCCATGCCGGCGGCGTTCAGGCGACTTCAAACGCCTTCCGCTTCACCCGCTCCATATTCATCCCCTCGATCCGCAGCAACTTAGTCGCCGCGTCACGGCGGGGGGAGTGCAGGACGCCGATATCGTAGAAATGTGCCTGTCCCGGAAGCAAGGAATAATCGCGCACAAAGCGGACCTTGCCAGGCTTATCGTCGGTCGGCGGGGCGACCAGTTCCCAGTCGGTCATGATCGTCTCACCCTCCGCCTGGCCGTAGATCGCCCAGGACGGACCGTGGTCGTGCGGGTTGCTGCCCTTTGCGCCGCGATTGACATGGCCAAGAATACAGAAGCCGAGCTCCGGGTCTTCATACA
The DNA here is from genome assembly GCA_945868845.1 of Asaia bogorensis. Taxonomy (GTDB): domain Bacteria; phylum Pseudomonadota; class Alphaproteobacteria; order Acetobacterales; family Acetobacteraceae; genus SHWF01. The sequence goes on along the minus strand of CAMBMS010000015.1, from coordinate 7,235 downwards.
GCACCTTCCGCTCCGGCAGGTCGTCGGTGACGTAGGTCTTGATGAATTCAGGGTCGCTTAGCACCCCTTTCACCAGTCCGCAGACCCGCAGGCGGCCGGCCGACCCTGGCTGGTCCTGCAACGCCTTGCGACAGGCTTGCGCGAATTGTTCGAGGGTTTGACCCATGTCCGTTCTCCCGCAGTCCGTGAATAGAGCTAGATTACCCTAAAAATACGAGAGTCCCAACAGGAAGTCCTTATTCCGCCAAACCGGTCCGTGCCGTGCGGCGCCGGCTGCGCAGTGCGTGCCAGTCGCTGAGGACCGCCAGTGCGGCCGTCGCCGCCATGAACCCGACGGAGCTGAGGAAAATCCAGCGTGGGGCGCCCTGATCCATGATCCAGCCGCCCAGCATCGGCCCGACCGTACCGCCGATATTGAACCCGGTGGTGACAATGCCAAATACCCGTCCCACCGTGCCGGGCGGCGCCGCCGCGCGCACCATCATGTCCCGCGACGGCATGATCATGCCACCGAGAAATCCCGTCAGGGTCATGATCGCGATCAGCGGAATCGTGCCGAGATCGATGGTGCCGATCAACAAGGTCAGCGCCGCCGTAGTGCCGTAGCCGATCGCCGCGACATCGGCGTGCCGGCTCGTTTTGTCGGCGATCCACCCACCGGCCAGCACGCCCACGGCCGTCGCCATCAGGAAGCAGGACAAGGCCGTGTTGGCGATCGCGAAACTGACGCCAAACAGGGCGTCCAGTGCCACCACCGAATAAGCCTGAATCGCGCCCGTAGAAAGGCTGAGCAAGGTGAAAAATAACGTCAGCCCCAGCACCAGCGGGCTTAGCAAGGCGCGCGTGGTGACCGCATGGCCCGCCGCGCTGCCAGGGGGGGAGGGCATTGCCTCGTCCAGATCCGTCGCAAGTAACAGCGGCACGGCGACCGCGATACCCAACAGACCGGCGGCAAACAGCGCCACCGTCAGACCGAATTGGCTGCTCAGCGCGATCATCACCGTGGGGGTCAACGCGCCGCCGAGAAAGCCGCAAAAGGTATGGATGGAAAAAGCACGGGCCACCCGCTCGGACGCGATCGCCGCGCCCAGCAGGGCGTAATCCGCCGGATGATAGACCGCGTTGGCGAGCCCCAGCAGCGCGGCGGCAATCAGCATCCCAGCATAGGTCGGCATCAAGCCAACAAACACATAGGTCAGTCCGCCCAGCAGCAGTCCCGCCGCCAACACGCGCCTCGGGCCCAGCCGGTCCACCAGCACACCCATCGGCGCCTGCACGAAACCCGTCACAATGTTAAAGACTGTCAGTGCTAGGCCGAGTTCGACATAGCCAACCCCCAGTTGTTCCTTCAGCAACGGAAACAGCGGGATGAACGAGAACTGATGGACATGGCTGACCAGATGCGCAGCCGAAACCATCGCCAGGGTGCGCGATTCGACGGATTTCCCTATGGCGGTCGCAGTCATGGAATGGCACTCTCCGGCTCGTGTGCCTAGACTACACCATAGTGCCGGCTATGGGGAGACATCCGCCGACAGGCGATAGAGTACAACCTCGCGCTGTGTGCGATCTTCCAACTCCAGCGAGGTAGGCACAATATAGCTGGTGATTGGGGAGAGTTGCGCGCGTGGCAGGTAGGCGCGGCCCGGATCGGCGACCCAGACCTCCGCCACGCGGGCCATGGCTCGCAGCCAGGGCAGGATATGCGCCGTCATCGGCGCCTCGTAACAGATATCGCCGCAGATGATAAAATCCCAGCGGCAGGCATCGCCGACGACATCCCGCGTATCGGCAACGATGCTTACGCCATTGGCGGCGGCATTGCGATGTAGGGCGGCGACGGCGAAGGGATCGATCTCGGCCGCTTCCACCGAAGCGGCGCCGGCGCGCGCTGCGGCGATGGCAGCAATGGCGCAGCCGGCGGCGAAGTCCAGCACGCGCTTGCCGGCAACAATTTCCGGATGGTCGAGAATATGCCGCGCCAGCGCCTGCCCGCCGGGCCAGGCAAAGGCCCAGAAGGGTGGCGCCATATTTTTTTTGCGCAGCCAGTCCTCACTAGCCTGCCAGATCGGCGTGATCTCGGTGGCCAGGTAAAGGGAAATTTCGGGCACCAGGGACGCGCGTGACAAAGTGGTGTTAGCGGCGACGAAACCGGTGTGCGTACTCACCCGAGAAGACCGATCAGCAAGGCAAGGCCGACGGCGAGCCCGACCTCGCGATTGGCGCGAAACAGGCGCAGGCAGTGCGCGGGATCGTGAATATCGAGCGTCATCACCTGCCGCGCTAGCAAGCCGGCCGGCAAGATCAAGGCCGGATAGAACAGGGGAGAAAACTCAGCCAGATAGCCGGCCAGCGCGAGCAGAAGGATCGTCGCGCCATAACAGACCGTCAGGAAAGATGCTGTTTGTTCACCAAACAATCGCGCGGTGGATTTTATGCCGGTGAACACATCATCCTCCCGGTCCTGATGCGCGTAGATCGTGTCGAATCCCAGATCCCACAGAATGGCGGCGGCATAGATCGCCGCCCAGGCCTTATCGATCTGCCCCCCCGCCGCTACGTAACCCATCGGTGCGCCAAAGCCGAAGGTAAATCCAAGCGCCAGTTGCGGCCACCAGGTGATGCGTTTCGCCAGCGGATAGAGCGCCACCAGTGCCAGCGAAGCCACGCCTAAAGCCTGGGCCAACGGATTGAGCTGCAGCAGCACCGCCAAACCCAACGCCAGCAAGCCGGCCAAGAATACCAGCGCGTGGCGCGTCCGCAGCGCGCCTGATGCCAAAGGCCGGCCCGCCGTGCGCACCACCGTCCGGTCGATATCGCGATCCCACAGATCGTTCACCACGCAGCCGGCGGCGCGCATCACCAGGCTGCCGAGGGCAAAGAGCAGGATCAGCCGTGTCGCCTCCACCCAAGGCGGCGCGGCGAGCAGAATGCCCCATAGGCCGGGCAGGAAAAGCAGCCAGGTGCCGATCGGACGGTCCACCCGCGCCAGCAAAAGATAGGGACGCCACGCGGCTGGGGCGCGGGCGATCCAGCCATCGGCGTCAATATCGGTATGCGTAGCCATGGATGCTAATGTGACTGGATCATGTCCGGGTCAATCCGCCTTTTTGTCACCAATCCGCTGCACCAAGGCGCCATCGTGGTGCCAAGCGCAGCGCAGGCGCACTATCTTGGCACCGTAATGCGCCAAGGCGCGGGCGACACGCTGCGTCTGTTCAACGGCCGCGACGGCGAATTTCGGGCGCAAATCGAGACCCTCCGGCGCGACAAGGCCACGTTGGCCGTGGAGACAATGTTGCGCCCGCAGGCTCCGGAGGCCGACCTCTGGCTCGCCTTCGCGCCCGTCAAGCGCGATACGACCGATTTTCTAGTGCAGAAGGCCACCGAACTCGGCGTCGCCGCCCTGCTGCCCGTCATCACCGAGCGCACCAACGCGACGCGTATAAATCTGGATCGGCTACGCGCCATCGCAATCGAGGCGGCCGAACAATCCGAACGGCTGAGCATCCCGGACTTGCATCCGCTGGCGCCCCTGCCCGTTTTGCTCGCGAACTGGCCAGCGGAACGCGCTTTGTTCGTCGCCCTGGAACGCGGCGATTTACCGCTTCCGCGTCCTGCCTCCGGCCCGGCCGGGCTGCTAATCGGCCCGGAAGGCGGGTTTTCGTCCTGGGATCGCGCGCAGATGATGAACGCGAGCAAATATACGCTCATTTCCCTCGGCCCACGCATCCTGCGCGCGGAGACCGCGGCCATCGTCGGGTTGACACTGTTACAGGCCCCCGGTTGCGGCTAGAGTCCGCTCACACGTAATGACCCGAACGCCGAGAGACGCATGTCCAACCCCGGAGAAGGCGACGCAACGCCGATCACGTCGCTGCAGCAACTGGCTGACTATCTGGCGGTTGGCTGTAAGCGGCGCGCGAGCTTCCGGCTGGGCACTGAACACGAGAAATTCGGTTTTCGGCGCGACGAACTGAGCACCCCCGCCTATGAGCCGCGCGGCATCCGCGCCCTGCTAGGAGGCCTCGCCGCCTATGACGGGGAGCCGATTGTCGATCGCGACAACCTGATCGGACTAAAGCAGGGCGGCGCGGCGATCTCGCTGGAACCGGCGGGGCAGCTTGAACTTTCCGGCGCGCCGCTCATCACCCTGCATGAGACGCGCGCGGAGATGGACGAACATTTTCGCCAGGTGCGCGCGGTGGCCGAGCCGCTGGGCCTAGGTTTTGCGCCGCTGGGGTTTCACCCGGTGAATACGCGCGCGGCGATGCCGTGGATGCCGAAAGGCCGCTACGCGATCATGCGCCGCTATATGCCGCTGGTCGGCACGATGGGCCTCGACATGATGACGCGCACCTGTACCGTGCAGGTCAATCTGGATTTCGATTCTGAATCGACCATGCTCCGCCAGCTGCGTGTATCCCTGGCGTTACAGCCCTTGGCGACGGCACTCTTCGCCAATTCTCCATTTACCGAAGGCAAACCGAACGGGTTCCAGTCCTATCGCGCGCATGTCTGGACCGACACCGACAACCAGCGCAGCGGCATTCCAAAGGTCATGTTCGAGCCCGGCTTCGGCTTTCTGCGTTATGCAGAATGGCTGGTTGATCAGGTGCCGATGTATTTTGTCTATCGAGATGGCCGCTATATCGACGCTGCCGGCGCATCGTTTCGCGATTTCATGCAGGGCCGGTTGTCCGCCTTGCCGGGGGAGGTAGCCACTGTGGGCGATTTCGCGGATCATTTCACGACCGTGTTCACCGACGTGCGCCTGAAGCGTTTCCTAGAAATGCGTGGCGCCGATGCCGGACGGCCCGAGATGATGGTGGCGCAATCAGCGCTCTGGGTGGGATTGCTCTATGACGACGCCGCCCTGAGCGCCGCCGAGGCACTGCTGCGCGGCGCCGGCTGGGAGGATGCCGTTGCGCTACGCGCCGCCGTGCCGCGGCTGGGGATGTCAGCCCAATGGCGCGGCCGAGGGTTGCGCGACCTGGCGCGTGACGTGCTGACCATCGCGCGCGACGGGCTGCGCGCGCGGGCCCATCGCAACGCCGCCAGGCAGGATGAAAGCGTCTATCTGGACCCACTGGACATGATCGCCGCCGGCGGCCCGACCCAGGCCGAGGCTTGGTTACAACTTTACCACGGTGCCTGGGGCGGCGACGTCCGGCCAATTTTTGAGATGGCCGCTATCTAATCGGCGTATTGAAACCCTTTGCATAACGTCAATTTAAGCCAAAATTGATAATATGACGTCAAGGGTAGCGCCTAGAATCGCCAATCCGGCCCTGCCGGTCCCCGATGCTGGAAAGCCACTTTTGTGCTTGCGTATAATCGGGCAGATAGCAGCCTGGACGCTCATCAGTAAAAATGTCCTTCCCGCCGGTCGCAAGACCCGAGCCTTGCTGGCAACCATCGCCCTGTCAGGCACCCGCCCGGCCATAGCGATGGCCGCCTCCGGCACATGCCTCACGCCGTAGCGCGACGCCGCGGACCCGATCCGGTAATGATGAAATTGGTGCCCGCCGTCATCATGGGTAATGAAACAAACCCCGGTTGGTGTATCCGCCATGTGGATCACGGTCGATACGACCACTCCCTCGCGCGCCCTCAACCAAAGGAAGAAATCGCCTGCCATGTCATGGGCGATGGCGGTGATGTAACCGACCTACGCCCCCTGCCGCGCTGCCGCGACGGCTGCGTTGGCGGTGTCGCCGCCATGTCCCTCCAGATACAGCACGCTGCCATCGGCCCGCGCCGGCAGTTGAGAGAATTTCAGCATGGGCTCGCCCATGCACAACAGGTCAACATGCATTTACGCAAGCTTGCGTACACTACCCTTGACAGAAAACTCCGCAATCGGGCCACATGGCGCCCAAACAGAACCGCGGGAGCAAAAGCATGCCAGAGGGAACACAGAAGGTTCACGTCCCAGCCGGCAATCGCAAACGCCTCCTAGCCGATGAGATATCGCCGGCCTCGGTCTTCGTCGATGTGGTGAACACGCCTTGGACGACGACGAAATTTCCCGGCATCCAGATGAAATTGCTGTTCAGTGACGGTGCCGGCTTTGACACCCTGCTGCTAAAAATGGAACCTGGCGCCGAAGTGCCGCTGCACGAACACATGGCCGTCGAGCAAACCTACGTCCTTGAAGGTACGTTCGAAGACGATGAAGGCATCACCACCACCGGTAATTTTGTCTGGCGCCCCGCGGGCAATACTCATGTCGCCTGGGCCGGGCCCCGCGGGGCCACCGTGATTGGCATTTTTCGTGCCCCTAATCATTTTGACGCGGGGCAGAAATTCTTCACCCAGGAACAGCAGGGCTGAGCCCGGGGCGTTGGGGGTGGACTTGGGGGAAGGAAGGTCGGGGCGTTACCCAAAACCCCACTAGGAGCGACGTCACTCAGCCCCCCTCTTCATCAGTCCGATACGAACGTGGGCTTTGTCAACTTAACTGCCCAATCTAGCAGGCGGAGACATCGGACGCGGGGATGGTCGGCTTTAGGCCATAAGGGCCTGCCACCCGGCCATAGTGGCGGAGCGGTTTGTATTGTTGGTCTGTCAGCTGATCAGGTGACGCTGTTGGTCGAAGTGATGATGGATGGGGCCATGCACGGCGACGAATTTCTGCAGCGTCCCCATGCGCCGGAAGCACCGCATCGCCCGCTCGCGTCGCCGGAATGGCTGGTGCAGACATGGCGGGCCACGTTGGCGATCTCACGCAGGGTCGTGGTCACCGACAGATGTGCTTGCTATGGTGCGGCCTGCGGCTGACCATAGCGCTTCATCCGTTTCTTGAGACGTTTCAAGGCAGCACGGCGAGCGCACCGCTTCGTTGCAACGGCTTCCAGAACCCCGCCTTGATGATCGACGGCCCGCCACAGAGAGTGGGCTCGCCCGTTGATGTTCACCAACACCTCTTGAGATGCATCTGCCACTCCCACCTCTCGAGATGCCTCTGCCATTCCGGGCAGCCCTGGCGTGACCGGAATGGCGCTTTCTGAGCTCAGCGGCCAACAGCGAGCCGAAGCGGTTCCACCCTAGCCGCACGGTCTCATGGCAGATCTCGATCCCGCGCTCAGCCAGTCAGCCCTCCACGTTACGCAGCAGCAGCGGGTAACGGACATACAGCAGCACCGCCAGGCCGATCACCTCGAAGAAGTTGTCAAAATATTTCACCAAGCCGCGCAGCGCGGACGCCTACAACCCGCCAGCGGTCAATGCCT